>UQKK01000024.1 GCA_900541505.1 uncultured Ruminococcus sp.
ACCTATGACCCTCTGCTTGTAAGGCAGATGCTCTCCCAGCTGAGCTAAGACCCCATAATACTATTTCTGTAGGTCTGGATGTTTTTGCCACCCGCAACCTGCTTTGCTATTATACTATCATATTCCGTCAAATGTCAACACTTTTTTAAAACAAATTTTTAAAATTTTTCAAACAATTGTCACAGTTCATCTATTACGCAGACTGTGATGAAATCCAAAGCTTTAAAAGTCGCCTTTGGAGAGAGGACCGGAGCATACATCCCATCTTTTTGTCTCCCCTTTTCCGGGAAAAGATGTATACCCCGCCTGTCCTGAAACCCTCTGTCAGAAGCGTTTTCTATCTGAAATATGCCACGCCGGACTCAAATATCTTCATATCCTGCTCGCCATAAATATTGATGGCTACTCCATCTCCTCGTCTCTCGGAATGTGCCATCTTGCCGAGCACTCTTCCGTCAGGACTTGTGATACCCTCAATCGCGCAGTAGGAGCCGTTGACATTCCATGTCTCGTCCATACTGATTTTTCCGTCCAGGTCACAGTACTGTGTCGCCACCTGTCCGTTTTCAAACAGTTTCTTTAACCACGCCTCACTGGCAACAAATCTTCCTTCCCCGTGTGATGCCGGATTTGTGTAGACTCCGCCAAGCTCTGCCTTCATAAGCCAGGGTGACTTATTGGTTACAACTTTAGTGTAGACCATCTTTGAGATGTGGCGTCCTATGGTGTTATAAGTCAGGGTCGGAGAATCTTCTGTCTGCCCGCATATCTTTCCGTAGGGAACTAATCCCAGCTTGATGAGCGCCTGGAAACCGTTGCAAATCCCCAGTGCAAGTCCATCTCTTTCATTAAGTAGTTTTTCCACTGCCTCTTTCATCTTCTCATTCTGGAAGGCAGTAGCGAAAAACTTCGCGGAACCATCCGGCTCATCCCCAGCGCTGAATCCGCCTGGGAACATAATCATCTGTGCTTTTTCAATAGCTTTTTCAAACTCGTTTACAGACTCCCGGATATCGGCTGCGCTGAGATTTCTGAATACCCTTGTAATCACGTTCGCCCCTGCGCGCTCAAACGCCTTCTGGCTGTCATACTCGCAGTTTGTCCCCGGAAATACAGGGATAAACACCGTAGGCTGACCAATCTTGTGGCTGCAGATGTGAATATCAGATGCCTGATACAGCTTCTCCTCTATTGTTTCTGTGTTGTCCGTTGATTTTGTGGCAAATACACTTCCGATACTTCCTGTCCATGCTTTCACTGCTTCCTCAAGGGAAATCTCCACATCTCTGTAGGTAAACATCTCATTTCCTGTCACTTCTCCGATGACGGTATAGGAGATACTTAAATCACCCACTTTATCAGCCGGGACTTCCGCCACGATATCGCCGAATGCGGGCATGAACAAGTCTCTCTCATCGATATTGTGCTCTATCTTCAGACCCATGCCATTGCCAAATGCCATCTTGCTCACCGCCGCGATGACGCCGTGTCTGTCCAGAGCGTAGGCAGATACAATCTTGCCGCTTCGGATGTCCTCGGTAAACTTCCCATACTGGTCCATCAGATGGTCATATACAGGCAGGTCGTACGCATCCCTCTCGGTGCGCAGCCATACCAGCTTATTGCCCGCCTTTTTCAGTTCCGGCGTAATGATATCGCCCTGAAGCGCCATATCCACCGCAAAGGAAACCAGAGTCGGGGGCACGTCGATATCCTGGAAAGTACCGGACATGCTGTCCTTTCCGCCAATGGAGGGAAGCCCGAATCCAAGCTGTGCGTTATAGGCGCCCAGAAGCGCCGCAAACGGCTGGCTCCAGCGTTTCGGGTCCTCGGTCATTCTGCGGAAATATTCCTGGAAGGTAAAGCGGATTTTTCTGTAATCTCCGCCTGCTGCCACAATCTTTGCCACCGATTCCGTCACCGCGTACACTGCGCCATGGTAGGGGCTCCAACTGGACAGATAGGGGTCAAATCCGTAACTCATCATGGAGACACTGTCTGTCTTTCCATTCTGTACAGGCACTTTCGCCACCATTGCCTGCGTTTCTGTCATCTGGTACTTTCCGCCATGAGGCATGAAGACTGAGCCGGCTCCGATAGAACCGTCAAACATCTCCACAAGCCCTTTCTGGGAGCAGACATTTAAATCCTTCATGGTATCCAGCCATGTTTCTCTTACATCCAACACGTTCTTTCTGACAAACAGGCTTTCATCCCGTCTCGGTATCTCCACTTCCACGCTGGTCTCCTGGTGTGCCCCGTTGGTATCCAGAAAGGCACGGGAGATATTGACGATTTCCTTTCCTCTCCATACCAGCACCAGACGCGGAGATTCTGTCACTACTGCCACTTCCGTAGCTTCTAAGTTCTCCTCTTTCGCATAAGATAAGAACTTCTCCACATCTTTTTTATCTACAACAACTGCCATTCTCTCCTGGGATTCGGAGATGGCAATCTCTGTTCCATCCAATCCCGCATATTTCTTCGGCACCTTGTCCAAGTCCACGCGCAGACCATCCGCCAGCTCACCGATTGCCACAGATACTCCGCCTGCGCCGAAATCGTTGCACTTCTTGATAAGGCGGCTGACTTCCTCCCTGCGGAACAGACGCTGAATCTTACGCTCTGTGGGCGGATTTCCTTTCTGTACCTCCGCGCCGCATGTCTCGATGGATTCCTCCGTGTGTACCTTAGAAGAACCGGTCGCTCCGCCGCAGCCATCCCGTCCGGTGCGTCCACCCAGAAGGATGATGATATCTCCGGGGTCTGAAGTCTCCCGGATGACAGCGCGTCTGGGCGCCGCGCCTAAGACTGCTCCAATCTCCATACGTTTCGCCACATAATTGGGGTGATAGATTTCCTTTACAAGCCCTGTCGCCAGACCAATCTGGTTTCCGTAAGAGCTGTAGCCGTGCGCCGCCTCGCGGACCAGCTTTTTCTGGGGAAGTTTCCCTTTCAATGTATCGTCCGCAGATACCGTTGGGTCCGCGGCTCCCGTCACGCGCATCGCCTGATACACGTAAGTACGTCCGGAGAGCGGGTCACGGATTGCCCCGCCCAGGCAGGTTGCCGCGCCGCCGAAAGGCTCAATCTCTGTAGGGTGATTGTGTGTCTCATTTTTGAAATTGATGAGCCACTCTTCCTCCACGCCGTCCACTTTTATCGGTACTACGATACTGCACGCGTTGATTTCATCGGACTCTTCCTGGTCTGCCAGCTTCCCTTCCTTTTTCAGCTTGCGCATCGCCATCAGCGCCAGGTCCATAAGGCAGATAAACTTATCATCCCTGCCCGCGAAAATCTCGCTGTGGTCTTTTCTGTACTGCTCATAGGTATTTACGATAGGTTCTTTATAATCTCCATCCCCAAAAGTGACTTCTTTTAACTCTGTGGAGAATGTCGTATGGCGGCAGTGGTCGGACCAGTATGTATCCAACACGCGGATTTCCGTCATAGTTGGGTCTCTGTGCTCTTCTTCTCTGTAATAGTTCTGGATATGCAGGAAATCTTTGAAAGTCATGGCGAGATTCAATGAGTTGTATAACTCTTTTAACGCTCCTTCTTCCATATCTGCAAAACCGTCAAACACCTTCACATCCGCCGGCTCCTCAAAAACTGTCACCAGCGTTTCCGGCTTCTCCATCCCGGTCTCTCTGGAATCCACCGGATTGATACAGTGATTCTTCACTGCTTCCATCTCTTCTTCCGTAAGGTCGCCCTCCAACACATAAGTGGTCGCCGTCTTTATCACCGGTTCTTCGTCCTCTTTGATGAAGCGCACACACTGCTCCGCCGAATCCGCTCTCTGGTCAAACTGTCCTGGCAAATATTCCACAGAAAATACATAGTCGCCGCTCTGTCTGGGGAAATCCTCCTCATACAGAATATCAACCGGCGGTTCCGCAAACACCGTCCGGCATGCTTTCTCAAACGTTTCGCCGGAAAGATTCTCAATATCATAGCGAATCAGCACTCTTACCCCGGTCACGCCCCAGATTCCCAGATAATGCCGAATCTCATGCCGAAGCGCCTTCGCCTGCACGGCAAATTCCGGTTTCTTCTCAACATACACACGTCTTACGCTGCTCATACATACTCTCCTTTACTCTTTTATGAATTCCTCTATGTTCCAGGCTTTCTGTATATTATCCCACCAAGGTTCCTAATACTTATCCTACCACACCCTTCTTCATTAGTACAATTAATATAATTAAACTAATTAATAAGTATTGTTAATCTTTTGTGCAGTACTTTTCCTTTGCCAAAAACCGCTCACTCTTTAGGCAGACATCTTCTGCCCGCTCTTATGTCTGCCCAGAAAAATACTCACTGCCAAAAGTATCAGCAGACCGCCGATGAACAGCACGCCAATCCTCGCCACCATATCCGCAAAGAGTCCCTCCGGCAGCATCCGTATCATATAATCCTCCGCCGGGTCAAAGAGCCATAAATCATTGTCAAAAAAGATATGGTGAAACTTCACAAACACCGCATTGAAGTCCACCGCCGCAGCAATCCCCAGCAGCACTGTCAGGGCTCCGGCGGCTGCCAACGCAATCTGATAAGACCTGCACAGCAACATTTTAAGCTTCGCCTTTGTGATAAATAGCAGTATCAGGCAGACAACCATCACGATAAGAGCGCCCACGCGGATATGAAGTCCGCCAATAAAGAGTTCTTTTACTTCCGCCATGTGTAAGCGGTCCTGCTCATTAAAGAAATCCTGCTCTTTTCCCTCCACCGTCGTGTAGACCTCCAGTGTCTCCCTGTCTCCTCTTAAGTATGCCATCATCTCGTGAGTCACGTACATGACATCCTCCATCTCCATGTCAAGCTGCTCTAATACTCCGTATTTTTCATACTCCTTCTCGTAAACTCCGAAGTCCGCGTACATCGCAATCTCAAAGCTGGAGATTAAAAGTACAACGATGAGCGCGAAAGAACAGATAATTCCTAAAAACCAGTGTAATTTTTTCATGTCTTTTTCCTCTCTGTTGTCAATTCTAATTGTATTTCTTTTCCATATCCCTTATAATACAAGTAACACTTATTAGGGGGTCTAATGAATGGATATTAATTATGAATTATACAAAGTCTTTTTCTATGTAGCAACTACCTTGAGTTTTTCTGAAGCGTCCAAGCTCCTCTTCATCTCCCAGTCTGCTGTCAGCCAGTCTATCAAGACGCTGGAGCGCAAGCTGGACCAGACGTTGTTTCTGCGAAGCACAAAACGCGTACAGCTCACCCCGGAGGGCGAGATTCTCCTGCGCCACATTGAACCTGCCATGAACCTCATCCAGCGCGGGGAAGCCCAGCTTTTAGATGCCGCCTCCACAGGAGGGCAGATACGCATCGGAGCCAGCGACACCATCTGCCGTTACTTCCTCGTTCCCTACCTGGAACGGTTCCACAAATCTTTCCCCAACGCACACATCAAAGTCATCAACCAGACGTCCGTCAAATGTGTGGAACTTTTGGAGAGCGGTCAAGTGGACCTCATCGTCGTCAATTATCCGAACAATTACTTAAGCAACGTCTCTGCCATTCGCAAGATTAAATCCTTCCACGATGTCTTCATCGCCGGGGAAGCATTTAAGAACTTAAGGGGCGAAAAGCTGACGCTCAAGGAACTGTCCGGCTATCCTATCCTCATGCTGGATAAGAACAGTACCACCAATGAATTTCTTCACCGCCTGTTCCAGCAGTATCAGTTGGACCTTGTGCCGGAGATTGAGCTGACCAGCAACGACCTGCTCATTGACCTTGCCCGCATCGGGCTTGGCATCGCTTTTCTTCCGGATTACTGTGTCGCCGGGAATACTTCCGGGCTCTTTATCGTGGACACGATGGAAGACTTGCCCGGCAGGGAGCTTGTCATCGCCTACAATGAACAGGTGCCGCTCTCCAAAGCAGGGGAGGAATTTTTGAGTTATTTCTAAATGATTTATTTCGATTATTTATGGGCTGCTTTCTAATTTGTAAGCGCTTTTCCATGTGGCTCGAACCAACGGGAAGTACCTCTGTACTGCCCGTTGGCTCACTAAAACATATCGAGTACATTTTAACATTTGCTTTTTGATTTATCTATCCTGCAATCAAATAGATATTCTTATTATCAAAGCAAATTCGCTCTGTGTAGTTATAAATCTGAATCATATCTTCCATTTTATCTATAAACACGCGTATTTCTGGATTGCCAATTTCTGCAAATGCAGTAATTGCACTCATCTCAATTTCTTTAGCGTTAGATTTGATATGTTTGCCGCCATCCTGCAAAAATTCATCAATCTGACCTTCTTTTACAAGTGGAATTCTACCGATAAATCTTCCAACTGCTTTACTTGCTGTCCCGATTCCTTTAAGTACGTTTGCCTCAACAGAAACACCACTTATTTTTTCCAAATAATCAGAGCAATGACCAAACAAATCTCTATAGACTGATGACTGCTTTTCAAGCTCTTCTTTAATACCGGTGATATATTCTTCTTTAAAATTGCCACTCAGCATAATCTCCAGCATGGAAGCCATTGAGAATGTATATAAAGAAAGCCTATAATATTTGAACTTTTTCTGCAAATCCTCCAATATTGAATTCACCTGATTTTGTACCACTACAAGTTTTTTCGAATTAACCACCTCTGCAACCTTTTTCTGATACCCCTTCATATTCTTACGAGCTGTTCTTTGAATATCAAGAACCAGTTTATGATTACTTGCAACAAAGTGCTTGTTGTCCCAATTCAGCTTATACTTAGATATGATATCTGATAACGTTTCAACGTCTGCTTCTATTTCAGATTCCTTTTCAATTTCCAAAAAGGAAATTATCTGCTTCTGCATTTTTTCAATTTCACCGAGCTTCTCCTCAATAGAGAACAGTGCAACAGCCATCATCATCGTTGCTGGATTGATTGCAGCAACAGATTGTGTTGTTGCAGTCAATGGGTCAGCGGATTGAAGCTGCGCAAATTTAGAAGTACCATCTGCTGTTTTGAAAGCACCCCAAAAGTTACCGTTGCCAGCAACCTTCAACGTATCTCCAACTGCTGCATTAGCCAGTTGATAAAAACCGGTTGCGTTTATCGTTATTGTTTGCGTTACTGTTCTAAGCGCTGGAAGCAGCGATGATACACCAGAACCAAGCGTCGCCAGCTGTGCAATAGGAACACTCCGTAATTTCTGTTCCGCTATATTTGCACGGGCATCAAACAACAAACCATCTGCTATTTCCACCAGTGTGCTTTCATTTGTTTCCTCTGACTGTGCCATTTCTGAAGCAGGCATTTTTATGATATCTGCCATAATCGTTCTCCTCCTTAGGTATATATTTAGACTTCATTACATACCTTGTAATTTTCGCGAACTATATTTAGTACATCCATTTTTCGATTTCCGAACTCAAGGTCACATAGACGGCAGCCACTGGACATCATAAATTTACCGCTCGTGCGCCTCTTTTCCTGCCTTACCAGCTTCTAATCCTTGATATTCCTGATTTAATTCCCGCAATAGTTCCCTCTCGCTCGATAATATAATTTATATTTTGAGGCAATGAAACATTTTAAAAAATAATTATAAAATACAAGGTCAATTCTAAATTGACGTCCATCAAATGTTATTCTTTTCTGCCTTGAGACAAACAAAAAACCTCTGCCAAGTTCCAAAAGGAATTTCTGCAAATGTATAATTAACGCTTGCTCTAAATCACTTTCATAAAAATCATCATTAGGGGGCAGTCTAAGAAATTCCAACACACGGGGCATGGATAGCATCTTCTGGTTTCTTTTCCGGCTCTAATTTCTGTATTTTCTTTGCAACTTTCTCTTTATTTTTACTGGATAATAACCTTTCATAAAAGAAAGAACTTATCTGACGTTCGAGTTGTCTGGTACTCCATTGGGGTTTTACTGCTTCTTGTATATAAAATTCTCTTATCTCATCATTTTCCACTTTCATCATAAGCCGATAATGCGTCCAACTTAATTCGTCACGCAGTGCGTGACCATTTGGAAATGTCAAGTAAAACTGCCTCATATACTTTAAATTTGTTACTGTAAATCCTTTGCCGAAATCTTGTGTCATTTGTTTTGACAGCTCTTTTAGCAAACCCATACCATACTCTGCCTTTTCATTGCCACCTTGCTCTTCAATAATTCATTTCCCGATATTCCAGTGGGCTTCAGCCATCGCAAAATTGGCTGTTTAATAGACCTTATTTCTTGCTGTAACTAAAATTTCTTTGATTTCCTTATAAAAATTTTGATTCATAGCCCCTTTATCACTTTTAAATCGATAAAAACCATGCCTCATCAATTATGTAGTCATTCACTGGTGAAAACTAATTATACCATTCAGCTTAACAATTCCCATACCATCTATTCCACCATCGCCTGTTTTTCCAGTAACTGTAACCTGTATGAATCCGGATTCTCTTAATATTCTTTGTGTTAATCGTTCAAAAGCATCTGGTTTTATATTGATGTATCTACACCATCATTTTCCAGATACCCATCTTTGATATTTATATTATTGACATCTTTTATTTTTAAAAAAGTCATTTCACGAACCTTTTGTACAACTTCATCAGGATTAATCTTTTCCAACTCTCTCCCTTTTGCTGTTAAAGACCATATCCCTCGTGAAGAGTTTTCCAAGATTCCTACTTTTTTCATATATGTTCTTGTCCATGCCAATCGATATTCAACCTCTGTCTTACTGCTATTGCCATGCATGATTTCTTGCACTTCTGTTGGCAACTCTAATATCTCAATTGTTTTATCATCTATTTCTCTAATTGTGCCAGAACCGCCTAATTCTTTCATAGCCTGAAGCAGTTCACATATCATATCATTATAAGCAGGTATTTCTAAATGGTTTCTCATTTCTAATCACCTCTCATCTCTACATTTATTACTTTAAAATGTCTCAACACATCCTTTATGTTTTCCATTTTCTCCGCTGTCGACTACTTCCTCATTTGTTTCAATTCTTCTACTACATTAGTCTCACCGTACATGGGCAAGCTTAACCTCCCTTTATCTCTGCGATATAAGCGATATATATCTTAAAACTATAGTTTGCTTCTATATACTCCTTATCATTTTGTATGTAACCCATTCTTTTGGCTTTTAATCTTCTGCTCTTTTAGCGATATTATCAAGCGGCACTTTGCCCTCTCCCTCGCCAAACTCGACTTTTACATTGATATGACTGTTGGTTTTTTGTGGGAAAGTATTACAATCGCCCCCAAATGAATACCACATTAAAACATATCTCCACAAATACGAAAATATTTACAATATTTTTACAGTATGAATACCGCTCATCTACCCCTTTTCCCCAAAAACCATACTATCGGCATCATCTCAAACCTCTTTCCAGAACCCCTCAATAACCTCCTTAGCGCTGTCCAGTCTGCAGGTACGCCACCCCGCCCACTCGCGGGGGAATACCTCCTGGTAGCGTCTTGTCAGGAAGCGGTCATCCAGCAGAAGAATAACGCCTTTGTCCTCCTCGGTGCGGATGACTCTGCCCGCGGACTGCAAGACCTTATTCATACCGGGATAGAGGTAGGCATAATCAAATCCCTGCATGTTCCGCTTCTCAAAGAAGTTCTTCAATATCTCACGTTCATTGCATACCTGCGGAAGTCCGGTCCCCACGATGGCGGCTCCGATGAGCCGGTCCCTGGACAAGTCTATCCCTTCCGAGAAAATCCCGCCCATCACACAGAAGCCAATCAGAGTTTCCTCTCTGTCTGTTTCAAAGGTCTGCAAAAACGCTTCCCTCTCCTCCTCATTCATATACTGGGACTGTACCACGCAGGCGATGTCCTGTCTGTCTGCTGTCTTTTCCGCAAAATACTTCAGCACATCTTCCATAAAGCGGTAGGAAGGGAAAAACACCATATAGTTTCCCTTACGCGCTTCCGCCATGTTCAAAATATACTCCGCGAACCTCTCATACATAAGAGCGCCCCGCATGGTGTACTTCGTGCTCACATCTGTCCCCAGCAGAAGGAGCCTGTTTTCCTCCGAAAAAGGAGACTGTGCGTAGACCGCATAATCTTCCGTCTCTGTACTTAACAGCTTCTTATAATAGTTCACCGGAAGCAGCGTCGCCGAGAAGAAAATCGTACTGTTCCCCTGCTCCAGATAACCGGCGAGGTTGGCTGCCGGATTCACGCAGAAAAGCTTCAGCTTAAATCGTCCATCTGGCTCCATCTCTGTATATATCACATAATTCTCATCCAGCAGGTCATGGATGTTCACAAAATCTCTCACCCGAAAATACAAGTCCAGAATCATTTCCCGCTTCTCCTCATCGCGGCACTCTTCCAGAAACCGTTCCGCCTCAGACATCAGATTCATCAGCTTCACAGCAATGTGGGAGACGCTCTCCAAAACCTCGTAATTCTCGCATTCCTTTTTCAGCGCCAGCAATACCTTGTTGCACTCTCCTAACTTTCCCGCCAGCTTTTTATCCACTCCCTGTACAGCTCTCTTTGCCTCCAGGAAGTCCTCCTTATACAGCACAGCGCTGTACATCTCTCTCCCGCGCTCTACCAGATTGTGCGCCTCGTCAATCAAAAAGAGATACTCTCCCTTCATCCCCTCGGAAAAGAAGCGCTTCAAGTGGGCGTTGGGGTCAAAAGCATAGTTATAGTCGCAGATGACGGCGTCCACCCAGTTGGAGACATCCAGCGACATCTCAAAAGGACAGACCCTGTACATTTTTGCCTGTTCCTCGACTGCCTGCCGGTTCAGCGTATCCTGTGAGGTGATAAGCGCGAACACCGCGTCATTGACCCGGTCGTAATGTCCCTTTGCATAGGGGCAGGAATCCGGATTACAGGCAGCTTCCTCCAGAAAACAGATTTTTTCTTTTGCTGTCAAAGTCAGCACCTTATACTTTAGCCCCTGTTCTTTCAATGTGAGGAATGCCTGCTCTGCCACTGTCCGCGTGATGGTCTTTGCTGTCAGATAAAAAATCTTCTCCCCCAGACCTTCTCCCACCGCCTTGACAGCAGGAAATACCGTTGCCATGGTCTTCCCCACTCCCGTAGGCGCCTGGATAAACAGCTTCTTTTTCCGCAGAATGGTGCGGTACACACTGGCAGCCAAATCCTTCTGTCCCTCCCGGTAAGAAAAAGGGAAGGTAATGGGGTGGATGGAGGCATTGCGCTCCTTCTCCCATTCCAGCTGAAATTTCGCCCATTTCTCATATTTCTTTACCAGATTTAAAAACCACGCTTCCAGTTCCGGATATGCATACGCTTCTGTAAACTGCTTGATTTCCTCAGTCTCCAAATGGCAGTAAGTCATCTGCACTGCGATGTTCTCAAGTCCCGCCTGCTTCGCATAGATATAAGCGTAGCATTTCGCCTGCGCCAGATGCATCCCTACGGGCGCCTTCAGATGCTCCAGGTCCCGCAGAACGCCTTTTATCTCATCCACCGTAACTTCCGAAGCCCCCTCCTTGTAAATGATTCCGTCTGCTCTGCCTTCCACCTGCAGCAGGAATCCGTCACAGGGAACCTGTATCTTTAACGCCACCTCCGCATGATAATCGGAGCCCATGCGCCTCTGTATCTTGCGGTGCAGGCGGCTCCCCATCATCATGGCATCTTTCTCCATGCCTGCGGATATTCGATTGTCGATGTCTCCCTCCCGCAGTATAAATTCCACCAGACTGCGGACGGATATTCTGATTATTTTCTCTTCCATGCAGTCTATTATACCTTACTTCGCCCTAATAGACCAATGTTTTCTGTCCACAGCTTTTCACTTGCCCCGGTTCATCCCTTCCCGCTGATTTTTGTATCGGCCGACCCGTGAATTTCTAAATGCTTTCCCGCAGACTACGCCTTTTTAAATTCCACCATATCTCCCCGATAACGGATAGGAAGGTGATTCCGCTGACACGCCGGATTCTTCCTCTCCTCAATGGCAATCGTGTGGAAAAACCGTTCCCACAGTCTCTCGTACTCTTTCTCCTTATCAGAGACATCTGAAACCGCTGCTTTATCCGGTGCCTCACCCCATATAAGCCCCCAGGCACTCCCCGCCCGGTGTACCAGATGTACCTGGTGGGTCTTATCATAGATGAGAAAATTCTCCAGAGGAAACCGGTCAGAGAAATGGTCTCCTATGCAGGTAAGCACCTGGTTTTTCGGTGCAATTTCCGAAAAGAGTACCTTGTTTTTCAACTCCCGAAAACGGATAAACTCGATAAAGCAGTGCGCCTCATTCGCCACCTGCCTGCGCAGTTCAAACACTTTTGCCACCGCCGGATTCCCCAGATGTTCCATAATCCGCCTGCTGTCCTTCAGCCATCTCGCCTCCTGCATAGTCTGAAAGACCGCTGTGCCCTTCCCGGCATCGTCGGAGAGAAGCGCGTAGTAGATATCCCGGTAGGCTCCCATCCCCAGATTCTTCTGTATCAGCTTCTCCACAGCCTGCGCTTTCTTCTGGGACTCTTCCACCTCCCTGTACTCGCAGAACAGCTCTGCCTCCATATTCCCCTGTATGGCAATGCCCGCCTCGCCATCCCGCCTTTCCATCCAGGCATCGTAGATGGCAGAGTACAGCCCTGTGATTGTATCATGGCACAGATAGACCCGTTTCATGTTCCCACCTCCATCTTGTTCCCCTCTCATCATGCTCCTCCGATATCTCTCGAATGCGTTTCTTTCCACTCTCTTTATCGACCGTGTGTGCCCTTGTAAAGAGAGGGTATCATTGGCTGATAATACGGCACGCCTCATTCTGAGAAAATCCCATATCGTCAAACAAGGAGAGCTGCCGATAGGTCATGCCGTCCACTCCCTGTGGGAGACGTTCCTTTGTATTGAGCAGATTCCGGGTGATGTAGTCCTCCTCTATCTTCATGGGATACATCATCTTCCCGCTGCAGGTCAGAAAATACATCGCCCGCTTTAACACCACACCCATCTTTTTCAAGTCCTCGAACTTCAGACTGCCAAACCTGCGCGCCTTCACAATCCTGGAAGCAGATTTACAGCCAATTCCCGGAACCCTCAGCAGTGTCCGGTAATCTGCCCGGTTCACCTCCACCGGGAAACACTCCAGATGGCGCAGCGCCCAGGTACACTTGGGGTCCAAAAACACATTAAAATTAGGATTCTTCTCATCCAGCAGTTCCTTCGCCTCAAAATGGTAAAACCGAAGCAGCCAGTCCGCCTGGTAAAGCCTGTGCTCACGCAAAAGGGGCGGTCCCTCCTGCGTAGGCGCGGGCAGAAGGGAACATTCCTCATTCACTGAGACAAAAGCCGAGTAAAAAACTCGCTTTAGCTCAAACTTCTTATACAGCGCCTCCGCTACATTTAAAATCTGGTAATCCGTCTCCGGCGTTGCCCCGATAATCATCTGTGTACTCTGCCCTGCGGGGACAAACTGCGGCGCGTTTCTGTAGAGGGCAATCTCCTGCTTATTCTCATTTGCCCGATTCTGCACAAGCCGCATAGGCGTCAGGATATTTCTGCGGTTCTTGTGGGGCGCCAAAAGCTTTAGCCCCTCCGCCGTCGGAAGTTCCAGATTCACACTCATACGGTCGGCAAGAAAACCAAGCCGCTGTATGATTTCCTCATCCGCACCGGGTATCGCCTTCACATGGATATACCCCTGAAAGTGATGGACATGCCGAAGCTTGTAGATAGTCGTATAAATCAGCTCCATGGTGTAATTCGGACTCTTTAAGATGCCTGAACTTAAAAACAGTCCTTCTATATAATTCCTCCGGTAAAATTCCATGGTGAGCACGCACACCTCATCCGGCGTGAAAGAAGTCCTCACCACATCATTAGAAGAACGGTTCACGCAGTACTTACAGTCATAGATACATTCATTGGTAAAAAGAATCTTCAAAAGAGAGATACAACGCCCGTCAGCGGAGAAGCTATGGCAGATGCCCGCCTTGCTGCAATTCCCCATCCCTTTCCCGTCACCGCTCCTGTCCACTCCGCTGGAGGTACAAGACACATCATACTTGGCGGCATCGGAGAGAATCGTAAGCTTCTCATAGATGGATAAGGTCATGCCGCCCTCTCCGGATATGAGACTGCTGCCAGTATGTCCCTTCCCCTTCTGTGTTGGAAGATACTCTCTTCTGCCAGTCTCTTCCTTTCCTTCCTGCGCCGGAAAGGGCTGTCCTCCGCCAGTATGTCCCTTCTCTTCCTGTGCTGAAAGAAGCTGTCCTCTGTCTCTGTTCTGATATTCTCTGAGCCTTTCCTCCATCTTTCTTACCTCCCGCACCGCGCAAACAAGAACATATGTTCTGTTTTCATGTTAGCATATTCCACATGGAGAATCAAGTGAAAAATGATTTATTTAAATGTTGACTTTAATACGAAATCGTATTATACTGTTTGATACGATTTCGTATTAAAAGGAGCTGCCAATATGGATAAGAATTATGAAACTGTGAGACGTATCACTCTTGCCATCAATAAGATGGACGGTGCCTACTATCTTCTGGCAAGGCATTACCAAATTAACGAAAACACCCTGATTTTCCTCTATGCGCTGGATGACGGACATCCACATTCTCAAAGGGAAATCAGCGATGAGTGGCTCATCCCCCGCACTACGATAAACTCTCTCGTCAAAAAGCTGCTTTCTGACGGATACATTGCTTTTACTGGAGAACAGCATGCGAAGGAGAAAGCACTCATTCTCACAGAAAAAGGCCGTGCATATACAAGCAGCCTGTTTCATGAAATATATCTCGCCGAGGAGCAGGCAATCACAAATACCCTTCAGAACTTTTCGCCGGAATTTGTGACCGCGCTGGAATCCTTCAGCGAGCAGCTCCAGGCAGGATTTCATGAAATCATCTGCAGAAAATCAGAAAAAGAGAGTTGAAACACCGCTTGAAATGCAGCAGGCACTGCTGCCATCTTGCAAATATGACAGATTTGAGAGGAAGAGAAAATGAAAATTCAGCTATCCAGCCATTTTACTTATAAAACACTTTTTTATTTTTGTATCTCCCCGATTATTATGATGATATTTACCTCAATCTATGGGGTCGTAGATGGTTTTTTTATATCAAATTTTGTGGGAAAAGTGCCATTTGCGGCGGTGAACCTCGTGTTGCCTTTTATCATGATACTCGGCAGTGTCGGATTCATGATTGGAACCGGGGGCAGCGCCCTGATTGCCAAAACTTTGGGAGAAGGCAATCAGGAGCGGGCAAATCACTATTTCACCATGCTCATCAAACTTACCATCATCACAGGGATTCTGCTCTCGCTGGCAGGCATTGTTTTTATGCGTCCCATCTCCTATCTGCTGGGCGCGACCGATGCCATGATAGAGGACTGCGTTGTTTATGGAAGAACACTTTTACTCTTCAACACCGCCTTCATGCTGCAGAATGTCTTTCAGACGCTTCTGTCCACAGCGGAAAAGCCGAAACTAGGTCTTGCCATCACTGCGTCAGCCGGTATCACCAATATGATTCTGGACGCCCTGTTTATCGTAGTTTTCAAATGGGGTGTAGCGGGAGCGGCGCTGGCAACGGGCATTGGAGAATGTATTGGAGGCATACTTCCATTCCTTTATTTTATGCGCCCCAACAGCAGCCGCCTGCAGCTTAAACATGCCAAGATGGACGCAAGGATTTTGCTGAAAGCCTGCGGCAATGGCTCTTCAGAGCTGATGAGCAACATTTCTATCTCCCTGATTAGTGTCATTTATAATCTGCAGCTTCTGAAGTTCGCAGGGGAAAATGGCGTTGCGGCATACGGCACCATTATGTATGTGCAGTTTATCTTCATTGCGATTTTTATCGGATATACGATTGGAACCGCGCCTGTCATAAGTTATCACTACGGCGCGGGGAATCATAAAGAATTGAAAAATCTGCTGAGAAAGAGTTTACTGATTGTCATCGCAGCAGGAATTGCCATGATGGGCATTGCCTGGGCGCTCGCCGGTCCTCTCGCCCGGATATTTGTGGGATATGATGTGGAATTGTTCGCCCTGACAAAACATGCCTTCCGTATGTTTGCCTTTTCCTTTATCCTGGCGGGCGCGAATATTTTTTGCTCCTCATTCTTTACCGCCCTCAATAACGGCGCTGTATCCGCGGCAATCTCTTTTTTGCGGACACTGGGGTTTCAGGTGATATCCGTTCTTGCGCTCCCTGTCTTTCTGGGACTGGACGGCATCTGGTATTCCATCACCGTGGCAGAAGTCCTTGCCTTTGCTGTATCCTGCATATTCCTGATGGCAAACCGCAGGAAATATCATTACGCATAAGGAAAATCCCGGACAGACATCTTTCTTTTGTCTGCTCCGGGATATTTTTCTCATCCGCTATGCTTCCCGGCGGATTATAAATTCTCTTTGAAGAATGCTTCTAACTCGGCAATTGCTTTGTCTTCGTCAGCGCCGTCCGCAGAGATGGTCACTTCCTCGCCGGTCTTAACGCCCAGCCCCATCACACCGAAAATTCGCTTTGCATCCGCTTTTTTATCGCCCTTTGCAATCTTCACGTCGCACTGATATCCTGCTGCCTGTTTTACCAGGATTCCCGCCGGTCTTGCGTGGATTCCTTCCGGGTCCGTAATCACGTATTTAAATTCTTTCATTTTTCGTTTCCTCCTTGTTTGTTCGTTATGAGTTAAGTATATACCATGTCCTATGGATTTTCAATCTGCGTTTTTTCCACTTTCAGAGGTTTTTTCAGGAAAACAATGCCCAGCATCGCCACCACAGCGCCTGCCGCCACGCTCACCAGGAACATAGGCGCGTTTTCAATGATACCGATGACGAAAATTCCGCCGTGAGGCGCTCTGGATGCGCAGCCAAACAGCATAGATAAAGCACCTGCCGCCGCAGAACCTACGATACTTGGCGGGATGATGCGCAAGGGGTCTGATGCCGCGAAGGGGATGGCGCCTTCCGTAATGAAGGACAGTCCCATGATATAGTTTGTCACCGATGTCTGCTGTTCATTCTTTGTAAACCGGTTTCTGAAAAATGTGGTCGCCAGCGCGATTCCGATGGGCGGCACCATACCGCCTGCCATCACTGCCGCCATGATATCAAACTGTCCGCTGGCAATGGAAGCAGTGCCGAAAACATAGGCAGCCTTGTTAAAGGGACCGCCGAAGTCAATCGCCATCATGCCGCCTAACACAGCGCCCAGCAGCAGCTTACTTCCCTCTCCCATGCCGGAAAGAGCGTTGTTCAGCCATGTGTTGAAGGCGCCCACCGGAGGGTTCACGAGGAAAATCATGATAGCGCCCATGGCAAGGATTCCCAAAAACGGATAGAGCAGAACCGGTTTCGTTCCTTCCAATGCCCGGGGAAGCTTCTCCAGCAGTTTCTTGATGAGCAGCATCACAAGCCCCGCCACAAAGCCTGCAATCAGCGCCCCGAAAAAGCCGGAGGAAATCCACTCCTCTTCCGGAAGCGTCACGGACGTTCCCGCCTTTGCCAGAAGTCCGCCCACAATACCGGGCATGAGTGCGGGCCGGTCTGCGATTGCCATGGCAATATATCCCGCCAGGATTGGGAACATCATGCCAAAGGATACATTTCCCACAAGGTTAAAGAACCTCGCCAGCGCCGTCCCAGTTCCGAAGACGTCCGTTCCCGCATTGGCGCTGTCAAAAATATAGGACAGAGCGATGAGAATACCGCCGCCGATGACAAAGGGCAGCATGTGGGAGACGCCGTTCATGAGCGCCTTGTAAATCTTTCTTCCCAACTTTTCCTCTTCCACGCCGCTGCTCTCTGTGCTCTCGTTTCCCTGGCTGTGGTAAATTCCCACACTGCCCTCTGTCGCCCGCTTTAACAGCTCCTCAGGCTTGTGGATTCCGTCCGCCACTTTCGTCACAATGACCGGCTTTCCGTCAAAGCGCGCCATCTTCACTTCCTTGTCCGCCGCGACGATAATACACTGGCAGCCTGCAATCTCCTCCGGGGTCAGGACATTTTTGTCCCCGCCAGAGCCGTTGGTCTCTACCTTGATGCTCACCCCCATCTCTTTCGCCGTATTTTCCAGGCTTTCCGCCGCCATATAGGTGTGCGCGATTCCTGTGGGGCACGCGGTAACGGCAAGCACCTGATAACCGCTTTTTGGAGCTTTCGCGTGTTCTTTTTCTTCCTCGGCGGCAGCCTTTCCGCTCTCCGCCTCATCCACACAGCGAAGAAATGCCTCCACCGTAGGAGCTTCCAGCAGATTCTTTTTGAAATTCTCGTCCATCAGCAGCATGGACAGGCGGCTCAGTACCTCCAGATGCACGTTGTCCTCCGTGTTCGGCGCGGCGATGAGGAAAATCAGATGCACCGGCTCCCCGTCCAGAGAGTCGTAGTTCACCCCGTCTTTGATGACCATCGCCGCCAGCCCCGGCGCGCTCACCGCATCGGTCTTCGCGTGGGGAATGGCGATGCCTTCCCCAATCCCCGTGGTGCCCTCTTCCTCTCTTTTAAAGACGCCCTCTCTGTATGTTTCTTCATCGCGGATATTTCCGCCCTTCACCATCAGAGCCACCATCTGACGGATGACTTCCTCTTTTGACTGTGCGTTTCCATGGAGCTCTATGCTGCATGGTTTCAGTAAATCGGTTATCCTCATTTTCCTTCTCCTTCCTGTAATCCATATTCCTCCGCCGGTCTCTCAAGCTTCTCCACAATCTCATTTTTCGCCGCCAGCCAGGACACAAACGCCGTGGCACTCCCCGCCGCTGTTCCCAACTCCAGTGCCTTTCCATAATCACCCGTGTTTAAGTATCCTGCCAGGAATCCTGCCACCATCGAATCTCCGGCTCCCACGGAGTTGACCACCTTTCCTTTGGGCGGTCTCTTTTTGCGCACGCTGTCATCCTCCGCCACCAGAAGAGCGCCTTCTGCCGCCATAGATACCAGCACATTGACTGCCCCCATCTCCTTAAGCTTCCGGGCGTAATAAATCAACTCTTCCTCTGTCTGAATCTCCACGCCGAACAGTTCTCCCAGCTCGTGGTTATTTGGCTTCACAAGGAAGGGTCTGTATCTCAACACCTTTTTCAGTAAATCACCCGTGGCATCGACCGCAATCTTCACCCCTTTTCCTTCCAGCCGTCTCATGATACGTTCGTATACATCCTCCGGCAGTGTATTGGGAATACTGCCTGCCAAAACCAGCACATCGCCTTCCACCAGAGCGTCCAGCTTCTCATACAGTTTATCGAGGGCTGTATCCGGAATTGCCGGTCCCTGCCCGTTAATCTCGCTCTCCTCGTCGGACTTTACTTTTACATTGATGCGTGTCTGCCCTTCTTCCAAGGGGATAAAATCTGTCAGACAGCCGTATTCTTCCAACATCTGCTCCATCGCCATGCCTGTGAATCCGGCTTTGAATCCCAGCGCCTCTGTCTGAAATCCCAGGTTGGAGAGGATGACAGAGACATTATTCCCCTTTCCCCCCGGATAAATATTTTCCTTCTTCGCCCGGTTAATCTGCCCCAGCGCCATATCCTCAATCTGGACCACATAATCCAGGGACGGGTTAAACGTTACCGTATAAATCATTTTTTCTTCACCTCAATCATATTCTTTTCTTTTTTCAGCTTTTCATCCAAAATTTCTGTTGTAATGATATAAGCATCCGAAAATTCTCCGAATTTGACAGGGGAAACCTTGCCTATCTTCTCGGAATCCGCGAGCACATAACATGTCCTGCAGTGCTTCATCGCCGCCTCTTTTGTCGCCGCTTCGCTCTCGTCCGGCGTAGTAAATCCGTGCTCCTTATCCGCCCCGTTGGTCCCGAAAAATCCTGCGGTAAAGTTATATTTTTCCAAACTTCTGATGGTCTCTGTCCCCACCGCCGCCTCTGTGGATGCCTTGAACTTCCCGCCCAGCAGGTAGACCGTGCAGCCCTTTTTGGAAAGTTCTTTGGCGTTGGCAATACCGTTGGTGACATAGACCGCCTCCGTCTGTGTGATATATGCTGTCATATGCGCGATGCTCGTTCCCGCATCCAGATAGACAAAATCGTCCTTTTTGATAAGCTGCGCCGCGTACTTTCCAATCTCCTGCTTTTCCTCGGCGTTCATATCCATCCGGGAGGACACCGCCACATCAGTGGTCGTATAGTCCATCCCCAGCGCTGTGGCGCCCCCATGCACCTTAATGAGGAGCTTCTTCTCATCCAGAGCCGCCAGGTCTCTGCGGATGGTGGATTCCGAAGTGTTCAAAAGCTCTTTCAGTTCCTGGACAGTCACGGACTTCCTTGCATTTACTATATTTAAAATTTCGGCAAACCGTTCTTCTGTCAGCATATCGTCACCTTCCTTTTCTTTGATGGTTCTATCATACTCTCATTTTCTTTCAATGTCAACCATTTTCATTCATATTCTTTTAATTTCAATCATTTTCTCTCACAAGTATTCATTCACATTCTGAGGGCTTCCCCCTGCCGTCTATCCCTCACTTTCCGGGCAATAGTCCACTCGTTTATACATGTCTCGACACTTTTTGTATACTTTTACGAAACCTTTCTTAAATCCGTTGACTTTTATTGTTAAACATGCTAAACTGACACCGTATCGCTTGAATTACCTCAGACGATACATAACTATATTATTTTCAATTTTTATGGAGGACAACAAAATGACAGGTACAGTGAAATGGTTTAACAACCAAAAGGGCTATGGATTCATCTCCGATTCCGAGGGCAACGACGTGTTCGTACACTACTCCGGATTGCTGATGGATGGATTCAAATCCCTGGAAGAAGGTCAGGCTGTCGAGTTTGAAGTGACAGAAGGCGCAAAAGGACCACAGGCAACAAACGTAGTAAAACTTTAATCTGATTTTTAATGTACCTTTTAATATATAAATTAGACTGGATTTAATATTAAAAAGCAATACAGAGAAAAACGATTAAAAAGGAGCTGTCGTCAGGCTGTGAAAGCCGAGGCGATGGCTCATTTTTTGTCATCGGAAAGCCTTCTTCGCTGCGCACGTCACAGAATCCATCTTTGCTCTATATTCTGATATTTTAACTTTCCCTTTTAATACCCCCTTATATCATCAATACTTTTCTCCGCCCAAGAAATCATTTTCTTGCTATATTTTCATTTATAGTTTATTCTATATATAAGACACTCTGTATATTTTGTATGAAAGGATGAAATCGATGAATCAAGAGACTACCATTTTATGGACAGAGATTACAGATTTTCCGGAAGGGTGGGGAATCAAGAAACATTCCCACAAAGACTATTACCATCTTTTCTATTTTGTGAAGGGCACCGGTACTTTTTTTATCGGTGAAAAGAAATATGACATCACACCCGGCGTCTGCTTCCTGCTCCCTCCCGATACCGTTCACGGGCTGGAGATTTCGACAGTGGAGGAGCTATCCTCCTATGAGATTAAGTTCAACATCCATGACACCACCCTGCGCGAACGTCTTTCAGAGGGCATCATGTGCAGTGAAGAGGGGGATTTCATCAGCACCTGTGTTCGGTTCATCCATCAGGACGGGCTCTCCCACGACCCCGGAAAACGCAGGAACGCCAACTACTTTCTGTGCGCGCTCCTGGCACGTATCGCGGACGACCATACAGGGGCGGAACACAGGGATTCCGAGCTCATTGATACATCCGCTTATTCCGATACGGTTGTGAGCATCATCATCTATATTGAAACCAATTACATGCATCACATCTACCTGGATGACATTGCGCAGTATATTGAATACAACCGGAATTACATGTGCTCCCTCTTTAAGAAGGATACCGGCATCACAGTCGTCGATTATCTGAATTATGTCCGTATCCGAAAAGCGTGCGAGTACATTCTTTACAGCGATATCGGTTTCTCACAGATTTGTTACCGCGTGGGCTTCCTCAATCTCAGCCACTTCAACCGGACCTTCAAAAATCTGGTAGGGACAACGCCCAGCGCCTACAGCAAGATGGTGGATATGAACGACAACAATCTCTTCCCCAAAAACAGCGCGGAAGATTCCGGGCTTCATTCCTATTTCCCGTCCGTCACACAGGCAATCGCGGCGCTGCATATCAGTGATTCTTAGATAATTTCAGCAAAATAAACATTCTGAAAAGGGTGTCACTCAACATCTGACCAGATGATTCTGTGACACCCTTTTCCTGTCATGAACTCCTCTCTAAAAGAGGGCTTTCATATTCTTTTTATCGTATTTTCCATTGGGAGTGAGTGGAATCTCCTCCACGAACACAATCCTCTCCGGCACTTTATATCCCGCGATTTCCCTGCGCAGCCGGTCTCGAATCTGCTGCTCATCTAAAGCAGAGCCTTCCTTCTTTCTTATGACCGCCGCGGGCGCTTCGCCGTACACTTCACTGGGGATGCCCACCACAGCGGCTTCCTCCACGCCGTCTATCTGCAGAAGCTCCCGCTCCACATCAGAGCTGACCACCTTCTCGCCTCCGCGGTTTATCATATCCTTCTTGCGGTCCACCACATAGCAGTACCCTTCCTCAGTGAAATATCCCATGTCGCCCGTATGGAGCCATCCGTCTTTGTACAGGGGTGTATCCATCTTGTAATAACATTCCAGCAGATTGGTGCCGTACAAAAGGAGTTCTCCCAACTCTCCCGTCGGCAGTTCCTTACCCTCTTCATCAACGATTTTGAATTTCATTCCGGGTATGGGCACTCCGTTTGATTCCATCTCAGGGCTCTTAGCGGCATTTTCCGGCAGGACCGCCGCCGGGGATGCCGTCTCTGTCATCCCATATACGGTCCGAAATTCGCAGTCCGGAAGCCAGTCATGTATCTTCTCTATCATCTGTCTTGGGCTTCTTGCGCCGCCGCAGGCGAGACACCGCAGGCTCTCAAGCTTCGGAAATTTATCCCTCTCTCTCACCAGAAGGCTGTAGACCGTAGGCGCCGCGTGCAGGAAAGTCAC
The DNA here is from genome assembly GCA_900541505.1 of uncultured Ruminococcus sp. Taxonomy (GTDB): domain Bacteria; phylum Bacillota; class Clostridia; order Lachnospirales; family Lachnospiraceae; genus Mediterraneibacter. The sequence continues at coordinate 22,915 of UQKK01000024.1, forward strand.
CTGTTTTTCCTGTACGCATCGCAGTACTTCCTCTGCTTTAAAAAACTGCTGCATATATACCGTCCCGCCGGAGAAAAGCATGGTCCCCAACAGGGCGGACAGTCCCGTTATCATATAGATGGGCACGGGAATCACCGTGGAATCCTTCTCTGTGATGTCGAATAATTTGCGGTAGGTAGCTGCCGCATGCATATAGCTGTAATTGGTGAGCATGACCGCCTTGCTGGCAGAACTGGTCCCGGATGTGAACATCATGACCACAGTGTCCTCATATCCGCCTTTCTCCTCTGCCTCAGGATATCCTTCTTCCATCACCCCGCCAAATATCTCCGCCTCTTTTGAGGAATGATATTCTATCAGAGTGAGTCCCTTCTCCTGATACGTCTCGAAATAAGCCCGGTAGTCGGTATCCAAAATCACATGCTGCGCATCCGATTTATCCAGCAGTGACCATATCTCTTTTTGCTTATATTTTGTAGGCAGCAGAACCGCAATCGCACCCAGTTTCACCAATGCCAGAAAAGCCACGCAGAACTCCGCGCTGCTGTACATCATCAGGGCGACATGACTGCCCTTAACCACGCCGAACTTATATTTCAGCACAGAGGCAAAACTATCCGCAGCGTTTTTTAATCCCCGGTAGGTAAGGCAATGCCCGAAGCTGTCCACCACAGCCGTCTTTTCCGGTCTTGACTCCCCGTACTTGGCAACTGCCCTGTAGAGATTTGCAGGAAGCCCCGGATAAGTCTCTATCTTCCTCCCGGAATCCAATATGATTTCTGTCATATTAAGCGGTATACGTTTTTTCCACAATTCACTGCCGTTATACATCTCTAACTCCGTTCAATCCATCTTCTGAGTCCGCACATCCCATCTTTGTAAAAATCCGTGCTGGTCACTTTCAAATCTTCTGAAATCCGCGGCACAAATTCCATCTGGTCCAGAATATCTCTCTCAAGGTCAACCCCCTTGGCAATCTCGATAAGCTCCGGACCCTCCTTTGTGAGACGGAAGACTGCTCTCTCTGTGACATAGAGCATATTCTGTCCCCGCTCAAGGGCAATAGCGCCGTTGTATGAAATCTGCTGGACTTTCTTCACAAGTTTTTTGAATTTTCCTTCTTGTTGAATCTTCAGACCATCTTCGGAAAAATCCACCTTCAGCCCGCCGCCTGTAAATGTGGAGCAGAAAATCACATTTCTTGCGTTCGCCGTGATGTCGATAAAACCTCCTGCCCCCGGCGATTTGTCTCCCATCTTCGTGGAGTTGACATTTCCTGCCTCATCCATTTGCCCGGCTCCCATGAAAGCGTAATCAATCCCCGCCCCGGTGTAAAGTTCAAACTGGCGGTCATGGGGTATCAGCGCCTGCGGGTTCCTGGCAATGCCGAAATCGATAGTCCCTGCCGGGATTCCGCCGTACACCCCGGACTCCACCGTCAGAGTGACGATATCCGCAAGCCCTTCCTCCGCGATGATAGGTCCGAAATTTTCATTGGGTATCCCTGTACCCGTGTTGATAATCTGGTTCGGCACAAGTTCCGCCGCGGCACGCCTGGCGATAATCTTGCGCACATTGTTCGGAATCGGCTTAAAGGACTGTTCCGGTGCCAGTGTCTCCCCCGAATAGGTGGGGTCGTAGTACCAGGAATAGGTCTGGCGGTGGTCCTCAATGGGATTTTCGCACACCACCAGCGCATCCACGAGCACACCCGGCACTGTCACCTCTTTGGCTCCAATCATGCCATCCTTGACAATCCGCTCCACCTGGCAGATGACCTTTCCGCCCCACCGCTTTGTCGCCATGACAGCGGGCAGTACCTCCAGGACCATCGCCTCCTGTCTGGTGGAAATATTGCCGCTCTCATCCGCGCAGGTTCCGCGGATGAGAAGGGTATCAATGGGAAAATGATGATAACGGATGTATTCTTCTCCGTCCAATTCCATAAGGGAGACCGTCTTAAATTCAGACTTCCTCGCCTTCTCGTTCATCTCCCCCGCCTCATATCTGGGGTCTATGTAGGTTCCCAGTCCGACCTTGCTGATTTTCGCAGGTTCCCGAAGCGCCATACTGTGGAACAGATTCGCCATCTGCCCCTGTGGCAGATTGAACGCCTCTATCTTATTTTCCATGATTAATCCCATCATATTGGAGGACTGACCCCAGTGTCCTCCAATCACCCGTCTTAAAAGCCCCTCATGGGCGATGTACTGCAGCCCTCCGGGACATTTCTCAGATGCCTGCCCGCATGTATGTACATAGACCAGGTCTCTCGGATGCCCTTCCGCCTTAAATTTCTTTTCAATCTCTTTTAAAATGGATGTGCACGCGGAAATCTGTGTCATCGCAATCCCGCAGAGCGTTGTTCCATCTTCAATCATATCCACAGCTTCCGCCGCGCTCACCACAACCGGCTTCCTCATCTCTTACAAAGTCCTTTCTGAGTAAATTATTCGTTCCAGTCTAACCCCGCTTCTTTTTGCCTAAACGTTCCCGCTTAAGCCCGCATATTCTTCTTAAAAAGGTGCCACCTCGTATCCGGCTTCGCTCAATACCTTGCGCAGCGCTTTTACATTGTCCACTGCTGTCGGATTGTCGCCGTGTATACAGATAGAATCGCAGCCAAATTCCAGAATCTCTCCGGAACCGATTTTCAGTTTCCCTGTCTCCAAAAATCCCAGCGCTCTCTTTGCCAAATCCTCCGGTCCCGGTATCTTCTGTCCCTCATGATATCTCGGTGTGATAACAGCGCCGTCCGCGGAGTAGTCTGTGTCAAAGTTAAATTCACGGACATAGGTCATTCCTTTTTCTTTTACAACCTGTCCTACCTCTGCATCTACCAGAGAACCGGAATGATAAATCGGCAGAGACGGGTCAATGTCATATACCGCATCCACAAATGCCTGGGACAGAGCTCTGTCATGGGACATCATGACGTACAGTTTGCCGTGTGGTTTTACATGGTGCAGCGGCATATCATATACCTCGCACATGGTCTTTAACGCCCCTACCTGGTAAATCGTATAGGCATAGCACTGCTCTGCCGTCAGGTTCATCTCCCTGCGTCCGAATCCCATCAGGTCCGGGAATCCCGGATGCGCGCCTACAGCCGTGCCGTTTTTCTTTGCCAGCTCTACGGTCTTTTTCATAACAACACCGTCGCCCGCATGGAATCCGCAGGCTACATTGATAGCCGGAATATACGGCATAACAGCCTCATCATTCCCGATTTTGTAGATTCCAAAACTTTCTCCCATATCACAGTTGATTTCCATTCTCTTTGCCATAACGCATCTCTCCTTTTCTTTTATATTATTTTTGCATTATTTTGTATAATGGTCCTCTCTCACATAAGCATCAAACTCTGAGCGCAGGCGGTCTGCCTCCTGCATGTCAATGAGCTTGAAGCGTATCTCTGTACCAATCCGGCACTGTCCAATCTTCCACTGTACTCCCACCGGGATACAGAACGGGCAGAAATATCCTCCCGCGCACACAGCCTCTGTCGTCAGGATGATGGAGGTATCCCCGCACATATTGATAGCGTAGGGCGGATACCCGGTATCAAAGATATTACTGGGGTCTGACCCGGCTTCCGGACTCTTATTGAGTGCCTTTTCGCTAAATTCAATATGCGGTCCTGAAATACGGTATCCTGTCCGGTTGGAATTGGTCTGTATCTTCCAGTTTGTGCTGAATATTCTCTCAATATCATCATCTGTCAGGAAATCCTGATAATACCCTTCCATCAGCTCCACCACCATGGGGGAGGTGATAATCGGTATGTAGCGTCCTTTCAGCTTTTTCCCTGCTGTAAGCGGCTGTTTTGGTATCCCCACGGGAACCTCGTCCCCCTCCAGCAGCGCTCTTCCGTTAAATCCTCCAATACCGCAGAAGGAGAAGGTCGCCTTGCTCCCTAAGTATTCCGGAACATCGATTCCTCCGGCAATGGCAATGTATCCCCACTGTCCTATTTCCGATGCCGGTACCAGTTTGAGCGTCTGTCCTCTTTTCACAAAGAGCGCCTCCCACATGGGATATTCCACATTGTCGATGAACACCTTCACCTGAAGCCCGGTGACCGCCACTACTGCTTCATCGTAAAACTGCAGTTCCGGACCCATGAATGTGTACTCCAGTCCTGCCTCATTGGGGTCATTTCCAACCAGGACATTGCCGACTGTCAGTGCCAGTGTATCCATGGCGCCCGACGGCGGAAATCCCAGATACTGGACTCCCTGCCTTCCTTTCACATCCTGAACGGTTGTCAAAAGCCCCTTGTTTATCACCTTAAACATAACGTTGTCCTTTCCTCTTTATCATGCATTTTGAGTTTCGCAGTATTCTGCGAGATCGAACACAGAATCCGTTATCTTATAACGATAGGTTCCCATCTCGCACGCTTTCTTGATTTCGTCGTACTCTGCCCTGTCCATTGCCCTGAACTGGAAGCGGTCTCCAACGCGCGCCAGCACGGGGGTGTCTTTGAAATCAAATAATTTCTGGCTCAGTTCCAGCAGCGGCGCCGCCAGAATGCCGAACATCTGGAATCCGCCCGGAGAGCCCAGCGGATACAGAGAAACGTTGGAGCCTCCCATGCCGATTGCCAGGGGCGGAGTCTTTGTCCTCGGCGGATTGTATTTCGGTACATGCAGGGCATATTTGGAATCCAGACATGTACAGGAGGGCAGCCCCGGTCCAAAACTCAAATATGTCACGATATACTGTGGTGTGGTAATATAATGAATCAGTTCATCTAAATCTTTCAGCCCGTTCTGCTCAATGATAAAGTCCACATCATAGGGCTTCTGCTTCACATCTCTGCAGTACTCTTCGATGGCAGCTTTCGTCCAGGGGTCCGCGAAATACACGGGAATTTCTATAATTCTCGAAGGAATCCGAATCCGTTTGTTCCTCTCCACCTTTTCTACTATGCTCTTCACCTGACCAAGCAGTCTGTTCACCTCAACCTTCCTGGGGTCAAACTGAATCAGAAGAGAGCTGTTGCAGGGAATCATATCAATGATTCCCGCGACTCTCTTATCCATCAGAAGTTTTTTTACCATGACTGCCTTGATTCCCGATGCCACCGAACGAACCTGTCCGTAGTCTACCAGGATGCTGCTGTCACCGCATATCCAAAGTCTGTAATTACCTGAATTTCTCATCCTATCTCCTTCTCCATATCATACGCTACATTCTGTTCTACCAATTCCTCATAAGTAGGAGCCGCAAATGCTTCCTCTCTCGCCTCTTCATCACACCAGTCGTTGTAATTGACAGTCTGCTTAAACAGTTTGCAACCAATCCAGTGGAAAAGTGCTGTCATCACAAGACAATTGATGGGAGGAATCAAAAATGAAGTCTTCTCGCTGACAAAGAGTGTCACCACACCTACCGCGTATCCGAGAACTGCTCCCCACTTTACTGCGGGAATCGGTGTATCTTTCAACACAGTCAACTCCGGCTCCGGGTATTTTCCTTTATTTACCAGATAGTAATCGGAAAATGCCACTCCAACGATAGGTACCATGAAAGCTGTCATCGCTGTGAGGTACTGCTCCAGGAAAAATCCGGACCCAAGCAGCGCCAGCACACCGCCTACGGTAGCGATACAGATAGTCGCCTTTTCCCTCTTAATTCCCAGCGCATTGGCAAAGGATAAAGAGGAGGTATAGTAATCGGCGTTGATGGTAGACCACGCCAGCAAAAATACTGCAACACTTCCCATTGGCAGCATATTGAGTACTTCATAAGCATCCACAAAAGCGGAAGCTCCCGTCGCCAGAGCGATAATGGAAGATACGAACATCAAAAACGGGTATGCCACAGCAAATGTTACCAGTGATACAATCCACGCATAAGACTGTTTCTTACAGAAACGCTGGATGTCCGGTGAAGCTCCTCCGGCGCCGCAGGCAAAGGAACCAACCATTGCCGTCACACCCCCGGCGATTGTCAGTGACCCGGGAGAGTTCGCCGGTGCACTTAAGACATCTCCAAAACTTCCCAGAATGTCCATAGACCTCGCCCCTGTAATCAGCAGAAGTGCGATGATGAGGGGTACTGCGAAAAATCCTACATAAGTAACGGTCTGCATACCTCTCACCGCGGAACCTCCGATGAACAGAAGGCTGACAATAACCGTTATGTAATATACAGGTGAAAGACCGCTCTTTCCGGTCACCATCCTGCTCACGAACATTCCCACGGTAAATAAGTGGATACTGCTCCATCCGACCAGACCCACAGGAATGATAAGCGCCGCGATTCTGTAAGCCTTTGTTCCCCACGCATATCTGCTCATCAGGGAGAAGGTCATACCTTCCCTCTGTCCGATGGACCCCATCAATCCGCTGATGAGCACCAGCAGCAGACAGCCGATGAAGGTAACCAGCATCATCTGTGAAAAACTAAACGCCCCTGATACCATGGCTGCCGATGTGATTGCCACCGGTCCGAACGCATATCCGAACCATACCGCCAAAGGTTCAATGAGTCTCTGCCGCCCCTTCATCGGTACACGTGCCAGACCATACTCTTTGTCTAATTTCATCTCTGCACCCGCATTGTTGTGCTTGCCCATTTTTGATACCCTCCTTTATATTTTAATCTCCATAGATAACTGTTACAAGTTCATTCCCTGCATTAATAAAATCATCTTCCTTCACACTCACCGTCTCCACAACACCTTCGTGCTCCGAAACCAGTTCGTTTTCCATCTTTATCGCTTCTACAACAACAAGCGCCTCGCCTCGTTTTACTTTCTGCCCCGGATTTACCATCACTTCCAGAACTGTACCCGGCATTGGCGACTTAAGGCTCCATTTTTCCATATATGAATCCTCCTGTCTCTGAAAACCTGTTTTTTTCGTTTCACCTCTCTGATTCTTCCCCCGGTGTTTCCATAAGCTGTGGGTTTTCTTCTATGAATCCCGTATTGCAGCTCCCATCCTGAAACCGGGGACAGGCAATGACTTTTCTCAAATATTCTTTATTTGTTTTCACTCCGTCTATCTGTATTTCCACAAGCGCTCTGTCCGCACGTTTGGAAGCCTCTTTTAAATTCCTTCCCCAGGCGATTACCTTCACCAGCAGACTGTCAAAGAACGGTGTAACTTCGCTTCCCCTGCAGCAGCCTTCATCGAAACGCACTCCCAGTCCCCCGCCTGCATGATATTCTGTGATATTTCCGATATCGGGAATAAAGTGAAGTGCAGGGTCCTCTGTCGTCACACGGCACTGGATGGCACATCCGCGCACACTCACAGACTCCTGTCCATATATCCCTATCTCCTGTCCTGTCAGGGCGCATCCCTGCGCAATGTAAATCTGCGCTTTCACGATATCGATGCCCGTAACAACTTCTGTCACCGTGTGCTCCACCTGGATGCGCGGGTTCACCTCAATAAAATAATGACTGCCGCCCTCATCCAGCAAAAACTCTACTGTCCCTGCGTTTATGTATCCTGCCTGTCTCGCAATCTTGATTGCGTCCCGGCAGACAGCCATCCTTTGTTCCTGGGTAATCCCCACAGCAGGTGCAATCTCCACCACCTTCTGATGCCTTCTCTGCACGGAGCAGTCCCTCTCAAACAGATGGACGATATTCCCATACTGGTCACCCAATATTTGTACTTCGATATGCTTAGGATTTTTAAGATATTTTTCCACAAACAGCGTGCCGTCTCCAAAGGCTTTTCTCGCTTCGCTCACCGCCCGCTTAAATCCTTTTTCCAGCTTTTCCTCGGAGTCAATGACCCGCATCCCTCTTCCGCCTCCGCCAAATGCTGCCTTCAAAATGACCGGGTATCCCACGGACTCTGCGAACGCTCTGGCTTCTTCGTAATCCTTCACTGCGCTGCCACTTCCCGGAATAACGGGCACTTCTGTAATCTTCGCGATTTCCTTCGCGCTTATCTTGTCTCCAATCACCTCCATTGTCTCAGCGGATGGTCCGATAAATGCGATATGTTCTCTCCTTAACATTCTCGCAAAATCTGCGTTTTCCGCCAGGAATCCATATCCTGGATGGACCGCATCCACCTTGTTCTCCTTTGCAATTCGGATAATGTTCTCCATATCCAGATAACACTGCACCGGGTTTTCTTTCTCATCGAGTTGTACTGCATAGTCTGCCTTCTTTGTGAAGTAAGCATCCGCCTCCTGCTTCGCGTAGACCGCCATGGTCTCTATACCCAGCTCCCTGCAGGCACGGAAGATCCGAACTGCAATCTCCCCCCTGTTTGCAACAAGGATTTTCTTGAATTGCATACTTTTTACCTCCATGATACAATTTGCCGGCACTTTTCTTGGGTATTATTATACATATTTTCATTTATTTTGTAAACCTTTTTCTGTACTATTTTTATTTTTAATATACTTATAATCATTTTTTATTTGTATTTTTGTCATTTTTCAATATTTTTTATTACAAATATTCATTTATGTTGCCCCCATTACACCTTCTTATTTTTTCACAAATATTCATTTTATTTCCCCGTTTGTATACGAGCGAATTAGGAACTTTTATCCATTTGTGACTTGTACCGATTTCTGGAAGAAACATGCAAAAGATAGCATACGGGATATATACGGGGTCCGTTTTCTGTTTTTAGGCATAAAAGTGGAGCTGTTGCAAAGTAGATTATCTATCTACTTTTGCAACAGCCCCTTTACACCGTGAACGCATTCTAATGGATAATAGCTACGAAAGATTATCGGGCTCCACGGGTTGACTACCCAAGTTCTATAAATAGAGTTTAATTGTAAAGCTCATTAGCCAATACCAATCGGCAAGCCAGCAAAATAGAAAACAGCGAACAAAATTGTCAGTGTCAAAAAGCTGGATATCGCTAAAGGAATCTGTGCTGAAATCACAGAACCCAAGCCAGGCTTTTGAGGATTAAGAGATTTATCCTGATACTGCTCCATTAACGCCAGCACCGCTACCAGAGCCGCATTTAATGGCGTAAGGCAATTGGTACAAGAATCACCGATACGGGCAGCTAACTGTGTAAGAGCAGGATCAACGCCCATACTCGTAAACATAGGAATAAAAATAGGTGCTAAAATCATCCACTTTGCCGAACTGGAGTACATGAACACATTAACGATTGCAACCACAATGATAAACACCAAAAACAAAGGAAAACCTGTCAGGTGGATGCCGCTTAGGAATTTCTCCCCCAGTGACGAAATCAAAATGGAAAGATTCGATCGGTTAAACTGATAGATGAACAACGAGCACGGAAACAAAATTAAAATCAGGCTGGACATTTTGGTAACACCCTTTTGTAACAACAACGGGATATCCGCCTTGGATTTAAAATATCCGGAACCGAAACCGTACGGTATACCAATAAACAGGAACAACAGACCGATTAGTGGAATCATTCCGCTGAGGAAAGGTGATGTTGGGAACAGCCCGCCGGTAACAGGGTCACGCAGGAAACCTGTAAGATAAGGAATCCCAAAGTCTGGAAGAAGTCCCAAAATCAGCAATACTACGTAAACAGTGAAGCCAATGCCCGCAAAATGAAGACCTCGTTTCTCTGCTTCCGTTAATGTGAAAGATTCTCGCAGGTTCCCATTGTCCGCCAAGGAATTCCGCTTCGTATCACCAAAAATGGCTACCAAATACTTTTCACCTATAAAGGTAAACGCCAGTGCTAACAGAAACGTAGCAACAAACATAAAAATATAGTTACTCATAGGATGAACTACATAACCGTACGGTTCAGCCAGCGGACCGGTAATGCCCGCATACAACGCATCTACCGTTGAGGGTAAAATGTTAGCACTGTAACCAGCTTGGACACACCCGTAGGCCAGGGTTATGCCGACCCAGGGGTTACGACCCAGGGCTTTAAAAAGAATAGCACCACAGGATATCGCCAAGATAGCACCGGCATCTCCCGCAATATTGGCACAAACGCACACAAAGCACAGGATGAAGGTTGCAAATTTGTGCGAAGAACCTCGAAGCATTCGACGGAACGCTACAGAAAAGAATCCCGTATCATCTACCGTAGTAATACAAAAAGTGCAAATGAGCATGGGAATTAGTACAGAATTAGACTTAAACGCATTGACAATATTAGTCAAAAAGTTCTGCAGCTCCTGTTCAGAGAACAAATTAATAATATCAACTGTCTTCTCTTCCGTTACACCATCCACTATTGAGGTATAATTTACCGAAATCCCGAAAGCAGCGCAAATAGCTGAAATAATCATACAAAAAAGCAGCAAATATAGAAAAATGTACATTGGATGCGGCAGTTTATTACCAACCCGCTCAACGCCCCGGATTAGCCGCAACATAGGACCACCGTTCTTTTTACTCGTCTTCTCTTTCATGTTTTCCCTCCGTTTTCAATTTTTTAGTTTCGTGTAATCTTTAGTTCTCCTCTTTCTTAAAATCTATTTTTGCTGAATATTCAAAAGCTGTTCATTGCGAATTGGCACAAAAGGCTTGCCCTCAGCCTGATAACGCAGATAACGCTCACGGAATTTCTTTTGTTGTTCTAATCCTCGCCGTACAACTTCTGTTTCATTACAAACCAAAACTTCTTTGTTTCTCATGAGTATTTTCCCGTCCACTATTACATCAGAAACATCCTGTCCAGCGCCGTTAAGACGTATCATATTAACCGCAGTTTCCTCCCAGATTGGGAACAACCGGGTGTTGTTATGAGTATCCAGAGTAATCAGGTCTGCTTTTTTTCCTACGGCAATGGAACCCACTTCATCACCAATACCCAATGCATCAGCACCACCTTGTGTAGCCAAAAACAAAGATTCCTTTTCAGAGAGACCTTTATGATCTTCAGGCAGGATTGTATGAATCAGCGAGGCGATACGCATTACATTGAATAAATCGTTATTCGGATAATCTACACCCAAGCCCACACGGACGCCTAAACGGAGCATTTCCGGAACTGCCGCTACAGCACCCCGTTTTAAATTTGAAATAGGGCAATGGGCAATAGCGGCACCAGACGATGCCAGCAGCTCCAAATCTGAACCGCGCAGCAAAGAGCCATGATACAGTAATGTATTTGGTCCGATAAAACCTGTTTGATACAGCTTTCGCAATTCACCTTCCGGCCAAATGCGCGCAGCCTTTGCAGTGGCATTCTGATCTTCAGCAATATGCGTGGCAAGCCCCACGTGATACTGAGCTGCCAACCGGGCACACGCCTCAAACACCCATTCTTCACACTGATAAGAAGTTTCCGGCTGGAGACGATAGCGAATTCGTCCTTCGGCGGCACCGTGCCATTTTTGAATCATGCTTTCTGCCTGAACCAAATCATCTTCAATACTCTTGGAATCGGGATATCCAATACTCTGGTGGATGCAGGGTGCCAAATCCACTCTCAGTCCACTGTCTACAGCAGCCCGAGCCACTTCATCGGTCCATATGTAGCTATTAGCTACAGTGGTAGTACCTGTCTTGATAGCATTTAAATAGCCCATCATATTGACATCGTAGCTATCCACTTCATCAATGAGCGTGTATGCCGGATAAATAACCTTCAAGAGACGGTCTGGTTGTTTGATAACAGGCTCACTTAACAATCCAGTAATAGCGTACATGTTCCAATTGCCCAAATGATTGTGGCAGTCTACCAATCCCGGCATAAGTAGTTTCCCTGTCATATCCAGTCTCTGTGGGGCTTGATACTGACTGTTGATTTGTTCGCTGGTCCCATAATCGACAATCTTACCATTTTGAATGGCAATTGCACCATCTGCAATAGGTCGTTGGTAGGCATCCGGAAGCAATAATCTGGCATGCTCTAGGATAAGATCAGTATGTAGCTTGTCCATTTTTACTTCACTCCTTTTGTTTTGTAAATTTTTAAAAATATATTTACTATGTTTACTATTATTTTATACCATATGTAAATATGATTGTCAATAACATTCAACTTTTATCGGCATTTTAAACAAACCTCTTTTCAAATAGCACCTGATTCCTCGGTAGAAACAATATAGTATTCTTTAAATAGCCTACTTGAAAAAAAAAGGTTGAGCGAGTAAAATGGAAAAGAAAGTACGAAAAAAGTATTTCCGGCAGAGTGTTTAAACATGAAAAAACTTCACTATGCCGGTAAGAAACACCATTTCAGGCTGTATCGTCTGCACCTCTGTAGATAACAGAAGTGTAAATATTTTTAAAAGGTAGGTAAACAATGCAACATAAAATAACCATGCAAGATATTGCAAATATAGCCGGGGTATCCAAATCCACAGTATCTAACTATATTAATTATCCCAATACGAATAAAATTAGCATGGCCACAAAAGAACGTATTCAAGCCGCGCTGGATCAAACTAAGTATGGGTACCAGAAATCCCGACATATCATCCAAACTGGTCAGCGTACTATCTGCTGTGTATTCCCACGACCAGAACCAGCTCTATCCAGTGCATTTTTGTCTCAAATCCTGGCTGGTGTTCAGCTGGCTCTAACAGAACGGAATTGCAACTTAATGATTCCTCCGGCCTCTGGGTTATCTACACTTGAAATCTTTGAGAGGCAACTAAAACTGTGCGGTGGGCAGCAAGGAATCATTTTGTTTGGTTCACGGTACTTAACAGAGAAAGATACGCAAACTTGTCTGGAGCTTTTAGCAAATAGCCGTATTCCATATGTTTGTGTGAATTTCCCCCCGCTCACTGGTTCTATAAACCAGGTAATTATCAACAGAAACGGAATTGTTACGGCACTTACCACTTTGATACAGTTGGGTCACCGAAACATCGGTCTCATGATTGGGCGGGCTTTAGATGCGGAAACCTTGGCAATTCTGAACCTCTATCGCTCTACATTAGAAAAATATGACATCCCATGCGAGGATGTTAATATTTTGAATGGGGACTTCACTTATCAAGGTGCCATGGAGGCATTTCTTACCCGCTGTAATACCCGCAACAATGCGCCACTCTCCGCTATCATCTGTCTGTCTGATATTATGGCAGCCGGAGTTTATGATGCAGCACGCCAACTTGGCATCGCTATTCCTGGAAAACTGTCAGTTATTGCACAAAATGAATCACCTTTCCGCCGTCTATTTTCACCTCCATTGTCTACAATTCAAGTTCATTTGGAGGAAATCGGAAAGAAAGCTGTCGAGATATTGTTTCAAAGTATTGAATCAGGACATATCGGATATCGTTCTTATGTGGACGGAGATTTTGTTTTACATGACTCCGTATCAACATATGAATAGACTATATAATGTTCAGAACTATATTAGGCGGATTCGGAACTTTTACCCATCGGAAACGTGCGCCGCTGGGCGCACTCCAAAAAAGAGCCCCGGCTTTATTCGCCGCAGGCTCTTTTCTTAAATCTGACACAATATTCTATCTAAGACTCATCAGGGGATTCTTATCCCTGCATGTTGGAGACATATGCTTCGGAAGCCTCCCACACATCGAAACCGCTTCCTCTCAAGATATCTACTACCCTTGCCGGGTCGTCACACTTTAAGACTGCCGATGCATCCGCGCCGTTTGCGAAAGCGTACATGTACTCGATGTTCACTTCCCCTTCCACAATCTGGTGCATCGCCTTGCTCAAGGACCCTGTCTCATGAGGTACACGAAGCGCCACCACATCTGTCAGCATGGCGGTGATACCGTTCTCCTTTAAGACCGCCTTGCCCTTATTCGGGTCAGATACAATCATGCGCAGCATACCGTAATCGGAGGTATCCGCCAGACTCAACGCCACAATATTGACATCGTTTCCCGCCAACACGGACAGCACCTCATCCAGCCTTCCCTCTCTGTTCTCCAGAAATACAGATAATTGTTGAATTGTGATACCCATTACACATTCCTCCCTTTCCTACAGATTCCGGTTGTCAATGACACGGACTGCCTTGCCTTCGCTTCTCTGAATGGTCTTTGGCTCTACCAGTTTCACACGTGCGGACACACCCAGCGCCTGTTTTAATACAGCACCAATCTTGTCGCGCAGCGCATCCAGTTTACGGATTTCATCGGAGAACATGCTCTCATCTACTTCTACCATGACAGTCAGTACATCCATGTTGTCCTCTCTGTCCACAATCATCATATAGTGAGGTGCCACAGCTCCGCCCATGCTCAGAAGAGCTGTCTCAACCTGGGTCGGGAATACATTGACGCCGCGGATAACCTTCATATCGTCCGTACGTCCTGTGAACTTGGAGATACGGGGCAGCGTTCTTCCGCATTTACAGGTGCTTCTGTTCATGCTTGTCAAATCCTTTGTGCGGTAACGAAGCAAAGGCATGGCCTCTTTCGCCAGGGTGGTAAATACCAGTTCTCCTGTCTCCCCATCCGCGCACGGAGCATGGGTAGCCGGGTTTAACACTTCCGGATAGAAGTAATCCGCATGGATATGCAGTCCTTCGTGGTGGATACAATCCTGCGCCACACCGGGACCGGAAATCTCACACAGACCATAGATATCAAAGCAGTTGATGTGCAGGATGCTCTCAATCTTCTTGCGCATCTCCACGGTCCAAGGCTCTGCTCCGTGGATACCTGCTTTAATCTTCAGACGGTCCACAACTCCCGCTTCCTCCATAGATTCCGCCAGATGGAGCGCATAGGAGGGTGTGCAGGCAAATGCGGTAGCGCCCAAATCTTCCATGCACATCATCTGTCTCTTGGTATTTCCCGCGGACATAGGAATCGCCATGGCTCCCAGCGCCTTCGCGCCGTAATCCAATCCCAATCCTCCGGTGAACAGCCCATATCCGTAACATACGTGGATGATATCCTCATCGGTGAGTCCTGCCATGGTAAGACAGCGCGCCACACACTCTCCCCACACATCCACATCCTTCTGGGAATACGGTATGACGGTCAGTTTTCCGGTAGTCCCAGAAGTCCCCTGTACCCGCACCACATCCTTTTTGGGAATTGCCAGAAGTCCGAAGGGATAATTGTCTCTTAAATCTTCCTTTGTCGTAAACGGAAGCTTTTCGATATCCTCAATTCCCTTGATATCTCCCGGCTCCACGCCCAGGTCATCCATTTTTTTGCGGTAGAACTCTACATTGTGATACGCTCTGTCCACCACATCCACGAGGCGCTCGCTCTGGATGTGCGCCATCTCATCTCTGCTCATACATTCGATTTTCGGGTCCCGGATTCTCTCCTTCCAGTTCTCCAATGATACTGCTGCCATCTTCTCTTTACTCCTTATCTGTAATTCTTATTTTCTCTGCAAACCTCTTTTACAGGTCCTCCTCTGATACCAGTCTGACTTCTGCCGCCTTAAGGACTTTTTCCGCGTGTTCAAAATCATCGGTATGGAATACCATAACCGGCGCTTTCCCCTCACGGATGACAAAAGAGTAAATATAGTTGATATTAATCTTCCCATCCGCCAGAATGGTGAACATCTGGTTTAGATTTCCCTTTTCATCCTTCAGCTCTGCTCCAATCACATCGCTGACACGCACCACAAATCCTTCTTTTGTCAGATATTCCTTTGCCTCCGCCGGTTTGTCCACCACAAGGCGCATGATTCCAAATTCCGGTGTATCAAAGGTAGAAATTGCGCGGATATTGATGTGCGCTTCAACCAGGGCACTGGTCACCCGCATCATACTTCCCGGCTGGTTCTCCACAAATACGGAAATCTGCTTTATCATCCTCTCACCTGCCTTTCTTTTTTTATTTCAGGTTATATCCCACATCAAATGCTTTTTTATTGATTTCTATAGTCTTTGGAGGCACAGTCTTCTCAATCACCTCATACCACTGTTCTTTTGTAAAATCCATATGCTGCGCGGCAACACCCAGCACAATCAGGTTAAACACTTTCGGATTCCCCAGTTTTTTGGATTCCTCGGTGGCATTAACCTTGTATACTTTATGCTCTTTCTCCAGGCTTTCGATGATGCCCTGGGGATACTCTGCCGCTCCGATGACCACCGGCATGGGGTCAATGCGCCAGTCGTTGATGATAAGCGCCCCGTCTTTTTTCAAGAAATGCGCGTACCGCAGCGCCTCCAGCCGTTCAAAAGCGATGATGACATCCGCCTGTCCTTCTTCCACAATAGGCTCTGCCACCTTTTCTCCGTAGCGCACGAAAGTGACAACACTTCCGCCTCTCTGCGCCATCCCGTGCACCTCGGACAGCTTCACATCATATCCGCCCGCAATCGTAAGTCCTCCCAGTATCCGGCTGGTGAGCAGGGTACCCTGTCCGCCGACACCGACTATCATGATATTTTTTCCTGCCATCTTTATTCACCCGCCTTTACCAGTTCTATCGCACCAAATTTGCACAAGGACTCGCACAGTCCGCATCCGGTACACATCGTATCATCGATATGAATGGTCCCATCTTCGTTCTTCGTCATCGCCGGACATCCCGGTTTCATGCACATACCGCATTTTTTGCACTTATCCTCATGGGCGATGTACAGAGGTTTCTTTGATTTATCCAGAAGCACGCACGGCGTCTTGGTGATGATGACGGACACCTCATCTTTTGCCACTTCTTCTTTGATGGTCTTCTCCAGCAGTTCGATATCAAATACATTGACCTCCACCACATTTTTGATTCCCATGGCACGGCAGAGCCCCGCGATATCGATGGCATAGGTAGGTTCTCCCTGGAGGGTCTTTCCTGTAGCCGCGTGGTCCTGATGTCCGGTCATTCCTGTTGTGGAATTGTCCAGAATCATCACAGTTCCCGTCGCCTTGTTGTATACCATATTCATCAGCGAATTAACGCCGGTATGTAAAAAGGTGGAATCACCGATGACTGCCACCCAGTCCTTGATATATTCTTTGCCTTTCGCCTTCTCCATGCCATGTAAGGTGGAAATGCTGGAGCCCATACACATGGTCGTGTCAATGACTCCCAGCGGAGACACAGCCCCCAGCGTATAGCAGCCGATATCCCCCGCCGCGTGCATTTTCAGCTTTTTCAGTACATAGAAGGCACTGCGGTGAGGACATCCCGGACAGAGAATCGGCGGGCGTCCCGGAGCCTGCGCCGGCTCTTTGATATCCAGATTTTCTTTTAAGATAGCCTCGCGCAGCATGTTGGCACTGTATTCGCCCTGCACGGTGAAAATATCTTTTCCGATTGCCTCAATCCCCCAGGATTTCACCTGTTCCTCGATAACGGGGTCTAATTCTTCCACGATATATAACGTCTCCACTTTAGAGGCAAAATCTTCAATCAGCTTTCTCGGAAGA
Source organism: uncultured Ruminococcus sp. (assembly GCA_900541505.1). Lineage (GTDB taxonomy): Bacteria > Bacillota > Clostridia > Lachnospirales > Lachnospiraceae > Mediterraneibacter. Next base: position 40,141 of record UQKK01000024.1, read on the forward strand.
GGATTCACCATACCCAGTTTTAAAACCGATGCATCCGGCAAAGCTTCCTTTACATACTGATAAGGAATACCGCTGGTGATGACACCAATCTTCGTATCCTTCATCTCTACCCGGTTGATGGAAAGCGTATTCGCCGCCTGGGCAAGCTCCAGATTCCGCTTTTCAATCTCTACATGACGCCCTTTCGCATTTCCCGGCATCATGACATTTTTCTGGATATTTTTCTCATAAGGCTTATCCGGCACATTTTCTCTTTCTTTGAGCTCCACGATTCCCTGGGAATGTGCGAGTCTTGTAGTTGTGCGGAAGATAAAGGGGCGGTCATATTTTTCACTGAGTTCAAACGCCACTTTGAAGAAATCTTTCGCCTCCGCGCTGTCTGACGGTTCGATGACCGGAATCTGCGCCGCTCTCGCCACCATGCGGGTATCCTGTTCATTCTGGGAACTGTAAAGTCCCGGGTCGTCCGCCACTACAAGGACAAGTCCGCCGTTTACCCCCATGTAGGATACGGAATACAGCGGGTCTGCCGCCACATTCAAGCCTACATGCTTCATACACGCCATGGAGCGCACGCCGGATAAGCTGGCTCCCACCGCCACTTCTGCGGCAACCTTCTCATTTGGAGCCCACTCCTCGTAGACATCCTCTTTATACTGTACCAGATATTCACTGATTTCTGTGCTTGGGGTGCCCGGATAGGCGGAGGAAACCTTCACTCCCGCCTCATACGCACCTCTGGCAATCGCCTCATTGCCAAGCATAATTACCTTCTCTGCCATTTTACAGTCCATCCTTTCGTAAATCTGTCACTCTCTTCGCCTTGCCCTCAAAACGCTGCAAAGAGTTGGGCGCAACCAGCCGAATCTGTGTTGCCAGACCGAGCTGTGATTTCAGCGCCGCCTTTATCCTCTGCTCCAGGGCACTCAATTTCCCGTAGCTGTCAAGCAGTCTGTCATCCACCAGTTCCACCGTAATCGTCATCACATCCAGACGGTTCTTTCTCTCCACGAGAATCTCATAGTGGGGACCGATTTCTTCTATCTTAAAGAGTACTTCCTCAATCTGTGTCGGGAAGACATTGACACCGCGGATAACCAGCATATCATCCGCCCGTCCGGACAGGTTCGCCATACGCACGGTGGTCCTGCCGCACTTGCAGGGCTCATACATCAGCTTCGTCAAATCGCCCGTACGGTAGCGCACGAGAGGCAGCGCCTCTTTACCGAGACAGGTTATGACCAGCTCCCCGGTCTCACCTGGCGGCAGCACTTCCTCTGTCTCCGGATTGATAATCTCCGGGATGAACCAGTCCTCATTGATGTGCATACCGCACAGTTCCGTACATTCCCCGGACACGCCCGGTCCGCATAATTCGCTCATTCCATAATTCTGTGTACAGACGAACTGCTCGCCCCAGACCTTCTTCATTTCCTCTCTCATGGGCTCTGTCATACCCTCTCCGCCGAAGAGTCCGATGTGGAGTTTCAAATCTTTTGAGGGGTCAATCCCTCTGTTTCTAAGTTCCTCACCCAGATGCAGGGCATAGGACGGGGTTGCCACCAGCAGAGTCACACCCATATCCTGAAGGAACATAATCTGCTTGTTCGTATTTCCCGATGACATGGGGATAACAGACGCTCCAATCTTCTCCAGTCCTCCGTGCAGTCCCAGTGCGCCGGTAAAAGTGCCGTAACCAAAAGAAATCTGTGCCACATCGTCAGCGGTCGCCCCGCCCATGCAGGCGATGCGCGCTACGTTGTTAAGCCACATGTCCAAATCATTCCTTGTATAGCCGACCACCGTCGGTTTTCCCGTAGTCCCGGAGCTCGCGTGATAGCGCACGATTTCCTTTTTGTCCACCGCAAACAGCCCGTCCGGGTAGTTATCCTTGAAATCTGCCTTATATGTAAAGGGAAGTTTCTGCAAATCTTCCAGAGAAGTGATATCTTCCGGCTTCACCTTCGCCTCGTCCATCTTGCGGCGGTAAGGCTCAACACGCTCGTATATGTACTTAACTGTACTTTTAAGCTTCTCAAGCTGGATTGCCTCAATCTCGCTTCGCGGCAGGGTTTCTTCCTTTGCCCATATCATGTCTTTTTCCTCCTTTAGGCATAAAACGTTTGTCTTTTTCCAGTATAACACAATGCTTTGACGAGTTAAAGTAGCAAATTATAAGAGTTTGTGTAAAAACATATGCCATCGATAAACTATTTTACGAAATATACAGGGTGTGCTAAAATTGATGCAGCAGAAAAATTTTCAATTCTTTCCATTCGCACATTAACAATAATATATTTACCCAGGCAACTGGGAGGGCGAATCCATCCGTTTCGGAGTCTTGCGAAAGGGGTGGTGCTTATGTACGTTACATACGATGACTTATTTACATTTGTACTAATGATTGTTGCAATCATCACTCTTGTAAAAAGCTTCTATGATAAACGAAAAAAGTAGTCGCCTGTATCTTGGTAGGATAAGCGACTACTCTCCGTAGTTTAACATCTTGCCCGGAACGGATAGGCTTCATCTATCTATCCCAGTTCTCTTGTTAAGTATATTATAGTCTATTCTTTCGCATGTGTCAAATATCTCTTTTTCCAACATCCGGCTATTTCAGCCTGTTTCATGAACGATTCTTATCCCGGCTATCCCGCCTGCTGATATACGTGCCTGCCATTTATATATTTCGCCACAATATTTCTGTCATCGGCAATCTGAATCAGGCGCTCTATCCTCTCGCATGTGCTTCGCTCATTGAAGTCCTTAAGGGAAGCATCATCCAGCACAACCGCGTCGAACAGATATTCCGGTTCAAAACTTCCCACTTTTCCAAAGAAACTGCCTCCCCCTTTCGTGGCAAGGTAAAACGCCTCCGACCAAGAAAGTCCTCCCACCTGCTCATTTGGGTCTTTACGTTCATCCATTGCCCACTTCACTCTGGATGCCAGAATGGTATGTTTTACCACGCGAAGCATCTCCGGGCTGCCAACTCCCGCTATATCTGTTCCCAGCCCGACTTTAATGCCATTTTCCAAATACGTCTTGATAGGAGCGATATTGGCGGCAAACATATTGCATTCCGGACAGTGCGCGACCGTTACATTTCTTTCCCTTAAAAGCTCTATCTCTTTTTCGTTGGGAAACACACAGTGCGCCATGACAGCCGGCTCCGGGTTTCCGAAAAGTTGAAACCTGTCGTACGCCTCCCCATAACAAGACAGACCGGGCTCCAATTGTTTTACCCACTCCACTTCATCCAGACCTTCCGAGAGATGAGACTGTACCGGCACATGATATTTCATCCACAAATTTTCCATACGCGCGAAGCGCGTATTCCAGGTCGCGGTAGTGACTTTCCTCCGGAAACGCATAGATATCAAACCATGTCCCCCATCCGTCCGACTGGATATTTCTCCCCAGTCCCCGGAAAGCATACTGCGGCGCATGGAGATGCAAATCACACAATCCCGGAATAATCACACATTTCCCATAATCAATTACTTCAATATCCCGATACTGCTCGGGCAGAGTTTCATAGACTCCTTTCGACCTGCCGTTCTCACATACGATATAGGCTTCATCATAGCAGATGAATTCCTCCTTTTTCTCAATTCTTCCATACCGTCTTTTAGCTTTTCTATTTGTTCTGCCACGTTCTCTGATTTCTTTATAAGTAACTCTTTCTTGTGCAGAAGCAGTTCCAAAAGAGCATCTCTGTCATCCTGACTGGCAAAATTGGAAATCCGGTAGAACGAAATCACCTCATGGATTTCTTCCAAAGAGAAACCCATGCTCTTAAACTTCAGAATGAACTCCATGTCCCGCACATTATCGGAATCAAAAAGATATTGTCCATTTCTGCTTTCCGGCAGCAGAAGTCCGATTTTGATATAATAACGCACGGTGTGCTGTTCGATTGAAAATAATTTTGCAAATTCACCGATTCTCAAAACATTCTTTTCCTTTTCCTAAATTCTTCTGCTTCCCGTCATCTCTTCTTTCTCTCTGAGGAGCTGTCCGGATTGAGAAATAGTGCCTCAGTCTGGTAAACTAAGGCACTATTTTTAGAACTTTGCTTTGCCAGCGGTCAGGTGTACTCTGACCTCAGTTCAATACATCTCAATTTCTAGCAGAGCGGATATTTCTCCGTCAGTTCTGCCACCATGCTCTTTGCTTTCTCCACATTCTCCTCGCTGTCGATGACCATAGCAATAATCTCCGCCACCTTGTCCATATCGTCCTCTTTCAGCCCTCTGGTCGTCACCGCCGGGGTTCCCAGGCGCACGCCGCTTGTAACAAACGGGGAGCGCGGGTCGTTGGGGATGGTGTTCTTATTGCAGGTCACGTGAGCGTCATCCAGACGCTTCTCCAGTTCTTTTCCGCTGACATTCTTTTCTGTCAGGTCTACCAGCATCAGATGATTGTCTGTGCCGCCGGAAACAATCTTCACGCCTCGCTTCATCAGACCTTCGCACAGTGCTTTGGCGTTCTTCACCACCTGCTCCTGGTATGTCTTAAATTCCGGTGTGAGCGCTTCTTTAAAGCAGACTGCCTTCGCCGCGATGACGTGCATGAGCGGCCCGCCCTGGATGCCCGGAAATACTGCCTTGTTGAAGTTGAACTTTTCATTCATCTCATTACTGGAGAGAATCATACCGCCGCGCGGTCCTCTCAGCGTCTTGTGGGTCGTGGTTGTAGTCACATGGGCGTACGGAATCGGGCTCGGATGAAGCCCTGCCGCTACCAGACCTGCGATATGCGCCATATCTACCATCAGATAAGCTCCGACCTCGTCTGCAATCTCGCGGAATCGTTTGAAATCAATGGTCCTCGCGTAAGCGCTGGCACCCGCGATAATAAGCTTCGGCTTGCACTCCTTCGCGATTTCCAGTACATTATCGTAGTCGATGACACCTGCATCGTTGACGCCGTAGGGGACGATATGGAAATATTTTCCGGACATGTTGACCGGAGAACCGTGGGTTAAGTGCCCGCCGTGGTCTAAGTTCATCCCCATCACGGTATCGCCCGGTGTCAGCATGGCAAACATCACTGCCATATTCGCCTGTGCTCCGGAGTGGGGCTGTACATTGGCATACTCACAGCCGAACAATTCCTTCGCCCGTTCTCTGGCAAAGTTTTCCGCCACATCCACACATTGGCATCCGCCATAGTATCTCTTCCCCGGATACCCTTCTGCATACTTGTTGGTCAGAGGGCTTCCCATGGCTGCCATCACTGCCTTGCTTACCCAGTTCTCGGAAGCAATCAGCTCAATGTGTGAATTTTGTCTCCTCATTTCGTCCTCGATTGCCTGCGCAATCTCGGCGTCTGTCTTCTTGATTTCTTCGAAATCGTACATTGTCATCTCCTCCATCTGTCTTTATTCCGCGGTTTCGCAGTTACCGCAACCATTATAGCACATCCTTGTCTTTTCTGTACAGAAATGTTAAAAATCAAACAGGGACAGCTGGTTGCTCTGGGGCAGGTCTCCAAAGAGCCCCAAATCCGCCATCAGGTCGATGACCGTCTTGCTCACCTTTGTCCGCTGGCGGAAATCGTCAAGGGATAAGTACTCCCCGTCTTTGGCGGCTTCCTCCACCGCCTCTGCCGCTTTCTCTCCCATTCCTTCGATACTGGACAGGGAAGGCATCAGTTTTCCGTCAACAATCTGGAACTTGGTTGCCTTTGCCCGGTAAATGTCAATGGGAAGGAACTCGAATCCCCTGGCGTACATCTCCTGCACAATCTTCATATCCTTTAAGACGTCCTGCTCCTTCTTGCTCAGAGAATCGCTTCTGCGCTTATAGTCCTGCATATAGTAATTTAACTTTTCCTTGCCCTGACACATGATTTCATAGGAAAAGGCGTCAGCGCGGATTCCGAAGTACGCCGCATAGTATGCCAGCGGGTAGTTAATCTTACAGTAAGCAATGCGGTATGCCATCATGACGTACGCCGCCGCGTGCGCCTTCGGGAACATATAGCTGATTTTCTTACAGGACCAGATGTACCAGTCGGGTACATTTTTCTCTTTCATCGCCTCTTCCCACTCCGGTTTCAGCCCTTTTCCCTTTCGCACGCTCTCCATGATGGTAAAGGCAAGAGCGCTCTCCACTCCCTGGTTGATGAGATAAATCATGATATCATCTCGCGTACAGATTGCCGTGGAAATGGTCGCCTTTCCGGATTTTACCAACTCCTGGGCGTTGCCCAGCCACACATTGGTACCGTGGGAAAGCCCGGAAATCCGAATCAAATCCGAAAGCGTCTGGGGCTTAGTGTCCTGCACCATCTGAATAACAAAATCTGTTCCAAACTCCGGGATTCCTAAGCACCCCAGCTTACAGCCGTCAATGTCTTCCGGCTTGATGCCAAGCGCGCTTGTATTGTGAAAGAGGGAAATCACCTTCTCATCGTCCAGCGGAATCTCTGTGGCAATGAAGGGGTGCTCCTCATTGTACTCATTGTCCATGGCATCCGAGGTAATATAGTCCTCCAGCGTACGAATCATAGTCGGGTCATCGTGTCCCAGTATATCCAGCTTCAGCAGGTTGTGGTCAATGGAGTGATAATCAAAATGGGTAGTGATGATATCCGTCTCCATATCGTTAGCCGGATGCTGGACGGGCGTAAACTCATTGATATTATGTCCATGAGGAAGGACAACAATACCGCCGGGATGCTGTCCTGTACTGCGCCGGATTCCCGTGCATCCCGCTGTGATGCGGTCAATCTCGCAGCGGCGTTTTCTCTGCCCTTTCTCCTCGTAGTAGTTTTTCACAAAACCGTATGCCGTTTTATCCGCCAGGGTTCCGATGGTCCCTGCCTTGAAGGTATGCCCGGTACCAAAGAGCACTTCTGTATATTTATGTGCCTTTGCCTGATAGTCACCGGAAAAGTTCAAGTCAATATCCGGCTCCTTGTCCCCCTTAAATCCCAGGAAGGTCTCAAAGGGGATGTCGAATCCTGCCTTCACAAGGGGCGCGCCGCACTGGGGGCATACCTTGTCCGGCATGTCAAATCCGCATCCTCCCGCGTAGCTTCTCACTTCCTCGGACTCAAAGTCACAGTAATGACACTCTTGGCAGTAATAATGCGGACTTAACGGATTTACCTCCGTGATTCCCGACATGGTCGCCACAAAGGAGGAGCCAACAGAGCCTCGAGAGCCTACCAGGTACCCGTCCTCATTGGACTTCCACACCAGTTTCTGGGCGATGATATACATGACCGCGTACCCGTTGGAGATGATGGAATTTAACTCCTTTTCCAGACGGGAAGAAACCTGGATAGGCAAATCCTCCCCGTACATCTCGTGCGCCTTTTTGTAGCAGATATCTCTCAGTTCCTGGTCGGAATTTTCGATGACCGGCGGGCATTTGTTGGGGTTGACCGGGGAAATCTTTTCCACCATATCCGCGATTTTATTGGGGTTGTCAATGACAATCTCCCTCGCCTTGGCGGACCCTAAGTAGGAAAACTCCTCCAGCATTTCCTCCGTGGTGCGCAGGAAAAGCGGGGGCTGTACATCCGCGTCATCAAACCCCTTTCCTGCCATGATGATGCGCCGGTACACCTCATCCTCCGGGTCCAGAAAATGCACGTCACAGGTCGCCACCACCGGCTTTTTGAACTTTTCGCCCAGCTCCACAATCTCCCGGTTTAACTCCATCAAATCCTCGTCGGAGTTGACATCCGGCAGGCGGTCGCTGGCAATCATGAACCGGTTGTTCCCCAGAGGCTGTATCTCGTAATAATCATAAAAATCCGCCAGCTTGGCAATAAATTCCGCAGATTTTTTATTGAGGATTGCCTGAAAGAGTTCTCCCGACTCACAGGCACTTCCGATAATAAGCCCCTCTCTGTACTTGCTTAAGAGACTCTTGGGAATCCTCGGTCTCCTGCCATAGTATGTAAGATGCGACTCTGAAATCAGCTGGTACAGATTATAGCGCCCAATATCATTCTTCACAAGGATGATGATATGGTAAGTTGGAAGCTTGCGGATAGCGTTGGGATTCATATCCCCGAAACGGTTCATCTCTTTTAAAGTGGTAATGTTCTCCTTTTTGAGCATCTCCACGAATTTCACGAAAATCTCCGCCGTAGCGCCCGCATCGTCCACTGCCCGGTGATGGTTCTCAAGGGAAATATTTAAAGCCTTGGCAACCACATTCAATTTATACTTGGACAGTGTTGGCAGAAGGACTCTTGCCAGAGCCACCGTATCTACATAGGTAAAATGCGGTTCTATGTCCTGATAGCGGCAGTTCTGCTCGATGAAGCCCACATCGAACCCGGCATTGTGCGCCACCAGAATCCCATCCCCGACAAACTCCAAAAACTGCGGCAAAATCGTCTCGATATCAGGGTACTCCATGACCATCTCATCGGTGATGCTCGTAAGCTTCGTAATCTCAAAGGGAATGGGACGTTTGGGATTGACGAACGTACTGAAGGAGTCCACGATTTCCCCGTTTACCACCTTCACCGCGCCAATCTCGATGATTTTATCTTTAATGGAGCTGAACCCTGTGGTCTCCAGGTCAAAGACAATGTACGTGTCATCCAGCGTCTCATCGCCCGCCCCCACCGCGATTTCCGTCAAGTCATCCACCACGTATCCTTCCACGCCGTAGAGGATTTTAAAGGGGTCATCTTTGTCAAGCGTCTCGATATAGTGGTTGGCATCCGGGAACGCCTGCGCCACGCCGTGGTCTGTAATGGCGATTGCCGCATGTCCCCAGTCATGGGCGCGCTTCACGATGTCCTTCACCTCGGAAACGCCGTCCATGTCACTCATCTTCGTATGACAGTGCAGTTCCACCCGCTTCTGAGGACTTAAGTCTTTCCTCGACACGGTGAAATCCCCGATTTTCTTCATTCCCGTGATAGAGCCGATGGTCAGCTCCCCGTCAAATTTGTCGATGGTCGTGACACCCTTTATCTTCACAAAAGCGCCTTTCTTGATATCACCCAAAAGCTCCGGGAGCTGCTCATTCTTGGCGAACATTTTTACCGTGATGGTGTCCGTAAAATCGGTCACCGAGAACATGATAATCGTCTTCTCATTGCGAATCTCACGGGTATCAAAGCTGATAATCTTCCCGTGGATGGTGATTTCACCCATCTCAGATACAACCTGCTCCAGCGGGATAGGCTCATCCTCGAAATTTCTTCCGTAGATGAGATTCGGGTCGTCACCCTGCTTTAAGGGGCGATAGAAATCTTTCTTTTTGAAATCCCTGCGGAACTCTTTTCTGCCAAACTCCCCTTTGCCTGCTTCCTTTTTCCCGGAATCTTTCTTCCCTGATCCGTTCCCCTGTCTGCCCGAACCGCCATTGTGGCTTCCGGTCTCTGTGCTCTCCGCTCCTGCTTTGCTTTCTTCTGTCGGTCCTTCTCCGGTCTGAGCGGCGCGCCTGCGGAAGATTTCGTTGATTTCCTGCTGGATACGCTCCTCATCGTACTCCCGCCCCTTCTTTTCCGGTGCTTCCCGGTAGGACACCTGTACCTTTGCGGTGATATGGAAACGGTGATTCAGTATCTCATCCAGATAATTGACGAGATACTCTTTTTTTCCCTCCGAGACAATGGTGTCCAAAAGCTCCAGACATACCTCCCCTTCAGGAAATGTCAGATTTGCCTGCTGGTACATGTTAGCGGCAAGGACGCTGCCCTTCTCCAGCTCTTTCACAATACTGTCATGGTACTCTTTGAGCAGTGCTTTGGCGCTGTACTGCCCGGACAGCTGATACTGCTCCTCGATGTGGATGGAGACATGGGAAGTACCGAATAACTGTTCCTTAATCCGCTGTTCCATCTGCCAGATTTCCTTTTTCTGTATCAGATGACGGCTGAAAATATGTACATGAAGAAAATCACGATGGCTGTTCGTCGTGATTTTCTCCACTCTGACGTCCTGGAACATCAGCTGCATATTCTCGTCCACCTTCAAGGTGGGAAATACATCAAAAAAAACTCTTTCGCTTTTTACTCTTTCCAATTTAACAACTCCTGACGCAGTGTAGGAAGCAGTTCCTCTTCCTTGACCTTCCTGATAATCTCGCCCTTCTTGATGAGCAGCCCTTCCCCGATGCCGCCCGCGATACCGATATCCGCCTCTTTTGCTTCTCCCGGTCCGTTCACCACGCATCCCATGACTGCCACCTTGATGTCAAGCGGGATATCCGCCACCATATCCTCCACCTGGTTCGCCAGTTGGATGAGGTTAATCTTCGTTCTGCCGCAGGTGGGACAGGAAACCACTTCAATCCCGCCCTTTCGCAGCCCCAGTGTCTTTAAGATAAGCTTCGCAGTCTTAATCTCCTCCGCCGGGTCTCCGGTCAGGGACACGCGGATGGTATTTCCAATGCCCGCGTTTAAAATGATACCCAGGCCCACTGAAGACTTGATATTTCCGGAATAGACCGTGCCCGACTCTGTGATTCCCACATGCAGGGGATAGGGGCATACTTTCGCTATCAGCTCATGGGCTTTCACACACATGAGCACGTCCGAGGATTTGATGCTGACCACCAGATTATCGTAGTCCATGGCCTCAATCATATGTACCTTGTCCAGCGCGCTCTCCACGATACCCTCCGCGGTCACACCGCCGTTTTTCTCCAGGATATGTTTTTCCAGGGAACCGCTGTTGACCCCGACACGGATGGGAATCTTCCTCTCCTTCGCCTTTTCCACCACTGCGCGCACCTTCTCCTCCCCGCCGATATTGCCGGGATTGATGCGGATTTTGTCGGCGCCGTTCTCGATTGCCGCAATAGCAAGGCGGTAGTCAAAATGAATGTCCGCCACGAGAGGGATGCGGATGGCTTTCTTAATCTCCTTAAGCGCCTCTGCCGCCTCCATAGTCGGCACCGCGCAGCGCACAATCTCACATCCGGCTTTTGTAAGCCTCTCTATCTGGCTCACCGTCGCCTGCACATCCTCTGTCTTTGTATTTGTCATAGACTGTATGGCAACCGGGTGTTCTCCCCCAATCCATACGTCGCCAATGCGGATTTCCTTTGTCTGGTTTCTCAACATCTTCCTTCTCCTTTCGCGCGTCCTGCACTCTGACTTCGTCTTGCGCGCCGCGTGTTATGATTTTCCCTCGCCATTCCCGCCATAGAAGCACCGCGGGCGCACCTGCATAGAAGATATGGGAGCGATGGCACCGCCAACTCTCCCATATATACTCTGTCTTTTTACTCTATTGCTTTTCAAAAATAATCTGTTCCCCGAACTCCCGGTCCGTCAGCGTCAGTACATTCTGCTCAATGCTGTAGTCATAGGAGGTATCCAGAGAATACGGCAGCCCGTCTGTCTCGACCTCCGTGCCCTCATCCTCCCCTGCGCTCTCGTCCACATAGAGCATCAGGACTTTTGATTTTTTGTCAACTTCATATTTGACATCCATCTTTGCGGCTTCCCCATCGGAGTCTGCCGTCCACTCGAACACCGCTGTATCTCCTCTGATATCCATAGTCAAATCACTGTCTGAACTGTACCACTTGCCTTCTAACGGGTTCGCCGTAAACATCTTTATGATAAAAAAAGCTGCGATGATGATAATCAGCACCGTGGATACTGACATCACGATTTTCCAGATGTTGCTTCGTTTTGTCTCGTCATTTTCGTAAATCATCTGTCATCTTCCCTTTCTGTTTCCCCCACTTCATTATACGAAGTTTCCACACTCCTGTCAACGCGGCCCGCCTGTTACTGTTCACAGCTACCTGCGAACAGTAATGCCTCCTGTCTGCTGCAGCTTCCGGCATACGTGGCTCTGTCTGCTATTCTCCGCCTAATTTAGAAGCCACGAACCAACCCGCCGCGAAGGTCACAACGCCTACGGCTACCAGCAGGACAGAAGCCCCGGACCAGTCGGTCTTTAAGAGTATCGCAATAGGGGAGGCAATAATCAGCCCCAGGATGGCATAGTACGCATGAATCTCTGCCCTCTGGAAAATAAATTCAATCAGTTTGGCAATGAGGAAAATCCCCAGCACCACTCCGATACCAAAAGGAATTAAAACCCCGCAGGTTGCCAGAATCTGTTCCATATCAAAGGACACCAGCGCATCGATAAAACGGTTGATGGTCTTGATAATGGTGTCGTAATACCCCAGAAGCATGAGCATCATGGAGCCGCTCACACCGGGAACCACCATGGTCGCCGCCGCGATGATTCCCACCGCCAGAAGCTTTACCACATTCACCAGTCCGAAGCTGACATCCGCGCTCTTTCCGCCGGTCTCTCCCATCACCGCCATGAGCACAACGATTGCAAAGAAGATGAGAAAAGCGATAATCTTTCCGACGGATACCTTGTGCCCCTCCACCTTTTTAAAGATAAAGGGCAGACTCCCCGCAATCAGACCGCAGAACGCGAAGTTCGTGGGAATCGGGTAGTCGTTTAATAAAAACTCAAACAGCCTCGACAACGCCACGATAGCCAGCCCTGCTCCCAGAAAAATAGGAATCAGAAGCTTCATACTGTTCTTGAAATCACTCTTCAAATGCGTGATGGAGTAAATGAGCTTGTCGTAGAGTCCCATGGCGACCATCATCGTGCCACCGCTCACTCCGGGGATAATATTGGCAATTCCTACAACCATTCCTTGTAATATTTTTTTCAGCATCTTGTCTCCTTATTTTTTCAATACTCGCCCGCGAGTCTTGGCGCGGGATTCGGGTCAGCTCTGCTGACATCATTCTT
>UQKK01000025.1 GCA_900541505.1 uncultured Ruminococcus sp.
CAAAAGTAAACTCCACAAGGATATGGGAAAGTGGAATTTAAAATTTCATTTTAGGGACGTGAAAAAATATTCTTCAGAATATTGACAATTTTTCTTAATGGTGATAAAGTTTCTTTAAACCGTTGAAGAAGAGCAAGTACTTTTTGAAATCTTACCTCACAGAGAGCTGCGGACGGTGGGAACGCGGCAGGCAAAGGCAGAGAGGAATGGGCTTCGGAGGGTGAGCTGAAATGGATTTTTCTGACAGTAGGCGAACCGGAGAGAGTGCTCCGTTATCAAAGACCGCATATGTTAGTATGCATGAGTGGATGTGTTTTACATCAAGCCGGGTGGCACCGCAGGAGTTTATATTGATATCTGACTCTTGTCCCTGCAATGAACAGTTGTATGGGACAGGAGTTTTTTGTTTTGTGGGCATATTCTTTGAAATATTCCAGGAGAAAACGTGGAATTACAAAATCCGGTCCCAAAAGTTTGAAAGGAGAAGAAAGATGAGCGAGAAAAAAATCCCTTACAAAATTTATCTGGAAGAGAGTGAGATGCCAAAAGATTGGTATAATGTGCGCGCGGATATGAAGAATAAGCCGGCGCCGCTGTTAAATCCGGGAACATTAAAGCCAATGACAGCCGAGGAATTAGGCGTTGTATTCTGTGAAGAACTGGTAAAACAGGAGTTGGATAACGACAACCGTTATATCGAGATTCCTAAGAAAATCCGTGATTTTTACAAGATGTACCGTCCTGCACCGCTGGTACGGGCATACTGCCTGGAAGAAAAGCTTGGTACTCCGGCAAAGATTTACTATAAATTCGAGGGGAACAACACCAGTGGCAGCCATAAGCTCAATTCTGCTATTGCGCAGGCTTATTACGCGAAAGAGCAGGGCTTAAAGGGAGTGACGACAGAGACAGGTGCCGGACAATGGGGAACTGCGCTGTCCATGGCATGTGCGTATCTGGATTTGGACTGTAAAGTATATATGGTAAAATGCTCCTATGAGCAGAAGCCGTTCCGCCGTGAAGTGATGAGGACATACGGAGCGGATGTGACTCCTTCTCCATCTGAGACGACGGAAGTGGGAAGAAAGATTCTTGCAGAGCATCCGGGAACGACAGGAAGTCTTGGCTGTGCGATTTCCGAGGCGGTAGAAGTGGCGACACACACGCCCGGATACCGTTATGTGCTGGGAAGCGTGTTAAATCAGGTATTGCTTCATCAGTCGGTTATCGGTGTGGAGACAAAGATTGCGATGGATAAATATGATATCAAGCCGGATATCATTATCGGATGCGCGGGAGGCGGCTCCAATCTCGGAGGACTGATTTCTCCGTTCATGGGTGAAAAACTCCGCGGAGAAGCAGATTACCAGTTTATCGCAGTGGAACCGGCGTCCTGTCCGAGCCTTACAAGAGGCGTTTATGCTTACGATTTCTGTGATACAGGAATGGTTTGCCCGCTCGCTAAGATGTATACCCTCGGCAGCGGATTTATCCCGTCCGCGAACCATGCCGGAGGGCTCCGTTATCACGGCATGAGCTCTGTACTGTCCCAGCTGTACGCAGACGGCTATATGGAAGCGCGCGCAGTGGAGCAGACCTCTGTATTTGAAGCGGCAGAACAGTTTGCGAGAGTGGAAGGTATCCTTCCCGCACCGGAGAGCAGCCATGCCATCAAAGTGGCGATAGATGAGGCGATGAAGTGTAAAGAGACAGGAGAGGAGAAGACCATCCTCTTTGGTCTGACCGGAACCGGATACTTTGATATGGTAGCATATGAGAAATTCAATAACGGCGAGATGTCCGACTATATCCCCACAGATGAAGATTTGAAGCCGGGATTTGACGGAATCCCGAAATTTCCGGGAAATATGGAATAAGAAACAGGCATACAGGAATAAACTGGAAAAACCGGTGAAGTAAAAGAAAAGAACCTCTGTCCGTAAAACCGCACCGCAAGGCAACGGCTTTCGGACAGAGGTCTTTTTTTCAGACTCGATGAATCATCAATATTTTTTTAAAAGAAAAAAGAGCCTGGTTTTAAAGCGGGAAATAGACCGAAAAAGTGAAACTAAAAGAGAAGTTTTTACGGTTTTAAAGAAAAAACTATTGAATATTCCAAAGTTTTTGGGCATACTATTGGTAAGGAATAAGGAGATGATAGTATGATTATAAGACCACAGTACATGGAATTGCTGAAAACCTATCGTGATGTGCCATTGGTGAAAATCCTGGCCGGAATCCGCCGTTGCGGAAAATCTACCATTTTAGAAATGCTGCGGGACGACCTTCTGAAAAACGGTGTTTCTGTCAATCACATAATCAGTATGCGTTATACCTCAGAAGATTTTGATGATGACATGACTGATAAAGATATGTATAACGGCATTAAGGAACAGATGACTGGAAACGGACGATATTATCTTCTCCTTGATGAAGTGCAGGAAATTGACGGTTGGGAAAAAGCTGTGAACAGTTTGCTTGAAAATACTGATGTCGATATTTATGTGACCGGCTCTAATTCCCGACTGATGTCCAGCGAGATTTCAACGTATCTGACAGGGAGGTATATTTCCATTCCGGTTTATACTTTATCTTTTGCTGAATATTTGGAGTTCAAAAAGCAGAAAGGTCTTTCAGCGAGAGAACTTTTGAATGAATATATCCGCATGGGTGGCTTTCCTATTATCGCTACCTGGAATTTTGACGAGCGTTCAGCCTATCAGATTGTAGAAGGAATTTACAACTCTGTCATTACGAACGATATTACAAAGAGGCACAACATAGCAAATTTTGATTTGTTTAACCGGGTTGTCAAATATATTGTTGAGAATGTGGGAAAGACATTTTCAGCTAATGCCATTGTGAAGTTTTTGAAAAGCGAAGGCCGCTCCTTGTCTGTTGAGGCGGTTTATAACTATCTGAATTGGTTGGAAAAAGCGTTTGTTGTCTATCGCTGCCAGCGATATGATTTGCAGGGAAAATCTGTGCTGAAAACACAAGAAAAATTCTATCTGGCTGATGCTTCCTTAAAATACTGCATCATGGGATTCAATCCGAAGTCAATTGCCGCTATGCTGGAGAACATTGTGTATTTTGAACTGCGGCGGCGGGGATATGAGGTTTATATCGGGAAAAATGAAACGAAAGAGATTGATTTCGTAGCAGTGAGGCGCGATGAACGTATCTACGTCCAAGTGTGCCGCAGACTGCCGGAGGAATCAGACCGGGAGGTCGCAAATCTTCTTGAAATCAAAGATCACTATCCGAAATATGTGGTGACGTTGGACGAATTAGCCGCAGGAAATGTCAATGGCGTAAAAATCGTGTGTTTGGCGGATTTTTTGCTGAGTGGTGAGTATTGACAAGAAAGGGCTGCTTGCTGTAGAAGAACAGTTGGGTAATCCATACAACGACAAATAGGGGGATTTAAGTAAATCCCCCAGCGCAGGCGTAAGTCTACACTATTTACGGAAGCATTATGAATCCTGTGCGTTGTGCTGTCCATCTCCCAGTTTTGTTATCAGCTCTGATACCAGTCTCTGATTTTCCTTATTCAGACGGTCATAGGATAAACATATGTGCATATACTTTTCGGAAAATCGTTTTACTTCGACCGGATATTCTGCTGTCATTCTGGAATCTGAAAGCTTCAGTATATAATCTGCAGATACATGGAAGAGTTTGGACAGCTGTACTAAAATATCTGCCGGCAGACTACATGTGTTCCGTTCAAATCTGCTGACAGTCTGCTGGACAACATTCAATTTAAAAGCCAGGGCTTTCTGGGTAAGCCCACGTTCTTCGCGGAGTTCTCGAATCCTGTTTTCCACTGCGTTCCCATCCTTTAATATTCTATGTTGTGTTATCATCGAGCAAAGCAGTCCATCTGTAAGAGAGAAGGACTTTTAAGTATAGTTTTATTTTATAGAATATTTGCAGATGTGCTATCCGTATACTATGTATTAGAGTACTCTTATAAAGAGTGAGCAGGAAGCGGAAGAATGAGTATCCTGTATGGAGAGGGCAGTCGCAGGGAATGTTCCGTTAATGAGCAAAAAGAATAATAAGTTAGCTTGTCAAAAAAATAAAAAAAGTTATTGACATTTTCTGCAATACCGGGTATTATATTATTCGTGGCGTGTGAAAGACAAACAAAAAGCGCTGCAAAATGCGGAAGTGTCGGAACTGGCAGACGAGCAAGACTAAGGATCTTGTGACATTCGTGTCGTGTGGGTTCAAGTCCCATCTTCCGCATGTGTTTTATTGTTGGGGGACCTGTTTTTATGCAGGTTCCCCATTTTTGTTTTCCTGAGCAACAACTATTTCCCCAGCTTTTTTATCACCTGCGCGGGTACCCCCGCCAGCAGCACATTGTCACCGAACGATTTGGTGACTACGGCACCGGAAGCGACGACGACATTTTTCCCGAGCGTGACCCCCGGATTGATGACAGCGTGCCCGCCTATCCAGCAGTTGTCGCCGATGACGACATCTCTGCCGTATTCCATACCGGCAAGCCGTTCCTCCGGGTCCAAGGGATGATTTACCGTGTAGATGCCAACCTGCGGTCCTATTTTTACATGGTCACCGAGGATGACCTTGCCGACATCGGCAATCACGCAGTTGTAGTTGATAAATACATGATTGCCTGCATAAATATTTCTGCCGTAATCGCACTGAAAGACAGACTTGATGTTGACATCCGTTCCCATATGCCCCAGCAGTTTTTTCAGAATGTCATAGCGTCTCTGTTTCTGGCTGTTGTCTATCTGATTGAGTTCAAAGATGACTTTATAGCAAAAAGTACGCATTTCTTTTAATTCCGGGTCGGATTTGTCATAGAGCTCGCCCCGCATCATTTTTTCATATTCGCTCATATATCCTCCTGAAGAATCTTGTGAAATTTCTTGTTTGAAGAGTCACAAAAAGAGGGCGCAAAAAGTGCCCTTCTTTGAACCGGTACAGGTATATTATAGCCGCAGGCAGGAAAAACAACAAGCCATCAAAGGAAAAGCACAGTTTCTTCCTGAAGCCTGCAGCCGGGTGCAAGGCGTTTGTGCCGGGGAGACGCAGAAAAGTACATACGATTCAGTGCTGTACTCTTTTCGGCGGAACCTCTCTGCCGACCAGTTCATCCAGCGTAAGATTATAAATATCTGCCATTTGAATGAGAATGAAGATATTGGGAGTACTGACTCCGCGCTCATAAGCCGATATCGTCTGCCGCTGGACATTCAGCTTTTTGGCAAGGCAGGACTGATTCATATGATGTTGTTCCCGGTGCATTTTTAAATTCTTTCCTAATTTGTTTGACAGCATAATCCATCACCAGCCTTATTGTATCATCGCGTATGAAAAGCAGGAAAAGGATACATCATATCAGGGTATGATAAAACCTGATAACCGGATAGCACAAAACGTTGTATCCGATACAATAAACAATAGAACAGGAAAAGGTGGGACGACGATTGGATAACCGGGTGAAAGAACTTCGAAAAGAACGAGGCTTAAGACAGGAAGAACTGGCTGCTAAAATCAATGTGTCACAGCAGACAATCAGCAGGATTGAAAACGGCGAAAATTCTCTGCCTGCAGATATCCTTGTACAGCTCTCCCGATTTTTCAGGGTTTCGGTGGACTATATACTGAAAGTATCGGATAAACGCATGACGGAGGAATATCGAATCGAATTTCAGAAGTTTACGGAGAGATATGTAGATTTATGCAGGATATATGGCAAATTGAACAGAAAAAAGCAGGATTTAGTCTACGAGCTCCTAAAGGAACTGGATGAAAATTAGGTCTGGTACAAGGATTTGGTGCCATATGCGGAATGGATGAGACAGTACGCTGGAAAAACAGGCGTAGAGAGTTGAAAAAAGTGGGAACAGGTGCGAAAATACGTGCCTGTTCCTATTTTTTTCCAGTTGATTTAATGTTATAATTATATAATTAACCGTAACCTCGTCAATAATATGATAGAAGAAATGTGATTTGGAGGAAAAGCGATGTTGGAGAAAGTGGATTTAACGAAAAAATTGTCAAAAGAAGAGTACAAGGCAAAAATGCCGCAGTTGGAAACAAAACTTTCTTTTCTTCAGAGACAGTGCAAGGAGCTGAATATTCCTGTGCTGATTGTCTTTGAGGGATACGGGGCATCGGGAAAGGGCCTCCAGATAGGGAAACTCATCCACAGTATGGACCCCCGCGGATTCGAGGTGCATACTGTGAAGACGGAGACACAAGAAGAGGCGATGCATCCGTATTTTTGGAGATTTTGGACTAAGACCCCCAGAAGAGGGCGGATTGCGGTTTTTGACGGGAGCTGGTACCGCAAAGTGCTTATAGACCGTTTTGAAAAGCGGACAAAGGAACGGAGCCTGCCGGATGCCTACTACTCCATCTGTTCTTTTGAAAAGCAGCTCACAGACGACGGGAATGTCATCATCAAGCTGCTGCTGGACATTGACAAAAAGGAGCAGAAAAAGCGGTTCCAGAAATTAAAAGAGAATAAAGAAACAGCGTGGAGGGTGAGCAAAGGGGATTTGGAGAGAAATGCGCACTATCCGGAATACCAGAAAATGATGGAGGAGATGCTGCGTAAGACGGATACAGACTATGCGCCCTGGACCATCATTGAGGCGACAGATAAGCGGTTTGCCACAGTGAAGATTTACACGACGGTCATCAAAGCACTGGAAGACCAGATTGAGAAAGTGAAACAGGATAAGGCAAAAGCCTGCGCTGCAAAGGCGCTCGATGAGATGGAGCAGAAGACCGCGGAGAGTGCGCCGGATAAGGAGACGAGACAGCAGATAAAAGAACTTCAGGAATCTGTCTTGTCCAAGGCAGATTTAACCTTATCTCTTACAAAGGAAGAGTACAAACAGAAACTGAAAAAGCTGCAGAAAAAGATGGAGCTTTTGCACGGTGAACTGTACCGCAGACGGATTCCGGTAGTTCTCGGCTTTGAAGGCTGGGATGCGGGAGGAAAAGGTGGCGCTATCAAGCGTCTGACAGAGAGGATGGATGCCAGGGGATACGTGGTGAATCCTACGGCTTCCCCCAATGATATCGAGAAAGCGCACCACTATTTATGGCGTTTCTGGCGGGCAATGCCAAAGGACGGACACGTGGCAATCTTTGACCGCACTTGGTACGGGCGCGTGATGGTGGAGCGGATTGAGGGATTCTGCACAAAGGAAGAGTGGCAGAGAGCCTACAAGGAAATCAACGATATGGAAAAGGATTTGTCCGATGCGGGAGCCATTGTGATTAAATTCTGGATGCACATTGACAAGGAGGAGCAGAAAAAGCGCTTTACAGCAAGGCAGGAGACACCGGAGAAGCAGTGGAAGATTACGGAGGAGGACTGGCGGAACCGGGAAAAGTGGGAGGACTACGAGGAGGCGGTCAACGAGATGCTGCTTCGGACTTCCACGGACTATGCGCCATGGGTTGTTGTGGAGGCAAACAGCAAGTACTACGCGAGAGTCAAAGTACTTGAAACTGTGGTGAACGCCATCGAAAAGCGTCTGAAAGAGGAAAGAAAATAAAGGAAATATATGACGATTACGGAATATAATTAATATAGAACAGTTTCATGCAGATTGAGGTCTGATTCGGGGGAAACGGCTATGACCATAAGAGAACAGTTGGAAGAACGGGAACTTGAGTATTTAAGTCCTTACGCTACATTGAGCAGGGACTCAAAGGGAAGGGACAGAGAGGAGCCCCAGTGCGATATCCGTCCGGTATTTCAAAGAGACCGGGACAGGATTCTGCACTGCAAGGCGTTTCGGCGGCTGAAGCAGAAGACGCAGGTCTTTCTGCTCCCTAAGGGCGACCATTACAGGACCCGGCTCACACATACTCTGGAGGTCTCGCAGAATGCTAGGACGATTGCCAAGGCGCTGCGCCTGAATGAAGACCTGGTGGAAGCCATCGCTCTCGGACACGACCTTGGACATACGCCTTTCGGACATGCCGGAGAGCGGGCATTAAATAACGTCTATCATTTCTCACATCACAGGCAGAGCTTGCGGGTGGTGGAGTGCGTGGAGAAGCAGGGCAGGGGACTAAACCTGACCTGGGAGGTGCGGGACGGCATCCTAAATCACCAGACGGCGGGCAGCCCCCACACCCTGGAAGGGAAGGTATTAAGGCTCTCAGATAAGATTGCCTATATCAACCATGACATGGACGATGCCATCCGGGGCGGTATCCTGACAGAGGAGGATATTCCGGAAAAGCTGAGGAAGGTGCTTGGCTATACGAGCAAGGACAGGCTGGATACCATGGTGCACGATGTCATCATCAACAGCATGGATAAGCCGGAAATCTGCATGTCAGAGGAAGTGGAGGAAGCGATGACGGGAATCCGGCGCTTTATGTTCGAGAATGTATATATGAACCCCAAGGCAAAGGGCGAGGAGGACAAAGCGGTTCACATGATTGAACAGCTCTATGAGTACTATATTCGTCATCTGGATTTACTGCCCCAGCAGTTTTTGGATGCGCTCTCGAATACAGACAGCAGCAAGGAGCAGATTGTGTGCGATTACATAGCGGGAATGACGGACTCCTATGCGGTGAAAAAGTTCGAAGAATTTTTTGTGCCGGAGGCGTGGAAAAATTAGGAATAAAAAAAGAAGGAAAAAAATAAAGGAAACGGACACGTTTTGTCGAATATATAATTATAGGGCATTCATTTTTAGGAGGAATACATGTACTATCCAGAAGACCTGATAGAAGAAATCAGAATGAAAAATGATATTGTAGATGTGATATCCGGGTATGTCAGGCTCCAGAAGAAAGGAAGCTCTTATTTCGGGTTGTGTCCGTTTCACAATGAGAAGTCGCCGTCCTTTTCGGTGAGCCGGGACAAGCAGATGTATTACTGTTTTGGCTGCGGCGCCGGGGGGAATGTCTTCACGTTCCTGATGGAGTATGAGAATTTTTCGTTTGTGGAGGCGGTAAAATTTCTGGCGGACCGCGCAGGCGTGGAACTGCCGGAGATGGAGTACTCCAAGGCGGCGAGGGAGAAGGCGGACTTAAAGGCAACGATACTGGAAATCAACAAGACAGCGGCAAAGTATTTCTACGCGCAGCTGAAATCCCCGCGGGGGGAGCAGGCGTATACATATTTAAAAGACCGCGCGCTGTCAGACGAGATGATTACGGCATTCGGGCTGGGATATTCCAATAAATACAGCAACGACTTATACCAGTACCTGCGGAAAAAAGGGTACTCCGAAGATTTGATACGCCAGGCGGGGCTGGTCAATACGGATGAGCGCCAGGGCGTGTATGACAAGTTCTGGAACCGGGTGATGTTCCCCATCATGGATGTCAACAACCGGGTTATCGGATTCGGTGGCAGAGTGATGGGAGACGCCAAGCCTAAGTACCTAAATTCCCCGGAGACCGTGGTGTTTGATAAGAGCCGGAACCTGTATGGACTGAACCGGGCGAGAACGTCGAAGAAAGCATATTTTCTGCTCTGCGAGGGATATATGGACGTCATCGCGCTTCATCAGGCAGGATTTACCAATGCGGTGGCTTCCCTGGGAACAGCCCTGACACCGGGACATGCTTCCCTGATAAAGCGCTATGTGCAGGAGGTCTATCTGACATACGACAGCGACGATGCGGGAACGCGCGCCGCGCTGCGGGCAGTGCCGATTCTAAAGGAGGCGGGCATTGCGGCGAAGGTTATTCGCATGGACCCCTACAAGGACCCGGACGAGTTTATCAAAAATCTCGGTGCGGAAGAATTTGAGAAGCGTATCCATGCGGCGCGGAACGGTTTTCTGTTCAGTCTGGAGATGCTGGAGCGGGATTTCGATAT
This sequence comes from uncultured Ruminococcus sp., assembly GCA_900541505.1. GTDB lineage: Bacteria > Bacillota > Clostridia > Lachnospirales > Lachnospiraceae > Mediterraneibacter. The sequence goes on from UQKK01000025.1 coordinate 9,851, forward strand.
GGATTCCCCGGAAGGAAAGACCGCGTTTTTTAATGAGGCGGCAAGGCGGCTGATTGGATTTGAGGATGAGCTGGAGCGCAGCAACTACATAGAGGCAGTGGCAAGAACCTACAAAGTGAGCGAGGAAAGTCTAAAGAAGCTGGTCGTAAAGACCGCAGTGAAGGAGGGCATGGCGAAGCCGGTGACGAGACCTAAGCAGGCGCCCGGCAGTGAGAAGCCCAGAGAGGACGGCATCCTCACCTCGCAGAAGGTACTTCTGACGTGGATGATTGACAATCGGAAGTTGTTTGAAATCATCAGCAGGTATATAAGTCCCAGAGATTTTACGGAGGATTTGTACCAGACAGTGGCGGAACTGCTCTACGGACAGTATGAAAACGGAGAACTGAACCCGGCGAAGATACTCAATCATTTTACCGCGGAGGAGGAGCACCGGGAGGCAGCGTCTCTGTTTCACACTCGCATCAAGGAGCTGACGACGAAGGAGGAACAGCAGCAGGCACTCAAGGAGACCATTCTCAGAGTGAAGGCGCACAGCATCGACTGGCAGACCCTCCACTTAGACCCCGCAGATATGGCGGGACTTCAGCGTCTGATGGAAGAGAAGCGGAAGCTGGAGGATTTGAAGAAACTGCATATTTCTATTGATTAAGGATAAAATAAAACAAGACAGCCTGCACTTGCGCGGGTGAAGGAAGGATGGACACATGGAAGAAAATGTACAGAAATTTGAAGAAAGATTAAAAGAGCTTGTTGCGCAGGGCAAGAAGAAAAAGAGCATACTGGAGCTGCAGGAGATTAATGATTTCTTCAATGACATGGAACTGACTCCGGAACATATGGAAAAGGTATATGATTACCTGGAGGCGAACAATATCGATGTGCTGCGAATCAGTTCAGATGTGGACGATGATGTGGACGTGGATATTGATGTCATCATGTCCGATGAGGAAGAGGTGGATATGGAAAATATCGACCTGTCCGTACCGGAGGGCGTCAGTATCGAGGACCCCGTGCGTATGTATTTAAAAGAAATCGGAAAAGTCCCTCTTTTGAGCGCAGAGCGGGAGATTGAACTGGCAAAGCGTATGGAGGAAGGCGATGAGGACGCGAAGAAAGAGCTGGCAGAGGCGAACTTACGTCTCGTTGTCAGCATCGCGAAGCGTTATGTGGGCAGAGGCATGCTTTTCCTGGATTTGATTCAGGAGGGAAATTTAGGTCTTATCAAGGCAGTGGAGAAATTTGATTACCATAAAGGTTATAAATTCAGTACCTACGCGACATGGTGGATTCGCCAGGCAATCACCAGAGCCATCGCGGACCAGGCAAGGACCATCCGTATTCCGGTGCATATGGTGGAGACCATCAACAAGCTGATTCGTGTATCCAGACAGCTTTTGCAGGAACTGGGGAGAGAGCCCTTGCCGGAGGAGATTGCCAAAGAATTGGACATGCCGGTGGAGCGTGTGCGTGAAATCCTCAAGATTTCCCAGGAACCGGTATCTCTTGAGACACCCATCGGTGAGGAGGAAGACAGTCATCTGGGCGACTTTATTCAGGATGACAATGTGCCGGTGCCCGCGGAAGCAGCAGCACAGACGCTTCTCAAAGAACAGCTAGATGAGGTGCTGGACACTCTGACAGAGAGAGAGCAGAAGGTGCTCCGTCTGCGTTTTGGAATGAATGATGGTCGGGCGAGGACGCTGGAGGAAGTGGGACGGGAGTTTGACGTTACCAGAGAGCGTATCCGCCAGATTGAGGCGAAAGCGCTGCGCAAGCTCCGTCATCCGAGCCGCAGCCGAAAACTCAGAGATTATCTGGATTAGAGGATTGTCCTATGGAACTTTCAAGGAGACTTCAGGCAGTCGCCGCTATGGTGACTGCCGGTTATACATTGGCGGATATCGGGACAGACCATGCCTATATTCCCATCTACCTTGTAGAACATCAGATTGTGCCGCGGGCGGTGGCGATGGACATAAACGAAGGACCCCTGGACAGGGCAAGAGCACACGTTGAGAAACATGGTCTGACGGGACAGATTGCGCTCAGGCTGTCAGACGGGATGAAAGAACTTCGTCCGGGCGAGGCACAGAGCGCAGTCATCGCAGGCATGGGCGGTGCCCTGATGATACGGATTCTGCAAGATTCAAAAGAGACGGTGGAAAGCCTGAGAGAATGTATTCTCCAGCCCCAGTCGGAGATTGCAAAAGTGAGAGCCTTTCTGTTGCAGGAAGGTTTTTTGTTTATACAGGAAGACATGGTGGAGGAGGACGGGAAATTTTATCCCATGATGAAAGTCGTCCCCAGAACAGCGGCGCGCCAAATGGAGGATGGATTCCTGCCGGAGGAAACAGTGCGCCTGGCGGAGGATGGCTTTCTGTCGGAGGGAACAGCGCGCCTGGCGGAGGATGGTTCCCTGCCGATGGAAGCGGCGCGTGAGCAGACGCGGGAACAAAAGGTGGATTTCTGGGATGAAATAGAGCTTCAGTACGGAAAATTGCTTCTGAAGAGGAGACATCCGGTGCTGCGGGCGTTTCTGGAAAAGGAAATCGCCGTCAAAAAGGAGATACTTAGAAACTTAGGAGAACCAATGAGTGAGCGGACCCAAAAGAGAAAAGCGGAACTGCTTAGTGAGCTGGCACGCTCAGAGAAAGGGATGGAATATTATGCTGTGCAGAGAGATTATGAAAGTCATTGAGGCGACTTACCCCAGGGAGGCGGCACTTGGATTTGACAATGTAGGACTGCTTGCCGGGAGAGGGGAAAAGGAAGTAGAAAAAGTATACATAGCCCTGGATGCCACAGATGCGGTCATCGAACAGGCGGCGAAGGCGGGGGCTGACATGCTCATCACCCATCATCCGCTTATCTTCTCGCCCTTAAAGAGTGTGACGGACGAGGATTTCGTAAGCCGCAGGGTGTTAAAGCTGATACAGAAGGACATTTCCTACTATGCTATGCACACTAATTATGATGTGCTGGGAATGGCACAACTGTCCGGAGAAATTTTAAAGCTTGAGGATACGGAAGTGCTGGATGCGACGATGGAGAACGACGGCATGGAAGAAGGGATTGGAAGAGTCGGCACTCTCCCGCGGAAGATGACCCTTGAGGAATGTGCCGCGTACGTGAAACATAAACTGGAATTGGGGTCCCTTAAAATTTTCGGGGATATGGAAACGGAAGTAACAAGGCTCGCTATATCGCCGGGTAGCGGAAAGAGCGCGGTGAAAGAAGCAGTCTTAAAGGGAGCGGATGTGCTTGTGACAGGGGATATCGGACACCATGACGGACTGGATGCGGTGGAGCAGGGCTTAAGCATCATCGATGCCGGGCATTACGGAACGGAATACATTTTTATTGAGGATATGAAAAAATTTCTGGAAAAGAAGCTGCCGGGGCTTGAGGTGGTGACAGCACCGGTGGTACATCCTTTCCAGGTTGTTTAGTTTCACCGGGAAGAGAAGCAGAAAAATGGGGAGAATAAGTATCAGACAAGAGCAGCAAAAGACAGGAAATAAGGAGGAAGGATGGAAAAAAGGTATTACAGGGTAACAGTGGGGCAGGAGACGAGAAGCTATGAGGAGGGAACATCGTACCAGAAGATTGCTGAGGAATTTCAAGAAAGGTTTCCACATCAGATTGTTCTGGTCTATGTAGACAGATTTCGTCTGCAGGAGCTGGAGAAGACGGTAAATCGAGACTGTGAGATAGAATTTGTGACAACGGCGGACCCTGTGGGACATCAGACTTACAAGAGAAGTATGTGCTTCCTGCTGGTAAAGGCGGTCCATGACGTAGGGGGACACGACAAAGTGGAACGGGTGCGCATCCATTTTTCTGTGAGCAAAGGCTATTTTTGTACGATAGAAGGGGATGTATCTCTGGACGCAGAGTTTCTTGAGAAAGTGGAGGAGAGGATGTACATTCTCTCCCGGCAGCGAATCCCCATTGAGAAACGTTCCGTCCACACCACAGAGGCGGTGGAAATGTTCCGCAGACACGGGATGTATGACAAGGAGCGTCTGTTTGAATACCGCAGGGTATCGAAAGTCAATATCTACAGTATGAATGAATTTGAGGACTATTACTACGGGTATATGGTACCGGATGCGGGGTGCTTAAAATATTTTTCCCTACATCTGTATGAGGATGGATTTGTCATCCAGATGCCGACCAAAGAGAAGCCGGAGGAAGTACCGCCTTTCGTGCCAAGCCCGAAATTGTTCAAGGTGCTCAAAGAATCCGTGCAGTGGGGCGACCAGCAGGAGATTGACACGGTGGGAGCGCTCAACGACATGGTGACCCAGTATGATATGCGGGAAGTGGTGCTGGTGCAGGAGGCGTACCAGGAACGGAAGATTGGAGAGATTGCAAAGCAGATTGCGGAGCGCAAAAACGTGAAATTTGTTCTTGTCGCGGGTCCCTCCTCCTCCGGTAAGACGACCTTTTCCCACAGGCTGTCCATTCAGCTTCGGGTAAATGGATTGAAGCCTCATCCCATAGCGGTGGACAATTATTTCGTGAATAGGGAAGATACGCCGAAAGATGAAGACGGCAATTATAATTTTGAATGTCTTGAGGCGATTGATGTGGAGAAATTTAATGAGGATATGCAGGCGCTTCTCGCCGGAGAGGAAGTCTATCTGCCGATTTTTAATTTCAAGACGGGAACCCGTTCTTACGATACAAAGCCAAAGAGATTGGGAGAAAACGATATCCTTGTGATTGAAGGGATTCACTGCCTGAATCCGAAGCTTACGGAGAAGCTTTCAGATGCCAATAAATTCCGCATCTATATCAGTGCGCTGACACAGCTTAACATTGATGAGCACAACCGGATACCATCCACGGATGGGCGGCTCATCCGCAGGCTCGTAAGAGATGCCAGGACCAGGGGAGCCTCCGCGAAAAGGACCATTGCCATGTGGCAGTCTGTGCGCAGAGGCGAGGAGGAGAATATTTTCCCCTTCCAGGAGGAGGCGGATGTCATGTTCAATTCCTCTCTGCTCTATGAGTTGGCAGTGCTCAAGCAGTACGTGGAGCCTCTTTTGTTTGGGGTGGAAAAGCGGTCCCCGGAGTACCAGGAGGCAAAGCGGCTTTTGAAATTTTTTGATTATTTCGTGGGAATCGGCAGCGAGTATGTGCCGACAAACTCCCTGCTGAGGGAATTTATCGGCGGAGGCTGCTTTAACGTGTAAATTAGCGGACGTGCACTGCGGCGAGGACGAACGACTGCGCAGATGATAGAGCGCGCAGACTGCCGCGGGAGCGGAAGACCGGATGAATCAGCGGCTGTATTTTCGCACCAGGCAGGAGATAACGCCTGCGGCACACAGCCCAAAGAGGACATTGTGGAGGGAGCCATAGACATCCAGGGCTCCCTTTATGCCGTACAGGATTTCCGGTGATTCCGGGATAAAACGGTTGAAAAGGAACGCGGCATAGGAGGAGACAAAGACCGCGATAAAGGAGAACATCCCCCGTCCGGTGTCCTCTTTCCAGGAAGAGAAGCCATCGTATACCCGTGTCCTTGTCATTGCCCAGAATAAGGAGAGCAGTTCAAAGAGCAGAAAGACTGCGGCGACACAGGCATAGGCGGCTAAAACCGGGGTGGTGTCCTTCTTTTCAAAGGCTTCCACCAAATCTCCATAGAGGGCACTCCCGCGCCAGAAATTATAGGCGCCATAAACCATGGTCGCTAGAATAAGAAGCGCAGAGAGACGGCGGATGAGGGCACCGGAAAGCCGGGATAATGCCTTGCCGCCTTTTCTTATGGGAGCGGCGAGGGGGACAGAGCTGTCTCTGCGCCGTCTCCTCACCGTGCCGGTGTCATAGTTATCGTAAGTCTCTCTGCGGCGGCCGTCTCTGTCAGAGTAATCGCTGTCATAGGAGCTTCTGCGCCGCCGTCCGTGCAGTTGGGTATCGTAATCGTCATAACCGTCATCATAGCTCGCCTCGTCAACCCAGTCTTCGCGGACTTCATTGTAAGAATCGTCATACCTGTCATAGGCATCTGCGTATCTGCCGGATGAGCGGCGGGGCGTGTATACTGTCTCATCATCGGAAAAGACAGAGGTTTCTTCCTCATAAGTCACTTCAAAATCATCATCAAATATCGTAGAGCGTGTTTTGTCTGAACGCATGAAATCCCTCTCTTTCTATTTGTTATCCGGTAAAAAATACTGCGCTGTAAGAAACCGCGGACTTCCCTGCCGGAATAACTCTATATATGGTATAACTTTTTCAGTTATGACTCAAGGATTCCTGAAAAAATTTAGAAAATCATAAGATTTAAGGAGATGTGTGGGCAAAAAGCTTTTTCCTTGCCAGGACTGCATAAATATTTTATGATAGAGGGGTAGCTGACACGGCGGCGCGTGGGAGTGCCCGCCGACAAGCGGAAGATAAGGAGCAGTTATGAATATTTTGAATATAGAGCATATCAGCAAAATGTTTGGGGAGAAGCAGATATTTGACGATGTGTCCTACGGAATCCAGGAGAATGACAAAATCGGCATCGTGGGAATCAACGGCACAGGAAAGTCCACTTTCCTGAAAATCATCGCGGGGATGGAGTATGCGGACGAGGGACAGGTGACGGCGAAAAACGGAATCCGCATGGCATATCTTTCGCAGAACCCGGCTTTTGACAGGGCGGAATCGGTCCTCTCTTATGTGATGGAGGGGCGAACCGGGCAGGAGTGGGATACTTCCAGTGAGGCGAAGAGCATTTTAAACCGACTGGGACTTACAGACCATGAGCGGGATGTACAGACATTGTCAGGCGGGCAGAAAAAGCGGGCAGCGCTGGCGAGGACACTGTTGGAACCGGCAGAGGTATTGATACTGGACGAGCCCACCAACCATTTGGACAATGAGATGGTGACCTGGCTGGAGGATTTCTTGAACCGTTTCAAAGGCTGTATCATCATGGTGACCCACGACCGCTATTTTCTGGACAGGGTGACGAACCGGATTTTGGAAATCAGCCATGGAAAGCTATATGGATATGAGGCGAATTATTCCAAATTTCTGGAGTTGAAAGCACAGAGGGAAGAGATGGAACTTGCTTCAGAGCGGAAGAGGCAGAGTGTGCTGCGGATGGAGCTGGAATGGGCGAAGCGGGGCTGCCGGGCGAGGAGCACTAAGCAGAAGGCGAGGCTTTTGAGGCTGGAGGAACTGAAGAAAGCGGCTGCGCCGACAAGTGATATGACAGTGGATATGGAATCGGTAGGCACCCGCATGGGAAAGAAGACGATAGAGCTGTCCCACGTGAGCAAAGCCTATGGAGCGCACACCATCATCTCGGATTTTCATTATATTGTGCTGAAGAATCAGAGGCTTGGAATTATCGGTCCCAATGGCTGCGGGAAGTCCACATTGATGAAGATACTTGCGGGGGAATTAAAGCCGGACAGCGGAACGGTGGAAGTGGGTGAGACCATACAGACCGGGTATTTTGCACAGGAGACGCCTCATATGGATACAAATCAGAGGGTCATCGATTATATCCGGGAAGTGGGAGAGTACCTTCCCACTAAGGAGGGGAGGATATCTGCCTCGCAGATGCTGGAGCGGTTCCTCTTCGACGCAGCGATGCAGTACACTCCGGTGTCCAAGCTCTCCGGCGGGGAGAAGCGCAGACTTTATCTGCTGAGAGTTTTGATGGGAGCACCCAATGTACTGCTCCTCGATGAGCCCACCAACGATTTGGATATCCCCACTCTCCACATCCTGGAGGATTATCTGGACTCCTTTGCGGGAATCGTTATTGCTGTCTCCCATGACCGCTATTTTCTGGATAATCTGGCGGACAGGATTTTTGCTTTTGAGGGAGAAGGAAAGCTTATTCAGTATGAGGGCGGATATACGGATTACGCCCAGGCGAAAAGGGCAAAAGAGGAGGCAATGAGGGAAGCGGAGAAATCGGACAGGGCGAAGCCGCCAAAAGACGGGGAGGAGAAAAAAGCCTGGAAGAAAGACCAGACGGTAAAACGGAAATTCTCTTATAACGAACAGAAAGAATATGAGACGATAGACGCAGATATCGAAAAACTGGAAGAAAAGATAAGCCGGATTGAGGAGGATATGATGAAATATGCCACCAATTCGGTGAAGCTCTCCGAGCTGACAGCGGACAAGGAAAAGGCAGAGAAGGCTCTGGAGGAGAAGATGGAGCGGTGGGTATATTTGAATGAACTGGCAGAAGAGTTTTCGGCCCGATGACTGCTTCACAGTTTAGCATGCGTCATTCGTAAAACCGCACTATGCGCTAACTTGCGGCTACCGCGGCAACAAATATCAAGAATTAATTAAGGGATTCTCTTGACAAATCGAAAAGCAGTTGCTAATATTATAGAAAACAGATTGCACTCTGTTTTTATCACAGTGGGCTTGCCCACTTTGTTTACAGAGAATTCCGGCAACGAGAGAGGTGAGAAAATCTATGAGAAAACAGGTTTATTCTTTACTGGTTGACAATAATCCGGGCGTACTGAGCCGGATAGCAGGTCTGTTCAGCAGACGAGGCTTTAGCATTGACAGCATCACAGCCGGGATGACGGCAGACCCGCGTTTTACGAGGATTACTGTGGTAGCTTCCGGGGATGAGCTGATTCTTTCCCAGATTGAGAAGCAGGTGAGGAAGCTGGAGGACGTCATTGAGATTAAGCTTTTGAAGGACGAAGAATCCGTCTACAGAGAGCTGATTATGATAAAGCTCCGCGCCAACGCTGCTCAGAGAGGTGAGATTATCTCAGTAGCGGATATTTTCCGGGCGAAGATTGTGGATGTGGAGGAGGACTCCCTGATGATTGAGCTGACCGGAAACCAGTCGAAGCTGGAGGCATTTATGAATCTTCTGAAGGACTATGAGATTCTGGAGCTGGCAAGGACAGGTATCACGGGATTGTCCAGAGGCAGCAAGGACGTTACATATCTGTAGGATACAGGGAACACAAAAAGAAGCTAAGGGCAAACTGCCTTTAACTATAGAAATCAGGCACAGGGATGCCGAAGTGAAAGTTTAGGAGGAATAAAAAAATGGCAGCTAAAATTTACTATCAGGAAGACTGTAACCTTTCTCTGCTGGAGGGAAAGACTATCGCAATCATCGGCTACGGAAGCCAGGGACACGCGCATGCACTGAACTTAAAAGAGTCCGGATGCAATGTCATCATCGGTCTGTATGAGGGAAGCAAATCCTGGGCAAAAGCAGAGGCACAGGGGTTTGAGGTATTCACAGCAGCAGAGGCGGCTAAGAAAGCCGACATCATCATGATTCTTATCAACGATGAAAAGCAGGCTGCTCTCTATAAAAAGGACATCGAGCCAAACCTGGAAGAAGGCAACATGCTGATGTTCGCGCATGGATTCAACATCCATTTCGGACAGATTGTGCCGCCGGCAAATGTGGATGTGACCATGATTGCGCCGAAAGCCCCGGGACATACCGTAAGAAGCGAATATCAGGTTGGAAAAGGCACACCTTGTCTGGTAGCGGTACATCAGGATGCTACAGGAAAAGCTCTTGACAGAGCGCTTGCATATGGTCTTGCTATCGGCGGCGCGAGAGCTGGTATCCTGGAGACAACATTCAGAACAGAGACAGAGACAGACCTTTTCGGCGAGCAGGCTGTACTGTGCGGCGGCGTGTGTGCACTTATGCAGGCAGGATTCGAGACATTGACAGAGGCAGGATACGACCCAAGAAATGCATACTTTGAGTGTATCCACGAGATGAAGCTCATCGTAGATTTGATTTACCAGTCCGGATTCGCGGGAATGAGATACTCCATCTCCAACACTGCTGAGTACGGCGATTACATCACAGGACCGAAGATTATCACAGACGAGACAAAGAAAGCCATGAAGCAGATTTTGAAGGACATTCAGGATGGTACATTCGCAAAAGACTTCCTGCTTGATATGTCTGAGGCAGGCGGTCAGGCTCACTTCAGAGCAATGAGAAAACTGGCTTCCGAGCATCCGGCAGAGAAGATTGGCGAGGAAATCAGAAAGCTGTACAGCTGGAGTGACGAGGATAAATTAATCAATAACTAAGAATCAGACGAAAAAGAGAAAAATCGAAGGGGCTGTTGCAAGATGAATGTTTCATACAGGGTATTGAGGATGGTTATTAAGACCTGCCAATATCTTGCAGAAACTGTTTTGCGGCAGTCTCTTTTACGTTTTGAAACCTGAAGTATGATGACATAAAACCCGGAAGGAGGGAGGATATGGAAGACAACCGCAATGATTTCAGCAAAGGGAGCATTGCCGGAAATATTTTGAGCCTGGCGGTGCCGATGACGCTGGCACAGCTTATCAATGTGTTGTACAGCATCGTGGACCGTATTTATATCGGGCATATCCCGCATACCTCCACGGAGGCGCTTACCGGGATTGGACTGGCGCTTCCCGTCATCACCATCATCAGCGCGTTTGCCAATCTCTTCGGCATGGGCGGAGCACCGCTTTGTTCCATCGCGAGAGGAGGGCACAATGAAAAGAGGGCGGAACGCATCATGGGAAATTCTTTCTCCATGCTGCTCTTATGCGGGGCAGTGCTGATGGTGTTTTGTCTGATTTTTAAAAGACCGCTTCTGTATCTGTTCGGCGCCAGCGATGCCACGTTTCCCTATGCCAACGACTATCTGACTATCTACCTGTTAGGAACGCTGTTTGTGATGACGAGTCTGGGGATGAACAATTTCATCAACTCCCAGGGCTTTGGGAAAACCGGCATGCTGACAGTGCTTTTGGGCGCGGTGCTCAATATCATTTTGGACCCGGTACTTATTTTTGTCTTTCACATGGGAATCCGCGGCGCCGCCATTGCCACTGTTATTTCCCAGGGGGTATCGGCATTGTGGGTGCTGCGCTTTCTGACCGGGAAGAAGGCGATACTGAAGCTGAACCGGGATGGGATGCGCCTGGACTGGAAACTGATAAAGGAAATCATGATGCTCGGAGCTTCGGGCTTTATCATGTACATCACCAACGGCACTGTGCAGATTGTTTGCAACTTCATGCTCGCACGCCACGGCGGGGACCTCTATGTGGGCATCATGACGGTCATCAACTCTGTGCGGGAAATCATCACCATGCCGGTTACCGGGCTGACATCGGGGGCGCAGCCGGTGATTGGCTATAATTATGGCGCGGGCTGTTACAGGCGTGTGAAATCTGCCATCAAGTTTATGGCGGGGAGCTGTATGGTATTTACGGTAGCGATGTGGGCGGTGCTGTTTTTCGAACCCCGGTTTTTCCTGCAGTTGTTTACCAGCGAGCCAGCTCTCATCGAAAAGGGAATCCCTGCGATGCGTCTGTATTTCTGCGGAATTTTTATGATGTCGCTGCAGTTTTCGGGACAGTCCACTTACCAGGCGCTGAACATGCCAAAGCCTGCTATCTTTTTCTCCCTGTTCCGCAAAGTCATCATTGTGGTGCCGCTGACAATCCTTCTGCCGGTAATTGGGAATCTGGGGACAGATGGTGTCTTTTTAGCCGAGCCTATCTCCAATGCAATCGGAGGGACTGCCAGTTTTGTGACCATGCTTATCACCGTGTGGCCGAAACTAAAAACAACGGACGGGAATTTTGACGGGGGAACATGAAAATATGTGAAAAAATGCGCTCTGCTTCATACTTTATACTGCACATCTGCTGATTCTGTGGTAAAATATTTACAGATACATCAGGACGATTTTCAGAAAGGAGAGGAGCGTATGCAGGAAGGATTTATTGACTTAAGATCTGCGAAAAATCCAAAAGCAAGGATTAAGATGCTGGGCGGACATTTTGCTACGAAAAATTCTCATGTCAACACGTATATCGACATGTCCACCGTGAAGACCCGTCACAATAACGCGAGGGAGACAGGACGGACACTGGCGGCGGAATATATGACGAATACGATGATTGACACGATTGTCTGCCTGAAGAACACAGAGGTTATCGGCGCCTTCATGGCAGAGGCGCTCTCAGATTCTTCCAGCGCGTCACTAAGCGCGGGGAACAATATCTCTGTGGTGACCCCGGAGTTTGATTCCACGGGACAGATGCTCTTCCGTGAGAACAATCAGCGCATGATAGAGGGAAAACAGGTGGTTGTGCTGACGGATTCCATGGCGACAGGTACCCTGACGAGACAGGCGATTGAGAGTGTGCTCTACTATGGGGGCAGGATTTGCGGTATCTGCGCGGTGTTCAGCGCGATTTCCAGAGTTGCCGGGGTGGAGGTTAAGACGATTTTTACCAGTCACGACCTGCCGGGCTACCAGGTGTACAGCTCCCACGAGTGCCCGCTGTGCAGAGACGGGGTGCGCTTAGAAGGACTTATCAACAGTTTCGGGTACGTGAGGCTGTAGATTTTTAAGCCGTGATATTATAATTAAAAAAGGTATCCGCCTGACGGCAGCGGATACCTTTTTCATAACTTCTTTTTTATATCAAATGATTAAGCAATCGCGTTTACAGCTTTTGATAAACGGGAAATCTTTCTGGAAACAGTCTTTTTGTGGTAAACTCCTTTGCTTCCAGCCTTTGTGATTTCTACGATTGCTGCGCGCAGTGCAGTCTTTGCTGCCTCAGCATCCTTAGCGGCAATTGCTGCGTCTACTTTCTTTACAGCAGTTTTTACTTTAGACTTGATTGCTTTGTTTCTTGCAGCCTTTGTTTCGTTTACTAAAATTCTCTTCTTAGCAGATTTGATGTTAGCCAATCTGTACACCTCCAAATATGTGAAATTTTCAATTGTGATATCATGATTTCAATGGATTCGGACACGGACGCTCCAATGAAACATACTCATTCATTTTATGCCAAGTATTGGGGGTTGTCAATACATATTTCTCAAAAATACGGTAAAAACTAAGGAAAAAGCATTGATTTATCCATATAGAAACCCTGTTTTATTTACGGGAGCAAAAAATATGGCTGGATTACTGCGGAAAAAGTGAGGATGGAGTATGTTGGAGAAATATAGTATTCGGACAGACCTTGCGCTGGAGGAAAAAGAACGGTTTGAGTCGGATAATGTAGAAGTACAGGGAGTGGTGTTGGAGGAATCCTATGACGAGGAGAAGGAAATCCGCGTTACGCGGGTGAAGATTGAGACAGAAAAAGGAGCGAAGACCATGGGAAAACCTGTGGGAACCTATCTGACACTGGAAGCGCCCAACCTGTCGGTGCCGGATGAGGATTATCACCGGGAGGTCTCCGAGGAATTGGCGAAATATATCCGGGAGCTGATTATGGAAAATGAATTTCCAAATGAGGATATTTCCATCCTTGTGGCAGGGCTGGGGAACAGGCAGGTGACGCCGGATTCCTTAGGTCCCAAGGTGGCGGACCATCTGACGGTCACCCGGCATATCGTGAAGGAATACGGAAAATATGCCATGGGTATGGAGTGCGCCCATCTCATCAGCGCCATTGTGCCCGGGGTGATGGGACAGACGGGGATGGAGACGGAAGAAATCATAAGAGGGGTCATCAAGGAAACGCACCCCGACCTTCTCATTGCGGTGGATGCTCTGGCTGCCAGAAACAGCCGGAGATTGAACCGCACCATTCAGATTGCGGATACAGGGATACACCCCGGCTCCGGTGTGGGAAACAACCGGAACGGACTGAACCGTGAGTCTTTAGGCATCCCGGTCATCGGAATCGGCGTCCCCACTGTGGTGGATGCGGCGACGATTGTCAATGATACCATGGAAAACTTTATCGCCGCGCTGGAGAGCTCTCAGACGTTAAAGAAAGCCGGAGAGGTACTGCGCTCCTACAATGCCGGAGAAAAGTATGAGTTGGTGAAGGAACTCATAGCGCCCCATCTGAACGGGATGTTTGTGACGCCAAAGGATGTGGACGAGATGGTGGATTATTTGAGCTTTACAATTTCCGAAGCGCTGAACATCCTGTTTGCGGACTGGGGAGAGGAAAAGAAAAACGGGCATAAGGATAAGAAGAGCTCCATACAATGTAAGGATAAGTAAAAAAGGCTTTTCGGCTGCAAGTTTGCGGCAATGGTGTATGGAGGAGAGGACTGCGTGGAATATCATGGACCGGGGAGAAAGAATAAGGAGGCGTTGGGAATCGCGGCTGCGTGTGCGGCTGCGGCGTTTATCTTCCTTGTGGGGAAAACAGTGTTCAGGGAGTTCCCCTACAGAGTACAGCAGGAAATTTTGCACAGCGCCCAGGAAATGTATATGCCGCAGTTTTCCTATATAAAGGAAGGTCCCAGGCAGGGAGTGGGAAAATGGCTGGCGGATAAGGTCAGCGCCTGGCTGCCGCTCATTGAGTACACAGAAGGGAAAGAACCCTATGAGGACGCGGTGGAGGATGAGGCAACCATCGCCAGAATTTTGGAGAGTCAGGCGGACGACGGGCATGCGGTGGATGAGAACGGCAACGTTGTTGGCGGCGCGGATGAAGCGGAGATGGAGGCCTCCCAGGAAGCAGTTTCTTCTATTGATATGTCCATCGAAAAACTGCGGGATTTTGATTACCTTTTGAGCAATTTCTATACAGTGGACAGTTCCACCATGATTGGACCCGACCAGTTAAACGCGGACGACCTGCTGGGGCGCAGTATGAAGATTGACACCAGCACAGGCGGACCCAAGGTGCTGATTTTCCACACCCATTCCCAGGAGGAGTTCATCGACTCCACGCCGGGAGATACCAGCACCAGCATTGTGGGAATGGGGGAATATCTCGCACAGCTTTTAAATGAAAAGGGGATTGAGACCATCCACGACACCGGGGTGTACGACATCATCAACGGACAGTTGGACCGGAGCAATGCCTATGAGAACGCGGAGGCAAATATCCGCCCCATTCTGGAGGCGAATCCCACCATTGAAGTGGTGATTGATTTACACAGAGATGGGGTGGCGGATGACACTCACCTGGTGACGGAGGTCAACGGAAAACCGACGGCGAAAATCATGTTCTTCAATGGACTGAGCCGGACACGGACCAACGGGGATATTGACTATCTGTATAACCCGTACATACAGGACAATCTGGCGTTCTCCCTGCAGATGCAGCTGGCATGCGAGAGTACCTATCCGGGCTTTGCCAGACACATCTATCTGCGGGGCTACCGCTACAATCTGCATCTGGTTCCCAAGTCTCTTCTGATAGAGGCGGGCGCGCAGACAAATACGGTGGAAGAAATGAGAAATGCCATGGAAGTGCTCTCCAATACACTATATGATGTACTCATGGAATAAAAAGAATTTGAAAACCCCTACATTCTGTGCTAGAATGGAGCAATAGCCGGGGATTTTGCGCATCCTGCGGGCGCTCTCTGTCTACCGGGGCACACGCTTTGAAGCGTGATAGTTTCATGCTTTATGACGTGTGACTGTAATCAGGGGGCATGTGTGAAAGAAGAAGTAGGAGTGAAGATATGGGAAATCAGAACACATATGATGCAGACAGTATTTCTGTGTTAGAAGGGCTGGAGGCAGTCAGAAAAAGACCGGGAATGTACATCGGCAGCGTGTCCACGAAGGGGCTCAACCATCTGATTTATGAGATTGTGGATAATGCGGTGGATGAACATTTGGCGGGTTTTTGTACGAAGATTGAGGTGACGCTGGAGAAGGACGGCTCCGCCACGGTTGTGGACAACGGACGAGGGATACCTGTGGATATGCACCAGAAGGGAGTCTCCGCTGCGCGCCTTGTCTTTACCACACTGCATGCGGGCGGAAAGTTTGACGATTCTGCCTATAAGACGAGCGGCGGCCTGCACGGGGTCGGCTCCTCCGTTGTCAATGCACTGTCTGTCTATATGGATGTGAAGATAAGCAGGGACGGGTATATCCACCACGACCGTTACGAGAGGGGCGTTCCCACAGTGGAGCTGGAGGACGGGCTGCTCCCGAAGATAGGAAAGACGAGAAAGACCGGTACAGAGGTCAACTTCCTGCCGGACGGAGAAATTTTTGAGAAGACGTGGTTCCGGGCAGAGGAAGTGAAAAGCAGGCTTCACGAGACGGCATATTTGAATCCGGCGCTGACAATCATTTTTGAGGACAAGCGCCAGGACAAGGCGGAGAAGATTACGTATCACGAGCCGGAGGGCATCATCGGGTACATACAGGATTTGAATCAGAAAAAGGAAGCTTTGTATGACCCTATTTATTTCAAAGGTGAGTCAGAGGGGATTGAGGTGGAAGCGGCAATCCAGTATGTCAACGAGTTCCATGAAAATGTGCTGGGATTCTGCAACAACATTTACAACGCGGAGGGCGGTACACACCTGACCGGATTTAAGACCACCTTCACCTCAGTGATGAATCAGTATGCCAGAGAATTGGGGATTTTAAAGGAGAAGGACGCTAATTTTACCGGGGCGGATATCCGCAACGGTATGACGGCGATTATTTCCATCAAGCATCCGGACCCCCGCTTTGAGGGGCAGACCAAGACCAAGCTGGACAACCCGGATGCGTCGCGGGCTACAGGAAAAGTGACGGGGGATGAGATTGTCCTCTATTTTGACCGCAACCTGGAGGTCTTAAAGAAGGTGCTCTCCAGCGCGGAGAAGGCGGCGAAGATACGAAAGACGGAGGAGAAGGCGAAGACCAATCTCCTGACGAAGCAGAAATACTCTTTTGACAGCAACGGCAAGCTCGCCAACTGCGAGAGCCGGGACCCGAAGAAATGTGAGATTTTTATTGTGGAGGGAGATTCCGCCGGGGGCTCTGCCAAGACAGCCAGAGACAGGAACTACCAGGCAATCCTTCCCATCCGCGGAAAGATTTTGAATGTGGAGAAGGCGAGTATCGATAAAATTCTTGCCAATGCCGAGATTAAGACTATGATAAATGCTTTCGGTTGCGGATTTTCCGAAGGGTACGGAAATGATTTCGACATCAGCAAACTGCGTTACGATAAAATTATCATCATGGCGGATGCGGACGTGGACGGCGCGCATATCTCCACGCTGCTTCTGACCTTGTTCTACCGTTTTATGCCGGAGCTCATCTACGAGGGACATGTGTATATTGCCATGCCGCCTCTGTACAAAGCGATGCCGAAAAAAGGCGAGGAAGAATACCTGTACGATGACAAGGCGCTGGAGAAGTACCGCAAGACCCACGAGGGCGGCTTTACCCTGCAGCGCTATAAAGGTCTGGGCGAGATGGACGCGGAGCAGCTCTGGGAGACCACGCTGGACCCCGAGAGGCGGCTTTTGAAGCTGGTGGAGATTGAAGACGCACGCATGGCATCCAGTGTGACGGAGATGCTCATGGGCACGGAAGTTCCGCCGAGAAAGGCATTTATCTATGAGAATGCCACGGAAGCAGAGCTGGATATCTAAAAAGCCGTACAGGTAAGGAGAAAGAGAAATGAACAGTGAATCACAGATTATAAGAACTGAATATTCAGAGCTTATGAAAAAATCATATATCGATTATGCCATGAGCGTCATCATCGCCAGGGCGCTGCCGGACGTGCGGGACGGACTAAAGCCGGTTCAGAGGCGGACTCTGTACGACATGCACGAGCTGGGAATCCGCTATGACAAGCCGTACCGGAAATGTGCGCGTATCGTGGGAGATACCATGGGTAAATACCATCCCCACGGCGACAGCTCCATCTATGAGGCGCTGGTAGTCATGGCACAGGATTTCAAAAAGGGCATGATACTGGTGGACGGACACGGAAATTTCGGCTCCATCGAAGGAGACGGTGCGGCTGCCATGCGTTACACGGAGGCGCGGCTTACAAAATTCACGCAGGAAGTGTATCTGGCGGATTTGGATAAAAATGTCATCGACTTTGGACCTAATTTCGATGAGACAGAGAAAGAGCCCACGGTCCTTCCGGTGCGGATTCCCAACCTTCTGGTAAACGGTGCGGAGGGCATCGCCGTGGGTATGGCGACCAGCATCCCCACCCATAACTTAGGGGAAGTCATCGACGCGGTGAAGGCGTACATGAAAAACGACGAAATCAGCACAAAACAGCTGATGAAATACATCAAAGGACCGGATTTCCCCACAGGGGGCATTGTGGTCAACAAAGACGACCTGCTCTCCATCTACGAGAGCGGACAGGGGAAAATCAAAATCCGCGGGAAGGTAGAAGTGGAAGAATTAAAGGGCGGCAAAAAGCAGCTCGTTATCACAGAAATCCCTTACACCATGATAGGCAGTGGAATCGGCAAGTTTTTAAACGATGTGGCAAATCTGGTGGAGACGAAGAAGACCACGGATATTGTGGACATCTCCAACCAGTCTTCCAAAGAGGGAATCCGTATTGTGCTGGAGCTCAAAAAAGGCGCGGATGTGGAGAATTTAAAAAACATGCTCTACAAAAAGACCCGGCTGGAGGATACCTTCGGGGTCAACATGCTCGCCGTTGCGGACGGAAGACCGGAGACACTGGGCTTAAAGGCAGTCATTGAGCATCATGTGGACTTCCAGTTTGAACTGGCGACAAGGAAGTATCAGACACTTCTGGGAAAAGAGCAGGAGAAAAAGGAAGTCCAGGAAGGACTCATAAAAGCCTGCGATGTGATTGATTTAATTATCGAAATCCTGCGCGGGAGCCAGTCTGTGAAAGACGCCAGGGCATGTCTCGTAAACGGGGTGACAGACAACATCAAATTCAAATCCAGTATCTCCAAAAAGATGGCGGCGCTTCTTCGCTTTACAGACCGCCAGGCGACGGCAATCCTGGAGATGCGCCTGTACAAGCTGATTGGGCTGGAGATTGAGGCACTGCAGAAGGAATACGACCAGACACTGAAAAATATTGCCCGTTACGAGGACATTCTGAACAATTACGACTCCATGGCAAATCTGATTATGGAGGAACTGGATTCCTACAAAAAGGAATATGCCAGAAAACGCCGCACCCTTGTGGAGAACGCGGAGGAAGCCGTGTTCGAGGAGAAGAAGATTGAGGAGCAGGAAGTCGTCTTTCTGATGGACCGTTTCGGTTACGCCAAGACAGTGGATGTTTCTGTGTATGAGCGGAACAAAGAGGCGGCGGACAGTGAGAACAAATATGTGGTCCACTGTATGAATACCGGGAAAATCTGTATGTTCACAGATACGGGGAAAATGCACCAGGTGAAAGTGCTGGACCTTCCCTACGGAAAATTCAGGGACAAGGGAATCCCTATTGACAATGTGAGCAATTACACCAGCAGCGAGGAGCAGATTGTCATGGTGTGCGATGGAGAACAGATGCGCTTTGCCCGCCTGATTTTCGCCACAAAGCAGGGCATGATAAAACGGGTGGACGGCACCGAGTTCCAGGTGGCGAAGCGGACCATTGCCGCCACAAAACTGCAGGATGAGGATACCTTGATTTTTGTCAGTGTGGTGAATGAGGACCAGCAGGTGGTACTCCAGACCAAAGGAGGGTATTTCCTGAAGTTTGCGGCAGCTGAGGTGCCGGAGAAGAAAAAAGGCGCTGTGGGAGTGCGGGGCATAAAGCTCCAGAAAAAGGACGAACTGGAGCATGTCTATCTGTTTCGGGAAGGCACGGAGACAAAGGTCAATTACGGGGAGAAAGAAGTGACCTTAAACCGCTTGAAAACGGCGAAGCGGGATGGAGTCGGGACAAAATACCGAGGATAAAGGCAGAAAAACTTACAAAAATGCGGGAAAACACGGGGAAAATGCGAAAATCCCTTGCATTACCGGAAAATAGGTGCTATACTACCTAACAGTTACATAATGATTCTGGCAGAAGAGTGGACGAAAGTTCACTCTTCTTTGTTGGTAAGAAAGGAAGTTTAGCGTGTCAAGAAGAGAAGAATATGAGCAGAAGACGGAACAGCTCTTAGAGCCTATCGTGGTCGGAAAGGGCTTTGAGCTGGTCGATGTGGAATACGTGAAAGAGGCGGGGACCTGGTACCTGCGGGCGTATATCGACAAACCCGGCGGCATCACGGTGGATGACTGTGAGGCAGTCAGCAGAGAATTTTCCGATATCCTGGATGAGAAAGATTACATTGAAGATTCCTATATCTTTGAGGTGAGCTCTCCGGGGCTGGGAAGACCGCTGAAGAAGGAAAAGGACTTTCAGAGGAGCTTAGGTGAGGAAGTGGAGATACGGACATACCGGGCAATCGACCGTCAGAAGGAATTTGTCGGGATTCTGAAAGCATATGATAAAGACAGTGTGACGATTGCCTATGAGGATGATTCGGAACAGACATTTGACAAAAGTGAAATCGCGCTGATTCGTTTAGCTTTGGATTTTTAAAATATTAGGAGGAAATGAGAAAATGAACACAGAATTACTGGAAGCGTTGACGATTCTTGAGCAGGAAAAAAATATCAGCAGAGATACCATGATGGATGCCATTGAAAACTCTCTGCTCAGCGCCTGCAAAAACCACTTTGGAACAGCGGAGAATATCAAGGTCATCATGGACAGAGAAACTTGCGATTACGCCGTTTACGCGGAGAAAGAGGTCGTGGAGGAAGTGATGGACCCGGCGCTGGAAATCAGTGTGGAGGATGCGGAGAAACTGGATTCCTCTCTTCAGCTGGGGGATGTGGCGCAGGTTCCGGTGCAGTCTAAAGAGTTCGGAAGAATTGCCACGCAGAACGCCAAGAACCTGATTCTGCAGAAAATCAGGGAGGAGGAGAGAAAGGTCGTATTCGACCAGTATTTCGAGAAAGAAAAAGATATCGTGACCGGTATCGTACAGCGCTATGTGGGCAGAAATATCAGCATCAACCTGGGAAGAGCGGATGCCATGCTCACAGAGAACGAGCAGGTGAAAGGAGAAACCTTCAAACCTACAGAGCGCATCAAGCTGTATGTGGTGGAGGTCAAAAATACCCCCAAGGGACCAAAGATTTTAGTATCCCGTACCCATCCTGAGCTGGTGAAACGACTCTTTGAGGCGGAGGTAGCCGAAGTGAGGGACGGCACGGTTGAGATAAAGAGCATCGCCCGTGAGGCGGGTTCCCGTACCAAGATGGCGGTGTGGTCAAACGATGAGAATGTAGACCCGGTAGGCGCCTGTGTCGGTATGAACGGAGCCAGGGTCAACGCGGTGGTACAGGAACTGCGCGGAGAGAAGATTGACATCATCAACTGGGATGAAAACCCTGCACTGCTGATTGAGAACGCGCTCAGCCCGGCGAAGGTCATTTCCGTTATGGCGGACCCGGAAGAGAAGGTGGCGAGCGTCATTGTACCGGATTACCAGCTCTCCCTTGCCATCGGTAAAGAAGGACAGAACGCAAGGCTTGCGGCGCGCCTGACCGGATATAAAATCGATATCAAGAGCGAGACACAGGCAATCGAATCCGGAGAACTTCCGGAAGACTACATGGAACAGATGGGTCTGATGGGCGAAGAAGGATACACCGGAGATTACGAAGAGTACGACGACTACGAGGATGGCTACATGGACTCCGGGGAATATGAGGAGACCTATGAAGATGAGGCCGGTGCGGAAGAATACGAGTTTATAGAGACAGACGACAGTGAAGCATAGACGTGGACAGGGGTGACTTGTTTGGGAAATAAAAAGAAAGTACCCATGCGCAAATGCGTGGGATGTCAGGAAATGAAACCGAAAAAAGAACTGATGCGGATACTGCGGGATGAAAACGGGGAGTTTTCCCTGGATACCACCGGCAGAAAGAATGGGCGCGGCGCCTATATGTGTCTGTCTGCAGAGTGCCTTGAGAAGGCGGTCAGAAGCAAAGGGCTTGAGCGCTCCTTCAAACAGGCGATTCCCGCAGAGGTTTACGAGAAGCTTAAAAGGGAGATGGAAGGTATTGAAACAGGATAAGATATTGTCCCTCATCGGACTTGCGACAAAGGCAGGAAAGACGGCGAGCGGTGAATTTCTGACAGAGCGTGAGACAAAAGCGGGAAAGGCATATCTCGTAATCGTCGCGGCTGACGCATCGGAGAACACGAAAAAGAAATTTCGGGAAATGTGTAAATTTTATAAGGTTCCAATTTATTTTTACGGAGATAAAGATACCTTAGGGCATGCAATGGGAAAAGAGTTCCGTGCATCTCTGGCGATATTGGACGAAGGATTTGCAAAAGGGATTCAGAAGGAATGGAAGAAGAGAGAGAGTATTGCATAAAGGAGGTAGCGATATATGTCGAAAATGAGAGTACATGAACTGGCAAAAGAGCTGGGGATGGAAAATAAAGAGCTTATGGAGATTCTGGAAAAGAAGAATCTGGATATAAAATCTCCCATGAGCTCACTGGAGGAAAATGTAGTGGAAGAAATCAAGAAAGAAGCGGGAAAAAAGAGTCCTGAAAAGGCAGAAGTCTCTGCGGCAAAGGCGGAGGAAAAGCCTGCGGAGGCAGGGGCAAAGAAAGCGGAAGAACAGACACCGCCGAAAAAGAAAAATCTTGCCTTTGTTATCCGTCCGCAGAATTCGAAAAACAGCAGCAGGATTCAGGGCAACCGCCCGGGTATGCGCACCCAGAGACCAGGCGGAGCGCGCCCGGCAGGAAATACACCGGGAGCGAGAGGACAAAGACCGGTACAGGGAAGCCGTCCGGCAGGAAGCGCACCCCAGGGAGCAGCGCGCCCGGCAGGAAGCGCACCGCAGGGAGCAGCGCGCCCGGCAGGAAATGCACCGCAAGCAGCACGTCCGGCAGGAAGCGCAGCCCAGGCAGCAGCTCGTCCGGCAGGAAGCGCAGCCCAGGCAGCAGCGCGCCCTGCAGGAAGTACACCGCAGGGAGCAGCGCGCCCGGCAGGAAGTACACCGCAGAGCGCAGCGCGTCCCGCAGGAGTGAGCGCACAGGAAGCTGCCCGCCCGACAGGGACAACACCGCAGCACAGCGCAAACCGCCCGGCAGGAAATGCGGCACAGTCCAATACACAGCGTCCGGCAGGAAACGCGTCTGTGCAGAATGCGAACCGTCCGGCGGGGAATACTTCTCAGGGCGGAGGACGTTTTTCTGGAAATGGCTCTCAGGGCAGCCGTCAGGGAGGTAATAGCTTCCAGGGAGGCGCGCGCCCGTCAGGGAACGGACAGCGCGCAGGCGGACGTCCGGGCTCTCAGGACTTAAGACCATCCAGAGATGGAAGGGGCGGACAGAACCGTCGTTTCGACAATCAGGGACAGCGGCCGTCCAGAGGAGAGTCCCGCAGAGAGGACAGAGACGGTATGTCCGTATCAATGATGGAGCAGCAGAAAAACCAGCGCAGCAAAGCAAAGGATAAAGAAAAAGACTATAAGAAGAAAGAGTTAAGAGACGAGGCATTTGAGAGCAAAGGCAGAAAAGGCAAGAAGACCAAACAGGCAGCGGAAGTGAAGAAACCGCAGCCGAAGCCGGTGGAGAAGAAGGAAGAGGAAATCAAGCAGATTGTCATTCCGGAGGTTCTGACCATCAAAGAGCTGGCTGACAAGATGAAGATTGTGCCTTCTGTCATTGTCAAAAAACTGTTTATGCAGGGCAAGATTGTGACTGTGAATCAGGAAATCGATTTCGAGACAGCGGAAGAGATTGCGATGGAATTTGAAATCCTCTGTGAGAAAGAGGAAGTGGTGGATGTCATTGAGGAGCTGCTCAAGGAAGAGGAAGAGGATGAGAGCACCATGGTGAAACGTCCTCCGGTTGTCTGCGTCATGGGTCACGTAGACCACGGAAAGACTTCCCTTCTCGATGCAATCCGACATACCAATGTGATTGACCGTGAGGCGGGCGGAATCACCCAGCATATCGGAGCTTACGTGGTGGAAGCAAACGGAGAGAAGATTACGTTTTTGGATACGCCGGGACATGAGGCGTTCACAGCGATGCGTATGCGCGGTGCCAACTCCACAGATATCGCCATTCTGGTGGTGGCAGCGGACGACGGTGTCATGCCGCAGACCATTGAGGCAATCAACCATGCGAAAGCGGCAGGGATAGAGATTATCGTTGCCATCAACAAGATAGATAAGCCGAGCGCCAATGTAGAGCGCGTAAAACAGGAACTGACAGAATATGAGCTGATTCCCGAAGACTGGGGCGGAAGCACCATCTTCGTTCCGGTGTCCGCGCACACGAAAGAAGGAATCCCGGAACTTTTGGAGATGATTCTTCTGACAGCGGAAGTGATGGAGCTGAAGGCGAACCCGAACCGTTCCGCGCGCGGACTTGTCATTGAGGCAGAGCTGGACAAAGGAAAAGGTTCTGTGGCGACAGTCCTTGTACAGAAAGGTACCCTCCATGTGGGAGATGCCATTGCAGCGGGAAGCGCCCACGGAAAAGTGCGTGCCATGATGGATGACAAGGGACGCCGCGTGAAAGAGGCAGGTCCGTCCCAGCCGGTAGAGATACTGGGACTTGGCGATGTGCCGAACGCGGGCGAGGTATTTGTGGGCTGCGATTCCGAGAAGGAAGCGAGAAGTTTCGCGGAGACCTTTATCGCGCAGAATAAGGTGAAGCTGCTGGATGAGACGAAATCCAAGATGTCTCTGGATGATTTGTTCAACCAGATTCAGGAAGGAAACTTAAAAGAACTCAACATCGTGGTAAAAGCGGATGTACAGGGTTCTGTGGAGGCAATCAAGCAGAGCCTTCTGAAACTTTCCAACGACGAGGTCGTGATAAAGATTATCCACGGCGGTGTGGGTGCCATCAACGAGTCCGATGTTATCCTGGCGTCTGCTTCCAACGCTATCATTATCGGATTCAATGTTCGCCCGGATGCGACAGCGAAGGATATCGCGGACCGGGAAGGTGTAGATTTGCGCCTCTACAGAGTCATCTACAATGCGATTGAGGACGTGGAAGCTGCCATGAAGGGTATGCTGGACCCGGTATTCGAGGAGAAGATTTTAGGTCACGCGGAAGTACGCCAGACCTTCAAGGCATCCGGAGTGGGAACCATCGCTGGAGCATATGTAAAAGACGGTATCTTCGAGAGAAACTGCTCTGTACGTCTGGTGCGCGATGGTGTTGTTGTCTTCGATGGACCTCTGGCATCCTTAAAGAGATTCAAGGATGATGTGAAGGAAGTCCGGGCAGGATATGAATGTGGATTTGTATTTGAAAACTATAATGACATCAAGGAAGGCGATGAGGTAGAAGCCTACAAGATGGTAGAGACAGAAAGAAAATAGCGCCGGAGGATAGGAAAACCGGCGGCAAAAAGGGGAGCTTTTCATGAGAAAGAACAGTATCAAAAATACAAGGATAAATGCAGAAGTGCAGAGAGAGCTGAGCAATATCATCCGCGGCGGCATCAAGGACCCGCGGGTGGCTCCTATGACCTCTGTTGTAGCGGTGGAAGTGGCGCCGGATTTGAAGACATGCAAAGCATATATCAGTGTATTGGGAGACGAGAAAGCGCAGGCGGATACGCTCAAAGGGCTTAAGAGCGCTGAGGGGTATATCCGCCGGGAACTTGCCCGCACAGTCAATATGCGGAATACGCCGGAGATTAAATTTATCGTGGACCAGTCCATCGAATACGGCGTAAACATCAGTCATAAAATAGATGAAGTAACCAGAGATTTAGAAGACGAAGCTTAGGTGGGATGAATATGGTATTAGCCGATTTGTTAAAAGATAAAACCTCTGTCGCTCTGGGTGGTCATGTGCGCCCGGACGGAGATTGTATCGGCTCTGTGATGGGGCTGTATCTGTATCTGAAAGAAGCGTATCCGAAGGTGAAAACAGATGTGTACCTGGAGGGAGTACCCCAGGCGTTCTCCACTATTTCGGGAACCGAAGCGGTAAAGACAGAGATACCGCAGGAGAAGCGGTATGACTTATTTATCTGTCTGGACTGCGGCGATAAAGGACGCCTCGGCTTTTCCGCTCCTTTATTTGAGGAGGCGGAGATGACGGCGTGCATCGACCACCATATCAGCAATGATGCGTTCGCGGACGAAAATTACATTGTGCCGGATGCGAGTTCTACCTCGGAGCTGGTGTTTACTCTCCTTGACAGGGAAAAAATCAGCAAGGCGTGCGCGGAGGCACTGTACATGGGAATCGCCCACGATACCGGTGTTTTCCAGTATTCCTGCACTTCCCCGCAGACAATGGAAATCGCGGCGGAACTGCTGCGTAAAGGGATTGACGGCAATGAAATCATCGATAAGACGTATTACGAGAAGACTTACGTGCAGAACCAGATTCTCGGAAAAGCGCTGCTGGAGAGTATGCTGATTCTGGATAAACGCTGTATTGTATCCGTTGTCACTATGAAGGATATGGAATTTTTCCAGGCAGTCCCCTCTGACTTGGAGGGAATCGTAAGCCAGCTTCGGCAGACAAAGGGATGCGAGGTGGCAATGTTCCTGCATGAGACATCACCTCACACGTTTAAGGTGAGCCTGCGCTCCAAAGGAATCGTGGATGTGAGCAGGATTGCCCAGTATTTCGGGGGCGGCGGTCATGTGCGCGCCGCAGGGTGCACATTGAAAGGGACGGCCCATGACGTTATCAATAATGTCAGCAGCCAGATACTCACGCAGCTTGTCCGGGCGGAAAAGGCAGAAGAGTAGCGCCGTACCAATCGGGTGAAAGTGCAGAAAGAACAGCATTGCATCAAGCGGGAGAAAGTACAAAAAAGCATGATAAATGGGATTCTGAATATTTATAAAGAAAAAGGATACACATCCCACGATGTCGTGGCAAAACTCAGAGGAATCGTGGGACAAAAGAAGATAGGGCATACCGGGACGCTGGACCCGGATGCGGAAGGTGTGCTGCCGGTCTGCCTTGGAAGAGCGACGAAATTGTGTGATATGCTCACCGATAAGGAAAAAGAGTACGAGACAGTGCTGCTCTTAGGCAGAGAGACGGACACACAGGATATCTCAGGCACAGTTCTCGCTGAAAAGGAGATAGCGGGTCTGTCTGAGGAAGAAATAAAGAATTGTATACGTGGATACATCGGCGAATATCAACAGATACCGCCCATGTATTCGGCATTAAAGGTAAATGGAAAGAAACTCTATGAACTTGCCAGGGAAGGGAAAGTGATTGAAAGAGCGCCCAGGCAGGTTCAGATTTATGATATCGAGATTTTGGAAATGGCACTTCCCAGAGTAAAGATGCGCGTGGCATGTTCCAAAGGGACCTATATCCGGACCCTTTGCCATGATATCGGCAGAGAACTGAAAACGGGCGGCTGTATGGAACAACTGCTGCGTACAAGGGTCAGTTGTTTTGATATCTCTAAGAGCCATACGCTTAAGGAGGTAGAGAACTGTGTAAAAGAAGGCGCTCTTGGGGATATACTGATTCCGCTGGATGAGATGTTCGCGGACCTGAAAAAAGTTGTGGTGCAGGGGAAAGCGGCGGCGCTCGCCAAAAACGGCAATGATTTTGTCCAGAAGCCTTTGACGTCATCGAAAGAGTGTACTCCGACAGTGGATACGCCGCAAGTTTATGCTGCGGGAGAAGAAGTGCGCGTATACGATGAGGCGCAGGTATTTATCGGAATTTTTTGTTTTGATGAGAGAGGAAAGCGTTTCCGAATCAGAAAAATGTTTCTGGACAGGGATGAACAGAGAGGATAAAAGTTATGCAGTATATTACAGACATCCGGTCTTATTGCGGGAAAAAGCGGACAGCAGTGACGCTTGGGAAATTTGACGGCCTGCACAGAGGACATCAGAAACTGATAGAGAAGATAAAAGAACATGCAGATGAGGACTGCGAGAGTGTCGTAGTTTCTTTCAATATCGGCAGAGATTTTCTTATGACGAATGAGGAAAAGCGGGACAGGCTGGAAAAAGAGGTGGACTGGCTCATTTCCACACCGTTTACGGAAGAACTGCGCACCATGGAAGCAGAAGTCTTTATAAAGGAGATTCTGGTAAAGAAGCTTAAGGCTTCCTATATTGCGGTGGGACCGGATTACCATTTCGGGCACGAAAAGCGGGGAAATGTAAAAATGCTCGCCGAGTATGCGCCTGTCTGCGGATATGAGCTGGAAGTGATAGAAAAAGAAAACCATAAAGGCAGGAACATCAGCAGTACCTATGTCCGCGAAGCGCTGGCACAGGGGGCTGTGGAACTTGCAAATACGCTGCTCGGATACCGTTATGGCATGAGAGGCTTTGTGGAGCATGGAAAGCAGCTTGGGCGGACACTTGGTTTCCCCACGATGAATGTGGCTCCCGAAAAAGGAAAAATTCTGCCCCGGTTTGGCGTCTATGCCTGCCGGATTAAGGTGGACGATGTCTGGCATGAAGGGATTGGCAATGTGGGTATCAAACCCACGGTGTCGGATGAAAAAAGGGCGCTGACGGAGGTCTATGCCTTTGACTACAGCGCGGATGCCTACGGAAAGCCGGCGGAGATTGAATTTTGCGCGTTTGAGCGCCCGGAGACGGTATTTTCCTCGGTGGAGGAACTGAAAAAGCATGTGGACAGCGACATCCTGTACGGAAGAGAGTATTTTCAGAAATAACATTTCAGAAATAAAATGCTTTACACGGGAAATAACCTGTGCTATACTTAGCAAGTATGAAATCAGCCGATATTCGGTAATCGGATTACTCCGACCATTGCTTAATATCCGGCGGTTGAAAAGAATTTTAAGGAGGAATCAGACATGATTGCAAAAGAAAAGAAACAGGCGATTATCGCAGAGTATGGAAGAAGTGAGGGAGATACAGGTTCTCCGGAAGTACAGATTGCTATCCTTACAGCAAGGATTAACGAACTGACAGAGCACTTCAAAGCGAATCCGAAGGACCACCACTCCAGAAGAGGTCTTCTGAAGATGGTAGGACAGAGACGTGGGCTGCTCGCATATCTGAAGAAAGTAGATATCGAGAGATACCGTGCACTGATTGAAAAACTTGGATTGAGAAAATAATCAGAGAACAGGACCTGCCGGGATGTGATTGCGGCAGAGTGCGAAGAGAAGAGGATTTCCCACAGGCTATGAAATGGGAAATCCTCTTTTTTGCGGCTATATTTTCGTTGCTTAAATACATGCACTGTGATATAATATAGAAGCTTGTGGATTAGGAGTGTAAAGCCGAGACCACTGAAAAGGATATTAGCGGGATTTAATATGTTTTTCAGTAGTTTCGGAACTCCTTTTCCAAAAATGAATAAAAAAGGAGAAAGACATGTACAAGAAATTTGAAATGGAACTTGCCGGCAGGACTCTGCGTGTAGATGTTGACAGAGTGGCTAAGCAGGCAAACGGGGCAGTCCTTATGCACTACGGGGACACAACTGTGCTGTGTACAGCGACAGCGTCCGAGAAACCCAGGGAGGGAATCGACTTCTTCCCGCTGAGTGTAGAGTATAATGAGAGACAGTATGCGGTCGGAAAGATTCCGGGCGGCTTCAACAAGAGAGAAGGAAAAGCATCAGAAAACGCGGTTTTGACCTGCCGTGTCATCGACCGTCCGATGCGTCCGCTTTTCCCGAAGGATTACAGAAACGATGTGACACTGGAGAATCTCGTTCTGTCTGTAGACCAGGACTGCAGCCCGGAGCTGACAGCTATGCTGGGCGCGGCGATTGCGACGACGATTTCCGATATCCCCTTTGACGGACCGATTTCCACAACTCAGGTGGGACTGGTGGATGGAGAGTTTGTCTTCAACCCGACAGCGGCACAGAAAGAGGTGTCAGACCTTGCGCTTACCGTGGCTTCCACGAAAGAAAAGGTCATCATGATTGAGGCGGGTGCCAACGAAGTACCGGAGGCACAGATGATTGAGGCGATTTTTGCGGCTCACGAGGTAAACCAGAAAGTCATCGCTTTCATCGATACCATCGTTGCAGAATGCGGCAAAGAAAAGCATGAGTATACAAGCTGTGCAGTGCCGGAAGAGCTGTTCGCGGCAATGAAGGAACTGGTTCCCCCCGCAGAGATGGAGGAAGCGGTCTTTACAGACGACAAGCAGACAAGAGAAGAAAATATCCGCGTGATTACCGAGAAGCTGGAAGAAGCGTTCGCTGAGAACGAAGAGTGGCTGGAAGTTCTGGGAGAGGCTGTGTATCAGTACCAGAAGAAGACCGTCAGAAAGATGATTTTAAAAGACCACAAACGTCCGGACGGACGGGCAATCGATGAGATTCGTCCGCTGGCGGCAGAAGTCGATTTGATTCCGAGAGTACACGGCTCCGCCATGTTTACGAGAGGACAGACACAGATTTGTACAGTGACCACACTGGCTCCTCTGTCTGAGGCACAGAGACTGGACGGTCTGGATGAGGCAGAGACTTCCAAGCGCTATATGCATCACTATAATTTCCCGTCCTACTCCGTAGGCGAGACGAAACCGTCCAGAGGGCCGGGACGCCGGGAAATCGGACATGGAGCGCTGGCGGAGAGAGCACTGCTCCCGGTACTTCCAAGTGAGGCAGAGTTCCCTTATGCCATCCGTACGGTATCCGAGACTTTTGAGTCCAACGGTTCCACTTCCCAGGCAAGTGTGTGTGCATCCAGTATGTCCCTGATGACAGCGGGTGTTCCGATTAAATCCGCAGTTGCGGGAATTTCCGCAGGACTTGTGACAGGAGAGACAGATGACGACTATCTGGTACTGACAGATATCCAGGGATTGGAAGATTTCTTCGGCGATATGGACTTCAAGGTAGCCGGAACACATAAAGGTATCACAGCGATTCAGATGGATATCAAGATTCACGGTCTGACAAGACCAATCATTGAGGAAGCAATCGCAGCGACAAAGAAGGCGAGAACTTATATCTTAGATGAAGTCATGAGCAAGGCAATCAGCGAGCCGAGACCGGAAGTCGGACCTTACGCTCCGAAGATTATCCAGATGCAGATTGACCCGCAGAAGATTGGCGATGTGGTCGGACAGCGCGGAAAGACCATCAATGCGATTATTGATGAGACCGGCGTGAAGATTGACATCACAGACGATGGTTCTGTTTCCATCTGCGGTACAGAGAAAGAGAGCATGGATAAGGCTGCGAAGCTGATTACTACCATTGTGACAGAGTTTGAGGCAGGACAGGTCTTTGAAGGAAAAGTAGTGAGCATCAAAGACTTCGGTGCATTCCTTGAGTTTGCGCCGGGCAAAGAGGGCATGGTGCACATTTCCAAGCTTTCCAAATCAAGAGTCAACAAAGTAGAGGATGTGCTTTCACTGGGTGATGTTGTGAAGGTCGTATGCCTTGGAAAAGACAAGATGGGAAGATTCAGCTTCAGCAT
Organism: uncultured Ruminococcus sp.; assembly: GCA_900541505.1. Lineage (GTDB taxonomy): Bacteria > Bacillota > Clostridia > Lachnospirales > Lachnospiraceae > Mediterraneibacter. The sequence continues at coordinate 40,992 of UQKK01000025.1, forward strand.
GAGAGATGTAGCGGAATAAAAAGAGAGGACAACGCTCCATTATCGTTTCGGTAATGAAGTGTTGTCCTTCTTCTTATGTATCACATAATCAAAACAGACTTCAGATAATAATAGTTATGACGGGTTCTCAGAAGATTTCTTCGCCAGGATGGTCTCGTCTACCCGGTCCAGATGATTTTTCAATTCCAGGAGGGCAGCATCTTTCTTATGCGCAAAAATATTATCCATGATTTTCAAATGTTCGGTGCGTGAGATAGCATCGTGCTCTGTATCGTCATCATATATGATACAGAGGGAAAACAGATAGCTCACGTTGTTGTACTGATTGATGAGATACGGATTGCCGGAAGCTTTGATAAAAATGGAGTGCAGTTCCGTATCATTTTTCTGATATAGGAGGTTGTCAAAGTGCTCCCCTGTGTTTTGCTGAATACTGTCGTATAGTTTTCGCAGCTCATCCAAATCGATATTGTCAAAATAGTTCTCCATACAATACAATTCAAACATTCTCCGGCAGTCGGATATCTGGAGAATCTCATCGGAGGAGTATTCCGCAACGTAAAAGCCTACGCGGGCTCTGTTTACGACCAGTTTCTTTTCCGCCAGTTCCAGAAGTGCCTGACGGACAGGCATCACACTGACTCCATATTTTTCTGCGATTTCTTTCGTGGGGATTTGTTGTCCGGACACCAGTTCTTTGTTGATAATCATGTCAAAAATTAATTTGACAAATTGTTCTGTTAGACTTTCTTTATTAATATTCATATGTCTCTCTCCAATATACTGCATAGTAATTTGATTTTAATGTATTGAAGAAAGGTTGTCAACCGAAAATTGAAATCTGAAATATCAGATATTAAATTCTGCGTTTTTACCAAAATTTCAGTTTATTTTTTGGGATTTATTGCTATTTACATTTTTTATTAAAGTATTATAATGATATCAAACATCTGAAATATCAGATAGTTGATATCAACATAAAACGGCCGTAAAATTACAATTAAATAATCTATTCTTTATGTATTTGAAAAATAGGAGGATGACATGAGTAATTTACAGAAAATTTATGAAGAGGCAAGCCAGTACTTTATCGGAGGAGCTTCAGCAGGCGGACGTTATAATACTACATTAAAACAGCCTTTGTACTTAAAATCAGCAAACGGAAGCAGAATCGTAGATGTGGATGGCAAGGAATACATTGACTATCACACAGGTTCAGGGGCAGCGTTTTTCGGACACAACCATCCGCGTCTCAGAAAAGCAGTGGAGAAGGCGATGGAGATGGGAGCTTTCATGAACTTTGAGACAGAGTACCACAAAGAACTGGCAAAACTGTTCCATGAATTTTTCCCATGTGCAGAGAGAGTGCGTTTCTCCAATTCCGGTACCGAGGTTACAATGGCAGCCGTACGTGTGGCACGTGCATACACGGGAAAGGATATCATCGTAAGATTTGAAGGACATTTCCACGGAATGAATGAGCTGGTGTGGTATAATCATAATGGTGCGAGAGGCAAAAAGAACGATATCGGCGAAGTGGAGAACATTTCCGATACAGCAGGAACACCGAAGTGCTTTTCCGATGTTATCCGCAATGTCGAATACAATGATTTGGAATCTTTTGAGCGCTGCGTAGAGGTACACAGAGGGCAGATTGCGGGCGTGCTTTTAGAGCCAATCAGCTTTAACTGCGGCTGCTATATGGCACGCAAAGAGTTCTTAGAGAAAGTAAGAGAGATTTGTACCAGAGAAGGGATTGTACTTATCTTTGACGAAGTTATCACAGGACTGAGGATGCGTCCGGGTTCCGCTCAGGCATATTATGGAGTGACACCGGATATCGCTACATTCGCGAAGGCAATCGGAGGCGGATATCCAATCGCGGCACTGTGCGGTAAGAAAGAAATCATGGAAGTGCTCAATCCGGTAGGAAAGACAATCATGAGCGGTACATACACAGGAGCACTCATACCGGTGCTTGCTTCCATCGAGTGCATGAAGATGGCAATGGAGCCGGGATTCTACGACCACATCGAAGAACTGGCGGATGCATTGTACGGCGGTATGAACACACTGATGAAAGAGAACGGAATTCCGGGACATGTTCGCGGTGTAGGCGGAAGATTCGGTATCTACTTCGGTGTGGAGGACACGGAAGATGATTATAACTGGAGAAAGGCAGGTGACAGTTATCGGTGTGATATGACCAGAAGCTTCCTGACAAAAGCACTTCGGGACGGACTTTATATGCACGACTGCGGACAGGCGGCGCCGGCACATTACGGCTTCAGCACGCAGCATACAATGGAAGATATCCAAATCACATTAGAGAGGTTGGATAAAATCTTCAAAGAGATGAAACAGGAATTTTAAGGAGGTAGAACATGTATCAGCACATTACCAGGTACCAGGAAGTTATGAGGGAGAATGACATTGCGGTGTCTGTTTTGAGACTTCCTCAGAATCTCACATTGTTCACACAGTACTGGTCAAGAAACGGGTATTCCTACGCAGTGATACCCGCAGACGGAAAACCGGGGGTTGTCGTTCCCATTGCGGAAGAAATGGATACCCGGCAGGCAGGGCTTGACAATGTCTATGTCTATGATGACATAGACATGGAGGCAGAGGACACAGATACCCAGATTAAAAAGATATTTTCCAAACTGGCGAAAGAGTACGGCATCACAGCAGACTCAAAAATCGGGCTGGAGCTGGATTATGATGTGATTGCACCCTGCCTTTGCTCAGGGAAAGTTTCCCTTGTGGGTGAAAAGGTAAAAAAACTCGTAGCGGAAGGCTTTGGGAGCAGTCAGTTTGTGACAGTGAAGCATCTCATCACAGATGTTATGGCAATCAAAAATGAAAGCGATATCGAGAAGCTGAAAATCGTTAATGAACTGGCAGCTCAGGCGATGGACAAATTTGAGGAGCTTGTCAATGTTCCGGGCATTACGGAAGTGGAAGTTGTCTATGAGGTAGAAAAATATCTGCAGATTAAGGCGAGAGACTATAAGGGAGCAAAGGCATGCCGCGCGTGGGGACAGTTGAGTACCGGAAAGAAAGGCGAAATAGCAGCGTGTGATGGCGTTGTCAGTGATGCCAGGGTCCTGGAAAAAGGAGACTGCTGTCTCTATGAAATGGGAGTGAGCGTTGACGGGTACTGGGCAGATGTGACACGTTCCGCAGTGGTAGGCGGACCGGAAGGAAAGACGCAGGAGATGATGGAGCTGGTTGAGAAATCCTTCCAGGCTGGCGTAAACGCAGTGAAGCCCGGGGCGACAGGGAGAGATATCGATGTGGCAACAAGAAAGGTAATGGAGGATGCCGGCTATGCCAAGTATTATCAGAATCCGGCGGGACATGGAGTTGGTTTTTCCTATCATGAGCCGATTCCGGAGCTGGGACCCACCTCGGATGCCGTATTAAAAGAAAATATGGTCATTGCCATCGAGCCTGCCCTGTATGTACCGGGAATCGGAGGGCTTCGCAAAGAATTAAATGTGCTGGTTACTAAAGACGGCGGGGTCATCCTCGGGTGGTAAAAAGCAGCTGGAGATGTATACCTGAAAAGGTATACAGAAAAGCGCAAGAAGTATATATGGAGGAAAAGAGATGAAGAAAAGAATATGCGGACTGTTTTTGACAATTAGTCTTGGAGCGTGCCTGATTATGGGATGTGCGGGGACCGGTAAGGGAAGTTCCGGTGAAGACGGAGTTTATCAGATTGGTGTGTGCGTTGGCAATTTTGAGACTCCTATGCAGGTAGCCTGGATGAATGCGCTGGAAGATAAGCTGGAAGAATACGGAAACTACGAGGTGGACAACAAGGATGGTAAGGACGACCCGGCTACGCAGACTCAGATTCTGGAGAACTTTATCACACAGCAGAAGGACTTGATTGTGCTCGCGCCGACCCAGACGGATGCTCTGGTGGCAGCGGTGAGAGAGTGCAATAGTGCGGGAATTCCTGTTGTGACAATTAACCGTACACTTGGAGAGGGCGCGGAAGTGCTGACAGAGGTAAACATGGACTGTGTGGAAGCAGGAAAAATGACAGCAGAGATGGTGGACGAACTGTTAGGCGGCGAGGGCAACATTGCTTATCTGCTCGGAACATTAGGAGCAGGTCCGCAGGTGCAGGAGAGTGAAGGCTTCTATGCATATCTGGAGGATAAGCCGGAATTGGAAGTGGTATTTGAGCAGAATACAGACTGGAACAAAGAGAAGGCAATCCAGGTAACCCAGAACCTTTTGCAGAAATATCCGGCAGGTGAGCTTGACGCCATTGTGTGCCAGGGACCGGACGATGCGGTTGGCGCAGTGGCAGCCTGCGAAGCGGCAGGCAGGACAGAACTGCTTGGAAAGATTATCGCGTTCGATTATCCGGAATATGTAAAGACAGCAATCAAAGACGGCACGATATACGGAACAGTCAATCAGGACCCGAAGCTGCAGGGACAGTTGGCAGCCGAAGTTATCAATGAATATTTTTCAAATCCGGATGCAGTGTTTGAACCATTGACTGCAATCGAACTTTCCAAAGTAACCGCTGACAATGCAGATGACTATGAAGTAGCTTGGTAGGAATTGAGGGTGTCTATGAAAACAAAATTATTAGGTAAGAATATGAAAAAAGGTGCGTCAAAAGAACTTACAATGTTCCTCGTACTTTTGATTATGGTGGTCATATGTGTCATCATCAATCCGGTATTTATTTCTGTGAGCAATATCATGAATCTGCTGGCGCAGAACTCCATCATAGGAGTCATGGCTCTTGGTATGGTCTTTGCACTGGTGACTGGGTCATTCGATATGTCGGTCTCCTCCACCGGAGCACTGACGGCAGTTATCTCTACCCAGCTGTTCATTAAGTTCGGACTGCTGCCCGGAATCATCGGCGGTCTTCTGGTAGGCGCTGCAGTCGGCACAATCAATGGACTTCTGGTGACAAAAGTGGGAATCAACCCCTTTGTCACCACACTTGGAACACAGACATCGGTCAGAGGTCTTGTGTATATCATTACAGGCGCGGAACCTATAACCGGGGTTCCGGTTGACTACAACTTTATCGGTATGGGAAAGATTGGAAACATTCTTCCCGTACCGGCACTCATATGGCTGGTTCTGGCAGTGATTATGGCTTTTGTGCTCAAGAAGACGAAATTCGGACAGTATATCTATGCTACCGGCGGAAGCAGAAAAGCGGCATGGCTGTCCGGTATCAATACGGATTCCATCCGTATCCTGGCATTGGTCATCAGTGGTGTCTTCGCTGCCATCGGCGGACTCATTTACACACTGCGTATTCTGATGTGTACTGCAGACGGTATGACAGGGTATGAGCTGAAAGTTATGTCCGCGTGTATCGTGGGAGGAACTTCCCTGGATGGAGGAAAGGGTACGATAGTAGGATGTATCATCGGTACCTTCATCATGGGTATCATCCTGAATATCCTGCAGTTGGCGGGAGTGTCCAGCTTCTGGCAGGATGCGATTACAGGTATCATCCTCATCGCGGCTGTCGGCATCGACAGTCTCACCGCAAGACACCGGGAATAAGAAGAATGCTTTAGTTAAGGAGGTACTGAATTGGAAAAGAATATTCTGGAGATGGTCGACATAACTAAAGAATTCTCAGGTGTGCGTGTCCTGAATAAAGTGAATCTGGAATTAAAGGCGGGAGAGGTGCATGCTCTGATAGGAGCAAACGGAGCCGGAAAATCTACCCTGATGAAAATCTTGAACGGCATTTATACGATGACAGAAGGACAGATTTTATATGACGGGAAGCCGGTAAACATCCATTCGCCAAGAGATGCATATAACTGCGGAATCACCATGATTCACCAGGAACTGGATTTGGTAGGCTGCCGCAATGTGGCGGAGAATATTTATCTGGGGCGGGAGTTGTGCGTGGATAAGACCAACCGTGTGATGAACCGCAGCGAGATGTATAAGAAAACGCAGGAACTGCTGGATGAACTGGGATTTGATATCTGCGCTACAGATATGGTGGAGACATTATCTCCGGCGAAACAGCAGCTGATTCTCATCGCCAGGACGGTATCCTGCAATTCCAGAGTGATTGTCATGGACGAGCCGACTTCTTCTTTGTCACACAAGGAGACAGAGCTTTTGTTCCAGGTAATCGAAGACTTGAAGAAAAAAGGAATCAGTATCATCTATATCTCTCATTTCCTGGAGGAAATTTTCCAGGTGTCGGACCGGCTCACTGTTTTGAGGAACGGAGAAAAAGTCACGACCGCCTGCACAAAGGAATGTACGACCCAGGATTTGATACAGTGGATGATTGGAAAAGAGTCGATTGTAAAGAAAAATATCGGAGAACCCAAGGATGGAAAAGAAGTTCTGCTGGAGTGTAAAAACCTGACCGGGGCGGACACCTGGGTAAAGGATGTAAGCTTCCATATCCGAAAAGGAGAAATCGTAGGGTTCGCCGGTGTCGTGGGAGCAGGCCGCAGCGAGATTGCAAGAATTGTGTTCGGCGCGGATAAGAAGAGTCAGGGAGAAGTCCTCATGGAAGGAAAGCCGGTCAATATCAACAGTCCTACAACGGCAGTAAAATCTGGAATTTCTATGGTTCCGGAGGACAGGAAGAAAGAAGGACTGGTGTTAAAACTTGATATAGGGACAAATATGTGGCTGTCTTATCTGGGAAAAATGAAAAAGAGACTGAGTCTGGATTATAAACATCTGGACAGTAAGGTGACGGAGATGATTGGACACATGTCTGTCAAATGTAAGGACAGATTCCAGCAGGTAGATGAGCTTTCCGGAGGAAACCAGCAGAAAGTGGTTATCGGAAAAAGCCTGCTCATCAAACCGAAGCTTTTGATACTCGACCAGCCGACAAGAGGAGTAGACGTAGGAGCAAAAGGAGAAATCTACCAGTTGGTCACAGATACTGTGGCGGAAAGCGATACGTCCATCCTGTATATTTCCGATGAGTTGGAAGAACTGCTCGCGCTGTGTGACCGTATCTATGTCATCAAGCAGGGAAGATGTGTGAGTGAGATTGACAATCATACACAGGACGTGACAAAAGCGATGCTGCTCAAAGACATGGTAGATTGACGGAAAAAGATTTGGAAAAAGTTTAAGAAAAGGTGGGTGTCAGATAGAAATATCTGGCACCGTCTGAATTAAGAGAGGGAAGACCAATGGAGAAAAAATATAATCCATATGAAAATGTGTTGGAAGTTATCGGCAATGCTGCCGAAATTTTGGGATACTCGCAGAGTGACATCGAACCCATCTGTCACCCGGAGAGGGAGCTGAAAGTATCGGTTCCGGTTGTTATGGATAACGGAGAAATCAAAGTATTTGACGGATACCGGGTTCAGCATAATACAACAAGAGGACCGGCAAAAGGAGGTATCCGCTATCATCAGGACGTCAATATCGATGAGGTAAAAGCCCTCGCTGCATGGATGACCTTTAAATGTGCAGTGGTGAATATCCCCTATGGCGGAGGAAAAGGCGGAATCGTTGTAGACACCAGCGAGCTTTCCGAGAGAGAATTAAGGAGAGTGACCCGCAGGTTCACCCAGATGATTGCTCCCATCATTGGACCGGAATCCGATATCCCGGCACCGGATGTCGGCACAAATGCCGAGGTCATGGCGTGGATGATGGATACATACAGCATGATTAAAGGACACTGTATCCCAGGTGTTGTGACAGGAAAACCATTGGAGTTGGGAGGCGCCAGAGGCAGGACCGCAGCCACCGGACGGGGTGTTATGCTCACCACATTAAATACGATGCAAAAGCTTGGGATGGATGTAAAAAAATCCACCATCGCAGTACAGGGTATGGGAAATGTGGGAAGCAATACCGCAGAATTACTCCATGAACAGGGTGCGAAGATTGTCGCGGTCAGCGATGTCACAGGGGGCATCTACAAAGAAGATGGTCTCCCGGTAGAAAAAATACTGGAGCACCTTTCTGTGAAAGGAAACTTCCTGGATACTCTGGAACTGGATGGGGTGCAGAAGATTTCCAACCAGGAGCTGCTGTGCCTGCCTGTGGATATTCTCATACCTGCGGCGCTGGAAAATCAGATTAACGCGGAGAATGCAGAAAAAATACAGGCGAAGGTCATCATTGAAGCGGCAAACGGACCGGTCAGCATCGAGGGAGACAAAATCCTTAACGAAAAGAATATTGTAGTAGTGCCGGATATCCTGGCAAATGCGGGCGGAGTTGTAGTCTCTTACTTTGAGTGGGTACAGAATATCCAGTCTCTGTACTGGACAGAAGACATGGTGAATGAACAGCTCAAGGAAATCATGGACCGGTCTTTCGAGGATGTATGGAAGACGGCGGAGGAAAATCAGGTTTCCTGCAGGACTGGCGCTTACCTGATTGCCGTAAAACGAGTTGTGGAAGCGAAGAAGACCAGAGGTATATGGCCTTAATCAAAAAACGAAGAAACTTCTTCTAAAGCAGACATGTATCTGCTTTAGAAGAAGACAGCGAGAGGAGAAAGATATGAAATTATCATTTCGATGGTATGGCACAGACGATGCGGTCACACTGAAATATATCAGACAGATTCCGAACATGAGCGCGATTGTCACAGCGGTCTATGATGTGCCTTCAGGGGAAGTGTGGAGCAGAGAGAGCATCGCTGCTCTGAAAAAAGAAGTGGAGGCAAATGACCTGCGCTTTGAAGTAATCGAGAGTGTCCCTGTCCATGAGGATATCAAGCTTGGTAAGCCCTCCAGGGATAAATATATAGCCAATTACCAGGAGAATATCCGCAGGCTGGGAGAGGCGGGAATCCGCTGTATCTGTTATAATTTTATGCCTGTATTTGACTGGACAAGGACACAATTAGATAAGGAATTTCCGGACGGCTCTACTGCGCTGGTATATTATGAGGAGCAGCTTAAGCGGATGGACCCTCTGACCGGGGAGCTTTCTCTTCCCGGATGGGATGCCAGCTATACAAAGGAGACGTTGAAAGAAGTATTTGATGCATATGCGGAAATTACAGAGGAAGATTTGTGGGCGAACCTGGAGTACTTTTTAAAGGCAGTGATTCCGGTAGCGGAGGAGGCAGGGATTGTCATGGCAATCCACCAGGATGACCCGCCGTGGTCCATCTTCGGACTGCCGCGCATCATCCGGGATGAAGCGAGTCTGGACAGGATGCTGTCCCTTGTGGACAGTCCCGCGAATGGGCTGACCCTATGCACAGGCTCCCTGGGAGCATCGTCGGAGAATGACATTGTACATCTTGCAGATAAATATTCGGCGATGGGACGGATTCATTTTGTACATTTCAGAAATGTAAGGCTTTTAGAAAACGGATTTGAAGAGGCAGCGCATTATTCTGCGTGTGGAAGTCTGGACATGGTGGAAATCCTTCGCGTCCTCCATAAGAATAAATTCGAGGGATACATCCGCCCTGACCATGGACGTATGATATGGGGCGAGACGGGACGACCGGGATACGGTCTGTATGACCGGGCACTGGGAGCTTCCTATATCAACGGAATCTGGGAGACACTGGAAAAACTGGACAGCAAGTAAAGGAGCGTATTTCTATGGAATTGTCGCAAAAATCATTAGAAACTGTCAAACAGTGGGAGAGAGCGGGATTTGCGCTGCCTCATTACAACAGGGAGGCGGTCGGGACAGTGACAAAAAAATCACCGGAGTGGCTGCACCTGGGAGCGGGAAATATTTTCCGCGCATTCATTGCCAATCTGCAGGAGACATTGTTAAATACAGACAGGACAGATAAAGGAATCATTGTGGCAGAAGGGTTTGACTACGAAATTGTCGAGAAGATATACCGTCCCAAGGACAATTTGTCTGTTCTGGTGACTTTAAAATCAGACGGGGCAATCGAAAAAACAGTGATAGGAAGTATTGTGGAATCTCTTGTCATGGATACGGAACATGAGACAGACTGGCAGCGGCTTGAGGATATCTTTCGGGCAGCATCCCTTAAGATGGTCAGCTTTACAATCACAGAAAAAGGATACTGCCTCACCGGACCGGATGGAAGCTTTCTAAGACAAGTGGCGGAGGATATGAAACAGGGACCGGATAGCCCGAAAAGCTACATGGGAAAATTGACGGCACTTTTGTATGCCCGGTATAAGGCAGGCGCGTATCCGCTCGCCCTTGTGAGCATGGACAATTGTTCAAAAAATGGGAAACGTCTGTATGAGGCGGTCTATGAACTGGCAAATAGCTGGGTGGCGAACAAACTGATTGGAAGCGGATTTTTAGCCTATATCGCAGACCCTGAGCAAGTCTCTTTCCCCTGGAGTATGATAGATAAAATCACGCCCCGCCCGGATGAGAGCGTAAAAAAGATGCTGAAAGACAGCGGGTTTGACGACGTGGAAACACTGGTGACATCTAAGAATACATACATCGCACCTTTTGTAAATGCAGAGGAACCGCAGTATCTGGTCATTGAGGATTGCTTTCCGAACGGAAAGCCGCCTCTCGAAAAAGCAGGTGTTTTGTTCACGTCCAGAGAGACCGTGGAGAGGGTAGAGAAAATGAAAGTTTCTACCTGCTTAAACCCGCTTCATACGACACTGGCTGTGTTCGGCTGTCTGCTTGGGTATCAGCGAATATCAGAGGAGATGAAAAACCCGGACCTGCGGAGGCTTGTAGAGAAGATTGGCTATACGGAAGGGCTGCCGGTTGTGGTAAACCCTGGTATCATAGACCCGAAAGCATTTATCGATGAGGTGCTGCAGGTGCGTATCCCCAATCCTTTCATGCCGGATACACCCCAACGCATTGCAACAGATACTTCACAGAAATTGGGAGTGCGGTTCGGTGAGACGATTAAGGCATACAGAGACAGTGCAGATAAAGACGTATCAGAGCTTCAAGGTATTCCGCTTGTACTGGCGGGATGGTGTCGGTATCTGATGGGAGTGGATGATGAAGGCGAGCATTTCACACTCAGTCCGGACCCTATGCTGGAAGAAACCGTAAAATACGTAGAAGGAATTTCTCTGGGAGAAAACCGGGATTTCCACAAAGAATTGTATCCTCTGTTGTCCAATGCCGATATTTTTGGAGTAGATTTGTACGAGGCAGGAATGGGAGAAAAAGTAGAAGCCTATTTCGCAGAACTGGTTTCCGGTAAAGGGGCAGTGAAAAAAACATTGGCAAACGTATAAAAATTAAAAATAACGTATAAAAGAAATGAAAATGCTTGGAGCAGGCACGGCTATGAAAATTTGAATGTCATGGTAGCGCCTGCTCCAACTTTTGTGGATGAAAATTCCTCTGTGAAGTTACGAAATAGTTCGCTTTTCGGGTGCCTCAGGAATTATAAACTCCTGATACAGCTTTCTCAATCCGAATCTTCACCAATCTTAAATTCTTGATATAGTTTCTTGCGGTATGCACTATCAGAAACAGCTTTTAGAAAATCATCTGTCCTTCCCGCTTTTACAAGATACTCCGCGAGTTTCATACCAGCTTCTTCCCCCTGCTGGAAGCCCTCAGCCAGATTGCCTTCCCGTTCCAAGCGCCTGTATTTTTCTTCGTCAAATTCATAGATACTCACTTT
>UQKK01000026.1 GCA_900541505.1 uncultured Ruminococcus sp.
TGCGGCTTTTCAATGTAGGGTGCGAGAAGCTCCTCAAAGCGGGATTTGCCCAGCAGCTTCTGCATGGCGGTGATGCCGAGGAGTTTCTTTTCGTAGGGGTTGAAGCCGGCGCCCTCAACGGCTGCGGCCACAGCGGCTTCACTGGTGTATTTGCGGTTGGAGCGGCCCTCGACCAGCTTCCAGCCGGGGAACGCCGTACCGCTGATTGCCTGCTGGAGCGCGTATTCCTTCACATCGGATGCCCAGGCGGTCAGAGCGTCGACCTTGCCGAGAATATCGGCGATCTCCTCATCAGCGAGGAGCGCAGGGGTCTGGAATTCGTACCGGGCAAGAGCCAGGTTCGCTTCGGCGCGCTCCCTGCACTCGGCTTTCGCCTTGCAGAACCGGCACCACTCACCACAGCTGAAGGAGCCTTGACCTTCATAAGCAAGCTGCGCCTTCTGAGTCAGTTCACTGTTTGCCCATTCGTACAGGTCGGCCTTGTCCATCTCATACACGCTGATGTTGGACTTCCTCGGCTGATAGATGGTCATGCGGACAGTGTCGATGTCGTAGATGCCATCGAAGATTTCCAGAGCGCCCAAGGCATAGAGCATCATCTGTGGATTACGATCTGCAAGCACGAGGCATCCTTGCCCGTTTTTGTAATCGCAGATGTTCAGAACACCATCCGCAATGACGATGCAGTCTGCCGTGCCGAAGCCCTCTTTGACCCAGCGTGAGAAATCCACCCGCTGTTCGATCATGACCACGGGGTCGGCGCAGGTCTGCTTTGCAGTCTCCAGAAGCTCCGATACATAGGCAGCATACCCGGCGGCGCAGTCCTCCATCTCCTCGTTGTACCAGGAGAGGTTTTCGATGGGATCATCCGCCGGAATCCCCAGAGCCTGCTTCAGCCGAAACTCACAGAGCGCATGGGCGTCCGTCCCTTCGGCGGCGTAATCGCTGCCCTTGTCCTCGTAGGCTTCGCACAGCCTTGCGGAGGGCGGACAGTTGAGCCACCGTTCGGAAGAAGAAGCGGATAAGACTGCGTGCTTAACTGCCATTAGTCAGCACCTCCGCTTCGGCGAGCAATGCCTTGTAATGTGCGGGGTCGATCTGTGACAGCTTGGATGCGCCGTACTTTTGAAGCAGGGCGCGAATCTCGGCGGTGTGTCCCTGGCGGGATTTGTCCGCAAGCACGGCTCTGACCTGCTCCAGCGTCAGAGCCGGTTCGGGAGGAGAAGCAGGAGCATCCTCTGCCTGCGGTTCACTGCTGAATACCTTCGTCAGCCAGTCAACGGCATCCGAAATAGCAGCGGCAGCACTGCGAAGTTCTTCGATGGTCTGCGCCATATCGCTCATTCTGCTCATGTGATTTTCCTCCTTCCCTGGATTTGCTCTGCTGGCGTGCGATGTTCAGGTTGCTTGCCAGTCTTCTTGACACCACGCTGATCGCGGTCAGGACATCAACAATGTCCTCGTCGGCTCGGGCGTCATAATGGTTTGCGTTGTAACTCATATCAGCGGTCCCTCCTTTCCCAAGGCGTCTTGTGTTGCCTTTCACAGACCCATCTGGACAGGAAAGGAGGGGTTGGCCGAAAGATTTTAGAATTTTTCCTTGAGTCGCTTCAGCAGCTGATTTCTTTTATACACAAAGGTGTTACGGGGCATATTCAGCCGCTCTGCACCGGCTCGTTCAGAAAGCCCGTCCGCAATTGCCATGAGGATCTCGTAGCTTTCCGGGTCGGATGACTGAAGCTCTGTGAGCAGGCCGTTCAGGATCAGGGAGTCGATATCGATCTCCGTGGTAAGCCTGCTGTCCGCAAGAAAGCTGGTGCGGGAGACGCCGTTCTCATAGGCGTTCTCCATCTCCGTGTCGATGGAGAGCTGCTGGGGAGCGTCCTTCGGGATACAGCGGAACTCGCAGGTATCGCAAATACCGTCGCACTTGTAGCTCTTTTTGTACGGAATGCAGCAGGCTCCGGCTCTCTGCTTTGCCTTGCGGGTAGTTCCTACGAACCGCTCCCAGTCCCGTTTCTGTTCCGGGGTGACATCAATCCACTGCTTGAGCGGACGGTAGTAGATGGCTGATGTGGTCTGATTTTCATTGGTTTTCATAAAAAGTCCTCCGATTTTCGATTTCTCGAAACGGAGGACTCTGGGTGCTGCCGCAAAAAGGGTGCAAAAACCTAACCGCAGTCCTAACGGAGTTCTCCGTTTCGGATTGCAGCTAACCCGCTCAAAAGGCAGCTGTGATATTGAGTTGTGCCGCCGGATACCGTTGAGCCATCAGTGATCAGCTGATGCGGTGTCGGGCGGGATCGCACCACTCGCAAACGCAAATCAATAGCTTTATTCTGAAAATAAGTTTTGCGTTCACAAATTTATATTGATTATCGCGTTTGATCGTGGTATAATGTGATATAAGGCGTTTTGGATTTCGCACAGACTGTGCGCTCCTTCTGCCTTATCACGATTTCATTATAGAAAATAGGACTTCCAAAACTCGTAGGTTTGCCTACATCTGCCTACATAAATGCCTACATTGGAAAGGATGGTGTCAACTTGAAGTTCTGCGACCTTGTACAGTTCATGCATCATAATTACGAAACAAAAATGAACGCCGCAGAATTTGTGAAGATTCTGACGGATGCCATCCTGGATGATGAGGCATTGGAAAAGGATTCTCCGAATCCACTTTATGGGCTTGGAAAATCCACACTGGAGGCATATTACAGTGGCAGGCTGCCAATTTCGCAGAAAAAGGCATCTGCACTTACGCCTCGACTGGATGAGGCAAAGTTTGCTGATTTCGTAAATACATACTCCTTCGATGCATTGAACCACATGAAGGACAAGCTGGCTGAGTTCGGATTCGATGTCGAACCTTCCGAAGTTGGGCAGGCCTGCGCTAATATCCTGGCTCAAATCATCAGACGCCGTTCGGAGGGATTATCCGATGATGTGACTGCGTTGAACTATCAGCGCATGGAGACAGGAAGAAGTCTAAAAAATATAGCCCCTGCGACAATAGAGCGCAGAGGCGATAAGTTACATATATCCGGTGAGGTCATAACGATTCATCAGGCACTTGTCCCTGATGATGTAGGCAAGCATGAACTTGATTACATTCGTGCTTTGTATGAGGCATATGCTCAGAAATTAAACAAGGAGACTTTTACTGCTGACGATGTTCCTTCCCTTCCGAAGCGATATGCAGAGAACTATAAGGAACAGCGTATGGCATATTATAGCGCAGTAAGTATCGAACGGTCTGTCCGGGATATCTTCGATGACGGAGAGGATGAGTTCGGCAGACTGAAGGATGATGCGTGGCACGGCATTAATACCACATACTGGAGGGATTACGAGGATGGTTACGCAAGGCTGAATGCCGTCCTTGAAAAAATAACAAGTACCACGCTCGACAGTTCCGTACTCAGCCAGATGCGGAATCTGATTGGTAATTTGGAGAAGAAAGGCATCTGCCATATATTGGTGAATGACGGTGTGATTGAGTCGTGGGTGAACATTGATGAGTAACAGACTTTTCAATACGCCCTTTGAGTTGTCTCTCCACGTGGTGCTACTTCTTGATGTGGCGAATGCCGGAATTACACTCGACAGAATTGCCGCTTATGACTTCATGGCGATTTACTGTGAGGACTTCGGCGTTGCAGATAAATCTCTAAATGGGGAAAACGGTTTTGCATTCAGTGAACTATCAGCAAGGCGGAACCTTATAAAAACTGCAATAAAGAATCTGGTAGTTGATGGGCTGGTTATAGCCACGGATGATGAAGCAGGCATCCTTTATTCCGCTTCAGAAAGTGGAAGAAACATGAGCAAGAGTTTCCAATCAGAATATGCCAAGCGGTACAAAGAACTGATGCGGCTTGTGGTTGCGAAGTATGGGAACTATAGCGATGTCCAGCTGTTCAACGAAATTAGTCGGCAATCAACGAAATCCTTAAGGAGGTAACGCGATGGCGGGATTTTACATTAAAAAAGTTATAGCGAAAAGCACCGCCAAGGGCGATGCCAGCGTTTCCTTCGGTAAAGGACTGACCATCATACAGGGACGCTCTGACAGTGGAAAGACCTGCGTGGCAAATTGTATTGACTTTATCTTCGGTGGATCCGTGGACAAGCCGTTTAAGGAAACGGCAAAATATGACGGCGTGACCATGATTGTCGGATCAAATGACCGTGATGGCGAAGTCACTCTTCATAGGAATGTGGGAAAGAATCAGGTAGAGGTGACCAGCACCATAGACGGTATAGATAGCGGCACCTATGATGTCAATTACCGTAAGGGAGCAAAGAATCCACCTCTGAACGAAGTATGGCTGAAGCTCATTGGAATCGAGCAAGAAACCATGATTGTAACGAACGCAAGGTTCGAAAAGAAGCGGCTTACCTGGCGCAATTTGCTGCGTGTATTTTATTTAGACGAAAACCGAATTGATGATATTGACTCTATTGTAGAGCCAAAACATCGCTATATGGAGAACACTCTATTCCTTTCGGCACTTTTGTATCTAATAACCGGCAGGACTTTTACAGAGACAGATGCCCAAGAGAAAAAGGAAATAAAGAAAGCGCGCCGAAAAGCTGTAGCCGAGTATGTTAATCGGAAAATCCGGGATGCTGCGGAGCGCAAGGAGCAGCTTGAACAAGATCTGCACATTTTTGATGGCGCGGATGTCGAAGCACAAATAGCCCAAGCGACCGCTGCATTGCAGGATACACGGGAAAAAATTGACCGTGCGCTTGCTGAAAGCCAAATAATTCTCTCTTCCATTCTGGAAGCAGAGGAACGAGCTGCGGAGTGCGATGTTCTTTTGACGAGATACCACAGGCTTGCCGCGCAGTATAAAGCTGATATTCAACGGCTTTCTCTCATTGTCGAGGGAGAAGAAGCCTATCATGAAGTTCCACAAGTCACCAAATGTCCATACTGCGAAGGAACGATTACTCCTCGTAAGCGGATATCCTATATTGCCGCATCCAAAGTAGAAATGGAGCGGACGATGGCTCAACTTTCCGGTCTTGAAGATACGGAGAAAGATGTCGAGGAACGGAAGAAAGAAATCAAGGCCGAACTTGATAAGTTTAAGCGGCAGCGTGATGCTCTCGAATCTAAAATTAAAACAGAACTACGCCCCAAGGAAAGTGAGCAGCAAAACACAGTCGATGCTTATAAGGCATATCTCCGAATTGCCAGTGAGATCGCATTGATTGAAGCCTATGCCACGGACTTTGGAAACGATCTGACTGCTTTAGAAAACGAGCAGAAAAATGATAGGACTTTAGAGTATCATCCCAAGGACTACTTTGGGGATGATTTTGCCACCACGATGTCTGAATATGCCCACTCCATTCTTAAGGAATGCAATTATTACGGTTTGCTTCAAGCGCACTTCAATTTCACAACGTTTGATATTGAGGTAAATGGCGAGGATAAAGGAACGAGCCACGGCAAAGGCTACCGCTCTTACCTTAATACAGTGATGATAATGATGTTGCGGAAATATCTGGCGCTAAATGCTAAATTCGATCCTCACATTTTTATCATTGATACTCCGCTTCACGGCTTCGATGATGGGGTGGATGACAGGATGCCGGATAGTATGAGAGCTGGGCTTTACCGCTACTTCATGAATCATCAAGACGAGGGACAGCTTATTATTATAGAGAACCTTGACCATATCCCTTCCCTTGAATACGAGAAGCATGGCGCGGTCGTTGAAACCTTCGGCAAAGGATTGATTCCGGGAACACGATATGGATTCCTAAATGATGTGAAGTAATTTATGTAGAATGTAGAAAGAGAGAAATCACGGAGGTAATGCAGATGCGTTTTAGCTATAACAAACTCTTTAAACTTCTTATTGACCGCGGGATTAATAAAAAAACTTTGCGGGAGATGAGCGGTATTAGCGCCACATCCGTTGCCAAGCTCGGAAAAGGCGGAAATGTGAATACTGATGTTCTGCTACGTATATGCGGTGCGCTAAAATGCGATGTTGGTGATATTATGGAATTTATTGACGATGAAGAGAGCGATGCTTTATCCCCATCATCAAAAGATAGAGTGAGGAATTAATGAGAGGAAGTAGAACCATGTTGGGACCAATTCGATATGCAGAATTCTGTACGGGAGTCGGCGGTTTCCGACTTGGAATTGAGGTGTCAGGAATAAGGGCTGAGCCCGTTTATACAAACGAAATTGATGACAGTTGCGAAAAGACCTATAAGCAGAACTTCGGGATTGGTTTTGACTCAAAAGATATTTTTGAGATTAATCCATTTAATCTTCCTGATTTTGATATGCTGTGCGCAGGATTTCCTTGTCAGCCATTCTCTGCTGCAGGAAAAGAGCTTGGATTTAAGGATTCGAGAGGAACGGTTTTTTTTAGACTGATGTCCGTAATTGAGGCAAAGAAGCCCCAAATAGTATTTTTGGAAAATGTTCCGAATCTGGTAAGGCATGATAAAGGAAGGACATTTCGAGTTATTACTGAAAAGCTGACGGATGCTGGATACTGCGTATCTTCCGCTATATTGGATAGTGCATATTTTGGAATCCCTCAAAGCCGTTCACGCATCTATATTGTGGGCCTTCGTAAGGATATTTACGGAGAGTGTATAGTTGAATTTACAAAGAAGAGGACAGAAAAAACAGCTTTTCGACCTTTCGTCATTCACGGCGATCGCTCTATCCCAATAACCAAAAGATGGGATGAGTACATTGATTATTATCTGGGCATTAAGACCATAGATGAAATGTCGTTTGATGTTCCTCGGACAAGAAAGTCATTGGAGCGTGTCGCGGCAAATTGTGACCTCAGTGATTGTGTTTTTCAGGTGAGGTCGAGTGGCGTAAGAGCATTGTCGATTGATAATCCTTTACCTACCCTTACAGTTTTGAACTCGGGCGGTGGAGCACATATTCCGATTCTTTCAAAAGAGCGTAGGCACTTGAGCGTTAACGAAATGAAAAGAGTTATGGGATTTCCGGATAATTATGATTTTACGGCAGTTTCTCGAACGGATGCAGCTAAACAATTGGCCAATGCGGTCTGTCCCCCTGTAATTGAGTCTGTTTTTAGGGATATTGTGGAGGCAATTGGCTATCAGGAGGAGTGACTATTTTGAGTGAAAAGAAAACGAACATATATCTTCAGAGGCTGAACTCATTCAGCAAAGAAGTTGATTATAAATATAACTGTATCAGTCTGTTCAGCGGTGGCGGCGGTCTTGATCTTGGGGCTCATTTTGCTGGTTTCAAGACGCTTTTGGTGAGTGATATCATTCCGACATATACAGAAACAATAAAAGCCAACCTGCCCCATGTTTCTGTATATAACGATGATGCAATGGATCTGACCGCTGAAAAAATCAGGAGCCTGGCTAATATTAAAGGAGATATAGATTTGATTATAGCCGGTCCGCCCTGCCAAGCATTTAGCATTATGGGCAAAAGGCAGTCTTTGGATGATCCAAGAGGCAAATTGACTATAAAGTATTTTGAGCTTGTATCTGGGTTGAGACCGAAGGTGTTTATGTTTGAAAATGTTCCTGGTTTGATGACAGTAAATCATGGAGAGGATTTTACTAATCTCTTGGAATTCATTGAAAACAAAACGGGCTATCAATTGTATAGAACCAAATTAAATGCATCTGACTTTGGCATTCCGCAAGAAAGAGAACGGATTTTTATTGTTGGATTTAGACCTGATATATCGTGTGAATCCTTTTCTTTCCCAACAAATGCAACAGGTCCTTTTCACGATCAGCTCCCCGATAAGATGCCGAGCAAGTATGCTCTGGAAAGTGTAGAGGGATTGCCAAATCAAGTGATCAGAGTTCATACGGATGCTGTAAGAAAGCGTTTTGAAGCAGTCCCCCAAGGTGGAAGGGATCGCGGATCTTATTCGGACAGACTAAAACCGGATATGCCATCGGGTACAGTGATGATTGGTTCTTCTGCAGGAGGCGCAAGACCGTTTATTCATCCATATGAGCCAAGGGCTTTGACAGTTAGAGAAACTGCGCGTTTACAAAGTTTCCCCGATTGGTATGAGTTTTCAGGCTCAAGAACCGAGCAATATCGACAGGTAGGAAATGCCGTGCCGCCTTTATTAGCGTATGAAATACTGTCGGCAATAAAAAGAGTGTTGGAGGCGCAAAATGTATCCTAATATTCCATATGAAGGCTTATCGTGGCCAATTACTCAACACGCCGGAGTCTTAAAAGCCGAGGTGTTTGATGGTCTGCTGAATGCTTGTCTCCTATGCAAAGGAGAAACTATAGATGCGAAGAAAATAAACGGATATCTCGTCAATAACGGAATCCTTACAGCCAATGTTCGAGCAGATAGCAATCAGGTTGATGCCTGGAGAGATTATCAGCAGATATTGAGCGAATTTGGACTCATATACTCTACGAGAATAACCAAGGTACTAACGCTTACGCCTATAGCGATGGCTTATTTGAACAAAAACCTTTCTTATCCAGAATTGATTACCTTACAATTACTAAGGTATCAGTACCCGAACGGGCATAAGTCTCAATTAAGTCCATCCTTAATGCAAAGCTATGGTGAAAACTTTAATTAATGATAAAAATGTTATTGGGTTTATTGCTAAAGCTGAAAATAAAATTGTAGGATTTGCTTATGGATATGATATTATTCATCCAAATGGAAAACATGCATATTTTATTTATTCTATTGGAATGTTACCAGACTATCAAGATAAAGGTTATGGAACTAAATTATTAGGATTTATTAAAGATTATATTAGTTCTAATGGATTCTTTGAAATGTTTGTTCTTACTGATAAAGGAAATCCTAGAGCGTGTCATGTATATGAAAAATTAGGTGGCAAAAATGATTTTGAAGATGAAATTTGCTATGTATATGATTTTGAAGGTGATGAAAAATGATAGATATTAAAAATGAGAATATAAGGGTTAGAACTTTAAATGATAATGATTTTCCATTAATGTTAAAATGGCTTACCGATGAAAGAGTATTAGAATTTTATGGTGGTAGAGATAAAAAATATACATTAGAAACTTTAAAAGAACATTATACAGAACCTTGGGAAGATGAAGTTATAAGAGTAATTATTGAATATAATGGTCAACCTATTGGTTATGGACAAATATATAAAATGTATGATGAACTATATGATGATTATCATTACCCTAGAAGTAATGATATTGTTTATGGTATGGACCAATTTATTGGTGAAGTTGATTATTGGAGCAAAGGCATAGGAACAAAATATACAAAAATGATTTTTGAATTCTTAAAAAAAGAAAGAAATGCAGATGCTGTAATATTGGACCCACACCAAGATAATCCAAGAGCAATTAGAATGTATCAAAAAGCAGGATTTAGAATTATTGAAGATTTACCAGAACACGAACTTCACGAAGGTAAAAAAGAAGATTGTTATTTAATGGAATATCGATATGATGATAATGAAACTAATGTTAAAGCAATAAAATATATAATTGAACATAGTTTTGATATCAAAATAACCTCTATTAAATTAATTGGTAATGGTAATGACTCGTTTGCTTATGAAGTTAATGATAATATGATTTTTAAATTTCCTAGACACGAAAAAGCAAATGAAAATTTATTAAAAGAAATTGAAATACTACAATATTTAGAAAATAAAACAACTTTTAATATACCTAAAGTTTTATATGTTAATAATGATAATTCGAATTATAAATATTGTATTGCTTGTTTTACAAAAATTAATGGTGTTTCTTTAAGTAAAGAAATATATGAAAGATTAACTGATGAAGAAAAAGATAAATTAGCACAAGATTTAGCAAGATTTTTAAAAGAACTACATAGTTCCAATTATAATAAATACCAAGTCGATACAATTGAGAATTACAAAAAAGATTATGCAAGATTAGTTGAATTAATTTTTGATAAATTAGATGATAATGAAAAAATGGTAATTAATAATATTTATAATAGCATTTTATCTAATGATGATATGCTAACAATAAATAAATCTCTTGTTCATAACGACTTTAGTTGTGGTAATATTTTATTTGATACTACAACAAATAGAATTTCAGGTATTATTGATTTTGGGGATTCTTGTGTTTCTGATACTGATAATGATTTTTATTGTTTATTAGAAGATTCAGATGAAGAATTAGGAAGATGTTTTGGTATAAAAGTTTTAAATTATTATGGTTATGACAACATTGAAAAAATGTTGAGAAAATCAGATTTTCACGAATTTTATTGGATGTTTGAAAAAATAATTTATGGTTATGAATATAATTATAATGATTGGATTACTGAAGGATTATCAGAGTTAAAAGAATATTGTGAAATAAGTATTAAAAATAAATAATATAGGTTGTGATAAAAATGGAGATTAAAAGCAAGAAATATATTAATGAGGGATTTAATAGTAAAGCATATATAATTAATGATGAGTATATACTTCTAGAAGGTGTAAATAAAAATTCCTATGATAATTATAAAAAGTATTCCGAAAGTCTTAATAAACTTGTTGATGTTAAATCACTTCAAATTCCTAATATCATTGAATTAATAGCGCCTAATAATGAGTTTCCAAATGGAGCTATGGTTTATAAAATGATTAAAGGTCATACATTTACAAAGTCATACATCGATAAAGTTGATAAAGAACAATTAGCAAAAAAACTTGCTGATTTTATGAATGAATTATATGAAGTTCCAGTAGTCTTTGATAAAAAAATATATGTTGAACAAGAACTAAATAATGCAAAAATTAATTTAGAGTTGTTAAGAGAATATTTAGATGATGAAAAATATTCATTATTATTAAATTGGTATAATGAATATATTGAATATTTAAGTGAGTTTGATAATTATCATTTTATTCATGGTGATTTATGGTATGAGAATTATATATTAGATGATAATGATGAACTTACTGGAATTATAGATTTCGAAAACGCTAAATATGGAGATCCAGCATCCGATATATCAGCACTTTGTTATTTAGGTAATGAATTTATTATGAATCTTTTACGGAACTGCAGGCGCATTACAATATCCAAATAAGACCAGCGGCATTAATATGGAAGATTTTATATAAGTTGTGGGAAAGCGGTGAACAGCCCATATTATCATTGGACGAAATGCAGGCATATGCAGTACGATGTACGACTATGCTGGATTATTCACTTTGTACTGAGAGCATCATAGCATCACGGCATGGCGGTCAACAACTTCAGCCACTAACGAGAGCAAGAAGAAATATGTCGGATTGGATGAAACTTCTTTCACAGACGCTACTTTTTAATGTCAGCTCGGATGGAAATAATATCGCCCTATCCGCATATTCGATAAAAGAACGAAAATCAGTAGATTGTGTGTGTAAGCGGCTTTCGGACTCGTCCTCTTTTTGGATATATAAGGAAGAAAATTTCAAACAGGATTGGTTCGATTATTACGGCGATTATGATAATAGCATTGAATATATCCTTAAGGCGGACTAAAAGAGGAGGACTAAGTCATGCAAGACGAAGCTATGATATATGAACGAGCAGGAAATTTGGTTATGGAGTATCCCAAGACTCACACCGTTAGGTTTGATACTCCTGTAGACGAAATAACAAGTCTGCTTAATGATTTCAAAGAAAAATTCGGCCCTGACGTTTTGAAAAAATTAAGTGACGATGAATTGCTAAGCTACCTCTTCCTAACGGCAGATGGAACTAATGATAGTCTTTGCTACCATTTGGAGTTTAATCAGAAGTTGAAGCGCACTTTTGGAAGTATTTCAGGCGGCTCATCATTCAAGTTCGGTCTTTTTCAACGTCAGGAAGATGGGTCATGGACTACTGGCGCTCCAAAGACACCTCAAGTTCTTTCAGAGTCAGATGCGTTGCAATTTGGTAAAACAATCCGCGACAACCTTGTGAGTGCTTGTGAGATGATTCAATCCAGAACACTCGACTCTGTCGAAGCTTATGAGAAATTGGATGATGATTTGAACGCATTAATGGGTAAATTTGCCACCTACGCATGGGTGCAGAAATATTTGCACATGATTTTTCCCGACCAGTTTATCGGTTGGTATGTAACTGATTGGCTTAAGCATATTTTGTTCGGATTTGGAATAAAACCAAGTGAAAAATACTATGGTATGAACGGGCAGCTTGCACTTATTAAAAAGAGAACAAACTATATGTCTCCTAACTTTCAAGATGTCTGTTATGCAATGTTTGGAGAAATCCGCCATTTCTTCAGGCTTGGTTCTTCTGATGAGTCTGAACACTATGCTGAGAAATGGATGAGTAAGGGAATTATAGCCATCGGATGGAAAGAGACAGGCAACCTGCTCAACTACATCAAAAATGGCTCTCTTGACAGAGACAAGGTGACAGAAGCTCTGTTAGAGCATTACTATCAGAACGATAGAAAAACAGCCTCAAGAAAAGCTGGAGAAATAAAAGCTTTCTATGAAACATCATCGACTTCTGTTATTACTGTGATGGATGGTTCACAATTAATAGCTTTTGTAGATTCGCTCTCCCCATATTTTTATGAAGAGAATGAAGATATGGCACATCAAAAATCTGGTGTGTGGCATTCTTCGTTTGACGAATCCGATAGACTTCCGGAAGACGAGGGATACTTAACTACATGTTATGAGATAAAAAAACCTGAAAATCTTCTATTCTTGTATAAAAAGTATTATTGGTCGCGAGGAACGGAGAAGTCTCCAATTTTGGTTGATGATTATATCCCGATTAAGTTCAATACGGGATACCTATCCTCTTTTGAACGGAACCGCATCCTCTTCGGTGCTCCTGGTACTGGTAAAAGTTTCACTCTGAACTACGAAAAGGAGCAGCTACTTGCAGATGGCGGCGAATGCGAGCGTGTAACTTTCCACCCGGATTACTCCTACGCCAATTTTGTCGGTACATATAAGCCGGTACCTTGCAAAGACAGCGAGGGCAAAGATGCCATTACTTATTCCTATGTACCGGGGCCATTCATGCGCATTTATGTAAAAGCCCTCCAGAACAGTAGGACTGATGCTCCTAAGCCGTTCCTGCTTGTAATTGAGGAGATTAACCGTGCCAATGTTGCTGCTGTGTTCGGTGATGTATTTCAGTTGCTTGACCGTGGTGGTGATGAGGTCAGTGAATATCCAATCCAGGCATCTGAGGACATCAAAAAGTATCTGGCGGGAGAACTCGGTGGCAATCCCAACGATTATTCCGAAATCCGTATCCCTGACAATATGTTCATCTGGGCTACCATGAACAGTGCTGACCAGGGTGTATTTCCGATGGATACTGCTTTCAAGCGCAGATGGGATTTTACCTACTTGGGTATTGATGATAGTGAAGCCGGAATCGTTGGAAAAAAGGTCATTCTCGGTCAGGGTGATTATCGCCGCATTGTGGAATGGAATGCGCTCCGCAAAGCTATCAATAACGAACTACTTACCTACAAAGTGAACGAGGATAAGTTGCTGGGCCCATATTTCATTTCCAAAAAGAATCTGCCGGAAGGTGAAATAATCGATCCCACTGTTTTCACTCGTGTCTTTAAGAACAAAGTCATTATGTACCTGTTTGATGATGCCGCAAAACAGAAGCGTATTACGCTGTTTGGTGGCTGCGACGAAAAGGCAAAGACTCAGTATTCCAAGATTTGCAGAGAATTTGACATCAAGGGTGTATATATTTTCTGCGAGGGAATCAGTAGCCAGTTTATTGATAGTGTCCCAGAGGATGATGGAGAATGATTTCAGTATTTTTACGAGAACAAAAACGCTATACCCAGGAAGACCTGGTTAAAGAGTTCCATTGCTCTGAGGAAAAGACTGTTCACATTCTGAAACGTCTGAAAGAATATGGCGTGTTGAAGGCAGTAAAAGCAAACGACATCCAAAAGGATCTTACCGATCTGGTAGATGAGGACATCGAAATCGCCGATGTTGAGGTCGGCGAAAATGAGTATCTTTATGTGTTCACCTTTGTGGGCGTTATTACCATTGAGGGTCGTGTGCTAAAATGCTATCCAAAATATCTGCTCGATACCACGGCTCCCAAAACAGAACTGAAACAGGTGTTGAAGGTTCTGGAAAAGTACAATTCCAAGGAACAAATTATTCGTATGTACAACGATACGAGTGACAGCAGCGCATTCAATATGCTGGCTGTTATGCTGTTCCTCCTCCAGGATTATTTCGAGTACGGTGCCTACACCAACACGCAGGACATCATCGAATCCAACGGAGCCGGTGACATTCTTTGGGATAAGACCATCAACGAAACTTTCACCCTCTTAAGCAACAACCGGCCGTACTACCCGGAATTGTTGACCATGAAGCGTGTGAATGACGATTTCGATTTCTTCAAGCGCCTACATGAGTCTATCCTCACCCGTTGCACGGAGGAATTGAGAGATGCCGACCTGTTAGATCTGTTTGACATCATGGGTGTAGATATTTCCGATGAGCAGATCGAGGACTTTGGAGACAAAGAGTATGTTCTGGTGCGTATCATTAAGGAACTCAATGTCCAGTTTAATACTCGCAAACAGCTTCTGCTGAAAACGCTGTATGCCTACATTGCCAACAGCAGTGCCCTGGATGATCTGGACTGCTTCAGCATGTTCGGAACGAACAGTTTTAATATGGTGTGGGAAAAAGTATGTGCAGAGGTGTTGGACAATCAGTTACAGAAGCCGATCGGTGGATTGCGACTACCTGTACCATTGGCTGAGCAATATCACGATATGAGGTATAAGAAACTCATCGATTTGATTGATAAACCGCAGTGGTCTGGAACTGCACCGAACGGGGAACCGTTTGTTAAGCAGGCCGAGGACACGCTCATCCCAGACCTCATTTCAATCGTTAATGTCGATGGGCACTGTCAGTTTATCATTTTTGATGCAAAATACTACAATATTCAACTGGAACATAATAAAAAGCTGCGCGGTCAGCCTGGTATTGAGTCCATCACCAAGCAGTATCTGTACCAGTTGGTCTATCAGCCTTTTGTGGATGTTCACCAGATAGGTACGGTAAAAAACTGTTTCCTTATGCCGACAGAAATGTCGGAAATTATCGAAAAGGGCTCTGTCTCCCTTGCCATGATGAAAAGGCTGGGATTGGAGGACATACAAGTGCGTCTTTTGCCGGCGAAAACAGTGTTTACACACTACCTCAAAAACACTAAGTTGGACATACAAGACTTGAATCTTCGATGACGAGGAAATACTATCGGCAAAACATAAAAACTGTTTTTCGAATGACATCCGCTATATGACGGCTGTCATGGACTACCAGAAACGGTTCGAAGGAAGGATGGCGGTGTCTCATGGCCAAATTGAAATTCCTGTATTTTATGGATTACGAAGATGGGGAAATTGCCAGGGTAGAAACCAGTGATGATGGGGGCCTGGAGATACCATTCAACATCTTTATTGACAATGCGGATGAATACACGGATGCGAAAGAAGGCTCGTGTGCCATCGATATTTGTGGTGTGGGGAGCGATATACGGATTTTTAATTCCGAGGAAGACTACTGCAAAGACGAGAAAAATAAAATGGCATCCATCTCTATGATTCCAATGGGGACATTCCCAGCGAATAACGATTGGGAGCATTTTGAGCAGAGTCCACATATCCTGTTTTCTGGCAGAGTTCTTGATGTGGAGTGGAATCCATCAGCCAAATCAGATGAGCCGAACTGTGATATTGTGGTAGAGACGCTTGGCTTTACATTTAATCTATATCTCCGATATGATGGAACAGTTAATGTGGGAAACATCGTACACGGTATCGCATGGATGTTCGGCAACATGGTTATGGACTGAAACAAATCTGAGGAACAGTTGTAACTAAGGAATGTACGGTCTCTTATGTGGAATGACAGATGGGCTGTTGCGGAAACCTTTTAATTTTTCCACACCTTTTAATTATTCCAAAATCACTACACCGCAAGGCTGTCACTCCGCCACATTACCGAGCGGCAGCAGGACAAATGAACACATAAAACAAGGGCTTCCAAAGTCAGAGCATGACCTCGGAAGCCCTTATTTCAAGCCTTTTTCGGCGGCTTTTGCCCCGGAGAGGGCTTTTTCTTTTGTATCAAAATCAGCAGGAACATAGACCCGGTCTGTCTGGCAGGCAATCTCATCGTCATGGGTGATGATGATAACGGTACGCCCGCCTGCATGAAGAGCCTTTAAAATGTTCATAATCTCTTTAGTGGACTTGCTGTCCAAATTTCCGGTAGGTTCATCTGCCAGGATGATAGGAGGCTGCGCTGCGATGGCGCGCGCCACGGCGACTCTCTGCTGCTGTCCGCCCGAGAGCTCGTTGGGCTTATGCTTCATCCGTTTTTCCAGACCTACTTTTTTCAGCGCCCGCACAGCGATGGTGCGTCGTTTGTGTTTGGAAAGTCCCCGGTAAATGAGGGGAAGTTCCACATTTCCGATGGCGTCCAAATTGGCGACCAGGTTAAAGCCCTGAAAGATAAAGCCAATCTCTTTATTGCGTATTTCGGACAGGGCATTGTCGGACAGGCGGGAGATATCAGTCCCATTCAGAAAATAACTTCCTGAGGTGGGGGTGTCCAGACATCCGAGCATATTCATCAATGTGGATTTCCCGGAGCCGGAATGTCCGATGATGGCGATGAACTCTCCCTTTTCAATCTCCAGGCTGATACCGTCCAGTGCCCGTACTTCGTTTTCGCCGGGATTATAGACTTTATGCAGGTCCTGGACTTTTATGAGTGGTTCCATGCAAATACCTCCATAGGTATGAATGATGATAAATTGTACTAACTAAGTAATACAATACACGTATACGGAAAAAAAGTCAATACTGCTTATGGAAAACTTTCTATCCGCATTGGTTTGTGTTAAGATAGAAAAATGGACAGCGCCGGTGTACGCCGGACTGCGAAATCAGAAAACAGGAGTAGGTAAGATGAAATCACTGCTTGTATATTTAAAAGACTATAAAAAGGAGACCATATTAGCCCCGCTCTTTAAGCTTCTGGAGGCTTCTTTTGAGCTGGTGGTGCCGCTTGTGATGGCGGCGGTCATCGATGTGGGGATAGAGAACCGGGACAAGCCCTATATTATTCAGATGTGCCTGGTACTCATCGCTTTGGGCGTTATCGGGCTGGTGTGTTCCATCACGGCACAGTATTTTTCGGCGAAGGCGGCTGCGGGCTTTGCGACAGGACTGCGGCATGAGCTGTTCTGGCACATTCAGAACTTTACATTCAGCAAGATGGACACCATCGGCACGTCCACGCTGATTACACGGATGACAAGTGATGTCAATCAGGTGCAGTCCGGGGTGAACCTGGTCTTACGCCTTTTCCTGCGTTCGCCTTTCATCGTGTTTGGCGCGATGGTTATGGCATTTACCGTGGATGTGAAAGCAGCGCTGATTTTTGTGGTGACGATACCGCTTTTATCTGTGGTAGTGTTCGGAATTATGCTGATTACCATGCCGCTCTACCGGAAGGTACAGGCAAACCTGGATAAGGTGCTGCTGGTGACGAGAGAGAATCTGACCGGGGCAAGAGTCATCCGCGCCTTTAATAAAGAAGACAGTGAGAGAGAGAGATTTCTGGAGGGAAACCAGACGCTCACAGATGCGCAGAAATTTGTGGGCAGAATTTCCGGGCTTATGAATCCTCTCACTTATATTATAGTAAACGGTGCGATTGTCGTCCTCCTTTATACGGGGGCAGTGCGTGTGGATATGGGCGCTCTGACCCAGGGCGAGGTGGTTGCGCTGGTCAACTACATGTCCCAGATTCTTGTGGAGCTGGTGAAGCTGGCGAATTTGATTATCACAGTGACCAAGGCAATCGCGTGCGCGAACCGTATCGAGAAGGTGTTCAACGAAAAAAATGATATGGAGGAGGGCGACCATGAGTGGACACAGCGGGCGGAGTCTCCGATGGTGGAGTTTCAGGATGTCTCGCTTGTATATGAAGGGAACAGCGCCCCGTCTTTGAGCGGTATTTCGTTTCATGCAGGAAAGGGGGAGACGATTGGTGTCATCGGCGGTACAGGTTCCGGAAAATCTTCTCTTGTGAATCTGATTCCCCGGTTTTACGAGGCGGCGTCAGGACAAGTGCTGATAAACGGCGAGAATGTAAAAGGGTATTGCATCGATAGTCTGCGAAAGAAGATTGGCGTGGTGCCCCAGAAGGCAGTGCTTTTTAAAGGGAGCATCGCGGAAAATATCCGCTGGGGAAAAGAGGACGCCAGTGTGGAGGAGATAGAAGAAGCGCTGAGGCTGGCACAGGCGATGGAGTTTGTGGAGAAAAAGGATGGGTATCTGGATTTCCAGATTGAGCAGAACGGAAGAAACCTCTCTGGAGGGCAGAAGCAGAGGATGACGATTGCCCGCGCTCTTGTGAGGAAGCCGGAGATATTGATATTGGACGACAGTGCATCTGCGCTTGATTTTGCCACAGATGCGGCGCTTCGGGGCGCAATCCGGGGAATGAAAGAGAAGCCCACCGTGTTTATCGTGTCCCAGAGAGCGGCTTCCGTGCAGTACGCGGACCGGATTATCGTACTGGATGACGGGGAGATGGCGGGGCTTGGCACCCATGAGGAATTACTGGAACACTGTCCGGCATACCGGGAAATTTATTATTCTCAGTTTAAGAAAGAAGCGTAAGGAGGTGCGGGAAGATGGAGAATAAGAAAGAAAAACAGAGCGAAATCCTCAAAAAAGTATTCCGGCGCCTGGGAAGATACCGGATTTTCCTGGTGTTTTCCATCCTGCTGGCGGCAGTGTCCGTGGCGCTTACGCTCTATGTGCCGAAGCTGATAGGATATGCGGTGGATGATATTGTAGGGAAAGGACAGGTCGAGTTTGCGGGTGTATTTAAGATTATGTCAACGATTGCGGTGTGTACGCTGATTACAGCGCTGGCGCAGTGGCTGATGAATATCTGCAACAATAAGATGACATACCAGGTGGTGCGGGATATCCGCAACGAGGCGTTTCAGAAGATAGAAATCCTGCCTTTGAAATATATCGACGGGCACCCCCACGGGGAGGTGGTGAGCCGGGTGATTGCGGACGTGGACCAGTTCGCGGATGGGCTTTTGATGGGCTTTACCCAGCTGTTTACCGGTGTGGCGACCATCCTGGGGACTTTTGGGTTTATGCTGTCTGTAAATGTGAAAATTACTTTTGTGGTGGTGCTCATCACTCCGGTATCGTTCTTTGTGGCGAATTTTATCGCAAAACATACCTTTGCCATGTTCAAGCTGCAGTCCGAGACAAGAGGAGAGCAGACGGCACTGATAGATGAAATGATAGGCAATCAGAAGGTGGTGCAGACATTCGGGAAAAAAGAGGATGTCACGGAGCGCTTTGACGAGATTAACGGACGGCTTCAGACGGCTTCCCTGCGCGCTACCTTTTTCTCGTCCATTACAAACCCGGCGACACGTTTTGTAAACAGCCTTGTGTACACAGGCGTGGGCATCACGGGAGCGTTTTCTGTGGTGAATGGGACGCTCAGCGTGGGGCAGCTCACCAGCTTTTTAAGCTACGCGAACCAGTACACAAAGCCGTTCAACGAGATTTCCGGGGTGATAACGGAGTTACAGAACGCAATCGCCTGCGCCCAGCGCATCTTTGAACTTATCGAGGAGGCGCCGGAGATACCGGATTCAAAAGAAGCGGAAGTGCTTAAGGATATCCGGGGGAATGTGGCGGCGGAGCATGTCTCTTTCACTTATGTGCCGGAGCAGAAGCTGATTGAGGACTTCAACCTCAAGGTAAGTCCCGGACAGAAGATTGCCGTGGTAGGACCCACAGGATGCGGGAAGACTACGCTCATCAATCTGCTTATGCGCTTCTACGATGTAAATGACGGGCGGATTATGGTGGAAGGGCGTGATATCCGCGAGGTGACGAGAAAGAGCCTGCGAGCCGGTTACGGCATGGTACTGCAGGATACGTGGCTGAAGACCGGGACCATCCGGGAGAACATCACGATGGGAAGACCGGATGCAACGGAAGAGGAGATGATAGAGGCGGCGAAAGCCTCCCATATCCACAGCTTTATCCGCCGTCTGCCGAAGGGATATGACACCTGGATTACAGAGGATGGGGGCAGTCTTTCCCAGGGGCAGAAGCAGCTTCTGTGCATCGCCAGGGTGATGCTTCTGCGTCCGCCTATGCTGATTCTGGATGAGGCGACCTCTTCCATCGACACGAGGACGGAATTAAAGATTCAGGAAGCGTTTTCCAGGCTGATGGAGGGCAGGACCACCTTTATTGTGGCGCACCGCCTCTCCACCATCCGGGAAGCAGATGTGATTTTAGTGATGAAGGATGGGAAAATCATCGAGCAGGGCAATCATGAGAGCCTCTTGAAGACAGGCGGTTTCTATAAACACCTCTACGAGAGCCAGTTTGTGCCCGGCAATGCGGTTTCCTGACAGAAACGGCGCTCGGCGATTTCCCAGTTGATGACCTGGAACCAGTCATCGATGTAGGCGGCGCGTACATTGTAATGTTTCAGATAATAGCTGTGTTCCCAGACGTCGATATTCAATATTGGCGTCATCCTGTTTAAGGGCGGTGTATCCTGGTTTGCCGTGGTTACGATTTTTAAAACACCTCTTTCGAGGACGAGCCAGGCGTAGCCGGAACCGAACACAGAAAGAGCAGCCTCCTTAAACTGGTACTGAAAATTTTCACGTGTTATAAACTGTCTGGACAGGGCTAATAAGAGCCGGGACGCCTCCGCAGGTGTGCCCGGTCTTTTCATGCCGTTAGAGATTTCTGTGTCCATTCTGCCTGCCATACCGTCAAAATAAAACCGATGGTTGTACACGCCGCCCGCGTTGTTGCGCACAGGTGCCTGAAGCGGGCAGGGAAGGCGCCTCCATATACAGAGCAGCTCTTCTAAAGAATATTTCTGGAGAGAGGGATGTTCCTCCAGCACGTTGTTCAGATTGTCGATGTAGGTCTGCAGATGCCGGTCATGATGAAGATGCATCGTCTTCTCATCAATAAAAGGCTCCAGAGCATCATATGGATAGGGCAGAGGGGTGTTGACGAAGGGATAATAAGAGTTCATTTGCTTTCCTCATGGGGATAAAATTGTGCGGGAAATGTAAAGACAGAGAAAGGACAGCGAGTTTCCTTATGCTTTCCCGGCAGAGTTTCCATCCCATTTAACGGGACTTTTTATCAGTGTATGCCGGGACAGAAAAAAGGTTCGCTGCCCCTCTTTTTATTTCGCCTTGTTTTCCTGCTGTTTTAAGATTGCCTCCCGCTCTTCTTTGATTTCCCGAAAGCACTGCATCGCGTTCCAGGTCTGGTTGGTGGGAGTTAAGATTGCCTTGTAGGGGAAAGGTCCTGCGCCGGATTTCCTCAGCGCGGCAAGTGCCTGATTGAGCCGGGCGTCTGTGAAGAAAGCAAAGACGAACAGCGTATCGTTAAGCTCTTCTCCCTCGTAGGATTCTGAAAGCTTCGGGATATCTTTTATTCCGGCGAGCGCGCCGAGAGGCTGGTTGTAGTCTTCCTTTGCCACGCGGCGCAGGCGCACATGGAGGGGAAATAATGCCATCTCAATCTTTAAAAGTGTGTCTTTATCCGGCACATGAAAAAGTAATATGGTTTCTTTCATAGCAGATTCTCCTTGTATTATAAGTTTCCCGGCGCAAATATTCGGCGGACGGAATACTCTTATTGTAGACGATTTGCATGAAAAAGGAAAGGGGAGAGAAGCCATTAAAAAAGTGATTGACAAAAGGAGAGGGAAAGAATACAATTGTGCTAAGACAATAATACAATCACACAGTGCATGGAAACATTGCATATAAGGGAGGGCAGCAAGATGATCAAGATGATTGAGATAAAGAATCTGACAAAGATTTACCGGCTGAATAAAAAGCAAATGAAGGAATCCAGGACCAAAAATCCTATAAAGACGGCAGTGGATGACTTAAGCCTCACCGCCAGACCCGGTGAGATTTACGGACTGCTGGGACCAAACGGCGCGGGGAAGACCACGACGCTGCGCTGTATTTCTACTATTATTAAGCCCACGAAAGGGGAAATCTTCGTATCCGGTCACGAAGTACAGCGCGAGCCGGAGAAGGTACGGGAGGAGATTGGATTCCTCACGGGGGATATCAAACTGGACCCGCAGTTTTCCGTGGATTATCTGTTTGATTTTTTTGGCAGGCTCCATAAGGTTCCGCAGGAAAAACTGCGGGCGAGAAAAGAGGAGCTGTTTACTTACTTTGGTATCAAGGAGTTTTCCCAGAAAAAGATTAAGGAGCTCTCCACAGGTATGGCGCAGAAGGCTGCTATCGCGGTGTGCCTTGTACACGACCCGGATATCGTGATTTTCGACGAGCCCACAAACGGGCTGGATATCGTGACAGCCAGGAGTGTGACAGATTACCTGAAGAAATTGAGAGACGAAGGGAAACTGATTATTATATCTACACATATCATGTCAGAGGCGGAGAAGCTCTGTGACAGGATTGGTGTGATTATCGACGGGCGCAAAGCAGCGGAGGGCAGCCTGGAAGAAATTCTGCATGAGGCAGATGCGGAGGATTTGGAAGATGCATTTTTCGCGCTTTACAGAGCGCAGAAGGAGGAAAGATAGATGGAAGGAATCAGACAGATTTGCGGAAAAGAACTTTCCAGAGTATTTAAGGACGGGAAAATGCTGGTTTCTGTGTTTATTTTTCCGGTGGCTATTATGATTGTCGTTATGAGCCTTGTGAGTAATTTGAGCACCAGGGCGCAGGAGGATGTGGAGAAGCACAGTTCCGTTGTGTATATCCAGAATCTGCCTCAGGGATTTGAGGATTTTCTTTTGACGGCAAATGAATCCTGCCAGATTTATACAGAGGACAATGTGGGGGAGATACTGGGAGGAGAGCTGGCAAAGGATGCCTCCCTGAATGAGAGCCAGATAAGAGAGGGCGCGGAAACTGCTATCAAGGAGGGTAACCTCGATTTAATGATTGAGTTCCCGGAGTCGTTTACGGAGGATATCAGTACCTATCAGACGGGAGATGAGATACCGCAGGTCAAGACTTACTATAATCCTTCCGAGGAGTATTCAAGTGCAGCGTTTGAGTCTATATCTACCGGCATTTTAGAGGCTTACCGTCAGCAGCTCCTCTCCCAGAGGGTGGACGATATGGCAGAACTGACCGTCTTTACTGTCAATTCTGATAACCCGGATATGGTGATACAGGATGAGGAAAAGGCGGGCGGCAAAGTGCTCGGCACAATGCTCCCCTATTTTGTGACGATTCTTCTGTTCGCAGGGGCGATGGGAATCGGTACAGATATGATAGCAGGAGAGAAGGAACGCGGCACATTGGCGAGCCTTTTGGTCTCTCCGGTGCGCAGAAGCTCCATCGTGCTCGGCAAGGTGTTTGCACTGATGATTATTTCCGGGGTATCCTCGGTCATTTACGTGGCAGCTATGGTTGCCTTCATGCCTCAGATGATGGGTGGGCTTTCCAGTGAGGAACTGGGTGTGGACTTGAGCCTGAACCCGAAGCAGATTGTCATGCTTGCGGTTCTGCTCATAGCGATTGCTTTTCTTTATTCGGCGATTATCGCGCTGGTATCTGTCTTTGCCAAGACCATCAAGGAGGCAAACTCCTATGTGATGCCGGTGTATATGGTAATCCTAATCTTAGGCATCACCACGATGTTTATAACTGACGCGCCTAAGGAATGGTTTTATGCTATCCCCATCTATAACATCTCCTTGGCACTGCAGGGGATTTTGACCCAGGAAGTGACCATGATGGAGTACGGCATGACATTGGGTATCACACTTCTTGCGGGAGGTATCCTTATCGCAGTGATTGCGAAAGCATTTGAGAGTGAAAAAGTCATGGCAATGTAAATAGATGATGTTGTGTCAATAGGACAGGGGCGGATGAAACGCAGGCTGAATCGTCTGCCTGCCCCTGCGCTGACGTCATAGAGAACTTTTTTTATCGGTCCTGCATACAATGACAGTGAGAAACTGTTTGATGTGTGGGGCCGGTTTTAATGAGAATCTGTGAACTGAGGGAAAAAGAAGTCATCAATATCTGTAACTGTAAAAGACTGGGCTGTGTAGTGGATATCGAGATGAATATCTGCGATGGCTGCGTGGAAGCAATCATCATACCCGGACCGGGGAGAATCTGCGGATTTTTGGGCACAGACTGTGAATACGTGATTCCCTTTGCCTGTATTAAAAAAATCGGACCGGATATCATACTGGTGGAGATACAGGAAGAAAAATTCTTACAGAAGTTTTAGAGAGATAAATCATGCTGGGCATAAAAAATCCCCCGGAAGTTCCGGGGGATAAATTTTAAGGAATCGACTGTGAATACGAACCTTTACTGGAGGAATTTCTTCAGTTCATCCATAAAGGTATTGACATCTTTGAACTCCCGGTAGACGGAGGCAAATCGTACATATGCCACAGGGTCTAATTCCTTCAGCTTGTCCATGACAATCTCGCCAATCTGGCTGCTGGGGATTTCCTTTTCTTCCCGGTTGAAGATTTCCAGTTCTACCGCATCGATGGTCTTCTGAATTTCGCTTGCCGGAACCGGGCGTTTATAGCAGGCGCTCAAAATGCCGTGCTCAATCTTGGAGCGGTCGTACTGCTCCCGGTTGTTATCCTTCTTTATGACGATGAGGGGAATCGTCTCCACCTTCTCATAAGTAGTGAAACGCTTGCCGCATTCGTCACAGGAACGTCTTCTGCGGATGGAACTCTTGTCCTCCGCGGGTCTGGAATCAATGACTCTTGTATCGGGATGGCCACAGTATGGACACTTCATTTTAGGACCTGCCTTTCTTTTTAAATCTGCTCACCCTAAAGTCGATGAGACCATATACTGGAAACAGCTTTAGGTCGCGCAGAACATCAATCAGTTGAAATACCGCGCCAAGACTCGCGAGCAAGTCTTGAACTACGTCTACAGTATACACAATCCGGCACGGTTTTGCAAAGAAAAAGTGAGGTTAATCCGTAAAATGCCGTAAAATACTTGCCAAACAAAAGAAAATCACTTACAATGATTTCGACAATTTAATAATGAAGGTTATTGGAAGAAGGAGACAAACATGAAAAGAAGAGTAGCAGCGATTCTTTTGGTGCTGACAACTGCTATTTCTGTTGCACTGAGCGGATGCTCAGGTGACAAGAACGAGGCGGGGTCTGCGACGGAAAATACACTTTCAGGAAAACCGGTCGAAGGGGGAAGTATCCGGGTTGGTATTTCCCAGGACTTGGACAGTCTTGACCCACACAAAGCAGTTGCGGCAGGAACAAAAGAGGTTTTATTTAACATTTACGAAGGTCTGGTGAAACCGGACAAGGATGGTAATTTAACGGAAGCCGTAGCGAGCAGTTATGAAGTTTCAGAGGACGCAAAGGTATACACCTTTACTTTGCGCGATGGGGTCAAATTCCACAACGGGAATGACGTTACGGCGGAAGATGTGAAATATTCGATAGACAGATGCGCCGATACGTCAAACGGAGAACCGTTGGTATCGGCGTATTCCATTGTTGAGAGTGTAAATATTCTGGATGAAAAGACGGTGGAAATCCGTCTCACAGAGCCGAACACAGAGTTTTTAGCCTACATGACAACGGCAATCATTCCCAAAGATTATGAGGAGCTTGATACAGCGCCCGTTGGAACAGGGCCGTTTAAATTCGTATCTCGTTCTCCGCAGGAAAATGTCGTGCTGGAGAAGAACACAGAGTACTGGGGAGAGCAGGCACATTTGGATGAAGTGGAATTTCGCATCGTTTCTGACGCGGATATGGTAGTCACCAATTTAAAAGGCGGTTCCATTGACATGTATATGCGTCTGACATCCACGCAGGCGGCGGAACTGACGGAAGGCTTCCATATTGAAGAGGGAACCATGAACCTGGTGCAGGCTCTGTACCTGAATAATGATGTGGAGCCGTTAAACAATGAAAAGGTGAGACAGGCGCTGTGCTATGCCATCAATCCCGATGAAATCATGGCAATGATAGCGGACGGCAAGGGCGTGCGTATCGGCACAAGTATGTATCCGGGGCTTAAGAAGTATTTCGACGATGAATATACGAATTACTATGAGCAGGACTATGACAAGGCAAAAGAACTTTTAGAAGAGGCGGGATACCCCGACGGCTTTGACTTAGAGATTACCGTATGCTCTGCCGACCAGCCTCATGTGGATACAGCGCAGGTTATCGTGGAACAATTAAAAAATATCGGAGTCAACGCCACCATCAAACCTGTAGAGTGGGAAGTATGGCTGGAG
This sequence comes from uncultured Ruminococcus sp., assembly GCA_900541505.1. Lineage (GTDB taxonomy): Bacteria > Bacillota > Clostridia > Lachnospirales > Lachnospiraceae > Mediterraneibacter. The sequence goes on from UQKK01000026.1 coordinate 26,373, forward strand.
GAGACTTATGCGGGACGCAATTTCCAGTCTACAGTGGTGGGCGTGGATGCCTCCAACCTGTCCGCAAGGGCTATGCTGGAGCGTTTCGTATCGGACGCGGACGGAAACTTCATCAACTTCAGCGACGAGGAGTATGACGCGACATTCCAGGCGGCAATCTCCGAGACAGATGAGGAGAAACAGGTAGAACTTTATAAAGAGCTGGAGGGAATCCTCACAGAGAGGGCAGCCAATGTATATATTCAGGATTTGGCGAATCTGGTAGCAATCAGCGATAAATACGACGGCTATGAGTTCTATCCGCTGTACGTACAGGATATGTCCACAATATACATGGTAGAGTAAATCTTGCAGAATAAATGCCGCGGTAAGGAGATTACAGGCAGGCGATGAAAGGCGCCCCGGTACCGGACAAATTTTGCAAGAGGCAGTCCGGCGCCGCGAAAGCAGCCGGACGCGGCATAGAGGACGCCGCGTATCCCTAAACGGAACAGATTCTTACAGGAGGAAAGCATGAAATTTATAATAAAAAAAATCACAGGTCTTATAATCGCATTATTAATTGTCAGTATTCTTGCTTTCCTGGCATTTGAAATCATACCCGGGGACCCGGCGAGAGCCCTGCTTGGCACAGAAGCGACAGAGGCAAAGGTGGAAGCGCTGCGGGAGGAGATGGGTTTAAACCGTCCTCTCCCGGTGCGCTACGGAGAATGGGTCAGCGGTTTTGTGACAGGGGATATGGGGACGTCCTACTCCTATCAGGTTCCGGTGAGGGAACTGATAGGGGACAAGATTCCCATCACCGTCGCCATGACGGGGATTTCCTTTTTCTTCATCCTGCTTTTGTCTGTGCCACTGGGAATCTTATGCGTCCGCTATGAGAGCCGGGCATTGGACAGAATCTTCCTTATATTAAACCAGGTGATGATGTCTGTTCCGCCTTTTTTTATCGGAATCATCCTCACCGTGGTGTTTGGACTTATCTTTCATCTGTTCACGCCGGGGGACTATGTTTCTTACACAGAAGATATGGGGGCTTTCCTGGGGTATCTGATTCTGCCCTCCTTCGCTATCGCCATCCCCAAGGCGGCGATGACCATGAAAATGCTGCGCAGCTCCATGCTCTCAGAGATGGGGCAGGACTATGTGCGCACAGCCGCCAGCAGAGGCAATTCTCCCTGGCGGATATTACTGTGTCATGTGTTCCGCAATGGATTTCTGCCTGTCATTACCTTTCTGGGCGTGATGATAGCGGATGTCATCGCCAACAGCATTGTGATTGAACAGGTTTTCGGAATACCGGGGCTTGGCAGGACGCTGATATCCTCCATCTCCAACCGGGATTATCCGGTGGTGGAGGCAGTCATTGTGCTGATAGCCGTGGTGATACTTGTGATAAATGCCATTGTAGATATACTTTACCGGACACTGGACAAGAGGATTGAGATATGAGAAAACACGGGAAAAATAAATCCTTCTATTTTACAGCGGGACTTGCTCTGACGATTGTCATGGCAGGTCTGATTGTGCTGGGATTTCTCTGGTCGCCCTATGACCCGGAGGCGATGGCGGGAACCTTAAAGCTTCAGGGACCCTCCCTTTTGCATCCCTTCGGCACAGACCAGTTTGGACGGGATGTCTTAAGCCGCGTGCTGACGGGCGCTGGAAGCACCCTGACGATTGCTGTGGGAACGATTGCCATCGGCGGCACAGTGGGCATCATTGCAGGGGCAGTGACCGGATATTTCGGCGGATGGCTGGATGAAGCACTTATGAGAGTCAATGACGCATTGGCGGCGTTTCCGAGCGTCCTTCTGGCATTGGTTATCATAAGTATTTCAGGGACAGGAAAATATAAAGTCATGCTGGCGCTGGGAATCGCTTTCATCCCCAGCTTTGCCAGAGTGGTGCGGGGAGAATTTTTAAAGTGCAGAAAAGAAGATTATGTCATCAGCGCGCAGTTGATTGGTGTGCCGGTGCCGCGGATTTTATTTGTGCATATTCTGCCAAACACCCTCCCGGCGCTTTTGTCATCGCTGACAATAGGATTTAATAACGCGGTGCTCGCCGAGGCGGGCATGAGCTACTTAGGAATCGGTGTGCAGCCCCCGGATGCCAGCCTGGGACGTATGCTGTCAGAGGCACAGACTTATCTGGCGAGCGGTGCGTGGTGCGCGGTGTTCCCCGGTTTGTTCATTGTTCTTTTAGTGCTGGGTGTGGGAATGTTGGGCGAAGGAATCCTGGACAGATTTGGAGGTGGCAGATGATGCTGAAAGTAGAAAATCTGTCCATCCGGTTTGAGGACCGGGGCATGGCAGAGCATATTGTAAAAGGCATATCCTTTGATATGGAGAAATCCGAGATACTCGGCATTGTGGGAGAATCCGGCTCCGGCAAGACTATGACGGCGCTGACCATAGCAGGACTTTTGAAGAAAAACGCTATCCTGGAGAGCGGACAGATATTTCTTGAGGAAACGGACTTGCTCTCCTTATCGGAGCAGGAGATGCGGGATATCCAGGGAAAAGAAGTCAGCATGATTTTCCAGGAACCCATGACAGCCTTAAACCCCACCATGCGGGTGGGAAAACAGGTGGAGGAATCGCTTTTGCTCCACGGAAAGATTCCCAAAAAGGAGAGGCGTAAGAAAGCGCTGCAGGCGTTGCGGGATGTGGAACTTAGTGACGCAGAGAGTGTATATCTGAAATATCCCCACGAGCTCTCCGGCGGGATGCGTCAGCGTGTGATGATTGCCGCTGCTATTGTCTGCCGCCCGAAGCTTCTGATTGCCGACGAACCCACAACAGCGCTGGATGTATATACTCAGGAAGAAATCTTAAAGCTTCTGAAAAAACTTAACGCTAAGTATGGGATGGGGATTCTCTTTATCTCTCACAACCTGCGCGTGGTAAAGGAACTGTGCAGCCGTGTCATTGTCATGAAAGACGGGGAAATCCTGGAAGAAGGCGCGGCGGAGGAAATTTTCGAGAATCCGAAGACGGCGTACACAAGAGAACTGATTGACGCCATTCCCACGAGGACGAAACGAAATGTCTACTATGAACTGCTCAAGGAAAAGGCAGGTGAATCTCATGACAGATGACAGGAAAGTACTGGAATTAAAGCATGTCAATGCCTACTACCGGGAGGGACGCGCGAAAAGACAGGTGCTTGAGGATGTTTCCTTTACTATCCGGGAAGGCGAGATTGTGGGGCTTGTGGGGGAGAGCGGCAGCGGAAAATCTACCCTCTGCAAATGTGTCCTGGGGCTTTTGAAAGACTATGAAGGGGAAATCGTACATTACACAGAGCGCCCCCAGATGGTGTTTCAGGACCCCTATAAATCTCTGAACCCAAAGAAAAAGATTGGCTGGATTCTGGAGGAGCCTCTCAAAATCCAGAAAAAATATACGAAAGAAGAACGAAAGAAGGCAGCCCAGGAGATGCTTGAGCGGGTACACCTGCCCGCCCAGTTTTATGACAGATATCCAAAAGAATTAAGCGGCGGACAGAGGCAGCGCGTGAGCATCGCCTTAGCGCTCATCACAGGCACCAGATTGATTCTTGCCGATGAACCGCTCTCCGCGCTGGATGTGACGGTGCAGGCGCAGATGATTGCACTGCTCAAAGAACTGCAGGAGAGGGAGCGGATATCTTATCTCTTTGTGTCCCACGATTTGGATGTGGTGAGCATGCTGTGCCGCAGAGTATTGTTTTTAAAGGACAGGAAAGTGACAGAATATGAGAACTTATAAGCTGACGGTGAGCTACGATGGTACGCGATACCAGGGATGGCAGAAGCAGCAGAACACAGAGCGGACGATACAGGGAATCCTGGAAAAAACCATTTCCCGGGCAGCAGGGTATCCGGTGGAGGTAAACGGCTCCGGCAGGACGGATGCCGGAGTACATGCGAAAGGGCAGGTGCTCTCGGTGGTCTTAAGCGGCAAGGCGGCAGAAGAGGAGTTCCGGAAAAATATCAATGCCCTTTTGCCGGAGGATATCCGCATCCTTGATGTCAGGCTGGTGCCAAACGGATTTCACGCGCGCTACAGTGCCGTGGGAAAATGCTATGAATATCACATTGATACAAGGGAGAAACCGGGGGTTTTTACAAGGAGGTATGCCTTTCATTACCCGGAAAAGCTGGATTTGCAGAAAATGAGAAAGGCAGCGGATGTATTGCTGGGAACCCACGATTTTGCGGCATTTACGGATAAAAAAGGGGAAAAGTCCACAAGAAGGACAATTTATGATATAATGATAGACGGACAAGGCGGTGAAGTCCGGATTGAGTACCGCGGCAATGGGTTTCTCTACCACATGGTGCGGATTCTGACCGGGACTTTGCTTTTAGCAGGCGCCGGACGCCTGAGCGAAGACGACATCCGCCGCGCTCTTGAGACGCAGAAAAGAGAGCTGGCTGGATTTACCGCTCCGGCGAAAGGTCTGTTTTTAAAGGAAGTATATTACGAAAGGGGCAGGTATGTATAATATCTGTCCTTGTGTGTTGTCGGGCGTATCCGGGAATGGCGGGGTTATGCCCGACAAAGTTTAAGAAATACAGGAGGCGAAGATGAAACTTATTTCATGGAATGTCAACGGAATCCGGGCATGCGTGCAGAAAGGATTTCTGGATTTTTTTAAGGAAGCAGATGCGGATATATTTTGCGTGCAGGAGACAAAGATGCAGGAAGGTCAGCTGGATTTGGACCTGGAGGGATACCACCAGTACTGGAATTACGCGGTGAAAAAAGGATATTCCGGGACGGCGGTATTTACAAAGAAGGAACCTTTGTCCGTCACCTATGGGATTGGCATGGAGGAGCATGACCAAGAGGGGCGTGTGATTACCTGTGAATTTGAGGATTTCTATTTTGTGACTGTGTATACGCCGAATTCCCAGAACGAATTGAAACGGCTTGACTACCGTATGCAGTGGGAGGATGATTTCCGGGCATACTTAAAAAAACTGGAGGAGACAAAGCCGGTCATCGTGACGGGCGATATGAATGTGGCGCACAGGGAGATTGATTTGAAGAATCCTAAGACAAACCGGAAAAACGCGGGGTTTACGGATGAGGAACGGGGGAAATTTACAGAGCTTCTGGAGGCGGGATTTATCGACACCTTCCGCTACTTTTATCCGGACGCGGAAGGCATTTACTCCTGGTGGTCCTACCGCTTCAGCGCCCGTGCCAAGAACGCAGGGTGGCGCATCGATTATTTCTGCGTGTCAGAGAGCTTGAAAGACCGGCTTGAGGATGCGAAGATTTTAACCGATGTGATGGGCTCTGACCATTGCCCGGTGGAACTGGATATTGATTTTTAATTGTAGAAAGGGGACGTCATCATGACGAAGATTGATATTGTCTCCGGCTTTTTGGGAGCCGGGAAAACAACATTTATCAAAAAGATGTTAAAAGAGGCATTTGCGGGCGAGCAGGTGGTTCTGATTGAAAATGAATTTGGAGAGATAGGGATTGACGGAGGTTTCTTAAAAGATTCCGGTATTGAAATCCGGGAGATGAACTCCGGGTGTATCTGCTGCTCGCTGGTGGGAGACTTTGGGAAATCCTTGAAGGAAGTGGTGGATACCTACCACCCGGAACGGATTCTTATCGAGCCCTCCGGTGTAGGAAAGCTTTCCGATGTCATCAAGGCTGTGCAGGATGTACAGGAATCCATCGATGCGAAGTTAAACAGCTTTACGACGGTGGTTGATGTGACAAAATGTAAGCTTTACCGCAAAAACTTCGGCGAGTTCTTCAGCAACCAGATTGCCTACGCCGGCGCCATTATCTTAAGCCGTACGGACAAGGCAAAACAGGAGAAGACAGAGGAGAGTGTGACGCTGCTTCGGGAACTGAACGACAAGGCACCCATCATCACAACGCCGATTGCACAGCTTCCGGGAGGCAAGCTTTTAGAAGTGATGGAATCCAGCAAGTCGTTGGAGGAAGAACTGCTGTCTGAAATCACCTGCCCGGTGTGCGGCGGTCATCATGACCATCATCACCACGACCATGAGGAAGAGTGCGGCTGCGGGCATGAACATGAGCATGAGCACCATCACCACGAAGACGGTCATCATCATGAGCACGAGCACCACCATCACGACCATCATGAGGAGTGCAGCTGCGGGCACGACCACCATGAGCACGAGCATCACCACCATGGACACGAGGATGGTCATCATCATGAGGGCGGTCACCACCATCATCACCATGCGGATGAAGTGTTCACAAGCTGGGGCAGAGAAACCATCCGCACTTACTCCAAAGAGGAAATCGCGGAGATTTTGAAGACTCTTGAGGAGGACAAAGATTACGGCGATGTGCTGCGGGCAAAAGGCATGGTCGCAGGCAGTGACGGCGAGTGGATTTATTTTGACATGGTGCCGGAGGAACATGAGGTGCGGACAGGCGCGCCGGAATATACGGGGCGAATCTGTGTCATCGGAGCGCAGCTTGATGAACAGAAGCTGGAGGAACTGTTCGGTCTCGTGAAGGCAGAGGCATAGGCAGAGATATAATAGCTGGTGTACTGTCTCATTATGATGTGAAATGCGGATGAGACAGTACACGGGTTTTGATATAGGAGAGTGAAAAAATGAATGAACCAGATATAATGGTATATCTGATGACGGGCTTTTTAGACAGCGGGAAGACCCAGTTTCTGAAATTTACGCTTGCGCAGGATTACTTTCAGATTGAGGGAAAGACCCTTCTGATTCTCTGCGAGGAGGGTGAGGAAGAATATAATCCGGGGGAAATGCTCAAATACGGCGTCGTCATAGAGCAAGTGGAAGACCAGAAGGACCTGACGGAGGAATGGCTCCAAAAGATGCAGGAGAAGCATCAGCCGGAGCGTGTTATTGTGGAATACAACGGTATGTGGAAGGTCAGCGATTTTGAGAGCTTAAAGCTTCCGGAGGGCTGGGGAATCGAGCAGAAGCTCACCACTGTGGATGCCAGCACCTTCCAGGCATACCTGACGAATTTAAAACCTCTGTTTGTGGAGATGGTAAGAGGGGCGGAACTGGTGCTGTTCAACCGCTGTGAGGACAGAAAACCGCTGCCCGGATACAGACGGAGTGTGAAGGTGGTAAGCCCCCAGGCGGAAGTCATCTTCGAGGACGAGGAGGGCGAGATTGAAAACATTTTTGACGATGATGTGCCCTATGATTTGAAGGCTCCCGTCATTGAGATACGCAGGGAGGACTATGGTATCTGGTATGTGGATATGATGGAAAATCCCGACAGATATGATAAGAAAGTGATTGAATTTACGGCGAAGGTATTAAAACCGAAGGCATTTCCGTCCAAAGTATTCCTGCCGGGGCGCATGGCGATGACCTGCTGCGCTGACGATACCACATTCCTGGGTTATGTGTGCAAGAGCGCGTACGCGCCGAAGCTAAAAGCTGGACAGTGGGTGAAAATCCGCGCGAAAGTGGGATTTGCCAATGTGTCAGTCTATCGCGGCAAAGGTCCGGTATTGGAGGCGGAACACATCGAAGCGGCAGAACCGATAGAAGAGTTGGTATATTTTAATTAAAGAAAGATTCCAGAGCCTAGCGTACTGTCTCATTGGCTTTCAGTACACTAGTCTGCGGGATGGGACCAGAAAAATCAGGGAGGTTGAAAGATGGGGAAAAAATACGATGTAATTGCTATGGGAGAGCTGCTGATTGATTTTACGATGAGCGGGCAGAGTGAACAGGGAAACAATATGTTCGAGGCATGTCCGGGCGGCGCTCCCTGCAATGTGCTGGCGCTCTTAAATAAGATGGGAAAGAAGACGGCGTTTTTCGGAAAAGTGGGGAAAGACCAGTTTGGTAAGACACTGCGGGATACGCTGGATGAAGTGAAGATAGATACCTCACATCTTCTGGAGGACGAGAAGGTTAATACGACACTGGCATTTGTCCACACATTTCCGGACGGGGACCGGGAGTTTTCCTTCTACCGCAATCCGGGGGCGGATATGATGCTGACAAAAGACGAGGTGGACGAGAGTTTCTTGGAGGAGACGAAGATTTTCCACTTTGGCACCCTGTCTATGACCCATGAGGGTGTGCGCGAGGCGACGAAGAAGGCACTGGATGTTGTGAAGAAGAAGGGTACACTGATTTCATTTGACCCCAATCTGCGTCCGCCGCTGTGGAGTACATTGAACCTTGCGAAAGAGCAGATGGAGTACGGATTTGGATTCTGCGATATTCTGAAGATTTCTGACAATGAGATTCAGTTTGTATCGGGAAAAGAAGATTACGATGAGGGGATTGCTTATCTTAAGGAGAAGTATGACATCCCGCTGATTCTTCTGACCATGGGAAAGGACGGCAGCCGCGCTTACTACAAAGGGATGAGAATAGAGCGCGCAGGTTTTCCAGTAAAGGCAATTGAGACGACAGGCGCGGGAGACACCTTCTGCGGAAGCTGCCTGAACTATATTCTGGAGCATGACTTTGAGAATCTCACGGAAGAGGAACTGGGAGAGATGCTGACATTCGCGAATGCGGCAGCCGCGCTGGTGACAACAAGAAAGGGCGCGATTCGGGCGATGCCGGAAAAAGAAGAGGTCATCAATCTGATAGAAAGCGGAAAAGGCACTGCTGAATAAATGAGTAAGAAATAAATGCACAAGAAAATAAGACAGAAGATTATAAAATGATTATTCTGCCGGGGACGGAAATTAAAAGGAGTCCTGGCAAAAAAGATACAGGGAGAAAGAACATGAGATTTACGAAAATGCAGGGACTCGGAAACGACTATGTATATGTGGATTGCTTCAAGGAAACCATTGAAGACCCATCGAAGCTGGCAAAGGTCATCAGTGACCGCCATTTCGGGGTGGGCTCGGACGGGCTGATTTTAATCTGTCCCTCCGATAAGGCGGATTTTGAGATGAAGATGTACAATGCGGACGGTTCCCGCGGGGAAATGTGCGGAAACGGAATCCGCTGTGTGGCAAAGTATGTGTACGACTACGGTCTGACAGACAAGACCCATATTTCGGTGGAAACGCTGGGCGGAATCAAATATTTGGATTTGACGGTGGAGAACGGAAAGGTCGCGCTTGTAAAAGTGGATATGGGAAACCCTATCCTGACCCCGGAGCAGGTTCCTGTCATAGCGGACGGCGAGAGTGCGGTAGATGAGCCAATCTGTGTGGACGGCGTGGAATATCGGATGACCTGTGTCTCTATGGGAAATCCCCACGCGGTTGTCTATATGGAAGATGTGGATAATCTGGATATTGAGAAGATTGGTCCCTCTTTTGAAAACCATGAGCGCTTCCCCAACCGGGTCAATACAGAATTTGTAAAAGTCCTGGATAGAGAGACTGCGCAGATGCGCGTGTGGGAGAGAGGTTCCGGCGAGACTCTCGCCTGCGGGACCGGAGCATGCGCCGTAGCTGTAGCCTGCATTTTGAACGGGCTGACGGATAACAAAGTGCGCGTAAAATTGCTGGGCGGAGACCTTCTGATTGAGTGGGACAAAGAGAAAGATACCGTATATATGACCGGACCGGCAGAAATCGTATTCGATGGAGAATGGAAGGAATAAAAATCAGAATATTCAGAAAAAACGTCCCGCATAAATTCGTTTAAAGAAATTAAAAAAAGTACTTGATTTTTCCAGAGAGTCTGATATAATAACTTTGTTGCGTCTGACAAGGACAAGAAACATCAATAATGCGGATTGGTGTAATGGCAGCACAGCAGACTCTGACTCTGTTAGTAGAGGTTCGAGTCCTCTATCCGTAGTTAAGAATCTGCCAATGGCAGATTCTTAATTTCACTTAAGAGTACAAGTGAATAAGGTATCGGAGTGTGGCTCAGCTTGGTAGAGCGCTACGTTCGGGACGTAGAGGTCGCGTGTTCGAATCACGTCACTCCGATTTTTTGTTGGGATACCACAGAGTTCGTGATTGCGAGCTTTGTGGTATTTTTCTTTGACCTTAAAATACGAAAAAGTAACCGCCCCGTCCAAAGGAATGCAGTTACTTTTCGCAACTTAAATATGAATTTGGACTAACCGCTTATCGGTAGTGCCGTTTTCTATATTTATTCTAGGAAAAGAATATCTACTTATCAAAATTCAGTTGTACTCTATATGCAGTCTGAAATATTCTGGATTATCCTTGACATTATAATTATAATCCATATTGGATTCAAAGAAAACCATAAAATTCTTTTCAAAAAGCTTTCTGCTCAATTCATTTGTATAAACGGACATTTCTATCTTATTGGGATATCCGACTATATCATATGAAAACATCATATCAGGAAAACTGTTGTCTATGGTGCGTTCTATCATTTCTTCCGCAAACTGCTCTTTATTTGTTATAAATATTTTATTGGCAACGATGGTCAGCCGTTGCTCGTAAAATGCCCCAGAAAGTCTGAGATTACTGTTTACAACACTTACATCACGCCCATATTGCAGATAAATCAATATAGCAAATAAAACGAGGAATACGGCTACAATCACAAAACGCTTTCTCATACTCCACCTCTTAAAGAATATGTATTGCTTTTTCAGCAATTCCCTCTTTTTCAGCAGTTTTCTGATATTCTGTATCATTCTCTATCAGTTCAAAGATTGTTTCGTCTTTTAGTTTGTCCACACATATTTTTACCAGTTCTTTGAATTGTATATCATTCACAGAAATCACCCCTTTACGTTTGTAGACATTCCCTTATGACATTCTATCGGTCAGATTGCATAAAATTCTTCCTTTTATGAAACGATTGTTTCTAGTGGGTGGCAGGAGTTTCTTGTTTAGAAAATATACTGAAAACAGTAAGTTTCTAAGCGGTCACAAATGGAGATAGAACAATTATGCAGTGGATTTTACAAGACATACCTTTAGGGAGAAATATCCAAACAATCAGAATGTCCAGAAATATGACTCAAATGCAAGTGGTAGAGAAAATGCAGTTAATCGGGAGTAGCATGTCGCGTAGTACCTACGCAAATATTGAGTCTGGGCGCAGGAATATAAAGGCAAGTGACCTTAAAGCTCTCCAAAAGGTATTTAATGTTGATTATGACGAATTTTTCAAAGATTGAGTATTCCAGCAAATTGTTTCTATCTAGTGACAATAATAGCATGGATTAGCGATATACTCAACAAGAAAGTTACTGATTAGTCACAAAGAGGAAACGCAATGCAGTGGATTATTCGTGATATTCCATTAGGGCATAACATACAAAAGTTACGAAAACGGCAAGGTCTGACGCAGGAACAGCTTGTCGCTAAAATGCAGGTTTGTGGAAGTGGAATCTCACGGAGCACGCTTGCCAATATTGAAGCTGGAGCTAGGAATGTAAAGGCAAGCGATTTGAAACTGATGAAAAAACTCTTAAAAGCAGAGTATGAGGAATTTTTCAAAGAATAGTTTTTTGAAAATATGGGATGTCGTTTCGGATTTAGAATTAGACTATGACGTCATCATTTCTCCAAATGTAATTCCATATGCTGAATTTGAAACTTATAAAGAGATACTTCCTTATTACAGAAACATCGCACAGGAGGGAGTAAAATTGAGTGCCTGATTATCATTGTCTAATAATATATTTTCTACTAAGTACGAATCTGTTCTGTTTCTACTCCCCCTCATACAACACCTGCATATCAGCATCTGCAATTCTAAGTGACTGCACAAGAGTGTCATTTTCATATTGGGGTGTCTGTACAAAGAACCTGTTTTCGGATGCGTCTGTAATCATCCTATTGTACCCGGCTTCGTACGCTTCCGCGAAATCTTCTTCTGAAATATATGTAATATCCGTGATGTCCCCTTCAAAACCGACAGAACTTAATATTTCCATTAGGTTTTCACAGTTTTCCTTTACGGCGCTTTCATAATGAGATACCTGGAGATACGCGATGCTGTATCCGGTATAGCTTTTATTGTCATATTTTACATTTCGGGCTGCTTCCTCGCCTGCGACGCAGAAAACGCCTTCCTTGTCGAGATAATCCGGGTATCGTGTGTCTTCAAGACCATTTCCCCCGTAAGATACGCTGACAGGAAAAGCGACAATTCGATGCAGCCCCTCATTCGCCCGGTTGACGGCAAAATCATCGGATGAAGTATCCACTGTCACATAATACAGATACATTTCGTATATATCCATATCCGTATATATGACAACTTTATAGGTCTCTGTTGTTTCACCGCTGCCGCCCCTGTGTCCGCTTCCTCCGCTTGGCTGTGTCTCGTAGGACAGAAGCTCGCCCTGAAACAGGCGCTCCATTTCTTCAATAGAAGCCCGGAGTTCTTCTTCTCCAATATCGGAGATGACTTTATCGGAAAACATCGCTGTGATATAATCAGACGACTGTCTCTCAATCTCACTCATAATTACACGGGTCTGCACCTGATACCGGGCGCCGTGATAGGAAGAGGTATCTTTTGAAGCTACCTCGTCGTCAATGGAGGATTCCAGCTCATCCCAGAGTCTGGAATCTTCCCGGAAAGCTTTATAATAAGAGTAAAGTGCGCAGGAGGAGAGACATACACTCACACTTAGCATCACCAAAATCATACAGAAAATTTTTACTAATCTTTTCATTTTTCCCTCAAGGCAGATATCCTATTTTTACATGGGGAATGTTGCCCTGTAAGAATGGGATATCTGCTGAATATGCAAAATCAAATGTTTCACTCTCCATGCGCCAGCCGCTGCAGCACATCTTTCAGAAAGCGGTAGAAGCGCTCTACCGAATCCAGCGGAAGGGATTCCTGCGGGGTGTGACAGTCGTAGATGTCCGGACCCACAGCGATGGCATCCAACCCCGGCAGGGCTTCGGAGAAAAGACCACACTCCAGCCCGGCGTGGAGGGCTTCGATTTTCAGCGGCGCGCCGAAGAGTTCTTCGTAGCTTTTTTGGCAGATTTTACGGATATGAGATTGCTCCTGATACTCCCATCCGGGATATTCCCCGCTGAAATCTGCCGAAAATCCGAAGTTTTCTGCCAGAAGGCGGAAATGGAATTTCAGGTCTTCCATCAGTGAGGTCTGAGAGGAGCGCGGGGAAAATACGAGGGTGAGGGTTTCTTCCCCCGTGCGCGCCACTCCCAGATTGGAGGAGGCGATGACGAAGCCGTCTATATTCGGATTGCGCTTCTGTACACCGTTTGGTGCCAGGTAGGAGGTCAGAAGAAATGCTCTGGTATCCTCTGCGCTCAGTGCCTGTGCGTTACTATCTTTTATCACATTCAGAGTACAGGAAAAACCGGGCTCCGCAGTGAGAATCTCCGCCTGAAACTGCCCGCGCATGGATTGGAAGAGTGCCTGTGCTTTATTTGCGTCTTCCTCTGTGCGGCAGATAAGAGAAGCATCACATTCCCTGGGGATGGCATTATCTTTATTGCCGCCGGAAAAAGAGACGAGTCTTGCCTGCGTACTGTCTATGAGACGGCAGCATAACCTTGCCATGAGACAGTTGGCGTTTTGCCTTTCTTTATGGATATCGCTGCCGGAGTGCCCGCCTAAAAGCCCACGGATGGAGAGGTTCAGCAGTGTTCCGGCTGCGGGTTCTCTTTTTATGTGCTTTGTCAGTTCTATGCGCACGCCGCCCGCGCAGCCCACCGTGGCAAGCCCCTCCTCCTCGGAGTCTAAGTTTATCATGGTGCGAGCCTGGAGGAGAGATTTGTCCAGTGTTTTGGCTCCGTTTAGCCCCACCTCTTCTTCTGACGTGAAGACACATTCCAATGGCGGGTGGGTGAGGGTCTCCTCAGAGAGCACCATCAGCATGAGCGCCACAGCAACGCCGTTGTCCGCGCCAAGGGTTGTGCCGTCGGCGGTGAGCATGCCGTCCTTTACAAGGAGATGTAACCCTTCTTTTGAAAAGTCGTGGATGGTGTCCGCGTTTTTCTCGCAGACCATGTCTGTATGTCCCTGCAGCATGACCGGGGGCAGATTTTTTGCATCACCCATTCCTTCTTTCTTGATGATGACATTGCAGTGGGCGTCCCGGTGATACCACAGTCCCCGTTCTTCTGCGAAATTTACCAGATAATCGCTGATTCCCTTCTCATTGCCGGATTCGCGGGGAATGGCGCTGATTTCTTCAAAGAAATGAAATAGCTGTTCCGGCTTATATCCATTGATTTTGTAATCCATCTGAAATCCTCACTTTACTATCATTAAAAATTTGTGCTGAATTGTGCAAGCACAGCCGGTGGTTCTGTCCTGAAAGCTGCACTATGATTAAATTATAGCAGATTTTCGCTTTGCCATGCGTGTTTGTTTAGAAGTTGTTAAAAAATCTACGCGAAATTGCTTTATCGACTAATGCCCCTTTCTGTGATATGATGATACTTATACGAATAGCACAGAAAGGGGTATTTCTATGGGAGATACGTCTGAAAATAAAAAGAATCGAGCATGCCCTTTAGAATATGATAAAGGCAAGCCGACAAAGCACATCTGCGCGGGCATTGTCGCCCATGTCGATGCCGGGAAGACCACGCTGTCAGAGAGTCTGCTGTATTTGAGCGGCGCCATCAAAAAGGCGGGGCGCGTGGACCACAAGGACGCTTTCCTCGACACTTATGAATTGGAGAAAGAGCGGGGAATCACGATTTTTTCCAAGCAGGCGGTGTTTGACTGGAAAGGGATGGAGATAACTCTCCTGGACACACCGGGACATGTGGATTTCTCCGCGGAGATGGAGCGGACGCTGCAGGTTTTAGATTATGCTATTCTGGTGATAAGCGCGCCGGACAAAGTACAGGGGCATACTATGACTTTGTGGAAGCTTCTCAAAAGATACAATATCCCCACCTTCCTTTTCATCAACAAGATGGACCAGGAGGGGACGTCCAAAGAAGCCGTGCTCGCAGAGCTGGAGCAGCAGTTTGGAGAAAACTGTCTTGACTTTGGGCTGCTTGACGCAGGCGATGAGGCATTTCTGGAAGCTTTGGCACTCTGCGATGAGCCGATGATGGAAGCCTATCTGGAATCCGGGAAAATCAGCAGAGACTTGATTGGCAGGGCAGTGCGGGAGAGAAAAGTCTTCCCCTGCTATTTTGGCTCTGCCCTCTATATGGACGGAGTGGAAGCATTTCTGGACGGATTTGCCGCGTATGCGCAGGCACCACAGTACCCGCCGGAGTTCGGAGCAAAGGTGTACAAGATTGGGAGAGACGCCCAGGGGCACAGGCTTACTTATCTGAAAGTCACCGGAGGGGAATTGAAAGTAAAAGATATCGTGGAAGAATCCGGCGAAAAGATAAATGAAATCCGGGTATATTCCGGGGCAAAATATGAGGCGGTATCCAGCGCGGCAGCGGGAAAGGCGTGCGCAGTCACAGGACTTTCCCACACCTATCCGGGACAGGGGCTCGGCGTACAGCCCCAGTCGGATGTGCCTGTGTTGGAGCCGGTGCTGACTTACCGCATCGCGTTTCCCGAGGACTGCGATGCGCACAGGATGCTGGGCGATTTGAAAACATTGGAGGAGGAAATACCGGAGCTTCACATCGTCTGGGAGGAAGAGCTGGGAGAGATTCATGCGCAGCTGATGGGAGAAGTACAGATAGAAATTCTGATTCAGCTCATCCGGGAACGTTTCGGCGTGTGGGTAGAGTTTGTGGAAGGAAGCATTGTGTATAAAGAGACCATTGCGGCGCCGGTGGAAGGGGTCGGGCATTTTGAACCCCTCAGGCACTATGCGGAAGTCCATCTCCTTTTGGAGCCCGCGGAGCGCGGGAGCGGTCTGAGTTTTGCCTCCGCATGCAGCGAGGATGTACTGGACAGGAACTGGCAGAGGCTGATTTTGACCCATTTGGATGAAAAACGGCATCGGGGTGTACTCACCGGGTCGGAGATTACGGATATGAAAATCACGCTTCTGACCGGCAAAGCGCACAAGAAGCATACAGAGGGCGGAGATTTCCGGCAGGCGACCTACCGCGCGGTGCGCCAGGGACTAAAAAAAGCGAAATCCATTCTTCTGGAGCCCTATTATGAGTACCGGATGGAGATGCCCGCAGAAAATATCGGCAGGGCGATGGCGGATATCCAGAAAATGCAGGGGAGCTTTGAACCTTTGGAGACCGCGGGGGATACCGCTGTTTTAAAGGGAAGCGTTCCGGTATCGAAAATGCGCGGCTATCAGAAGGAATTTATTTCTTATACAAAGGGAAAGGGACGGCTTTTCTGCGAACTGAAAGGCTATGAGCCCTGTCAGGGACAGGAGGAAATCGTTGCCGGGATTGGCTATGATTCCGAGGCTGATATCGCCAATCCCACCGGCTCTGTGTTCTGCGCCCATGGCGCGGGTTTTGTGGTGCCGTGGTATGAGGTGGAAGACCACGCCCATCTGGAGAGCTGCAGGTTGGAAGGAAGCGGGACAGAAGAGAGAGAACGACCAGTCTTTACGCCTCCGGTCTCGCGCGGGATTGAACTGACACAGGAGGAACTGGACGCCATTTATGTGAAGACACCGGACCCGGTAAAACGGGATTACAGCACATCGCCTGTGACAGTGTATTCCAAAGAGAAGCAGGAGGACAACGGGAAGTGGAGCCAACGCAAGGAAAAGAAGAAGGAAGAGTATCTCCTTGTGGATGGCTACAATATCATTTTTGCCTGGGAGGATTTAAAAGAACTGGCGGATACAAATATTGAGGGTGCGCGCAGCAAGCTGATGGACATCCTCTGTGATTATCAGGGATACAAAAAATGTACATTGATTCTCGTGTTTGATGCCTATAAGGTGGAAGGAAATCCCGGAGAGGTTTTGAAGTACCACAACATTTATGTGGTGTATACAAAGGAAGCGGAGACAGCAGACCAGTACATAGAGAAGACGGTCCGGCGGATTGGGAGACAGCAGGATGTGGTGGTCGCTACATCGGATGCCTTAGAACAGGTCATCATATTAGGCCAGGGGGCGCGGCGTCTCTCTGCGGCAGGGCTTTTGGAGGAAATCAAACTGGCGCAGCAGGAGATGAGAGAGGGCTATCTGGGGAAAGAGCCGCAGGGAAGGAATTACCTTTTCGATTACCTGGAAGAAGAGACGGCAAAGGAGATGGAAACGATACGGCTGGGTGAGAGACGAAAGTAACAGTAAATTCACAAAAAATAGGTTTCCATGTGACTATTTTCTTGGTAGAATGGTATTATTAATAAAAACATATAATTCTATAAACAAGAGAGTGAGGTAAGAGTGATGAATTGTATTAATTGTTATAAGGAGATTCCAGAAGATACAAATTTCTGCCCGTACTGCGGAGCACAGCAGGCAGCGCCGGCATCTGCACCGGAAGCACCTGTACAGCCGGAAGCGGCAGCACCGGCACCGGAAGCGCCCGCACAGCCGGAGGCGACAGCACCGACACCGGAAGCGTCTGTGCAGCCGGAGGCAGCAATGGCGGCATCGGAAGCATCCGCACAGCCGGAGGCAGCAGCGCCGACATCTGCACCGGAAGCACCTGTACAGCCGGAGGCAGCGACACCGACACCGGAAGAGCCTGTGCAGCAGGAGTACAGCCAGGCGGAATACAGCCAGGCGGAATACAGCCAGCCGATTTATAATCAGCCAGATGTAAACTACGGACAGCAGTTGGACTATGGACAGGTACAGACACAGTACAGCCAGGAGCCAGCGGTGAACTGGGTGCCATATCTGGTATTCTCCATCCTCTGTACAATTCTTTGCTGTATGCCGTTTGGGGTTGTGGCAATCGTATTCGCGGCGAAGATTAACAGCGCCTTATCCGCAGGTAATATAGCGGAAGCGAAGGATTGTGCGAAGAAATCCAAAATCTGGATTATTGTATCCGCTGTAGTGGGACTTGTGGCAATCATACTGGCGATTATTTGGGCTCTGTTTATTGGTATTAGTGTTGGTACGGCAACGTATTATTATTAAAAACAGGAACAGGGAATGAACGGCAGCAGGGTATAAAAGCCGGACAGAAAAAGGGCAGGAGGTCATCATGCGGGAACGGCTGAGAAATTCAAGAGGACTTCGTATCGGAATCGTGGGAGTGATTTCCTTCGCGTTCCTGGCAGGATGCATCTATCTCTTTTTCCATAACCCGGTGATTTACCCGATTCCCTGTATTTTCCATGTGCTGACAGGGCTTTACTGTCCGGGATGCGGCGCGGGGAGAGCGTGTTTTGCCCTGCTGCACGGGCATTTTCTGGAAGCGTTCGCCTACAATCCGCTCCTGTTTTTACTGCTCCCTTTTATAGGGCTGTATCTTGTTGTCCGCTGCGCGGACTGGATGATAACAGGAGGGAACCATGTGGACCGCAGGATTTCAGTGAAAATGCTGGTTGCAGTGCTGATTGTCGTTTTCGTCTACGGAGTGGTGCGCAACATCCCGGTCTATCCCTTTACCCTGTTGGCGCCGGGTGGTATTTTAATGTAGAAGGGATTCGGATAGGGTCTTTTTTGTATCAGATAAATTTTACAGCTCGAAGGGAGGAAAAGAAACATGGAGCAGTATAAGGGAAAATCAATTTTCAAAAAAATGGCGATTGGTAAGATTTTCTATTATGAGAAGAACCAGACATCAGTCAAAAGAGAAAAAGTAGAAGATGTGGAAGCGGAAGTGACACGTTTCAATGAAGCGAAAGAGACCGCAAAAGGACAGCTTGAGCGTTTGTTTGAGAAAGCACAGCGCGAAGTGGGCGAGACGGAAGCTGCCATTTTTGAAGTGCATATGATGATGATGGACGACGGGGACTATCTGGATTCTATCTACAATATCATCCGTACCCAGGAGACCTGCGCCGAGTATGCGACTGCAGTCACAGGGGACAACTTCGCGGCGATGTTCGCGGCGATGGACGATGAATATATGAAGGCGAGAGCGGCGGATGTAAAGGATATTTCCGAGAGGATTGTCAATGTGCTCAGCGGAAACGGACAGGATATGGCGGAGATGGATGAACCGGTCATCCTGGTGGCGGACGATTTGGCGCCCAGTGAGACTGTGCAGATGGACAAGTCCAAGCTTCTCGGATTTGTCACCAGATACGGCTCCGCAAATTCTCATACGGCGATTCTGGCGAGAACCATGAATATTCCTGCTCTTATCGAGGTGGATATCAGTAAAGAATGGAACGGCAAGATGGCAGTCATTGATGGATACGAGGGGACTGTCACCATAGAGCCGGATGAGGAATACCTGGAAAGAGCGAAAGCGATTCAGGCGGAGGAGCTTCGGAAACAGGAACTTCTCAAAGAGATGAAGGGCAAAGAGACTGTCACAAAGGATGGAAAGAAAATCCATCTTTACGCGAATATCGGAAGTGTCTCAGATACAGCGGCAGCACTGATGAACGATGCGGAAGGCATCGGACTGTTCCGCAGTGAATTTTTATATCTGGAATCTGAAGATTATCCGACAGAGAATGAGCAATTCCTGGCATACAAGACAGTGGCGGAAAATATGGCGGGTAAGAAAGTCATCATCCGTACACTGGATATTGGGGCGGACAAGCAGGTGGGATATTTCAACCTGGACAAAGAGGACAATCCGGCGCTCGGATACCGGGCAATCCGTATCTGCCTCACCAGAGAAGAGGTGTTTAAGACACAGCTGCGCGCGATACTGCGGGCCAGCGCGTTTGGAAATATTTCCGTGATGTTCCCCATGATTATCTCGGTGGGCGAAGTGAAACGCGCGAAAGCGATACTGGAAGAAGTGAAGGGCGAACTGAAGGAGCACGGTATCGCCTACAAGGATATCGAGGTCGGCGTGATGATTGAGACGCCAGCCTCCGTGATGATTAGCGAGGACCTGGCAAAAGAGGTGGATTTCTTCAGCATCGGTACAAATGACCTGACCCAGTACACGCTGGCGATTGACAGGCAGAATCCGAAGCTGGACAGCTTCTATGACCCGCATCACCCGGCGGTGTTGCGTATGATTCAGCAGACCATTGAGAACGGTCACAAGGGCGGCGCGTGGGTAGGAATCTGCGGTGAGCTCGGCGCGGATACGGAACTGACAGAGACTTTCCTGAAAATGGGAGTGGATGAACTCTCCGTATCACCCACCTTTGTCCTGCCTGTGAGAGAGAAAGTGAGAAGTTTATAAAAGTATTTACATTCTCTTTACAAGGGCATATACGGTCGATAAAGAGAGGGAATGCGTAATAAATAAAACCAGAAGATGTGAAAATGACTCCATGTTCGGAGATACCTGGCGAAAGGCAGAAAAATCCTTTCCGCGAAAGGGAACTCCGGGACATGGAGTTTTTAATTCTGCAGGAAATTCCTACGAATTTCCTGCAGAATTAAAAACTTCCGGGTGTGCTCTTGACAAATTTTAAATTTCAGCATAAAATGTTTGAAGTCAAACAGTTTGATATCGTACGGTTTGAAGTCGTACAATCTGGTGTATAGTATCATTGACTTTCAGTATAATGACGCAGAATAGATTTTCATTCTGCAAGGCGGAGGAATGAGACAATACACTAGTATCGCGGAGTTTGGCTTCATACAGAGCAGATAGGATATGATTCTTCGAGGACAGGAGAAAAGATGAAGAAAAAATATGTAGGCATGGAAATCCGTGCCCTGGACAATCTGATTAAGAGGTTTATCGACAACAGTATCAATAAGGAGCGGCTCGTACAGGTCACGGGCTCCAACGGATGGATTATCGGTTATCTGTGGGATAACAGAGACCGGGATATCTACCAGAGAGACTTGGAGGCAGAGTTTCGCATCACCCGCTCCACAGCGTCCAAGGTCGTGAACCTGATGGTGGAAAAAGGACTCATTATCCGCGAGAGTGTCAAGGAGGATGCCCGTCTTAAGAGGCTCACTCTGACCGAGAAGGGCGCGGGGATGGCACGGGAGATGGAGGATGGGCATGAGCGGATTGAGAGACAGATTGTCCGAGGATTTTCAAAGGAAGAGCTGGAACAGTTTTATTCCTATCTGGACCGTTTGAAGAAGAATGTAGAACAGGAGGAGCAGACATCATGATGAAAATACTATTCCGAAGTATTCGGGAATACAAGAAACAGTCACTGCAGGCGCCCATCCTGGTCGCGCTGGAAGTAGTGATGGAGGTCGTCATTCCGCTTTTGATGGCGAATTTGATTGACTTTGGGATTGAAAAAGGAGACATGGGATATATATGGAAGATGGGGCTGGGACTTTTAGTGGCAGCACTTTTATCCCTGTTTTTCGGAATCGCAGCGGGAAAGGCGGCAGCGTACGCATCCGCCGGATTCGCGAAGAATTTAAGACAGGATATGTACTACAATGTACAGAACTTTTCCTTCGCAAATATTGATAAATTTTCTACGTCCAGTCTTGTCACGAGACTGACGACAGACGTCACCAATGTACAGAACGCATATCAGATGGTCATCCGAATGGCGATACGTTCTCCATTTATGTTGATTTTCTCTCTGTTTTGTGCTTTTCAGGTGGATGCGGAGCTGTCGTTGATTTTTGTGGGCAGCATCCCAATCTTGGGAATCGGGCTCTACCTTATCATGACAAGGGTACATCCCATCTTTAAGAGGGTATTTAAGACTTACGACAAGCTGAACAATGTAGTCCAGGAGAACCTGCACGGCATCCGGGTTGTCAAATCCTTTGTGCGGGAGGATTATGAGAGGGAGAAATTTGGCAAAATCTCTACGCAGATATATGAAGATTTTTCTAAAGCGGAGAAAATGCTCGCCTTTAACATGCCGCTCATGCAATTCTGTGTGTACGCCTGTCTCCTGCTTTTGTCCTGGTTTGGGGCTAAGGCAATCGTAGCCTGCGGCGGCGACCCGGCGACAGGGCTCAGCACAGGAGAGCTTATGAGCCTGATTACGTATACGATGCAGATTTTAATGAGCCTGATGATGCTCTCTATGGTCTTTGTCATGATTGTTATGTCCAAGGCATCTGCGGAGAGAATCGCGGAGGTTCTCACAGAGGAGAGCAGCCTGAAAAACGGAGAGAATCCGGTGATGGAAGTGCCGGATGGCTCCATTGAATTTGAGCACGTATCCTTTGCTTACTCAGAGAAGGCGCATAAGAAATGCCTGGATGACATTGATTTGAAAATCGCTTCCGGGGAGACTATTGGTATCATTGGCGGCACCGGCTCTTCCAAATCCACACTGGTGCAGTTGATTCCTAGACTTTACGATGTGACGGAAGGGGATTTGAAGGTCGGCGGCAGGGATGTGCGTGACTATGATTTGGAAACATTGCGTGACAATGTGGCGATGGTACTGCAGAAGAATGAACTTTTTTCCGGCACTATCAAGGAAAACCTGCGCTGGGGCAATGAACATGCCACGGATGAAGAACTCATCCATGCCTGTAAGCTGGCACAGGCTGACGATTTTGTCTCCGCTTTCCCGGACGGATATGATACCTATATCGAACAGGGCGGAACGAATGTCTCAGGAGGTCAGAAGCAGAGACTCTGTATCGCCAGGGCGCTGCTGAAGAAACCTAAGATATTAATTCTCGATGATTCTACCAGTGCGGTGGATACAAAGACGGACGCCATGATAAGAAAGGCATTTCTGGAGGAGATACCGGATACCACGAAGATTATCATTGCCCAGAGGGTTTCCTCCGTGCAGGATGCGGACCGCATTGTGGTGCTGGACGACGGGAAAATCAGCGGTATCGGTACTCATGAAGAGCTTCTGAGAGACAACGAGATATACCGGGAGGTTTATGAATCTCAGCAGAAAGGAGGAGGCAAGGATGAATAACAGAAAAGGACACGGAAAGCAGCAGCTTGATATGAAAACACTGAAACGTCTGCTGACCTACTTAAAAGACTACAAGAAGCGTTTTGTGTTCGTATTGATATGCATCGCTTTAAATGCGGGCGCAATGGTAGCTTCCTCACTGTTTTTACAGATATTGATAGATAGTTACATCACTCCGCTTCTGGCATCTGCTTCGCCGGAGTTTGCTCCACTATTCCGCGCGATGGTGGTTTTGGCGGGAATATACTTAATCGGTATCCTGGCTTCCCTTTTCTACAGCAGGACCATGGCGGTGATTTCCCAGGGGATTTTAAAAGAAATCCGGGATGAGATGTTCTCGCATATGCAGACCTTGCCGATAAAATATTTTGATACGCACTCCCACGGGGATGTGATGAGCCACTATACCAATGATACAGATACCCTGCGGCAGATGATTTCCCAGAGTGTACCGCAGTTGTTCTCCTCGGTCATCACGATTGTGGCGGTATTTTTCGCCATGCTCTCCATCAGCTTCTGGCTGACGCTGTTTGTGGTAGCGATGATATTTATCATTATGAGAGTGGTGGCGGGAATCGCGGGGAAGAGCGGCAAATATTTTGTGCGCCAGCAGGAAGCCATCGGAGATGTCAACGGTTATATTGAAGAGATGATAAACGGACAGAAGGTCGTAAAGGTATTCTGCTATGAGGAAAAGGCAAAAGAGAAGTTTGACAGAAAAAATGAGGAATTGTGCGAGGAGGCATCGAAAGCCTTTACTTACGCAAATATTCTGATGCCGGCGATGAACAATCTGGGCTATGTCCTGTATGTCCTGGTGGCTATCGTGGGCGGCGCTTTGGGGATTGCAGGGGTTGCCAATGTCAGCCTGACAGGTGTGGATGTGCTTTCTCTGGGTATGATTGCCTCCTTCCTGCAGCTTTCCCGCAGTTTTATCCAGCCTTTGGGGCAGGTGTCCCAGCAGCTTAGCGCTATCATCATGGCACTGGCAGGTGCGAAGCGTATCTTTGAATTGATTGATGAAGAGAGCGAGACAGACAACGGCTATGTGACGCTGGTAAACGCAGAGTATAAAGATGGCGTCCTGACAGAGACAAAGGAGCGCACCGGGCTGTGGGCGTGGAAGCATCCTCACGAGGACGGCACACTGACCTACACGGAACTAAAGGGCGAGGTGCGGATGTTCGATGTGGACTTCGGATATGAAGAAAACAAGATTGTGCTGCACAACATCACACTCTATGCGGAGCCCGGACAGAAGGTGGCATTCGTAGGCGCCACAGGCGCGGGGAAGACGACCATCACCAACCTGATTAACCGTTTCTATGATATCGCGGACGGCAAAATCCGTTACGATGGCATCAACATCAATAAAATCCGCAAATCCGATTTGCGCCGGTCTCTGGGAATTGTACTGCAGGATGTCAATCTGTTTACCGGCACGGTGATGGAGAATCTGCGGTACGTGAAACTGGATGCCACGGATGAGGAATGTATCGCGGCGGCAAAGCTCGCCAATGCGGACCGGTTTATTCGTATGCTCCCGGATGGCTATGATACCATGCTCTCCGGTGACGGCAGCGGTTTATCCCAGGGGCAGAGACAGTTGATTTCCATCGCCCGGGCGGCTGTGGCGGACCCACCGGTCATGATTTTGGATGAGGCGACCTCCTCCATCGATACCCGGACAGAGGCAATCGTGCAGAGAGGTATGGATTCTCTCATGAAAGGCAGGACGGTTTTTGTGATTGCGCACAGGCTTTCCACCGTGCAAAACTCCGATGTCATCATGGTGCTGGAGCTGGGAAGAATCATCGAGAGAGGCAGCCATGAAGAACTGATTGAAAAGCACGGGAAATATTATCAGCTCTATACCGGGGCGTTTGAGTTATCGTGATGGAATTACAATTTTATATCAGAGGGAGATGGCTCCCGCCTCTATAGGCGGTGAGTAACAAATCCGTATCAGTGGCGGGGGCAATCTCCCTCTGATATAC
>UQKK01000027.1 GCA_900541505.1 uncultured Ruminococcus sp.
TTCAACAAAAAGATAAATCAAAAAGAGAGTTGCCAACGATTACTTGACAGTGACTTTTACGAAAGATGTCTTCTTATTTTTTTCATTTTCGCGCAAAAGATGCTATAATATACACATATGAGCCGGAAAGCAGCTCCGGTAAATCAATACAAGGGGATAATTTTTATGGATAAACATTCTTATACAATAACAGAAGTTGCCAAAATGCTCAAAGTTTCTCCCTCAACAGTATCCCGCGCTATCAATAACGCCCCCGGAGTCAGCGAGGCTGTGAGAGAACAAATTCTTAATTTCGTAGAAGAGATTGGTTATCGTCCCAACACAATTGCACAAAGTCTGAGTCGTGGCAAAAGTAATATGGTGGCGTTGATTCTGGGAGATATACGAAACCCCTTTTATGCCGGTTTGGCATTTGGAATTCAGAAAAATCTAGACAAACACGGTTATACCGTCACTACTTTTAATAGCGAATATGATTACCGCAAAGAATTAGAATTTATTCAGTTTGCAAAACAATATCATTACTGTGGAATCATCCTCGTCACCGTTAACAGCAAAGAAGCCGATAAGTACCTCAATAAATTGGGACTTCCCGTTCTGCTCGTCAACCGTATCACAGAGCATTATGATGGTCCTTTTGTTATCACGGACAATTTTCAGGCAGGATATATTGCCGCGCGCCATCTTATTAATCTCGGACATAAAAAAATCAGCTTTTTATCCGGTCATCATAAAAATTCAACCGCTTCTTACCAGCGTTTTTTAGGATACCGGCAGGCACTCAAAAATTATCACCTTGCCTATGACGAAAAATATTGTCTATATGATTTGAATTGGAAAATGGAAACCGGGTATAAAGCTGCGGAAAAAATTTTTTCTCAGTCTTCCTCCCCGGATTTTCCCTCTGCATTCCTCCTGTCAAACGACCTGCTGGCTCTTGGCTTTATGGATTACTGCGATAAACACAATATATCGATTCCTAATGATATATCTATCGTCAGCTTTGATAATATTGTTTACTCCGGACTTCACAGAATACAATTAACTACCGTCAGTCAGCACGGAGAAAAAATGGCAGAGGAGGCTTCCAAAGTAATGATTGAACTGCTGGAGAACCCTCCAAAAGAACCCAGAAGGATTATTATGGAGCCCACCCTGATTGAGCGGAACACCACCAGTGCATACAACCGGGATTAGGATATCTTCTCTGCCCTGTATCCATCCCTGCCTTCGGCAAACGCCGCCATCCTCTACACATAACCGCCGTAGCCGCCGTTGTATCCTCCACAGCACATTCCGCCTCCGCCGCAGCAGAGATTACACAGGATATTTGCCACGCACAGCTTCACACAGCAGCTGCTGTCAAAGGAACCCGGATATCCGTACATGCTCTGGCGCTGCTGGTACCATGTGCCGCCTCCCTGCAGTCTGTCGAGCAGCATCTGGTACTGCATATTGTCCGGCTCCAGGCGCACCGCCTCTTTCGCGTGCTCCAGCGCAGTCACATTATTGCCAATCCCTGAATTTGCCGATGCACTGTAGAAATACCAGAGTGCGCCTCTGTCCCGGATTCCCTCCAGTACATTGAGTGCCTCCTTGTAATGCCCGCTCTGTATGTAATTCGCCGCCGCGCGCATATGCCTGTCGGATTCACTCTCATTTGACGTCCTCTGCCCCTGCTGCCCCGCGCCATAGCTGTCATATCCGCCAAAGCCGCCGAAGCCGCCGAAACCTCCAAATCCGCCAAAGCCACCATAGCCGCCGTAATTCCCCTGACCGCCATAGGAACCGCTGCTTCCCCCGCCGTAGCCGCCATCCTGGTAGGAACCGCCGTTCTCCCGCTCATTTACAATCTGCTGGTATGCCTGCTGCACTTCTTTGAACTTTGCTTCCGCCTCGGCTTTATTGGGGTTATTGATATTGGCGTCCGGGTGATACTTGCGGCTCAGCCGCCGGTACGCTTTCTTGATATCCTCCTCCGATGCATCGCGACTCACGCCTAGTACACTATATGGGTCTGTCATTGTCTCTTTACTCTCCCTCTAACTATGTTTGATAAAAGTCGTCCCGCACTTCGGGCAGCGCACCTCTATCTTCCCCTTTCCGCGGGGAATCCTGATTTTTTGTTTACATCCGGGACATTTATAAATATGGTAGACTCGTCTCTGTTTCCACATATTCTTCTGTCCCGTGAAAAAGCTGCGGATTTTATACGTCCGGGAAAGAAATGCCTGGTTCTCCGCGTACCGCTTCGTCACATTTCTGGAAAATACTCTGAAATAGGTGTAAATGACCGTCACCCATCCGAGAATGTACAGCACCGCGCCCGCTATCACATCTGTAAACCATGCTGAGATAAAAACGAGAACGAGCCCCACAATAAGGAGAAATTTCGTCAATGTATCGACTCCGTATCTTCCCTGCATAAACCGCATCAATTTTTCTTTCATATTCATCCATCCAATCTGAACTTCTGTTTTTAGTTTGCATGGAAACTATTTTCCTCTGTTTTCTTGGGAATGTCAAGAAACTGTTTATTAAATTTTATTAAATTTGGAAGCTCCCGCCGCTTTCACGGCGGGAACGCGCCTATTCTTCCGTTTCTTCTACATTCAGTATATTATTACAGATTTCTTCGGATATGAGATAGACAATCCGTGACTCATTCATCATCACATAGCGGTTTCCTTCTCCATCCTCATTTCCGATATAAAGGGTGAGTGTCTGCTCCTCGTCATCCTTTGTATAGACTGCCTCCACAGTGATTCGCGACGCCTCATCAAGCCCGAAGCCCGGCAAATCCGCATCTTCCACGGAATAGTCCGCCGCTGTTTCCAGACTTACGGCTCCCAGACCGCCTGCCACTGCCGCGATATGTTCCGCATCATCCTCATTTTTCGAATCATAGACTGTGGTCTCTCCATTCTGGGTAATGGTTTCTTTCTTTAAGTTTCCGCTGCCAATACTCGGATACTCGTCAAGCTGCGCCATATCATCCAGTGTATACTCTAAATCTGAAATCACACTGCTCGAGACAGTATATACTTCTTTAGAGTCATTTACCGTCACATAGATGTCCTCTCCTGTCTCATTTCCGAAGTAGAGATGGGTCTCCTCCCCTGTCTCATCCACCATCACCACTGTGTAAACCGGGTCCTGAAGTCCATAATCGGAAAGGGAATCTCCGTCCTCCAATTTGCGCTGTGCCTCCAGCTTCTGGAATGTCGAAATCATCTGCTCCGGGTAAGTCTGGGAGAGCGGGAAATCTTTATCCGCAGCATAGTACCAGGTATCCTCTTCCTTTTCAAAAGTCATCTCTCCATCGCCCACATCATAGCTGAACCGGTTGACCGTCCCCACATCTGTCACATAGATTTTCTCTGATTCCTCTTTCTGCGCCTCCTTTTCCTCCTGATTTTGATTAAAGGATTTCATGGCAAAGTAGACGCAAAGGAGTACCACAAACGCGGCGAGCAGTATGATGAGCCCTTTGTTTTTCTTCATCTGTCCTCTCCTTTCCTGCTATGCTTTTCTTCTGCGCATCCATATGATAAATCCGCCTATCAGCACTGCCAGCGGAATGCCGAAAATGACAAGGAGACTGAACAGTCCTGCGTACTGTACGGTGTTATATTCCACAGACAAGCTCTTCGCCTCGATGGAGAGGTTCTGTACACCGTCAAAGTTTGCTGACACCGCATTCATAAATAATGTAGCATTGTCGAGCTGGGTAAAGGTATCCGTAATCTGTGAATCAATCATGCTCGCCGCGGAAATAACCGTCAGACGGCTCTCTTTCGTCTCGCCGGAATCCGATGTGCTGTCAGAATCGTCTGCGCTTTCTGAATCAGAAGAATCACCTGTATTCTCTGTTTCATCGGCGGTGTCCGCTTCGTCCGCGCTAACTTCCTCCGTCGCCACGGCGCCGATGGAATAACTTCCCTGCTCCTCGCCGTTTTCGGTCACAGAGTATGCTCCGTCTGAAGTGTCCATGAAGGACGTTGTACTGATGGTCTCTCTTGCCGGGTCTGTGACGTTGAGCCCCATCGCGTTTACCAGCAGCACCATCCCTGAGGAGATGTTATTGGACATATCACCGCTCATGGAAAGTTCCGGGAAGATATAGTAGTAGTTCCCCTGGTAACATCTCTGCGGGTCCGCGATATAGCCGTCGCTCTGCACGATTCCGTATGTCTCCATGATAGAAGAGAGGTTCGGCAATTCCTCGCTGGTGGTATTCCCCAGCACAATCATCACTTTCCCACCGTCTGACAGGTAAGTCTCTACTGCTTCTTTCTCATCCTCCGTCAAATCTGTCGCCGGAGCGTACATAAACAGCAAATCACAGTCCTCCGGGATTTCTGTATTCATCAAAAGGTTTAATTCTTCAGTGGTATAGCTGTTTTTCTCCATCAATTCGGAAATCGTGCCGGAGAGGGAGCTCTCTCCATGTCCGGTGGTCTGATAGATGGTCCGGTCTGTCTCATTTGTCACGTAGTTGACCGCGCTGGTGAGCTGCCCCTCCCCGTCAAACTCTGACTCCGAGGCATTTCCCGTATAATAGTAGGAATACATATCTACCACCAGAATGTCGCTGAAGGAGATATTTGTCGTCTTCCCAGTGTCCTCACATTCTACGACAATGGTGTCTTCATCCACCCCGTAATCTGTCAGTGCCGAAGGGTGAAGCACCGGGTCTATCCACTCTACTGTAATTTTATCTGAGAGCGCGGCATACTTGCTCAGAAATGTCCTGATTCTGTCGTCCGCATCCTCCTTTACGGAGAGCACGGTCATTTTCACTTCTTTGTCAAGGCTTTTGAGCAAATCCCGGCTCACATCTGATATCTCATAAATATTCGTGCTGCTCACATCAATGTTCCGGTACCCCTCCGGAATCTGTCCTGCCACGAGATTTGCCACGATGACAACGGCGATAACGACCGCCGTCACTGCTACACTATACGTCCCCTGTTTTGTCCCCGATGTTTTAAATAATGCTTTTATTTTTTCCACGGTTCCTGCGCCCTCCTAACTCCAACGTCTCTTCTGAATTGCCTGTACTGTCAGGAAGACAAATACAGCGATAATCGACAGATACAGAACAATCCCTGTGATATCCACAATGCTGTTGGCGGTGACATCCGTGAACACATCCGCCAGCGCAAGCCTGCCCAGCAGTTTTGTGAGCAGATTTTCAAACAATTCGGATTTCACAATATAAAGAATGATTCCCGCCGCGGCGCCCACACCTTCTATCACCGCGGACAGCATCCAATTCCCGGTCATATGCCAGATATAGAAGACCACTAAGGTGAGAATCATCAGGACTCCCACCAGTCCGCTGATGGCAGAGCCAGGAAGCATGGAGAGGATTCCGTCCCACAGGTAAATGGCGAGCAGAACTCCAAAGGTACTGACAAAAGCGATAATCTGGCTCTCCGTCAGAGCGGACAAAAACATGCCAATCGCCGCAAACGCACATCCCAGCAGGAAAAACAGACCGAGGGAAATGTAATCTACCTTTAAGTACGCGGTTCCCTGGGATTCGATAATCAGCGGAAACAGGCAGAAAATCACATTGGGGACAGCAAGCACCGTCACGATTGCCAGATATTTCCCCATCACCGCACTTGTCAGGCTCACCGGTGCTGTCAAAAGCAGCTGGTCTGTTTTATTTTTCTGTTCCTCCGCAAAACTTTTCATAGTAATTAGCGGGATTCCCACGATAAATACAATGAGCGCGCCCGACAGAGTGTAGGAAAAGTAAGGATATCCGTACATCAGGTTGTACGCCATGAAATAGACTCCTGTATATGCCACCAGGAACGCGATGAACACGCACCCTGTCATGGACTGGAAGTAAGATTTTACCTCCCGTTTATAAATTGCCAGCATGTTCTTCTTCCTCCCTTTCTTCCATCTGCTCTGGTTTTACGGCTGCCTCATTCCGGGTCAGCTCCGATTTTATGACTGTCTCGTTCTGGGTCAGTTCCATGAAAATATCCTCCAGACTGACATGGGTCGTCTTCAGTGTCAGAAGCGGAATTTTTTTGTCCGCGAATGCCGTAAATACCTGGGCGCGGATATCTTTTCCCGCCGCAGGGGTCAGTTTTCCGTATGTGATACCCTTCTCTTTCTGACTTATGCTCATAGATTTCACATCGCCTATGCCTTGCAGGATTGCTCTTACTTCCTCCGGCTTTGCCTTAGTCTCAATCTCCACATCCTCTGTGCGGTTGCGCTTGTGCTCCAGATTGTCCGGCGTATCGCTGGCGACCAACTCTCCTCTGGAAATGATGAGGATATAGTCGCAGACTTCCCGCACCTCCGCCAGGATATGGGAACTTAAAATGACCGTGTGCTTTTTGGCGAGTTTGCGGATGAGCTCGCGAATTTCTATAATCTGCTTGGGGTCCAGTCCCACTGTGGGCTCATCCAGAATAATGATATCCGGGAAGCCCAAGATTGCCTGCGCAAGCCCCACCCTCTGACGGTATCCTTTTGACAGGTTCTTGATGAGCCTCGTCCTCACATCCAGAACCTTTGTCAGCTTCATGACCTCCATGACACTGCTCTCTCGCTTTGCCCTGGAGATTCCTTTTAACTCTGCCGCAAAATACAGATATTCCATGACCGTCATATCCATATACAGGGGCGGCAGTTCGGGAAGATAGCCGATATGCTTCTTCGCCTCCTTCGGTTCTTTTAAGATATCATGTCCGTCTATGAGCACCTGTCCTTCCGTGGCGCCCAGATACCCGGTCATGATGTTCATGGTCGTGGACTTCCCGGCGCCGTTTGGACCCAAAAAACCGTAGACCCTCCCCTTTTCCAGTTGGAAACTGAGATGGTCTACGGCTGTATGATTTCCATATTTTTTTACCAGATTCTTTACTTCAATCAAAACCTTACCTCCCTGACATCTGTAGATTTTCAGACTTTGGCGGGAATCCGTACTGCATCATGGTTCTGAAAATGAACATATCAGTACACCGGAAAATCCTGCCAAGACCTGTGCATGTCATTTACGGTATCAAAGTTTTGTGAAGTTTTTGTGTTATAAATGTGACAGAGTTTTGTGCTTGTCCCTAATTGTTCCAGACGGCGTGGCTTCCCTTTTCGTCTTTTTTGACTTCCAGCTTCCACTCCACCTGTTCCTTTAATTCGCTGACGTGGGAGATGATGCCAACCAGCCCTCTCTCCCCCGCCAGTTCTTTTAAAATTCTCATAGCCCGCTCCCGCGCCTCATCATCCAGAGAGCCAAAGCCCTCGTCCACAAACATAGTATCCAGACTGACCGCCCCGGCTGTGCTCTGAACGATATCCGCAAGTCCCAGCGCCATGGACAGCGCTGCCAGAAAGGACTCGCCGCCGGATAAGGATTTCACATCCCGCACCGCGTCATTTACCAGATGGTACACATCCAAATCAAGCCCTGCCTCTCCCCGGCTTGCCAAATCTTTTATCTCCCGGCACTGGAGGATAAATTCTCCGTTCGTCATACGGGAAAGCCTGCGGTTTGCCGCCCGGATGATACGACGGAAGAAACGGCGCTGTACATAGGTTTCAAAATCCAGCTTGGCGCTCCCGGAAAGTGTTCCGTTTGCCGTGCGGCTCAAATTTCCCACAGTCTCATACTGTCTCTGCAAATCGGCTGTATCCTTAAAAAAGCGCTCCAGATTTTCCTTTGCCGTCTCATTTTTCTGCCTGCGAGCATAAATTTCTTTCTGCTGTCCTTCCAGCACCTCCAGCGCTGTCTGCGCTGTCTTGAGCAGTTCTTTTTCTTTCACGGGGCTCTCCCTCTTTGTGCCGGAGAGCTGTTCCTTTAAGGTCTGAATCTTTGTGCGGCATGTATGGACTTCCATCTCATACTTGCGGACAGCTTCACTTTTTGCTTCCCAATCCTCTATCCACGCCATCTCCGTCCGGTACATTTCGCTGTCCGTGTATCCCTGCGCGGCAAGCTCTGTCTCATATGCCGCCTGCTCCTCTGTCAAACGCTCTGTCAGCGACTCCTGCTGCTGTCTCTGTGCCTTCAACTCCCCCTCCAGCGCTCTGACTTTTTCCTTTGCCTTCTGGTAATTCTCCTCCGATAAACGCAGCGCTTCCTTTTTCTCCTCCAGGGCGCGTTCCAACTCCGTAAGATGCTCCCTGTTAAGTTCCTCTTCTCTCATGTCTTGAAACTGCGCAGTCTCCGCTTCCAGTTTGCTCTTTATCTCCTGAAACGCTTCGTGTGCTTTGCGCCGCGACTCCTCGGCTCTGTCCCGGTCTTCCTTGGCTTTTCTGAGTGTCTCCTGGTCCACTGCCTCCTCGGAGAGCACTGCCTTGGCAGGATGCGTGAGTGACCCGCACACCGGACAGGGGGCGCCCTCTTCTAAGCCCTTCGCCAAAAGCCCTGCCTGTTCCTTGAAAAAGAGACGGTACGCTTCCTCATAGCGCTCTGACTTCCCCGCGCATGTGCGGATGCATTGTTCCAGTTTTTCCGCCGCCTGCCTGCACCGTTCCTCCAGACGTTTCTTGTCCTCATAGCGCGGAAGAATCTCTTTCAGCCGCGCAATTCGGGCATTTAAGTCCTTCTCCACAGGAGCGAACTTCTCCCTCATGTTTACGTTCTCCGCCTGAAGCCTTGTCTCCTCCTGCCTCCTCTTGTCCAAACGTGCTGCACTTTCCGCTATCTGTTCCTTAAGCTTTTCCAGCTGCTTTTTATCTCTTACATACAGAGACTCTTTCTGCCACACCTTCTGTGCGCGGGCGCCGCCTTTTGCCTGCGCTTTCATCGCTGCAATCTCCGCTTCCTTACCGGCAAGGCTTTTCAGCTTCTCCTCCTCTTTTTCAAGCAGCAGATAGGCGCGCTCTGTCTCCTCTTTTCTCTGGATGAGCGCCTGAAGTCCCGCGATTTCTGTCTTTTTCTTCTCCGTCTCTTGGTTTATCCTGCCCTCTTCCTCCCGGCAAAAGAAGCAGATATCTTGAAGCACCTTCAAAGTTTCCTGCGGCTCCGGAAATGGCTGCCCTGACAGCGTTTCCCAGAGAGGACGCTTTTCTTCCTCCCATCCGGCAGTATCTACCCGCTCCATTTCACGGCGGCAGTCTTTCCGGCAGTCCTCCAAAGCCCCGTAGAGCTGCTTTGTCTCTTCTTTTAGTCGTTCCTGAATATCCCGGTATATGCCGGTCCTGAAAATCCGGGAGAAAATCTGCTTGCGCTCCTTCGATTCCGCGTGTAAAAGCTTTAAAAAATCGCCCTGTGCAATCATGGCAATCTGGGTAAACTGGTTTACATCCAGCCCTATGATTTCCTCAATCTTCTTGTCCGTCTCCCGCTTCTTTCCCTGAAATTCCTCCCCGTCAGGCAAAATCAGACTGACTTTTGGCGCCTCTCTTACCAGACGCGCGCTGCCGTCCGCCGCCCGTCTCTTTCCCGCTCTGAAATACTCCGGATTCCTGCGCACCGTATATTCCTCATTCTTGTAGGAAAAGACAAACTCCACATAAGTCTGCGCATCCTCCACGGCATACTGACTGCGCATCATGCCGCCGTCCCGCCTGCCTCCGCTGGTCTTATCGTAGAGGGCGTAAGTGATGCCGTCGAAGATAGTGGTCTTCCCCGCCCCGGTATCTCCGGTAATCAAAAACCCCCCGCCTGGAATCTGTGTAAAATCAATGGTCTCCTGCCCCGCGTACGAGCCGAACGCGGAGAGGGTGAGCCGGATTGGTCTCATAATCTTGCTCCTTCCCGGTTACAAAAGTGTATCCATCACATGTTCCATCATCGTTTCTTCTTCCTCTGACATCGCCCGCCCCTGCATCTCCTCGAAAAACTCAGAAAATACAGACAGCGGCGTCCCGGCGGGCTCCTCCTCTTCCTCCCAGTGAAGCCGCCTTCTGGTGCGCTCATTGTCCACACGGATTTCCAGAATATGTGAAAACCTTCGCTCCAACTGCTCCTTGGGTCGGTAATGCTCCGTATCATCTGTCAGAGTGATGCTCACATAATCATCAGAGACTGCCGATTGCAGGATATCCTCCAAAGTCCCCCGAAGCACCTGCACGTCCCGCAGGGGGTGTAAGGGGAGCTTTTCTATTTTTACAGCGCCGCCTTTCTCAGTCAGTTCCACCATGTGAAGGCTTTTCTCCTGCTTTGCTTCACTGACGGAGTATTTCAGCAGTGTCCCGCAGTAGCGGATATATTCTAGCCCTGCGCTCTGCGCTCCGTGGAGGTGTCCTAAAGCGGCGTAGTCAAAGTTCTGGATTCCCCGGATATCCACGTTGTCAATCCCGCCCACCGAGAAGATTTCCGAGTCGCAGGTCATCATCTCCTGCCCTGCTCCTGTGTAAAACTGGTGGGATACGAGGACATTTCTCCTCGTCCAGTCGATATGCTCCCGCTCAATCATCCTCGCCACCGCCTCACTGTAAGTGCGCGGCGCGTCTTTATCCGCAGCCATCTGCTCCGTCTTCCCGCCTAAAAGAAGCGCATCTGTCCTGCTGTCTGTCCGGGCTGCCTCATTCGCACCCTCTAGCTGCGGTACTTCTTCGCTTTTTATCTCCTGGCTATCTGTGAACAGCCCTCTGACATATCCCGGTTTTAAAAATGGAAGCAGATAGAAATCTACTTCCCCAAATGCATCGCCAAGCGTCACCTTCCGGATATGCCCGCATGTCTCCGGGTCCTCTCTGGAAGGGACTTTTCCCGCGATATAGATATTCTGATTTTCCAAAATCCGGCGCGCATAATCCAAGCGCCCGGCGCTGTCGTGATTTCCCGCAATCATCAGCACAGGGATTGCCGGCGTAATCTTAGCCAGCGCGGTCAAAAATCCGTCAAAGATGGTCACCGCTTCCGCGGAAGGTGCCGGTCTGTCGTAAATATCCCCCGCAATCACAATGGCATCGGGACGCAGTTTTTTGGCATACTCCACCACTTCTCCTAAAATATGCTCCTGGTCCTCCTTTAAACTGTAGCCGTGGAGGGTCCTGCCGATATGCAAATCCGACAAATGGAAAAATCTCATACTTTCAGCCCCCTGTATCTGTTGAAGCAGGCAAAAATTTCCTGTGCCCTGGGTACCGCCATGTTCGCAATCGTGGAACTGCTCTCGCACAGACTTTCCAGGGAATCCTTCTCTATCTTCTCCATAAGCGCTGCCACTGCCTGCCGCATGGTCCTGCGCCCGTCAAACAGGTGCTTCTGCGCATAGCGCATACAGTATCCCAATGCTGTCACCTGCTCGCTGTCCGTTATCTGCTCCACGTATCTTAAATCAATGGTCTCCCGGTTTATCTGTACTGCCTCTCTTCCCATGGTCTTCATCTTAATCCTGTCATTTCCCTTAAACGCCGCGTTCGCCTTGGGACATCTCACGAAATCCGGTGCTTTTGCCCTGCCCTCCGGTCCTGTCAATACCGGGAATCCTTCTGCCTCTTTCTTTGCCTTGGCAGTGATGTCCTTAGGGATGTAGCGCTCCATCTGGATGATACAGTCCGCGATATGGAAAAAGGCGCCCGAACTTCCCGCCACGATGATGGTGGAAATCCCGTAACTCTCATAGAGCTCCTGTATCCTCTCAATAAAAGGCGTAATGGGTTCCATATCCCGGTGGATGACTCTCTGCATGAGCTCGTCCCGAATCATAAAGTTCGTAGCGCTGGTGTCCTCGTCAATGAGCAGAAGATACGTCCCCGCTTCCATGCCTTCCACCACGTTTGCCGCCTGGGAAGTACTGCCGCTGGCATCCTCTGTACAGAATCCCACCGTGTCTTTGCCGTTGGGCAAGTCATTGATGAACATGGAAATATCTGTCTTCTGTATGCTGCGCCCGTCCTCGGCACGAATCTTCATGGCAGTGGCATCGGTGATGACATACTCTCTCCCGTCCCCGGAAATGTGGTTGTATACGCCCAGCTCCAATGCCTTTAAGAGAGTGGACTTCCCGTGATAACCACCGCCCACAATGAGGTTAATTCCCTTCTTTATGCCCATTCCCGTAAGTTTTCCTCTGTGGGGAAGGTCCAAGGTCACTTCCAATTCTTTCGGTGAAGTGAAAGCAATCCCGTTTCGCATGGGGCGGGGAGAAATGCCCGACTCTCTCGGCAGAACACTGCCGTTTGCGATAAATGCCACCAGTCCCATGGGGGCAAGCTGCTCACGAATATACTGCTGGTCTTCCGCCAAATCAATGATATTCCGCAGACGTTTTGCGTTTAAGTTCTTATAATACAGAGATTTTTCCACACAGACAGGCAGGAAATCAAAAAGAATCTTTATCAGCTCTCTGGCGTTGATGGTCCTGCCGTTTGCCGGAAAACCAATCTCCATGCGCATGGTGATGTCCCCGGTCTTCTCCTCAATCCGGCAGCAAGTGCGCTCCAGCACTTCCTGGGCACAGCGGCTCACAGAAATCAATCCGCTCTTTCCTGAGCCCTTTGCCTTGAAAGCAAAGCTTTCCGCCTGGCGTCCAAACTGCCTCGTCAGTTCATCCTGCAGGGCAACCCTCTGATGCGCCTGCACATACAGTTCTTTTGGGAATCCCGCCGTCTTGCCCTTCACCTGCACACTCACTTTAGAGGGGGAAGCAAAGGGGTCTCCCTGTACATGGTCGATGGACAGGACATACCCCGGAAACTGATATACACCTCTGGTATCTTTGTATGCCGGGTATCCCCGGTGGTCTATTCTGTTTAATAAATTTCTCAAATCTGCTGCTGTCTGCATTTCTTACTCCTTTCCCGGCATCACCGTAATCAGGATGCCCGCACAGATAATCAATCCTCCAACAATAAAGTTCCAGGTCAGCACCTCGTGCAGGATGAGCACGCCCAGTACTGACGAAACCAGCGGCTGCAGCGGGTAAAACATGGAACAGGTGCTGGCGTCCAGCGTCTGAAGTCCTTTATTCCAGCAAGTGTGCGCCACCGCAGTACCGAATACCCCCAAATAAATACAGGCAAGAACCGCCTCGACCGTCACTGTGCTGGACACAACAAAAAGATTTTCCACTGTCGCTGCGGGAACATTCAAAATCAGCGCAATCGCCATCCCATACAGGGAAATCTGCACCGGGTCATAATCCGCGGAAATCTTGCGGATGGCAATAGACGCCATGGACCAGAAAAGGACGGAAAACACGGAGAACAGGATTCCCGCCGCGCTGATTTGACCGCTTCCGGTTCCCAGAATGATATAAACTCCTACCAGTGAGATAAGGATACTTACCACATTCTTTTTCCGAATCTTCTCCCCCAGAAATACCGCTGCCATGACTGAAATGGTAATGGGATTCATGGCATTGATTAACGATGCCAGCGAGCCGTTTAACAGGTTTGTCCCCGCCAACTGGCAGGCAATGGAGATAAAATACCCCACTCCTCCCACGATAAAAATATATTTCCAGTGTTCCCGTCTGACCGGTTTTCTCACACCTTTCCATTTTAAAATCACTGCCAGGCATACCACAGACACCAGGTAGCGGCAGAAGGATACCGTGATAGGTCCCATCACCGCCAGGGCGTACTTGCTCGCCACGTAAATGCTGCCCCAGCAGAAAAATGTAATAAACAGATAGAGATATCCTGCTTTTTGCTTCATCTTATTCTCAACTTCCTTTATGTTTTGTCTCTCTCATTTCATGCGGTTTTTTAGCGCACTCTGCGCAAGACGCAGGCGCCCTTATCCGGCGGGATGCGCACGTGGGGCATCAGATACTACGCCCCGGCGTCTCCCCGGCTTTTCCGCCTTATCAATCATATACCGGTTCGCCCATTTTTGCAAGCGCATAGCAAGACAGCCCGCCAAAACTCCACTTTATTCTATGTTTCCTGTTTACAATTAGGATATATTATCCAGAATGATTTTTTCCTGTTTAAACAATTCATGTTTTGCTGCTGCTGTTGCTGCAATAGCCGCAATGACATGGCTTATCAAAACCGCTATCCAAATTCCGGTTATTCTTAAATCTAAATCAGACAGTATCCATGCTAATGGCATTCTTATTATCATGTAATATAGCACCATGCAGAGCATACTTTTTGCCGGTTTACCCATTCCGTTCAAACTCCCTAAAAAACAATTCGTCACTGTATTTAAGACATATCCAATACCAACTATTTTGAAATAAACACCAACAATATTTGCTGCCGAATCACTATCCACAAACAAGTGTGATAATGGATTAGAAAAACAAACCACAAAAACCGAAAGAATAAACAATACCCCTGAACCATATAGCACAGAAATTTTTATATAGTCTTTCGCACGGTCATATCTCTTTCCACCGGCACATTGACCTACAATGCTTGTCAATGCCATATTTAAAGCCATTGCAGGATAGAACAAAATTGTTTCTAATTTTCCAGTAATTCCATATGCCGCCAGTGCAGAAATACCGTACCCTGTGACAAGAGAAGTCAGAAAACTGGTGCTGATTGCAGGTATACTTTGTTGAAAAGCAGAAGGAATACCCTTTACAATAAACCGAGCAATTAACCGTTTGTCAAAAAGGGATAAGTGAAGATTAAAAAGCCTTTCTTTATGTAAATATATAATCATAAAGACAAGACACAATGTTTGGGATAAAACGGTAGCAACAGCCGCGCCATGAAATCCCATAAAATGTATAAATAAGGGGTCCAACCCGGCATTTAGGAGAGTGCAAATCAACATTGCAATCACTTGAAAAACACTATTTCCAAAACTCCTTAAAACTGCTGTAAAATAGCAATATAAATAAACTGTTAAATATCCCAGAATATAAATCGCCAGATATTGATAAGCCATTTGCATGACTTCATTTGGTGTATGCAGCAAAAAAAGAATTGGTCTTAGCGCTGCCTCCAGCAAAATAGTTATACTGAGTGAAAATACGATAGCAATTGCTAAGGATGTCACAATTAATTTATCTATTTCCTCTTTCTCATTTGCTCCGATTGCCCGTGATAGTAAAATAGAAACACCATTTGTTGCCCCCATAGCAATGGAGTTAAGAATTAAGATTATCGGTGTTGAATTTGTCAAAGCCGCATATGCTGTTTCTCCCAACAAATTTCCAATCCAAAGACTATCCACAAGATTATATGCCATATTCAGAAACATAGCTGCCATCATCGGTAATACCATTACTGCTAAACACTTCTTCGTATTCCCTTTAATAAAATCTATCTTTGTATTCATACTATAATCCTCCCAAAATGAATGAATATCAGTCATTATAAGTTTTAAATAAATCCCTGCCTGATACAGCAGGGAATTTTATATTTTCTATGCGAAACTTCTCATTAACTCCAATAGAAAACTACGAATACGGTTCACTCTTTCGTCAGCAGAGATTTTTTGATTAAGCAATACGCCTAATTGCCCATAGACACAGAAAGAGGCTGCCGTTTCCGTATCTTGAATATGAATGTTCCCTTGCTCATTTGCTGCAACCAATAATTCCGTAACAATTGGCTGCAATTTTGAGCATATTTTCAGCGACAACTGATTATGGAATTTTACATTACTTTTATCGTGGCATATTTTTTGAGCATAACTTCCATCATCTTCTGCCTCTAAAAATGTAGGCATTTTCTCAATTATCTCTGTTAAAGACATCTGTTGCTTTAAAATGCTGCAAATATGTTCAACTTGTTTTTGTGCGTATTCATCGAGCGCTGTGTCAAACAATTCTTCTTTTGAAGAAAAATACCGATAGCAAAGACCTTGAGCCACATTCATCTCTTTTGCAATATCAGAGATGGATGTTTTCTCATACCCCTTTTTATAAAATACCTTCATTGCAGTATCAAGGATTTCCTGTCGTCTTTCCTCAGGTGCTTTCGTAATTCTGGTCATAAGCCTAATTCACCTCTTTTCTGTTTATCACATGATATAATATAGCATAAATAAGTCTGTCCGTCAATGAATATTATTCATTCATTTTTTTGTGCAACGTTTATCTTTGATGCCATTACCGTATTTTTATCCATTTCTACTGTGTTCTGATTTCGAAAAAAAGTACTTGCAACTATCCGCCTTTTCCGGATAGTTGCAAGTGCTTTATAATTTGATATTCAATTCTATGAAGTTCCTGTCTTATTTTTTCCTGCTCTATTTCTTCTGAAGGAGCAGTTCTTTTCCGGAAATTCCCGGTTCTGTCATTCCTTTCACATCCAGAATTTCTTCCAGCTCTGCTTCTGTGAGGATTCCTTCTTTTAAAATCAGTTTTCTTACGGAAGTGCCTGTATTGATTGCCTCTTTTGCGATTGCCGCTGCCTTGGCGTAACCCACATGAGGAGAAAGCGCTGTCACAATTCCTACGCTGTTCTCTACCAGTTCCTTACATCTCTCCTCATTTGCCGTGATGCCTGTCACACAGTTATCCACAAACGTCTCCACCGCATAGGCAAGCGTATCGATAGACTGGAACAGACAGTAGAATGTAATCGGCTCGAACGCATTCAATTCCAACTGCCCTGCCTCTGCCGCCATGGTAATCGTCACATCGTTTCCGATAATGTTAAACGCCACCTGATTGACAACCTCCGGGATGACCGGATTGACCTTCCCCGGCATGATGGAAGACCCGTTCTGTTTAGCCGGCAGATTAATCTCCGCAAAACCACATCTCGGACCGGAGGACAT
The DNA here is from genome assembly GCA_900541505.1 of uncultured Ruminococcus sp. Classification (GTDB taxonomy): domain Bacteria; phylum Bacillota; class Clostridia; order Lachnospirales; family Lachnospiraceae; genus Mediterraneibacter. The sequence continues at coordinate 16,616 of UQKK01000027.1, forward strand.
GAGCCGGAAATCATTGGCAATCTTGGACAGCGTCACCGCACACGCTTTGACTGCTCCGGAGACAGCGACAAAGGGGTCCAGATTCTGTGTAGCGTCAATCAAATCATACGCCTGCACCAAATCCATGCCCGTAATCTCCGCCAGATTCGGCACGATACGCTTCAAATATTTCTCGTCCGCATTGATTCCCGTGCCGATTGCCGTTCCGCCCAGATTCAGGCATTTCATCTCCTCCTGCGCGGTTTCCATACGGGTAATGTCCCTCCTGATTGCCGCGGAATATGCTTGAAACTCCTGTCCCAAACGAATTGGCACCGCATCCTGCATCTGGGTGCGCCCCATTTTGATAATAGCATCGAACTCTTTCGCCTTTACACACAGCGCCTCGTAGAGCCTCTCCAGTTCTTTCTTCGCATTTTTCAGAAGCTTCAGGGACGTAATCTTCCCCGCTGTAGGAATGACGTCATTGGTAGACTGCCCGCAGTTGACATGGTCATTTGGGTGTACAATCGAATAATCACCCTTTTCCCCGCCGAGTATCTCAATCGCCCGGTTTGCTATGACCTCGTTGGCATTCATATTGATGGAAGTTCCCGCTCCTCCCTGGATAGGGTCTACAATAAACTCATCATGCAGCTTGCCCGCTGTAATCTCATCACACGCCTGCACGATTGCCTCGGCGATTTTTTTATCCAAAAGCCCTACCTCACAATTTGTGATAGCAGCAGCTTTCTTAATCTGCGCCAGACTATTGATGACCTCCGAATGCATGGACAGCCCTGTGATACGGAAATTCTCCGCCGCTCTCAAAGACTGCACGCCGTAGTATACGTCCTCCGGCACCTCCTTTGTTCCGATGGAATCCTTCTCTGTACGCCACTCTACACCTTCTACTGTTTTCTTCTCAACCATAATCTATAACCTCCTGACTGTACGTCTTATCTTCTTTACAGGCACATTATAAATCCGGTCAATAATATAATCAATTACATATATTTGTATATGTAATATAAGCTTTTACTTATATCCTGTCATAAGAAAGGACTGGTGCCGGAAATAAATTCCATCCACCAGTCCCCTCATGATAGCAGGCAGAAAATGAGTCTCGCCTGTGTGCAAGACTCGCAAGCGAGTCTTAAATTTTACACTTCAAACAGCAAATCACCGTAGGACGGCATAGGCCATGCCTCTTTATCCACAATCATCTCCAGTTTATCTACAGGAGTACGCAGGTTTTCCATCGCGGGAACAACCGTTGAATGGAAGAAGTTTGCCTCCTCCGGTCCTTCTGCTTTTTCGGAAGCCTCCTTCGTCACTCGCTCAAGCACATCCAACGCTTCTTTTGTCTCCTTAAGCAGCTCTGTCACTTCCTTCAAACAGCAGCTCTGCACGCTGACATCCACTCCTGCCGCTGACACGGCATTAACAGTCTCAGCGACTTCTTTTGTATATTTCATGACAGCCGGGATAAACTGCTTTCTCGCCATGTCTATCATGGTGCGGGCTTCGATATTGACTGCCTTCGCGTAGGACTCATACTGAATCTCCGCGCGGGACTCCAGTTCCGCCTTTGTAAACACGCCGAATCTCTCGAAGAGCTTGACGGCTTTATCCGAAACCATTGCCGGGATTGCCTCGACCATGGACTTGATATTCGGAAGTCCTCTTCTCTCGGCTTCCTCTACCCATCCCTGGGAATACCCATCTCCATTGAAGATAATTCTCTGATTCTCTATCGCATACTTCTTAATCAAATCATGTACCGCAAGCTGGAAATCCTCTGCTTTCTCCAGTACATCGCAGGCATCTGCAAATGCTTCAGCGACAATGGTGTTGAGCACAATATTGGAAGATGCAATGGAGTCTCTGGAGCCAACCATACGGAACTCAAACTTGTTCCCGGTGAAGGCAAAGGGCGATGTCCGGTTGCGGTCTGTCGCATCCTTCATAAAGTCGGGCAGAGTCTTCACTCCTGTCTCCAGCTTCTTTCCCTCCAGACTGTGGGTCGCTGTCCCTGTGCTCACAAGCTGCTCTATCACATCCTCCAGCTGCTCACCTAAGAATACGGAAATAATTGCCGGAGGTGCTTCATTCGCACCAAGTCTCTGGTCATTTCCAGGGTCCGCTGCCGACTCACGCAGAAGGTCCGCATGGACATTGACTGCCTTGAGGATGCAGGTGAGCACCAGCAGGAACTGGATATTTTCGTGAGGGGTCTTTCCGGGGTCCAGCATATTGATGCCGTCATCTGTCACGATGGACCAGTTGTTATGCTTACCGGAACCATTCACTCCGGCAAACGGCTTCTCATGGAGCAGGCACTTCATCCCGTGCTGGCTCGCTACCCGTTTTAAAGTCTGCATAATAATCTGGTTATGGTCCACGGCAATGTTTGCCTTAGAATAAATGGGTGCCAGCTCATGCTGTGCCGGAGCCACCTCATTGTGCTGAGTCTTGGAAGAAACGCCGACCTTCCAAAGCTCAATGTTCACATCACGCATAAAGGACGCAATCCTCTGGCGGATGGTACCGAAATAGTGGTCGTCCAGCTCCTGTCCCTTCGGAGGCATCGCCCCGAACAGCGTCCGCCCGGTATAGATTAAATCCTTTCTCTGCAGGAATTTCTCCGCGTTTACAAGAAAATACTCCTGCTCCGCCCCAACAGACGGTGTAACCTTCTTTGATGTCGTATTTCCAAACAGGCGTATAAGTCTTAACGCCTGCGTATTAAGCGCTTCCATGGAACGCAAAAGAGGGGTCTTCTGGTCCAGCGCCTCTCCTGTATAAGAGCAGAAAGCCGTAGGAATACAGAGCGTCGCCCCCGCTGCATCCTGCCTTACAAATGCAGGGGAAGTGCAGTCCCATGCCGTATAGCCTCTCGCCTCAAATGTAGCGCGCAGCCCGCCGGACGGGAAGGAGGAAGCATCCGGTTCTCCTTTTATCAGTTCCTTTCCGGAAAAGCTCATCAGGATTTTCCCGCTGGGAAGGGGCGCTGATATGAAAGAATCATGCTTTTCCGCCGTCACTCCTGTGAGGGGAAGGAACCAGTGCGTGTAATGTGTGGCTCCCTTTTCTATCGCCCACTCTTTCATCTCATGCGCGATGACATCCGCTGTCTCCAAATCCAGTTCTTTTCCCTCTTCAATCGTAGTTTTCAGATTCTTATAGATTTTTTTGGGGAGGCGTTCCTGCATGACTGTATCATTAAAAACATTTTCCCCGAAAATATCCGCTACGTTGAATAACTCTGTACTCATATGTTCTCCCTTTCTCACTGTTTTTCTAATGCCAAAGTAAAATAGTGTACGCTTTGGCACACACTCGCGCCGAACGCAGTTGCCCTCGGACAACAATATTCCCTGCGCGCGAGTGCGCATCCTCAGCAGAGCGTCTTTTTTATGCGATAGGAAGATTCCTTTCCTATTACATAAAAAAGGGCACTCCAAGCTATCCTGGAACGCCCTTGTCACATCTGCGTATGTCAGTATAACGCAATCGCCGAAAAAAGGCAAGTAAATTTCACAGTTTTATACTGGTATTTTGTAGCAGCTCCGCCATAGGTTAAACCGCATATAGCTGAACTGTCACATTATTTTCTGTAGTGAGTGTCAGGCTTTTCCCACAGAACCGAATAATTCCATTTTCTCTTTTACTGTAGCTATGATTGCTTCTGCGCCCGGCTTCAGTAATTTTCTCGGGTCAAATCCTTTGCCTTCCTGGTCCTTGCCTGCTTCAATATATTCTCTCGTTGCTGCCGCGAAGGAAAGCTGGCACTCTGTATTTACATTAATCTTTGCCACGCCAAGTCCGATGGCTTTCTTAATCATATCTTCCGGGATACCTGTACCACCGTGGAGTACGAGCGGCATGTCTCCTGTGAGCTGCTGGATGGCATCCAGAGTCTCGAAGCTTAAGCCCTCCCAGTTCGCCGGATATTTTCCGTGGATATTGCCGATGCCTGCTGCCAGGAAATCAATTCCCAAATCCGCAATCATCTTGCACTCCTGCGGGTCCGCACACTCGCCCTTTCCGATAACGCCGTCTTCCTCACCGCCGATGGAGCCAACTTCCGCCTCGATGGACATGTTGTTCTCATGTGCAATCTTAACGAGTTCTTTTGTCTTCTCTACATTCTCCTCAATCGGATAGTGGGAGCCGTCGAACATGATAGAAGAGAATCCTGCTTCTACACATTTCATACATCCGTCATAGCTGCCGTGGTCTAAGTGGAGCGCTACCGGAACTGTGATATTCATCTCCTCCAGCATACCATTTACCATTCCCACAACTGTCTTGTAACCTGTCATATATTTTCCAGCTCCTTCGGATACTCCGAGGATAACCGGTGAATTGCACTCCTGTGCTGCTGTCAGGATTGACTTTGTCCACTCCAGGTTGTTGATGTTAAACTGTCCTACCGCATAGTGTCCTGCTTTTGCTTTCTGAAGCATTTCTGTTGCTGATACTAACATATTCTCTTCCTCCAATTCTGTCACTGCCCCGCATCACCGGAACAGATTAAAGTTTTAAACCTTTTTTTATTATATCCCATCATCTCCAAAAACACAATCCATATTTCTCCCCTGAATCCTCTTATATCCGCGCAATTTTCCACTTGTTTCCGACAAAAAGGTGTACTAAAATAGCAGTATATTCCTGAAATCCGCAGAAATCCGGTGTACTTAGAAAAAACACTTATTTTCTCTGTGCACAACGATGACACGATTTTTGTATTTTTTGAGACAGTTTTCATAGTTTAACTACAAGGGGAATTTTAATGAAAGAAAACACAAAGTCAGTGATTGCAGATACCTTTTCCCAAATGTTAGATAAAGAAGATTTGGATAAAATCACTGTGACAAAACTGATTGGGGAATGTCACATTTCCCGACAGACATTTTACTATCACTTCAAAGATATCATGGACGTGCTGGAATGGACGTTCCGGCGCGCCACCGAGGAGCTCGCGCAGAAAAGCCTGGAAGCGGAGAGCCGCACGGAGGCGCTGACAGCATACATTGCTTTCGTAAGCGAGAACAAAAGAAAGCTTGAAAAACTGATTGATTCGCGCAAATGGGCGCAGATTGAAGAGATGCTGCTTGGGTCCGTCACCATATATCTGGCGGAAATGGCCCGCAATAAGTATTCCGATGTAGATATCAGCTTTGACGATATGGAAGTTATGTTCAGATTTTACGCCAGCGGAATCACAGGAATTTTACTGCACTATATCGACAAGCCTCATCTCAACGAAGCGAAGCTGGTCAAACAAATGGAAAAGATAATTACCGGAAATATGTTTCCCGGAAAATACAACTGAATTTTTGACACATATCAGGGGGAGAGGATGTTTTAATCTGCTCCCCATTGTTTTGCCTAAAACTGTCCCCGGAATAGATTTCTTTACAAAATCCCGAATGTGTCCATACACTTTCCCAAAATTGAGAGTCGTAATCATTTCCCACATCTGCTATAAAAAATGTAAAGGCAGGAATTGCCTTTTTCTCTGCAAGGACAGGCACGCCGAAACGCGATGCCCATCCGTGAAAATGTCAGAGAAAGGCAGCAAAAGATAAACAGAAAGAGGGAACTACAGATGGGAAAGTCAATCAAAGAAACGATGCAGGAATTTACAGTCAATCAGGCGCTTAACTACCTTGAGGGAAACCCTGAAGAAAATATACCGAAACTGATGGCTTTTGTGGACAAATTCATGCCAAAAGACTGGTATACAAGCCAGCGAAACGCTATCCGCAGCTCTATTGAAGAAAAAAACAACTGGTATCAGCTCATCCTAAGACTCTATAAACTGGATGCCGGTGTACGCCGGGCTTTCTTCCAGAATTTTATCACAAACGCCAGCCTCAAAGGGAGCGCGACACAGGAGGAACTGTCCCGGAAATATAACTGCAACATTCCGTGGGCTGTCCTTCTCGACCCAACGACAGCGTGCAACTTAAACTGTACCGGCTGCTGGGCTGCCGATTACGGACACCAGTTTAACTTAAGCCTTAATGACATTGATTCCATCGTGACCCAGGGAAAGGAACTGGGCACCTATATGTACATCTACACCGGCGGCGAGCCGACCGTGCGCAGAAAAGACCTTTTTCAAATCTGTGAAAAGCATCCTGACTGCGAATTTTTGGCATTTACGAACGGCACCTTGATTGATGAGGACTTCTGCCGGGAAATGCTGCGGGTGAAAAATTTTGTCCCCGCCATCAGTCTGGAAGGATTTGAGAGCGCCAACGATGGACGCAGAGGTGAGGGCGTATACCACAAAGTACGCCGTGCCATGGAGCTTATGCAGGAGCACGGGCTTCCTTTCGGCATCTCGGTATGCTATACAAGCCAGAATTTTGAGGACGTCAGCAGCGAGGCATTTTATGATATGTTGATTGAGAGCGGCGCGCTCTTTGTCTGGTATTTCCACTATATGCCGGTGGGTCACGGCGCAGTTCCCGCGCTTCTCCCCACACCCAAACAGAGAGAGCAGATGTACCACCGCATCCGCCATTTTCGTGAGACAAAGCCCATATTCGGCATGGATTTCCAGAATGACGGCGAATATGTAGGCGGCTGTATCGCCGGAGGCAGGAGATATCTTCACATAAACGCGAAAGGTGATGTAGAGCCCTGCGTATTTATCCACTATTCCAATGTAAATATACATGACTGCTCTCTTTTAGATGCGCTTAGAAGCCCCATCTTCCAGGCATACCACGACAACCAGCCTTTCAATGACAATCACCTGCGCCCATGTCCGATGCTGGAAAACCCCGAACGGCTGCGTAATCTTGTCAAACAGACCGGCGCCGCAAATACAGATTATCAGGACCCGGAGAGTGTGGATGACCTCTGCGACCGCTGTGAGCCCTATGCAAAAAACTGGGAGCCTGCTGCCGATAAGCTATGGGAAAAGAGCCATCCGGGACAGTAAGTAAATGTACACTGACGTAATTTTTTACGTTCAAAATATATCTTAATATGGTAAATGTAAAAGTCAGAGGCTACCCTCTGACTTTTATATTTACCCTGTATTCCTGCTTTTCTCCGGGCTCTAAGAATCAGTTCCTTTAAAATACGAAACCATTTCTCACCTGTCCTCCACGACAAAAGTATCTCTCGGAACCTTTATGACCCAGTTGGCATATACGGTCTGAGCACACCCGCCACATTGCTGATAGGCATCGTCTGAAGCCACACATGTCCCGGTCCGGTAATCACGGTGTTAAAAATACCCTCGCCGCCGAACAGCATATTTTTCACACCCGGAACACTCTTGACATCCATACTGCACGATGCGGACATCGCTGCCAGATGTCCGGTGTCTACCACAATCTGCTGCCCCGGCTGTAATTCATACTCAATGACATGCCCGTCAAACTCTGCAAAAACAGTTCCCTGTCCGCTGACCCTCTGCATGATGAATCCTTCTCCTCCGAACAGCCCTGATGCTATCTTTTTGCGGAAATGAAGCGACAGCTCTATGCCTCCCTCGCTTGCCAGAAAAGCGCTTTTCTGGAAAATCATCTCCTGCCCCGGCCCTATCTCAAATGGACGGATAGAACCCGGAAATGAAGAGGCGAAAGCAATCATTCCCGCTCCGCCCTGGGCAGTGTAAATGTTCTGGAATATGCGCTCACCGGAAAACGCTCTTCCCAGCGCTTTCCCGATTCCACCGTTGCTCGTTGTCTCCATCTTCATGTTCGGGGACATCCATGCCATGGCGCCACCCTCTGTAATCATCCGTTCTCCGCTTTCCAAATGGCATATTACAACCGGAAGCGTCTCACCCTGAATCTGATACCTCATTCTGTCTCCTCCTTTTCATTCATATTAAAAGCAGCCATCATCCCAATCCATTCAGGAAGGAACTATATCTATATGATACCATACGAGCTGCTTTCCTGGGCAAATATTTTACCGATTGCCAAAATAAATTTATAAAGCCGCCCGGAAGGGAACTTCGCGCACATAGCCGCGACAAATGTATTAAAAAATGTAATCAATTCTTTTCATTTTCGGAATGTTATCATTCCGATATTTTAAAATAGCTTGGATAGAATCAATAACATATTGGAATGTTTCTATTCCTGAGTTTTGAGGTGATTCTATTTATGGCAAAAATAATAACCCAAGACATTTCCATTGGCTCAAATTTAAAGACACTTCGTCAAAAAGCCGGTCTATCACAAGAAGCTGCAGCCGCTAAATTACAAATTATGGGCTTTACTATGAGTAGAGAAGTTATTTCCCAAATGGAATTAGGAAAGCACAATATTAGAATAAGTGTGTTATTAGCATTGAGAGATATTTACAATGTGCAAATTCAAGATTTTTTTGAAGGACTGTAATGCAGAACACGAAGACATATTTATCACACGGAATGGAAAGGTTGTGGCAAAGCTCACAAATCCAATTGCGGACCGTGTTGAGATGGCAAAGTCTCTCCTCGGAGTAATCCCCGCTGATATTACCTTAGAAGAAGCTCGCGCAGAAAGGGCGGAAAAATTATGAAAGCACTGATTGACACCTGCGTAGTCGTTGCCATTCTCCAGAAGTGAGATTCTTTTTATCCGGCAGCGATGGCAATCCTTCTCGCAGTCTCAAACAAAAATAGTAGAATAAAAGCAGAGGAATCCGACTCTTAATTTTGTCCTCTGCCTTCCTACAAAAATATCCGCAGAACTCAATCTGCGGATACCTTCTTTTCAGTGACTCCAAGGGGAATCGAACCCCTGATTCCAGCGTGAGAGGCTAGCGTCTTAACCGCTTGACCATGGAGCCATATTTGATTTTTTGTGAATCAAAAGCATATCTCATTCACAAGCGAGTTTCATTATACTATAAACATTTTCCAGATGCAAGTATTTTTTTAATTTTTTTCAGATTTTCTTCAGCCATGAGGTGGCTGTGAGCAGTAACGTCATGGTAACGGGCGAGCGATTTGCTCTTTGCTCTGGAAAATCTCCTCTATATTCCTTATAATACAATTAGCCCCCGGTATGCTTATGCAGGCAAACCGGGAGGCAGCATTATATATAGTAAGGAAGGTAACTACTATGAGCAAAATCGTAATTATGGAATCTCTTGGTATTTCTGCCGGCGAACTTGCCGCAAGGAAAAAGCCGTTTGAAGATAAGGGACATATTTTTGAAGAATATTCCCGCACCACAGATATCGCTGCACTGAAGGAGGAGGCAAAGGATGCGGATGTGATGATTCTCGCCAACATGCCGATGCCCGCCGAGGTCCTCCAGTCCTGCGAACATCTTCAGTTTATTGATATCGCTTTTACCGGCGTGGACCATGTGGCTTTGGACGCCGCGAAAGAGAAAGGGATTGCCGTCAGCAATGCCTCCGGCTATTCCAACGAGGCGGTCAGCGAATTGGTTCTCGGGATGACCCTGTCCCTGCTGCGCAATCTTCCTCAAGTAGAGCAGCGCTGTCGCGCAGGGCAGACGAAGGACGGTCTTGTAGGCAGCGAGATTAAAGGGAAAACCGTAGGAATCATCGGATATGGCAATATCGGGAGGCGCACCGGAGAACTGTTCCACGCCTTTGGAGCCCGTATCCTCGCCCAGAGCCGCCATCATCACGACAACGCTCCCGAATATGTGACACAGGTTTCCCAGGAGATGTTACTCAAAGAATCTGACATCGTTATCCTGCACTGTCCTTTAAACGACTCCACCCGCGGTATGATTGACAAAGACAGGCTTGCTTTGATGAAATCAAGCGCCATCTTAATCAATGCGGCGCGCGGTCCCGTAGTCGTATCCCAGGATTTGGCGGATGCGCTGGCAGATGGAACCATTGCCGGAGCCGGCATCGATGTGTTTGATAAAGAGCCTCCTCTGGATGAAAAAGAACCGCTGCTTTCTGCGCCCAATACACTCGTCACTCCCCATGTGGCATTTGCCACGCAGGAATCCATGAGCCTGCGGGCTGAAATCGTGTTCGATAATCTGCGTGCCTGGTTAAATGGCGAACAAAAAAATGTAATTTTGTAATCATTCCATACCTTATCGGGCAAAGCCCGCCGTCCCGAAGGGAATGCATTACGGTGTGCCTTTTAGGGTATACATTTTTTGTGTCAATCCGTCTCTCTTTTGTCTCAACTTGCGGCGTCTTCCTCTTTATGGAACGCCGCCATCTATGCTATAATAGAAAAGTCGGTGAAAGGCAAATTTAAAATATATCGCTGCCTTATACATCGGCACTGAAACTACCACAAAGAAAAAGAGGCAGATTATGGCACAGGAAAAGAAAGGACTCATCACCTTGCATACAGCAGTGCTGCTGATGGGTCTGGCAGGACTTTTTGCAAAATGGATTCATCTCCCCTCCGTGGTCATTGTACTCTGGAGGGTGATTTTTTCTTCCCTATTTCTTTTTATTATTTTAAGAATCCAAAAAATCGGGCTGAAGCTCAAAGAACGGAAGGACTATGTCCTCCTGGCTGTGGCAGGGGCAGTGCTCGCTGTACACTGGACCACATTCATGCAGTCCATCCAGACCTCCACCGTGGCGATTGGAACGCTGACTATCTCCACCTTTCCGCTGTTTGTGACATTTTTGGAGCCCATACTGTTTAGAGAACGTTTAAAAGCGGAACATGTCATGACTGCGGCGGTGATGCTGGCAGGGATTCTGCTCATCGTACCTAAATTCGATTTCGCAGACTCCATGACACAAGGAATTCTCTGGGGTATGACCTCCAGCTTCAGCTATGCAGTCCTCTCCCTGATGAACCGGAAATTTATGGAGAAATATCCGAGTACCCTCACGGCTTTCTATGAACAGGGGACTGCAGCCGTGCTTTTGCTTCCTGCGTTTACGCTTCGCCCGCAGGCTGGCGGAAGCGATTTTCTCATTCTGCTTCTGCTTGGAATCGTATTTACCGCAATCTCGCATACATTATATATAGAGAGCCTGAAATACGTAAAAGTCCAGACAGCAGGAATCGTCTCCGGGCTGGAATCGGTCTACAGTATCCTGGCAGCCTTCCTCCTGCTCGGTGAAATGCCTTCTGTGAGGGAACTCGCCGGCGGCGCACTTATCTTAGGGGCAGCGTTCTATACAAGCATACGTGCGGCAAAAAGCATTATTTAGAAGGTGAACAGACAGAATGAAAAAGTTACTGGATTATTTTTCAATTGACGGCGCGGTCGGCGGAAGCCAGGGATGGTTTCGCAACGTTGTCATGTATATGGGCGGATGCGCGGCGGCGACCGCCTGCGACAGCAGCATTTATTTCGCCCTTCACAGAGGTTTTGAGAATTTATATCCCTATGACCTGCATCATCTGACAAAGGAGGACTACATCCGGTTTTCCATGAAGATGAAGCCCTACATCCGTCCCAGAGTCGGCGGTGTCAAAGAGCTGTCCATGTTTACGGAAGGCTACGGGAATTATTTAAAAGATATCAATGTGCACGCCATTTCCATGGAAGCTTTTTCGGGGCATCATTCCTATACGGAAGCGCAGGAATTTATTCAAAAGCAGATTGACAAGGGCTTCCCAGTCCCCTATCTCATGCTGCATCATGCGGATGCACAGTTTAAGGATTTTGTCTGGCATTGGTTCCTCTGCATTGGTTATGAAATAAAAGAGAACGACATGAATCTCTCTGTCGCCACATACGGACAGAAAAGTGTCCTGCCGCTTAAGGCTCTGTGGAACACAGGATATGAGGAAAAGGGTGGTCTGATAGGATTTCACATCCGCAATATGTGAACGGAGATTCAGCCGCGTAAACAGCGGAAAAGCGATATAAGCTGCGAATCTTAAGCTGTGCAGCTAAGTCGCCGCATACGTGAGCCCGCAGCGGGAAAATCCGTTGACGAAAGGCTTAAAATCCGCTACAATTATCTGAAAGATGAAAGAAAAGAGGACAAACATATGGCTAATCCAGTTGTAACATTTGAAATGGAAAACGGAGATATTATGAAAGCAGAATTGTATCCGGAAATTGCTCCCAATACAGTGGCTAATTTTATCTCTCTTGTAAACAAAGGATTTTACGATGGACTGATTTTCCACCGTGTCATCAATGGTTTCATGATTCAGGGCGGATGCCCGGACGGGACAGGCATGGGCGGTCCGGGATACAGCATCAAAGGAGAATTTACTCAGAACGGCTTTGCAAACGACCTGCTCCACGATGAGGGCGTCCTTTCCATGGCACGCGCTATGCATCCAAACTCCGCAGGAAGCCAGTTCTTCATCATGCACAAGAAATCTCCCCACCTGGACGGCGCGTATGCGGCATTCGGCAAGATTACTGAGGGCATGGACGTGGTGAACAAAATCGCGGAGACTGCTACAGACTACAATGACAAACCGCTGGAGACACAGAGGATGAAAAAAGTGACTGTAGATACATTTGGCGAAGTATACGCAGAACCGGAGAAGGTATTATAATGGAGAAAAAGCTGACTCAGCCGGCGGGCGTTTGCCTGCTGGCGCTTTTTTGTTGTGCTCTGTGGGGGAGCGCATTCCCCTGCATTAAAATCGGATATGAATGGTTTAAAATTGAAGACGTGGGCAGCCAGATTTTATTTGCCGGATACCGCTTCTTCCTGTCCGGAATCTTTACGTTTCTTATCGGCTGTGTTCTGGAAAGGAGATTTCTCACAATAAAACGCTCTTCTTTCCCCTGTATTTTCCGCCAGGGGCTTTTGCAGACTACCATACAGTATGTCTTCTTTTATGTAGGACTGGCGAACACTACAGGCACGAAGGGCTCTGTCATCAATGGTTCCAACGCCTTCATCTCCATCCTTGCGGCGCATTTTCTCATAAAATCCGAACGCATGACATGGACCAAAACACTGGGCTGCCTCTTCGGCTTTGCCGGAGTCGTGGTGGTTAATCTGGCACCCGGAGGTCTCTCCGGAGGATTTCACATGATGGGAGAAGGGATGGTTCTCATCTGTACCATTGCCTATGGTATCAGCACCGTGCTGTTAAAGCTTATCTCTGACCGCGAGAGTCCCATGACGATTACCGCCTACCAGACTCTTTTTGGCGGAGCGCTTCTGATTGTACTGGGCGTTTTGCTGGGCGGGAAAGTGGCAGCGCCGGATACCAGAAGCGCAGCCCTTCTTATCTATATGGCACTATTGTCCACCGGGGCTTTCAGTGTCTGGACTTTGCTCTTAAAATACAATCCGGTAGGGAAGGTGGCTATTTACGAGTTTACCATTCCCATATTCGGCGCAGCGCTCTCTGCTCTCCTTCTGGGGGAACAGGTTTTCTCCCTGCAGAATATCTCTGCCCTGCTTCTCATCGGCGCAGGAATCTGGGTGACATACAGAGAACCTTGCAAAAGAAAAACAGATGCCGTACAATAGAGAGCGACACAGACCGGATGCGAATTAGATAATTGGAGGCAGACATGCCAATGGAAATGATAGATGCACAGGAACTTATATTTGAATATGAGAAGCGGGATGAAAATGGAAATATCACCGGCACCAGCCGTGCCATCGACGGTGTGGACCTGCATGTAAAGCCCGGTTCCTTTGTCGCCATCTTAGGGCACAACGGCTCCGGGAAATCCACCCTCGCCAAGCACATGAACGCCATCTTAGTCCCCACCGGGGGCACCATCTGGGTGGATGGCAGGGATACCAAAGACCCGAAGGAGCTGTGGGATGTGCGCCAGAGCGCGGGAATGGTCTTCCAGAACCCGGACAATCAGATTATTGCCACCGTTGTGGAGGAGGATGTGGGCTTCGGTCCCGAGAACTTAGGCGTCCCCACGGATGAAATCTGGCAGAGGGTGGAGGAGAGTCTGAAGGCGGTAGGTATGCTCAAGTACCGCTCTCATTCGCCGAACAAGCTCTCCGGCGGACAGAAGCAGCGGGTTGCCATCGCGGGCGTCATCGCCATGGAGCCGAAATGTATCGTGCTGGACGAGCCCACCGCCATGCTGGACCCCAACGGGCGCAAAGAGGTCATCCGCACGGTTGAGAAGCTGCGGAAAGAAAAGCATGTGACTGTGATACTGATTACACATTATATGGAAGAAGTCATCGACGCGGACGAGGTCTTTGTCATGGACAAAGGACAGATTGTCATGCACGGGACACCGCGGGAAGTATTCAGCCAGGTGGATAAGCTTAAAGAAATCCGCATGGATGTCCCCCAGGTCACTATGCTTGCAGAGGAACTGCGCAGGAGAGGTCTCTCTCTGCCGAAGGGGATTCTCAAACAGGAAGAATTGGTGGAAGCATTATGTCAATTAAATTAGAAAAAATCAGTTACGTATACAGCCCCGGCACTGCCTATGAACAGAAGGCGCTCAAAGAAATCGACCTGGAAATCCCCCAGGGGCAGTTTGTGGGCATCATCGGGCACACAGGTTCCGGGAAATCCACGCTCATCCAGCATATGAACGGACTTGTAAAAGCCACATCGGGAAAGCTGTATTACGAAGGGAAAAATATATACGAAGAAGGCTATGATATGAAAGCGCTGCGCAGCCAGGTAGGGCTTGTCTTTCAGTACCCGGAACATCAGCTTTTTGAGGCGGATGTATTGAGCGACGTCTGCTTTGGTCCCAAAAATCTGGGGCTCTCCCCGGAGGAATGTAAGTCCCGCGCTGAGGAGGCGCTGAAGCTGGTAGGCTTTCCCGAAAAATACTACGGGCAGTCTCCCTTTGAGCTCTCAGGCGGGCAAAAACGCCGGGCAGCCATCGCGGGCGTGCTCGCCATGCACCCCAAGGTGCTCATCCTGGACGAACCGACCGCCGGACTGGACCCCAAGGGGCGGGATGAGATACTCGACCAGATTGCCGAGCTTCACAAAAAGACAGGACTTACCGTTATTTTAGTCTCCCACAGTATGGAAGATATCGCGCGGTATGTGGAGCGGATTATCGTGATGAACCAGGGTGAAAAGATGTTTGACGGCACACCAAAAGAAGTCTTCTCCCATTACCGCGAATTGGAGAAGGTGGGGCTTGCCGCGCCGCAGGTTACTTACATTATGAATGAACTAAAAGACAGAGGTTTTCAGGTAAATACAGACGCAACGACCGTGGAAGAGGCCGCGGAAGAGATTATGAAGAGTCTGAAGAAGGAGCAGAGATGATACGAGATATAACCATAGGACAATACTATCCTGCCAAGAGCGCGATACACCGTTTAGACCCAAGGGTTAAGATTGTCTCTACCCTTCTCTTTCTCGTCTCCTTATTTGTGCAGAACAGCCTGCTCGGCTATCTTGTAGCCACGGTATTTCTCGCGGTCATCATCCGTCTGAGCAAGGTGCCGCTGAAATTTATCCTAAAAGGGCTAAAGCCCATTGTCATCCTTTTGCTCTTCACCGTGCTTATGAACCTGTTTTTAAATAAAGGCGGGGAGACGCTGGTGAAGTTCTGGATTTTTACAATAACAGAAAACGGGCTGCGTGTCTCGGTCTTTATGGCAATCCGCCTGATGTACCTTGTGGCGGGTTCCTCCATCATGACCTTCACCACCACGCCCAACGCCCTGACCGACGGGATTGAAAAGCTTTTACACCCTCTGAATAAGATAAAAGTACCCGTACATGAGGTGGCGATGATGATGTCTATCGCCCTGCGCTTTATCCCGATTCTTCTGGAGGAGACGGACAAAATCATGAAAGCGCAGATTGCCAGAGGCGCGGATTTGGAGAGCGGCAACATCTTCCAGCGGGCAAAGGCGATGGTGCCGATTTTAGTGCCCCTGTTTGTCTCCGCTTTTCGCCGGGCAAACGACCTCGCCATGGCGATGGAGGCTCGCTGCTACCACGGAGGCGATGGCAGAACAAAGATGAAACCTTTAATCTATCACACCAGAGACCGGATTGCTTATTTTGTCGTCCTTTTATATCTAGCCGCTGTCATAGCAGTGGGCAGGTTTGTGCCCTTCCATTTATGGATATTTTAAGTGATACAGAGAGGAAGCCCCATGAAAAGAATCCGACTCACTGTCGCATATGACGGTACCAATTACTGCGGATGGCAGATTCAGCCAAACGGCATCACCATCGAAGAGGTACTCAACACAAAGCTTTCCAAAATCCTCAAAGAAGACATCACCGTTATCGGAGCGAGCCGCACCGATTCCGGCGTCCACGCTCTGGGAAATGTCGCGGTCTTTGATACAGAGACGCGGATTCCCCCGGAGCGCATTTCTTATGCCCTGAACCGGGAACTGCCAGAGGATATTGTCATCGTCCGCTCGGAAGAAGTGCCTTTAGATTGGCATCCCCGCTACCGGGAAACTGTAAAGACATACGAATATCACATCTGGAACTCTGAGACACCCAATCCCTTGCGGCGGTTTTATACCTACTTTGTCTCCTACAAGCTGGATTTGGAGAAAATGAGAGAGGCTGCGTCCTATCTCACCGGAGAACACGATTTTGCCAGTTTCTGCAATATCCACACCGATGTGCTCCAGACAGTGCGCACAATCTACGAACTCTCCATCGAAAAAGAGGGCGCAGAACTCATTTTGCGCATCCGTGGGAACGGATTTCTCTATAATATGGTGCGCATCATCGCGGGAACCCTCCTGCGGGTAGGCAGAGGCTTCTACACCCCCAAACAGGTGCAGGATATCCTCCTCGCCAGAGACCGGCAGGCGGCTGGGGTGACGGCGCCGGCGCAGGGGCTGGTGCTGGTGGGGATTGAGTACCCCAAAGAATAAATTTCTCGCTCATATGGTTGATATGTACATTATTTCTGCTTTTTTTTAGTCACTCGTGACATTGTCCATTTTCCCTCCGGGGATTATACTAGATTCAGAAATCAACGAAATGTATTTTTTCAAGGAGGCTATACAAATGGCAAGTTTATCATTAAAAGGGATTCAGAAAATTTATCCGAACGGATTCCACGCAGTAAAAGACTTTAACCTGGATATCGAAGACAAAGAATTTATCATCTTCGTAGGACCTTCAGGATGTGGTAAATCTACAACTCTCCGTATGATTGCAGGTCTGGAAGATATTTCCGGCGGTACTCTGGAGATTGACGGTAAGGTTATGAACGATGTGGAGCCGAAGGACCGTGATATCGCGATGGTATTCCAGAACTACGCTCTGTATCCTCACATGACTGTATATGATAACATGGCATTCGGTCTGAAACTTCGTAAAGTACCGAAAGCTGAGATTGATAAAAAGGTAAAAGAAGCAGCGAGAATCCTCGACCTGGAAAAACTGCTTGACCGTAAACCGAAGGCTCTGTCCGGTGGTCAGAGACAGCGTGTTGCGATGGGACGTGCTATCGTGCGTAACCCGAAGGTCTTCCTGATGGACGAACCACTGTCCAACCTGGATGCAAAACTGAGAGTTCAGATGCGTATCGAGATTTCCAAACTTCATGAAAATCTGGGCGCTACCATCATCTACGTAACACATGACCAGACAGAGGCTATGACACTTGGTACAAGAATCGTTGTTATGAAAGACGGTATCGTTCAGCAGGTAGATACACCGCAGAACCTGTACAATACTCCTTGCAATCTGTTCGTTGCAGGATTCATCGGTTCTCCGCAGATGAACTTCCTGGATGCAGAAGTAAAAGTAAACGGTCAGGATGTTTCCCTTACAATTGGCGAGCACGTTCTGAAAGTTCCGGCTTCCAAGAAACAGGCTCTCATCGATGGCGGATATGATGGAAAGACTGTTGTTCTCGGTATCCGTCCTGAAGACGTACATGATTCCGAGGCATTTATCAGCAACTCTCCGGACAGCGTAGTAAAATCTCAGATTAAAGTTTACGAGCTGCTCGGCGCGGAAGTTTACTTATACTTCGATGTAGAAGGCACACAGATGACAGCACGTGTAAATCCGCGTACTACACTGAGAACAGGTGATGACGCTGTATTTGCACTGGATATGGAAAAGATTCATCTCTTTGACAAAGAAACAGAATTGACGATTACAAACTAATGTTTTAAAATGTAGGATAGCAGCTTGGTTTGAACAGAGAAGCTATTCCTCACTGACGGCACAAAGCCGGACAGTTATTTACTTACGACAGCTGAGGGGGCTGCACTTCATGTGCAGCCTTTTCCTATACTTTAAGGAGTGTCTATGGAACATACACCTGAACTGAAACGGGCTTTACAAGAACTGGAACGTATCACTGGGCTCACTCTTGAGGTGAACGCAGAGTCTCCTTCTGAGACAGAGCAGGCGTTAGCGCAGATTCGCTGTCTGTGCACTGCCTATAAGGAGAAATATAACAAGACAGACTTTCTTCTCGGTCTGATAACGGGGACCGCGCTGACCGGCGATGTTCACGAACGTGCAGCCCGTCTTCACATTCAGCCTGATGAGTCCCGCATACTCTTTCTTTTAGAGACAAAGAGCCCTTATGATGAAACGGTGCTGGAGATTTTAAAAAATCTTTTTCCATCCCAGGCCAAGACATATCTGGTTCCTATAGATTCCCAGAGTCTCGCCGTGTTAAAACCTGTGAAGGCAAAGACATTTTCCGCAGAGGAATGTATGCAGAGCGCACGGATGATTGTGGATACATTAAATACAGAAGCCCTGACCCATGTACAGGTATCTTTCAGCTCTCTGCTGTCATCTCTTACAGATTTGCCCGGAGCATACAAGGAGACAAGCCTTGCCTTAAAAGTAGGAAAGCTTTTCTTCTCTGAACAGACCGTATTTCCATATAACGAGCTGGGAATCGGCAGGCTTATCTACCAGCTGCCTGTCCCTCTGTGTGAAAATTTTCTCCGTGAGATTTTCGGGGAGGACATTCCCCATGCTTTTGACGAGGATACCTCTGCTACTATCAATAAATTCTTCCAGAATAATCTGAATATCGCAGAGACGTCTCGCCAGCTCCACATGCACCGGAATACACTCATCTATCGTCTGGACCAAGTTCAGAAACGGACCGGGCTGGATATACGGAAATTTGAAGATGCCATGACTTTTAAGATTGCCATGATGGTCATCAATTATTTACAAACAGAAAGGAACCCTTGATTATGAATGATGCTATGTACGAACAGATTGTTGCCCGTAAGCCCAAGGCTTATGATTTGCCCGTCAGAGTCCTTATCATAGTTCTGATTGTGGCGCTAGTCATTGTCGGCACGCCTTATATCGGAATCCTCGCATTTTTGATTGCTCTGGTTTTGGGGGCTTTATCTTACTATCTCATTTTCCCCAGACTGAATGTGGAGTATGAATACGCTATCTTAAACCACGATTTGCAGATAGACGCGATTTACAGCAAGGCTAAGAGAAAAGCCAAACTGGGATTTGATATCCAGCAGGCAGAAATCATCGCGCCGGCGAAATCTCACAGACTGGATTCCTACCGCGCGGAGAAGACGTATGATTTTACCTCCGGAGATGCTTCCGCCAAGACCTATGCGGTAATGATTGCACTGGACCAGAAAAATACCTGTGTCCTCATCGAACCGGATAATAAAATGCTGGACCATATGAAACAGTGGATGGGTATGAAACTGTATCAGGATTAAAATTTATCTGGACACAACGGGCAGCCTGCAATAAAAAGCAGGTAAAGCCCTTTGTGTACTGAAATATTCTCTCTACTCTGGAGTTTTCCGTATTTCAACATTCTCATTTGAATAATTTTCTATATCCGGCAGTGTCATAATTCTTTTTCGTCATAATGATTTTCCTGCCAATTTTTCTTAAGAATAATTCAAACTTTTATTTCACTATTTTATAAAATTGTGTATTAAAAGTTGGTGCTATTTATTTGTTTTTAGGATATAATATTTTTAAAACACGGTTTTTAATAATTGTAATCTGAAAGTTGGAGGAAAAATGGATAACAAAGGAATTGCTAAGAAGATAATAAATGATGCCGGAGGCATCGCTAAAACCTCTCAATTTGTCCAGGCTGGTCTGTCCAATTTCGATGTTGCCAGACTATGCAATGATGGCTATATCAACCGCATACGACACGGTTATTATCAGCTTACTGAAAATGCAGCGGCAAAGGAAGAGCAACTGCTTGCCACTCTTCTTCCCGAATGCGTTATCTGCGTAGAATCAGCGCTATTTTATTATGGATACAGCGATTTTGTGCCAAGACAATGGTCTATTGCGATTCCCAGGACATTTTCAAGAACAAGGCTTAAAATCGATACTCTTCCTACAAAAATATATTATATCCAAAACAAACAATTTGAACTTGGCAAGACATTGGGTGATTTTAACGGTATTCAACTAACTGTTTATGACCGGGAACGTACTATTTGCGACTGTTTTAAATATCGCACAAAACTCGACAGTGAATTATTTAGTAAAGCACTCAATGCCTATGCTGCAGATACAAATAAAAATTTGAATAATTTATCAAAATACGCAAACCAACTGGGTGTTTATACAAAACTTATGAATGTAATGGAGGTGCTTTTAAATGGCTGATATTGCTGCCTCTGTACTTGCGAGGCTGAAAAATAAAGCCAAAGAGAGCCGCAGGAGCTATCAACTCTGCTTACAGCTTTTCTGCCAGGAAGAGTTTCTGCGCCGTTTGGCAAAATCGAAGTATAAGGAAAATTTTGTATTAAAAGGCGGGCTCTTTATATATACTCTTACTGACTTTGACAGCCGCGTCACAATTGATATTGATTTTCTGCTTAAAAGAATCCCCAATACACCTGAACAGCTTAAGATAATCCTAGAAGAAATCATTGATGTTAATACTGGCAACGATTTTATATCTTTTAAAATTAAGGAGATAGCTCCGATTGCAGTCCAGAAAAAATATGCTGGTATCAGTGCTGCCATGGTAGCACTCATTAAAAATACCCGTACCCCATTCCGTATTGATTTTGGCGTAGGTGACGTCATTATTCCCAATCAGAAAAAGCGCAAGATTCCCACACAGCTCAAAGATTTTCTTTCCCCGACAGTAAATACATATTCCATTGAAACAACCATAGCCGAAAAAATCGATGCCATCCTCAGTCTTATGGAATTTTCCAGCCGAATGAAAGATTATTACGATATCTGCTATCTTGCAAATAAATTCGATTTCGATGGTACTACGCTAACGGAAGCTCTGTATCAGACCTTTCAAAACCGCAGCCATACCTTTACAGCAGAGCAGTTTGAACACATGATAGATTTCGGTGATAATACCGCTATGCAGAAGAAATGGAAAGCTTTTTGCCACAAAATTGATTCAAATATTGACGATTATATCACTGTTTTGCGGACAATAAACGATTTTCTCTTCTTGCCCTTCACAGCTGCAGTACAGGGCAAAAAATTCACCGGGCATTGGTCAGCAGAGGAAAATAAATGGAATCCACATGCTTAATTATGTCAAGGAACCGAAGCAGACATCCCTGTCCTGCCCGGTTCCTTTTGATTTTACTTTTCGTTTTTTCTGTTTCCTTTTGACTTCGCTTTATTCTCTTTGCTTTACTCCCCTGCCACGTATTTGCACGCTGCAAGTCCTGCCACCGCGCCGTCCGCTGCGGCGGTCGTAAGCTGCCGCACCTCTTTTGTACGGCAGTCTCCGGCGGCAAATACCCCCGGACAGGATGTCATGCAGTCCTCTGCCGCAAGGATGAAACCGCCCGCGTCCAGTTTTACCAAATCCGCAAAGCGGTCATTCTGCGGTATCTGCCCGATTGCCACAAAGACGCCGGACACCTCTATCTGAAAATTCTCCCCAGTCTTTTTGTTGTGCAGGATGAGACCTTCCACCATCGCATCCCCCACGATATCTTCCACTGTCGCGCTTAAGACAAATTCTACATTTTCTTTTTCTCTCAGACGGTCAGCAATGCTCTGTTCACCACGAAATTCATCCCGGCGGTGTACCAGATAAACCTTTTTACAGTAATTGGAGAGGAACTCCGCATCCTGAAGCGCTGTGCTCCCTCCTCCTATAACTGCCACGTCTCTTCCCCTAAAGAAAGCCCCGTCGCAGGTCGCGCAGTAGGAAACACCCGCTCCTACCAGTTTCTCCTCCTTCTCGATTCCGAGATGACGGTGCGTCACCCCTGTCGCCAGAATGAGTGATTTGCAGGGGTATTCTTTCTCTGAAGTCTCAATAATGAAAATACCGTCTTCCCTGCGGACCTTATCCGCCTGCTCCATCACCGTCTCCGCTCCCAGCTTCATCGCCTGGTCCAGCAGATTCATGGAAAATTCGCTCCCGCTCACGCTGGCAATTCCGGGATAATTCTCCACATTGGTAGAGGAGGTAATCTGTCCTCCGAAATTCACTCCTTCTATGATAACTGTACGTTTACCGGCACGCTGTCCGTAAATTGCCGCTGTCATCCCCGCAGTGCCTCCGCCTATGATTCCGATGTCGTACATATGCTGCCTCCTTTGCCTGTTATGATTCCTGCTGCTCCTTCTTCGCATACGCTCTGATGTTAGACGCGTTGGCAAGCTTCTCCACGCCGCCTTCTTTTACTACAACAAGGGTCGGCGCCTGCATAACCCCGTATTTCTGCACCAACTCTACATTCTCTTCCGCATCCACAACTTCGTAGGAAATATGTGCTTTCTCAAGAGAGTCCACAGCAATCCTGCAGTTAGGACATGTCTTTGTGGTAAAGAGCAGCGTCTTCGTCTCTCCTTCTCCTGACTGTGCCTGACTCTCCGCCTCTGCGGCCGCCTTTGTCTTTATCTTCATATGAGAGTTCGTGATATCATAAACCTTACGCTCTTTGAACTCCTGCGTTTTTCCGTCATTCCAGTTCTTGACCGGACGATAGTATCCCGTAATCCGGCTGTAAACTTCCGTCTCCTTGCCGCATACCGGGCACTTGTACTGCTCACCTGACAGATAACCGTGACTCTGACAGATAGAATAGGTCGGCGACATGGTGTAATAAGGAAGCTTATAGTTTTCCGCAATCTTTCTCACAAGCGCTGCCGCGGATTTCCACCCCGGAAGCTTCTCCCCTAAGAAGGTGTGGAAGACGGTACCGGAAGTATAGAGTGTCTGCAATTCATCCTGGATATCCAGCGCTTCAAATACATCCTCGGTGTATCCCACCGGAAGATGGGAACTGTTCGTATAATACGGCGTCCCGTTTCCTTCCGCTGCTGTGATGATATCCGGGAACTGCGCCACATCGTGTTTCGCCAGTCTGTATGTGGTAGACTCCGCCGGTGTCGCCTCCAGATTGTAGAGGTCGCCATACATCTCCTGGTAATCAGACAGGCGCTCTCTCATGTGGTTCAGCACATTTTTCGTAAATTCCTGCGCCTCTTTCTGTGTCAAATCCTTGCGCAGCCATTTCGCGTTCAGTCCCGCCTCATTCATGCCTATGAGCCCGATGGTCGAGAAATGATTGTCGAAGGAGCCGAGGTAGCGCTTCGTGTACGGATACAGTCCCTCATCCAGAAGCTTTGAGATAACTGTACGTTTGATGTGCAGAGAGCGTGCGGAGATGTCCATCATCCGGTCCAGTCTCTTATAAAATTCTGCCTCATTTTCTGATAAATATGCAATTCTCGGCATATTGATGGTCACAACACCCACGGACCCTGTGCTCTCGCCGCTTCCAAAGAAGCCGCCGGATTTCTTGCGCAGCTCACGCAAATCCAGACGCAGACGGCAGCACATACTGCGCACATCGCTTGGTTTCATATCGCTGTTGATGTAATTAGAAAAATACGGTGTACCGTATTTCGCCGTCATTTCAAAAAGAAGACGGTTATTCTCCGTGTCAGACCAGTCGAAATCGCTGGTAATGGAATAGGTAGGAATTGGATACTGGAATCCTCTTCCTTCCGCGTCTCCCTCTATCATGGTCTCGATGAACGCCTTGTTTATCATGTCCATCTCTTCCTTGCAGTCGCCATATGTGAAATCCTGCTCCACACCGCCAACGATTGCCGGAAGGTTCTTTAAGTCTTCCGGTACGGTCCAGTCCAGTGTTATGTTGGAGAACGGAGCCTGCGTCCCCCAGCGGGACGGGATGTTCACGCCGTAAATAAAGGACTCAATGCATTTCTTTACTTCCGGATACGTCAGCTTGTCTGTCTTCACAAATGGAGCCAGATACGTATCAAAGGAAGAAAACGCCTGGGCGCCCGCCCACTCATTCTGCATGATTCCCAGGAAATTGACCATCTGATTGCACAGTACGCTCAAGTGCTTCGCCGGAGCGGAGGTAATCCTTCCGGGAATCCCTCCTAAGCCCTCCTGAATCAGCTGTTTTAAGGACCAGCCTGCACAGTATCCGGTCAGCATGGACAAATCATGGATATGGATGTCCGCGTTCTTGTGGGCTTTTCCTATCTCATCGTCATAAATCTCTGACAGCCAGTAATTGGCAGTGATGGCGCCGGAATTGCTCAAAATCAATCCGCCAACGGAGTAGGTCACAGTAGAGTTCTCCTTCACGCGCCAGTCTGTGACCTTGACATAGCTGTCCACAATCTCTTTATAATCCAACAGGGTGGAGTTTAAGTTCCTGATTTTCTCTCTCTGCTTCCGGTATAAGATATAGCCCTTTGCCACATCCGCATAGCCCGCCTTTATCAAAACGGACTCCACACTGTCCTGGATATCCTCCACAGACACCAGTTCCTCTTTTATCTTCGGCTCAAAATCTGCCGTCACCTTTAAAGCGAGTAAATCTATGATATCCTGGTTATACTGCTTTTCCTTCGCCTCGAATGCCTTGCGAATCGCTTCGCTGATTTTCACCAGATTAAACTCTGCAATCTTTCCATCCCTCTTTGTTACCTGATACATACCCTGTGGATTCCCCTTTCTTTCTACGTCATATCTGTCCTTAGCGGACACTGATTTCATTCTATCACCTGCACTTGGGTATGTCAATCAAAAACACCAATATCTAGCTTTTCTTACAGAACATAAATACTAGATATTGGTGTTATTCCTACACAGAGCCTAATTACTCCTACATGTTGACACGTTTTGTATCATTCTTTACCTCTAACCACATTTTTCACCAAAACTCATCATTTTAGTTGACATTGTAAACCTTTTCGCATACTATTATCTTGAAAGGTGGTGATATCAATGTCTACAACTCCAACACAAATCCGAATCGACACAGATATAAAGAAACAGGTTACACATCTATTTAATGAACTCGGTCTGGATATGTCCAGTGCTGTCAATCTTTTCCTCCATCAGTGTGTCTTAAGAGGCGGGCTTCCTTTCAACGTTGAATTGCCGCACTACAGCCAACGTACTCTCGATGCAATGGAAGAAGCAAGACGAATCTCCCGCAATCCCGATATCGAAGGATACAGTAATATGGAGGAACTAAAGAAAGCTTTGGAGGATTAAATGTACAAAATCAAATTTACAACTGCATACAAAAAAAGCTATAAACTTATGAAAAAACGTGGTCTTAATCTTTCTTTGCTGGATGATACTGTGGACACACTCCGGCAAGGAAAGCCTTTGCCAGAGAAATATCAAGACCATGCCCTAAGCGGAAAGTACCACGGATTCCGGGAATGTCACATCAAACCTGATTGGCTGTTAGTCTACTTAATTGAAAATGACATTTTAACGCTTACCCTCGTTGATACTGGCAGCCATGCTGACATCTTTAAGATGTAATTTCTTATGTCGCAGCGGCTGCTACTCAACACCTCTCAATTCAGCTCCCGGCACATTTCTCCTTACAATCTCAAGCGCCTGTTCCATGATGTCCTTTGTGTACCCTCGAAGTCCCGGAGAAATCAAATCCCCGGAATCTTTGAATCCCTGCAGATAATATTTTTCCGCGCCTTTAATCCATCTGCCGATAGCCGCAAAATCTTCTCTTTTATGAAATTCCCGCACAACCGTTGTCCGAAACTCATAGGGCACAGCGCCAGAGAGCAGAAAATCCACACTCTGAAGAATATTTTCCAGATGATACCCTTCTATGCCAATCGTCATGCCATACTTATTGGGTGCGTTTTTGATATCCATGGCAACGTAATCCACCAGTTTTTCTTCCACCAGCCGTTTCAGCAGAGTCACATTACTCCCGTTGGTATCCAGTTTCACCAGGTAGCCTAATTCTTTGACCTTCCCAATGAAGCTCTCGATGTCCTGCTGCAGCAGCGGTTCTCCGCCTGTGATGCACACGCCGTCCAGCACTCCCTGCCGCTTTTTTAAAAAGGCGAACACTTCCGCCTCAGGAATCGTATTTGCAAGGTCCACATGCGTCACCAGCGATGCATTGTGACAGAACGGACAGCGGAAATTGCATCCGGCAGTAAACAGGGTGCATGCCACCTGCCCCGGATAGTCTAATAGCGTCAGTTTCTGGATTCCCTGTATAAGCATCTTTTACTTCCTCCCCGCTGTTCTGCACGATTTCCTTGAATTTTACGCCGTACGAATTTCCTTATTTTACGGCGTGCAATCTCCTTATTTTGTGCCGCGCAATTTCCTTATTTTGTGCCGCGCAAATTTCCTTATTTTGTGCCGCGCAAATTTCCTTATATCTTCCTGGAAACTTCCGCGCACGCTTTCATTGCCTCTATCACCGCGCTTCGGAATCCCTTTTCTTCCAGCACCCGCACGGCTTCTATGGTCGTCCCTGCGGGAGAGCAGACCATATCCTTTAATTCACCCGGATGTTTCCCCGTCTCCAGCACCATCTTCGCGCTGCCATAGACTGCCTGTGCCGCGAATTTATACGCCTGGGGTCTGGGCATGCCGTCCGCGACCGCCGCGTCCGCCATCGCCTCTATGAGCATGAAGACATATGCCGGGGAACTGCCGCTGGTGGAAACCACCGCGTCCATCAGACGTTCCGGCACGACTTCCACTTTGCCGAACGCCCCCAGGATTTCCAGCACATATGCTTTTTCTTCTTCCGTGACAAATTCATTGGGGCACGCCGCAGTCATTCCCTCGCCCACCATCGCAGGGGTATTTGGCATAGTGCGGATGATTTTGACCTCTTTGCCAAACTGTTCCTTCAGCCAGGAAAGTGTCTTTCCCGGAGCGATGGTGACAACAATCTGCTCACCCTTTACACAGTCTTTGATTTCCGCAATCGTGTCCGCGTAAAACTGGGGTTTCACAGAGAGAATAAGCACTTCTGCCTTGGAAGCGACCTCACAGTTATCCGCAGTCACAGAAATTCCATAACTATCCTGCACTCGTTTGCGCCCTTCCTCGCTGATATCGGAACCGATGATATCCTCCGGTTTCAATATTCCTTTTTTTATGATGCCTCCCATGATGGCTCCCGCCATATTTCCTGTTCCGATAAATCCAAGTTTCATGTCAATCTCTCCTTTATTTTTATTTACCGCACACGAAAAGCGCGCTCTTCTTCCAGCGGTATTTCCGTGGTATCCATCCAGTCGATGGTGATAAAATGACCTCTGTTCAGCCCTTCCAGCAGCTTATTGATGAGCGCTTCCCGCCCCTGTACTTCCATGGTTACCGTGCCGTCATACTCATTTCTCACCCACCCGGTCAGCTCCAGCGACTGTGCTAAATATTTCGCTGTGTAGCGGAATCCCACGCCCTGGACTCTGCCGTGGAATACGATATGCTTTCTGACTTCCGACATTTTCCCACCGCCTTTTTCTTTCTCTTCGCTTTCCTGTCCTACATTTTCCCTACACGGGATTCTTCCGTGCTGCATTTTCCCGCGCCAAATTTTCCTGCGAGACATTTTGCCTGTACTAAATTTTGCTTGTGCCGTATGTTCCTGTCAGTGAAAACTCTGCTCCGTCCTCGCAATAATCTCATCCTGCAGTTCCTTGCTCAAGTTGCGGAAATGGTCGCTGTAGCCTGCCACCCGTACAATGAGGTCCTTATAATCATCCGGGTGCTTCTGCGCCGCAATAAGAGTCTCCCTGTCTATGACATTGAACTGGATATGGTGTCCGTCCATATTAAAATAGGTGCGCACCAGATTCGCCATCTGCTCCAGACCTTCCTCTCCCGCCACCACAGCCGGAGTAAATTTCTGGTTCAAAAGTGTGCCTCCTGTCTGGAGATGGTCCATCTTCGCACAGGATTTCAGCACCGCTGTGGGCCCGTTTATGTCCGCTCCCTTTTCCGGGGAAATTCCTTCCGATACAGGCTTGTGAGCCAACCGTCCGTTGGCGCTCGCCATCATCACTTCCCCGAAATACACATGGCAGGTCGTGGGCAGCATATTGATGCGGTATGTCCCGCCAAGCACGTTGGGTCTGCCCGTCACCTGCTGCCGGTAATATTCAAATACAGATTTCATGATATCATCCGCATAGTCGTCGTCATTTCCGTATTTCGGAGTTTTATTTTTCACCAGGTTCAAAATACGCTCATGCCCTGCGAAATTGTCGTCCAACGCTTTCAAAAGCTCCGCCATGGTAAAGCGTTTCTCATCGTACACGTTATATTTCACCGCGGCGAGACAGTCTGTGATAGTCCCGATTCCCACGCCCTGAATGTATTTTGTATTGTAGCGGGCGCCGCCGCCATTGTAGTCCTTCCCCTTCGCGATACAGTCATTTGTGAGTATGGACAAAAACGGCACAGGCATGTGCTCCGCATAAATCTTCTCAATCACATTGCTGCCCTGAATCTTGATATCCAGGAAATAGGCAATCTGCTTTTTATACGCCTCAAACAGTTCTTCGTAGCTCGCAAAAGACTCCGCCTTTCCGGTCTGTGGTCCAAGCTGTCTGCCGGATACTTTGTCATAACCGTTATTTAAGGTCAATTCAAAGATTTTCGGCAGATTAAAATACCCTGTCAGAATATACGCCTCGTTTCCGAAGGCTCCGGTCTCCACACATCCGCTGGTTCCGCCCCGCCTTGCATCCTCCAAAGATTTCCCGGCATTCAGCAATTCCTGGATGATTGCCTCTGTATTATAGAAGGCGGGCTGTCCCCAACCTTTCCTGGAAATCTCGCAGGCGCGCTTCAAAAACCGCCTAGGAGTCTTTCTGCTTATCTGCACGTTGGAACTGGGCTGCAGCAGTTTCATCTCATCCATGCAGTCCAGAATGAGATAACTGACCTCGTTCACCCCGTCCTTTCCATCCGGCGTAATCCCTCCGGTATTTAAGTTGGCAAAGTCCGTATACGTGCCGCTCTCCTTCAGTGTGATACCCACCTTCGGCGGCGCCGGCTGGTTATTAAACTTCACCCACAGACATTCCAGCAATTCCAGCGCCTGTTCCTCTGTCAGAATCCCGTCCTTAATATCCTTCTCATAGAAGGGATTGAGATGCTGGTCCAGTCTGCCCGGACTGTAGGAATCCCAGGGATTTAACTCACTGGTAACCCCCAGATGCACGAACCAGTACATCTGGATAGCCTGCCAGTAGGTCTCAGGCTTGTGCGCCGGTACAACCTCACAGTTTTCCGCTATCTGCAGAAGCTCTCTTTTTCTCTGCTCATCCGGCTCTTTTTCCGCCAATTCTCTCGCGTAGGAGGCATATCGTTTTCCCAGAATCATAATGGCGTCACAGGCAATCTTCATGCCTTCCAATTCATTTTTCTTATCATATGCCTCGCTGTCGTTCAGATAATCTAAATGGTCGATGGCCTCCTGAATATCTTTTTTATAATCCAGAAAGCCTTTCTCATAAATCTTCGCAGACCCCACCGTATGTCCCGGTCCTCTCTGCTCCATAAATTCCGTAAAAATGCCGCACTCGTACGCCGCTTTCCACTGAGGGCTCATGGCACGCAGAATCTTGTGGCGGATACTCCGCTTCTCCCAGTAAGGAATCATCACCTTCTCCTGCACGTCAAAATCTTCTTCGCGCACATGGAAGTGTATCAGTTCCCGGTCATTCATCACATGCATATCTTCCACTGTGTGACAGCACAGCTCCGGAAACGTAGGCGCCGCCTGCGGGGAATCGCCTTTCTCACCGACAATCAGTTCCCCTTCACCGATATAGAGCGTCTTTGTCTCAAAATATTCCTTTAGCACCTGCGCCCTGAGCTCCGGAACCGACAGTTCCCCCTCATATTTCTGATAGGTCTTCGTCTCACTGACCGCGCGCTCCAAATCAATGTGCGCCGGTGTATCCAGACTTTCTCTGCGGAGTCTTTGCACCCGCTCATTCATCCCTCTTTCTTCCATCTCCCGTCATCCTCCGATTTTTATTTTATATCCCGCTTTTCTAAAAACCGATGCCAACATCTCCATCTCCTCATCCGAAGGAGCATGGAGGAACTCTCCCTCATACCGCTTACCGAGCTTCTCGTATTTAGAGGAACCCGTCTTATGGTAGGGAAGGAGGTTCACCTGGGATACCCGAATCTCCTTTTCTGCCAGATACTTAAGGATTTCCTCCATCGCCCCCACATTCCCATTCACTTCCGCTATAACCGGAATACGTATCCAGATATCCGCGCCCAGCCGGCTGATTTCCTCCAGATTGGCAAGTATCGTTTCATTTCCCGCCCCGGTGTATTTCCGGTGCGTCTCACTGTCCGGTATTTTCAAATCGTAGAGAAAGGTATCCACATAAGGAAAGATTCTCCGATAATTTTGGACAGGCGCAAATCCACATGTATCCACCGCCACATGGATACCCTTGCGCTTTAACTTTTTTAAGACCGTTTCCAGGAAATCCATATCGGAGAGCATCACCTCCCCGCCGGATAAGGTCACGCCTCCGCCGGACTCTTCGTAAAACATCTCATCCTTTAACAGTTCTTTCACTAACGCATCCGCCGTGTACTCTCTGCCCGCAATTTCCCGAAGATTAAGATTGCAGACATCGATGCATTGTCCGCACACGGTACATTTTGACCTGTCCGTCACACAGACACCACCCGAAACAGTCACGGCGTCCGAAGGACAAACTCTGGCACATGCCCCGCATCCTGTACAGCGGGACATATCTGCCAGAAGCTCCTTCCCGGCACTCTGGGTCTCCGGATTGTGGCACCACAGGCATTTCAGGGCACATCCCTTAAAAAACACGGTGGTCCGTATCCCTTCCCCGTCATGAACACTGTATTTCTGTATATCTGTAATAAGGCTCATCGTCCTCATATCCTCTCTTCTGACTAACCGATGTCTCTATTTTAGCAGAAGTAAATACAAATATGAACCCCATTTCATATAAAGGTTAGAGATGTGCCGCCCCTTGTACATCGCCCCTACTCTCTCTTTATATAGATAACCGCTTCATAAGGTCTTAACTGCTCTTTTGGTTCGCCTTCATAATTATGAATCAAAATCCTGCTGTCCGTCCACTCATTTACGAGCGGGCAATTCACTGTCCGGTCACTGAAGTTTGCGCACACCAACATCCGGGAAGCCGCATCCTCTCTTGTGTATGCGAAAATCTGCTCGTCTTCCTTTAAGAGCAGAGAGAACTCTCCATCCACGAAAACCGGGTACTCTTTCCTTAGGCGAATCAACTTCCGGTAAAACTCATATATGGAATCCGCCTGTCCTATCTGCTCCTCGGCGTTAATCTCCTTATAATTGGGGTTCACCGCAATCCAGGGCGTCCCCTCTGTAAAGCCTGCGTTCTTCTGCCCGCTCCACTGCATGGGTGTTCGCGCATTATCCCTGCCCTTCGCGTAAATAGATTGAAAGACCTCCTCCTTTGTATATCCTTTTGCAAGCCGTTCTTTATACAGATTGAGGGTCTCCACATCCCGATATTCGCTGATGTCCTTGAATTTCACATTGGTCATGCCCAGTTCCTCCCCCTGGTAAATGTAAGGGGTACCCTGCATCCCGTGAAGGACCGCCGCCAGCATTTTAGCGGATTGCACCCTGTACTGCCCGCCATTTCCCCAGCGGGACACGATGCGCGGTAAATCGTGGTTATCCCAGAACAAACTGTTCCAGCCTTTTTGATAGAGGGCGGTCTGCCATTTTTCCATGCAGGCTTTCAGTTTGACTAAAGAAAGCGGTGCTAAATCCCATTTTTCCTTCCCTTCCTGCTGGTCCAGACCGATGTGCTCGAACTGAAACACCATGGAAAGCTCACTGCCATCGGGATTGCTGTAGAGCTTAGCGTTTTCCACATTGGCGCCCCACGCCTCCCCAACTGTCAAATAGCTGCCCCTCTGAAACGTCTCCCGGCTGAGTTCACGCAAAAATTCATGCAGCCTGGGACCATTATTTGTTATCTTCTTGTCCGGCTCTTTGGCAATCTGGTCAATGACATCCAGGCGGAAACCGCCCACTCCGCGGTCCATCCACCACAATATCATATCGTAGAGTTCCCGGCGCACTTTCGGATTCTCCCAGTTGAGGTCCGGCTGTTCCGGGGCAAACTGATGGAAATAGTACTGCTTAAGCCCCGGCACCCACTCCCAGGCAGGGCCACCAAATACCCCGGTCATATCATTGGGGTACGTTCCTTCCTCCCCGTCTCTCCATATATAATAATCATGATAGGGATTGTCTTTTCCCTTTTTTGCTTCCTCAAACCAGCGATGTTCATTGGAGGTATGGTTGAGCACCAAATCCATGATGATACGTATTCCCCGCGCTTTCGCCTGACGGATGAGCTCATCCATATCGGACAGTGTCCCAAACACGGGGTCTATATCCTGATAATCAGCAATATCATATCCGTTGTCATTCTGCGGTGAACGATACATAGGAGAAAGCCACAGCACATCGACTCCCAGATTTTCCAGATAATCCAGCCGGCTTATGATTCCCCGGATGTCTCCCACACCGTCCCCGTCCGAGTCCTGAAAACTCTTAGGATATATCTGATAGACCACAGAATTTTTCCACCAGTTTTCTATATTCTTCTCTGCCATATTTTCAAACTCCTCCTTATCCTTGTTCCATTGCTGTAAAGCCTCCCCCTGCTGGGCTTCTGCCCCTAATAGATACAGGGATTTCCCGACGATATAAATGGAACTTCTTTACTCCGCTGCATATACATAGTTTAACAGCGCTCCACCATAAATTACGATTTAACTATCTAATCTTCAAAAACCATTGATTTTTCAAGGCTTCACGCCTGTTTTCCGTTCAAACCTTATC
>UQKK01000028.1 GCA_900541505.1 uncultured Ruminococcus sp.
ATACAGTTGATACACTTGTGCTCTGCCCCATGATACATAAACGTCCTCTGAATATCCTTCATTCTGGAGATCAAACCAATATACAAAAGAAAGACTACCATTCGGATCACACCTTCCAGCGCAGTAAGTACCCCTCTGGACGAAATATAATTCTTCAAAAGATCACTCAGGAAATACGGGAGGACCATAAAAATCCCGACCGCTGCCACGATAGAAAATGCCACCGTAAAGCCCATCATGATCTTTTCTTGTTTTTCCTGCTTTTGCGCCTCTTGTTCAGTAAGAACTTCCCCCTCTTCTTCCTCGAAAAAGCTGGCCGAATAGGTCAGAGTTTTCATTCCCAGCACGAGCGAATCGATAAAATTAAAAATTCCCCGGATAAACGGCACTTTATATACACCCTGCCAGGGGATGATGCCTTTGTATTCTTTGACGCAAACCTCGATCTGCTGATCCGGTTTTCTGACAGCCACTGCATACCGTGTCTTATTTTTCATCATAATGCCTTCCAGCACTGCCTGCCCGCCTATATTTGATGACTTCATACTGCCCTCCTGTTTTTCTGTATACGAAAAACAGGCTGAGATACATTCACCTCAGCCTGCCATAGTCTTTTCCTATTTAATACCATATTTCTTGTTGAACTTGTCAACACGTCCACGAGCCTGGCTCGCTTTCTGCTGTCCTGTGTAGAACGGATGGCATTTGGAGCAGATTTCCACGTGGATGTTTTCCTTTGTGGAACCTGTTACGAATGTATTTCCGCAGTTGCAGGTCACAGTTGCCTGATGGTATTCTGGATGGATTCCTTCGCGCATGATTTTCACCTCTCTATTTTAAAAATAATATCATAATCTCTAAACAGCTCTGTTATTGTACCATAAGATAATTCCTTTGGCAAGTTTTTTCTTTTGAAAACAGTAAAAATCACAAAAACTGCCAAAATCATATCCTGCCAGCCGTGCCATTTATAAAATCATCTCCTTGCCGGACATCTATTCCACCGCCTTGAACGCTTCCTCTAAATCCTGGATGATATCGTCGATATGTTCCGTACCGATGGAGAGTCTGATGGTATTGGGGCGGATTCCCTGCTCCAGCAGCTCTTCCTCTGTGCACTGGCTGTGGGTGGTGGTTGCCGGGTGGATGACCAGCGACTTCACATCCGCCACATTCGCCAGCAGAGAGAACAGCTCCAGATTATCGATAAACTCCTGCGCTTTTTTGGCATCTCCCTTGATTTCAAAGGTAAAGATAGAACCGCCTCCGTTGGGGAAGTATTTCGCATAGAGCTTCTTCTGTTCTTCCTCCTCCGAGACAGAAGGGTGGTGCACTGCCTCCACCTGGGGGTGCCCCTTGAGATATTGCGCCACTTTGCATGCATTCTCCACGTGGCGCTCCACCCGAAGGGAGAGAGTCTCCAGCCCCTGCAGAAGCAAAAAGGCGTGGAAGGGAGAGATTGCCGCTCCCATGTCCCGAAGCAGAACCGCGCGGATTTTCGTCACAAACGCCGCCGCGCCGACCGCTTTTGTAAAACTGATGCCGTGATAGCTGGGGTTGGGCTCCACAAGGGAAGGGAATTTCCCGGATGCCTCCCAGTCAAAATGTCCGCCGTCCACAATGACTCCGCCCAGTGCAGTTCCGTGCCCGCCGATAAATTTTGTAGCGGAATGAACAACGATGTCCGCACCGTAGGCAATCGGTCTCACCAGATAAGGAGTCGCGAAGGTATTATCCACGACAAGAGGAATCCGGTGCGCATGGGCAATCTTCGCCACTGCCTCAATGTCGCACACATCGGAGTTTGGATTTCCCAGCGTCTCAAGGAAAATCGCCTTTGTATTTTCTTTTATGGCACGCTCTATCTCATCCTCCCGGAAAATATCGACAAAGGTTGTCTCAATCCCATACTCCGGCAGGGTGTGTGCCAGCAGATTATAAGTGCCGCCGTAAATGTTTTTCGCCGCCACGATGTGGTCCCCGCTCTGTGCCAGATTCTGGAAGGTATACGTAATTGCCGCCGCGCCGGAAGCTACCGCCAGCGCCGATACGCCGCCCTCCAGCGCTGCCATCCTCTTCTCAAAAGTCTCCTGGGTAGGATTGGTCAGCCTTCCGTAAATGTTGCCCGCCTGCTCAAGGCTGAAGCGCTTCTTTGCATCCTCGCAGTCATGAAATACATAGGAAGCTGTCTGGTAGATGGGGACCGCTCTGGAATCCGTTGCCGGGTCCGCCGCCTCCTGCCCCACGTGAAGCTGCAGTGTCTCAAATCTTAAGTGTCTCTCTTCTCTTGCTAATTTCTTGCCCATATCTTATGTCCTCCTTTTTTGTATCCGGCATTTAGCCCCTGTCTGCGAGCATCGCCGCTCCTCCTGCCCGGAGGTCGGCGTTCTCCTTCTTTCCCCATAAACAGTCTTCGTTTTCCTGCCCGGCGAGCAGCATTTTTTCTATCCGAAAAGCGGAGTGGAATAATACCGGTCTCCGCTGTCCGGAAGCAGGGCAACGATTGTCTTGCCCTCATTTTCCGGGCGCTTCGCCAATTCGATAGCTCCCCACAGAGCTGCCCCGGATGAGATACCCACAAGGATTCCCTCACTCTTTGCCAGGAGTTTTGCGATTCGGAAAGCATCTTCGTGCCCCGCCTTGATAATCTCATCATAAATCTTCGTATTCAGTACTTCCGGCACAAACCCGGCGCCTATCCCCTGTATCTTATGCGCTCCGCTTCTTCCTTCTGAAAGTACGGGGGAATCCTCCGGCTCCAGCGCCACAATCTTCACATCCGGTTTCTTCTCTTTTAAGTACTCTCCCACTCCGGTGAGTGTCCCGCCAGTGCCGACTCCGGCAATGAAGATATCCACTTCCCCGGCAGTATCCTGCCAAATCTCCGGTCCTGTCGTCAGCCTGTGTGCCTTCGGGTTTGCCGGGTTGACGAATTGTCCTGCCAGAAAGCCGCCTGGAATCTCCTTCGCCAGAGCCTCCGCCTTCTCAATAGCGCCGCTCATGCCCTTTGCCCCTTCTGTGAGCACAATCTCCGCGCCGTAAGCTTTCAGAATATTTCTGCGCTCCACGCTCATGGTATCCGGCATGGTGAGAATCACTTTATATCCTCTGGCCGCCGCAATCGCCGCCAGCCCGATACCAGTGTTTCCGGATGTAGGCTCAATGATAACGGAGCCTTCCTTTAAGGCGCCTTTCTCCTCCGCATCTTCTATGATTGCCTTCGCCACCCGGTCTTTGGCGCTCCCTGCCGGATTCAAATATTCCAGCTTGACGAGAATGCGAGCCGTCAGTCCCAGTTCTTTCTCCAGGTTCGTCACCTCCAGAAGCGGGGTGCTTCCCGCCAGTTCCGCTACGCTTTTGTAAATCTTTCCTCTGCTCTGTATATCTGCCACTTTCAGTACCTCCCTTTGCCTGTCCATCTTATTTCCTACTAGTTTGCTATGTTTTATGTTCCGTATTGTATTCTTTTCCTTTCTGTTTGTCAAGCATAATTTCTTTTTTCTCCTTGACAACCGTTACAGTTCAGCCCGCGCCGTTCGTAAAACCGCACTGCGTGCTAACTACGGCTATCGCCAATATACAAGAGCATTTCTGCTCGAAAAAAAGTAATTTTGAGGTGAGTGTCCCCTTATTAAAGAACGGATATCTTCCCTTTTTGTCCCGTCTGTGATACAGTATTTCTGGTAGACAAAGGACAGATGGTCTGCCTTTTGCATACTTCCACTTTTCTCTCTTTATTATGGATACCCGCTCTTTACAAGAGCTACACGGTGGATAAAGAGGAGAAACAGAAATACTATTGATGCGAGGAACTTACCATGGATTTAACCATTTCTACTTTTTTCATTGTATGCCCGCTCCTTTTTCTTGCCGGGCTCATAGATGCCATAGGCGGAGGCGGAGGACTCATCTCCATTCCCGCCTATCTCATCGCCGGGCTTCCGCCCCATATGGCGGTCGCCACCAACAAGCTTTCGTCCTCCTGCGGCACCACCATAGCAACTTTACGTTTCATCAAAAACCGGCTCGTGAGCTTCCGTCTCGCCCTGCCATCCATCATCGCCGCTATGTGCGGCTCCTCTATCGGGGCGCGTCTCTCCATGATGGTGCCGGAGAAAATCATGCTCTACGTGCTCATTATTGTCCTTCCTGCAGCAGCTTTTCTGGTGCTCAACAAAAAGCTGTTCCACGACAAAGGAGACAAAGAGGTGACGCTGGATAGGAAGACCTACCTGACCGCCGTCATCGCCGCCTTCTTTATCGGCGGATATGACGGGTTTTACGGACCGGGCACGGGAACCTTTCTCATTATCGCCTTCACTGTGTTCGCGCACCTGAATATCCAGACAGCAAACGCCCAAGCGAAGGTCATCAACGCCACCACAAACCTGACGTCCCTTGCCATCTTCCTCTTAAACGGACAGGTTCTGATTTCTCTGGGAGCGGCAGCGGCATTGTGCAATATGGCGGGCGGTTATCTGGGCGCCGGTCTGGTGATGAAAAACGGCGCCAAAATCGTAAAGCCCAGCATCCTTTTCGTCCTCTTCCTCCTTCTGCTGAAGATTCTCGGAGTATATTAATAAAAGGCAGAACCGCAGTTTTTAGGTCTTACCCTGATTGTCTGCTGTTCTGCCCTATGTTTCTTTAAATGAATTTCTGACGGTTTACCATCTGTACCAGTTCCATATTGGTCTTGGTCCTGGAGAACATGTTGAGAAGGTTGTCCACTGCCTCCTCTGCTTTCATACCGTTCATCGCCCGGCGGATGATGTAAACCGCGTCCTGCTCCTCCCTGCTGAGCAGCAAATCTTCCCTTCTTGTCCCGGATTTCGGGATATCGATTGCCGGGAACACTCTCTTTTCCTGGAGCTTTCTGTCCAGTACCAGTTCCATATTACCGGTTCCCTTAAATTCCTCATAGACCACATCGTCCATCTTGCTGCCTGTATCCACCAGAGCCGTGGCAAGAATGGTGAGACTTCCGCCTTCCCGCATATTCCGGGCTGCTCCGAAGAACCGCTTCGGCATATGCAGCGCCGCTGGGTCAAGACCTCCGGAGAGGGTACGTCCTGACGGCGGGACAGTCAAGTTGTAAGCGCGGGAC
Source organism: uncultured Ruminococcus sp. (assembly GCA_900541505.1). Lineage (GTDB taxonomy): Bacteria > Bacillota > Clostridia > Lachnospirales > Lachnospiraceae > Mediterraneibacter. The sequence continues at coordinate 5,105 of UQKK01000028.1, forward strand.
AGCCTCGTGATGCTGTCTAAAAGTATCATGACATCCTTTCCGTGTTCTACCAGACGCTTCGCGCGCTCAATAACCATCTCGGAAACTCTCTTGTGGTGCTCCGGCAGTTCATCGAAGGTGGAATAGATGACTTCCACGTTTTTCCCCACAATGGCTTCCTTGATATCCGTCACTTCCTCCGGACGTTCATCGATGAGCAGAATCAGAAGATGCATCTTCGGCTCTCTTTTCAGTACCGAGAGCGCCACCTCTTTTAACAGTGTTGTCTTTCCTGCCTTGGGCGGAGATACAATCATTCCTCTCTGCCCCTTTCCAATCGGGGAGAGCAAGTCCACAATACGCATAGCCGTGGAGCTTCCCGGTGTCTCCAGGCGAATCCTCCGGTTGGGGAAAATGGGGGTTAAGTCTTCAAAGCTCGGTCTTTTTGACGCCTCAGACGGGCGTACTCCGTTTACGGTGGAGACATACAAAAGAGCACTGAATTTCTCCGCCTGTGTCTTTATCCTTGTATTTCCCATGATGATATCCCCGGTCTTCAGACCGAAACGGCGAATCTGGGAAGGAGATACATAGACGTCGTTCTCACCCGGCAGATAGTTCTCGCAGCGGATGAAACCGTATCCGTCCGGCATAACTTCCAGGATTCCGTTTGCCGTCTTACCGCTGTCCAACTGTTCGATGTCTGTACCGTCTTTCTTTTCTTTGAGTTCTTCTTTTACTTCTTCTTTGGCTTCTACTGTCGCCTCTTCCTGTTTTTCCTTCTCGTCTCTTGCGAGCATTGCCTCAATCAGCTCTGCCTTCTTCATTGCAGAGACTCCCTTCATCTTTCTCGCCTTTGCCAAATCCTTCAGTGTGGCAAGCGGCAGTGATTCATATTTTTCCCGTGTCATAAAAATACCTGTCCTTTCTTCATAAAAATAAATGGATAATTTGTGTCATCTGTTTCTTTCGTATACTTTCGGGAATTTTACTCCTTCTTTGCAAGAAAAAGCCGTCTGAATTGACTGAAATTGAAAATATCTACGAACAAAGTGGGCAAGCCCGCCTCGGCTCCCCTGCGCAACTCTCGCATTGGTTTCATTATAACGCATCTTTACAAAAAAGAAAAGCCTTTTTTCATTCGTCTTCTTGCACCTGTCTCTTTTCGGTGTTATGATAATCAGCAGAGAAAATCATATAAAAACCAGAGAGGTGTTATTATCATGACAAATAGTGAAAAAGCATTGCAGATGCACGAAGAATGGCATGGAAAGCTGGAGATTGCGGCAAAGGCTCACGTCAATACAAGAGAAGACTTAGCAATCGCCTACACGCCGGGTGTGGCAGAGCCCTGTAAGGTCATCGCCTCTGACCCGGAAGCCGCATACAAATACACCATCAAGTCCAACACCATCGCCGTCATCTCTGACGGAAGCGCGGTACTGGGACTTGGGAACATCGGCGCCAAAGCCGCTATGCCTGTTATGGAGGGAAAGGCGGTTCTTTTCAAAGAGTTTGGCGGTGTCAACGCAATCCCCATCTGTCTGGACACACAGGATACAGAAGAAATCATCCGCACTATCGTAAATATTGCTCCCGCATTTGGCGGAATCAACCTGGAAGACATCTCTGCCCCGCGCTGTTTCGAGATTGAAGAGAGGCTCAAAGAGCTCTTAGACATCCCGGTCTTCCACGATGACCAGCACGGTACTGCCATCGTCGTCCTTGCCGGTATCATCAACGCTCTCAAAGTGACCCAAAAAGTGAAGGAGGACTGCCGCGTTGTGGTAAACGGAGCCGGAAGCGCAGGGGTGGCGATTACCAAGCTTCTGCTCACCTACGGTTTCCCCCATGTCACCATGTGCGACATCAACGGCATCATCAGCAGCGCTTCTCCTGACTTAAACTGGATGCAAAAAGAGATGACAAAAGTCACCAATCTGGAACATAAGACAGGCACCCTCGCCGACGCGTTAAAGGGCGCGGATATTTTTGTCGGCGTCTCCGCCCCCAACATCGTGACAGAGGAGATGGTTGCCTCCATGAATCAGGATGCCATTCTCTTTGCTATGGCAAACCCTGTTCCTGAGATTATGCCGGATAAAGCGAAGGCTGCCGGAGCCAGGGTTGTGGGAACCGGGCGTTCCGATTTCCCGAATCAGGTAAACAATGTCGTTGCCTTCCCCGGTATCTTTAAAGGCGCCCTGGAGGGACGCGCTGCCCAGATTACGGAGGAGATGAAGCTCACCACCGCGAAAGCCATCGCTTCTCTCGTGCCGGACGACCAGTTAAATGAGGACAATATCCTGCCGGAAGCCTTTGACCCGCGTGTGGCAGAGGCAGTGAGCAAGGCAGTGAGGGAACTGATTTAATGAAACGCTGGGGTGAAAAGCGCTATCATTCTCTTGACTGGTATCTGAAGGAGACTTACGGGGAAAAGCTTTACAAGATTACGCTAAACGGAGGATTCACCTGCCCCAACCGTGACGGCACGGTGGGAACAGGGGGCTGTATTTTCTGCAGCGGACAGGGCTCCGGCGATTTTGCCGGACGCCCTGAAGACACCATCACAGAGCAGTTAACAGCCGGCAGGGAAGCCCTTAGAGGGAAACGCCCTGTCAAGTCCTACATCGCGTATTTCCAGGCATTTACCAACACCTACGCGCCTGTCGAGAAGCTTAAGACACTTTATGGTCAGGCACTTCGTGACCCGGATGTACGTCTCATTTCCATCGCCACGAGACCGGATTGTCTGGGGGACGATGTCCTCGCCCTCCTCGCCCGCATACAAGAGCAGAAGCCGGTGTGGGTGGAGCTGGGACTTCAAACCATCCACGAAGATACTGCCCGCTATATCCGCAGAGGGTATCCTCTCTCTGTGTTTGAGGAGGCAGTCGCAAAACTGCGCCGTCTTGACATCCCGGTCATTGTGCACACCATCCTCTTCCTTCCGGGAGAGACAAAAGAGCAGATGTTTCAGACCATACAATATTTAAACAACATGGGAATCCAGGGAATCAAACTGCAGCTTCTGCACATCCTCAAAGGGACGGACCTCGCCCTCGCTTACGAAAGAGACCCCTTCCATGTCCCCGATATGGAGGAATACTTAGAAGTACTGACCGGATGCATCGCCCGTTTAAATCCGGAGATTGTCATCCACCGTCTCACCGGGGACGGACCAAAGGAGCTGCTCATCGCTCCGCAATGGACAAAAGCCAAGCGCACGGTCTTAAACCGGCTGGAACATGAATTAAAAGAAAAGGATATATGGCAGGGAAAGGAGTATCATGACTGAAGCTTATACATTATATAAACTCATCGTCTTATACATGCTGGATAAAGTGGATTTTCCTCTGACAACTTCACAGATATCGGAATTTATTTTAGACAAAGGGTATACGACCTATTTCAAACTGCAGGAGACCCTCTCGGAGATGGCAGAATCTAATCTTCTGGATGTGGAGACAACCCACAACCGGACGCTCTATCACCTCACGGAAAACGGGGAAGAGACTGTCCATTTCTTTCATAACAAGCTCTCCCCCGCTATCCAGAAGGATATCGATGATTTCCTGAAGGAAAAACAGTACGATTTAAAAGAAGAATCCGCGGTGAAATCCGACTACTATCTGAACACGAACCATGAGTATGAGGTGCGCTGCCAGATTGTGGAAAATGGTTTCAGCCTCATTGATTTAAAGCTGACTGTTCCCACGGAGAAAGAGGCGGAAACCATCGCGTCGCGCTGGACGGCAATGAGTCAGGAAATTTATACCTCACTGCTTACGAAGCTCCTCTAAGTGTTCTTTCATCTTTCTTTCATAGCCCAAATCGCCAGGTTCATAGAATCTGGCGTCTTTTATTTCATCCGGAAGATACTGCTGATTCACATAGTGCATAGGATAATCGTGGGCATATTTGTATCCTATCCCATGTCCTAATTTCTGCGCCCCTTTATAGTGGGCGTCCTGTAAATGGACCGGCACAGTAGTCTTATACTGCCTGACATTCTCCGATGCCGCGCCGATGGCTGTAACCGCAGAGTTGCTCTTTGGCGCGGATGCCACGTATAAAACTGCCTGGGAGAGGATGATGCGCGCTTCCGGCATGCCGATGCGCTCCACCGCCTGCGCCGCTGACACCGCCACTGTCAGCGCCATGGGGTCGGCATTTCCCACATCCTCCGAGGCACTGATGATGATACGGCGGGCGATGAAGCGGATGTCCTCCCCGGCGTAGAGCATCTTCGCCAGGTAGTAGACTGCCGCATCCGGGTCAGAACCCCGCATACTCTTGATAAACGCAGAGATTGTATCGTAATGGTTGTCGCCTGTCTTGTCGTAGCGCACCACCCGTTTCTGGATACATTCGGACGCCACATCCAAAGTGATGTGGATGAGACCGTCCTGCGAGCGCTCTGTGGTCAAAATCCCCAGCTCCACCGCATTGAGGGCACTCCTCGCGTCCCCGCCCGCGATATCTGCCAGAAACTCCACTGCCTCCTCGTCTATCTGCGCATGATAGCTTCCCATCCCCCTGTCTTCATCATATACCGCCCTCTCAATCAATGTCTTGATGTCCTCCTTCTCAAGAGGTTTTAACTCAAAGACGCGGGACCGGGACAACAACGCTCCATTCACCTCAAAATAGGGATTCTCCGTGGTGGCTCCGATGAGTGTCACCGTGCCGTCCTCCACGAACGGCAGAAGATAGTCCTGCTGCCCTTTATTGAACCTGTGAATCTCATCGATAAAGAGAATCGTCTTCTTCTGATACATCCCATACAAGTCTTTTGCCTCTTTTACAATCTCCTCCATATCCTTCTTGCCCGCCACGGTGGCGTTAATCTGCGTAAACTTGGATTCCGTCGTATTGGCGATGACCTTCGCCAGCGTCGTCTTCCCGGTGCCCGGAGGTCCGTAGAAAATGACAGACCCCAGCTTGTCCGCCTTGATTGCACGGTACAAAAGCTTGTCCTTTCCGATGATGTGCTGCTGCCCCACCACTTCCTCCAGCTTCACAGGGCGCATCCTGGAAGCCAGGGGAGATTCTTTCTCCTTATTGGTTTCCCGCATATAATCAAACAAATCCATGTTTTACACTCCTTTTATCACTTGTTGCTCCACACCGTCATGCCGCGGCGTCTGTCACTGTCCTTTCAGCGCGCCGTCCGGCTGCGGCGTCTGCCGCTGTTCTTTTAGCGCGCTGCCCGGCTGCGGCGTCTGTCGCTGTTCTTAAATCTGCGCCAAATCTCTTATGACTTCCCCTGCTATCAGAAGTCCCGCCGCCGGAGGCACAAAGGAGATACTTCCGGGGATACTTCGCCTTGCCCCCATATCCTCCCCCGTCTCTCTGCCGGAGATATCTATGGGTTTTTCCGGGGAATACAGCACTTTCAGCCGGGAGATTCCCCTGTTTTTCAATTCCTTTCTCATAACCCTGCACAGAGGGCACATGGTGGTGTCGAACAAGTCTGTGACCTCAAACAATTCGGGATGCAGCTTGTTCCCCGTGCCCATACTGCTGATGATAGGGATATTTTTTTCTCTCGCTTTTTCTGCCAGTGCAATCTTCGCCGCCACCGTGTCCACCGCATCGATGATGTAGTCGTAGGTTTCCCCGAAAAATGTATCAATATTGTCCGGCAGCACAAAGCTCTCGTATGTCCTCACCTCAATCTCAGGGCAGATATCCTGAATCTGCTCTCTCATCACTTCCGTCTTGTACCTGCCGATGGTGCTGTGAAACGCCACCGCCTGACGGTTGATGTTGGTGAGCGATACCGTATCGTTGTCCACCAACGTCAGCTTCCCCACTCCGCACCTTGCCAGAGCCTCAATACAATGGGAGCCCACGCCTCCCACACCGAAGACGATAACGGAAGCGTGAAAAAGCCGCTCCATTGCTTCTTTTCCTATTAAAAGTTCTGTTCTCGAATATTCATGAACCATCTCGTCATTTCCTCTCTTCAGTCAAAAAGCAGCTCATCCACTGTCACAAACTCATAGCCTTCTTCCTTTAAAATATCTACAATTTGCAATGCCGCTTCCACTGAACTTTCATAACAGTCGTGCAACAGAATCATATCATTTTCTTCTGTATCCGTCACTACTTTCTCTACAATTTCCTGCACATTCTCTGTTGTCCAGTCCAGAGGGTCCACCGTCCACTTTACCGGAATCGCCGTAATCTCCGTGTCCAATTCCTCCTTCCATGCTCCGAAAGGCGGTCTTACGTATTCCGGCTCTTCCCCCGTTATCTCTGCAATCAAATGATTTGTCTCCTCCAGCTCAAAGAGTGCCTGCTCCAAACTTAATTTAGACAAATCCACATGGTGGTAGGTATGGTTGCCAATCAGATGCCCGTCCTCGTGCATCTGTCTTATGATTTCCTCATTCCCCTCCTTCTCAATATTGGCGCCGATAACAAAAAATGTAGCTTTCACATTCCGCTCCCTAAGCCCCTCTAAAAGCCGCGGAGTGTAGGAGGCATTGGGTCCGTCATCAAAGGTCAATGCAATGCGGGGCTGCATGCCCTCCCCCGCGCTGGCAGCCTCCACAGAAACATTTTTTCCGCCCGCCTCTCTTTCTATCGCTGCTTTTTTCTCATGAAAGGGCGCATCCGGCAGGCACACCGCCAGCAGCAGGAGCACATAGACAAGACCCAGAGCCTGCATCATGGGCTTCATCCTGTCTCGTCCAAATCTGTTGTCCATAATCCCCACTTCCATTCTTAGCCATTTTTTAAATATATGCATTGTACTTCTCTTTTATTGGTGTTATACTAGTATAGTTGCTCTGAAATTGTAATAGTTCAGTCCGCGCCATTTGTAAAACCGCACTGCGTTGGCATGGCTGAACTGCTATCTGAAATCATGTACAAAGGAGGATAAAAATGGACTCAACAGCTTCTAGAGAAAACAAAATGGGAGTCATGCCTATCCCCAGACTTTTGATAAGCATGTCACTCCCTATGATTATTTCCATGCTCGTACAGGCTTTATATAACATCATAGACAGTATGTTTGTCGCCCAGTTAAGCGAGGATGCGCTCACAGCCGTATCTCTTGCCTTCCCTGTACAGAACCTTATGATTGCTATCGCTGCCGGAACCGGAGTCGGCATCAACGCCCTTCTCTCCAGAAATTTGGGCGAGCGCCGCTTTGAGGAGGCGAACCTTGCCGCCAGAAACGGTATTTTCCTCGGTTTCATCAGCTTTGTGTGTATCGCTGTATTCGGAGCCTTTGGCTCCCGTCTGTTTTTCTCAGCTCAGACGGACAACGCGCTCATCGCAGAGTACGGAACCCAGTATATGCTCATTGTGACCATCATGTCATTCGGCATTTTCCTGGAGATTACCTTTGAACGGCTCCTCCAGGCAACAGGAAAGACATTCTACACGATGATTACACAGGGGACCGGTGCCATCATCAACATCATCTTAGACCCCATCCTCATCTTCGGACTCTTCGGATTTCCGAGAATGGAGGTCGCGGGAGCTGCCCTTGCCACTGTATTGGGACAGATTGTATCCATGATACTGGCACTGATGTTCAACTGTAAGAAAAATAAAGAGCTGAACTTAAACATGCGCGGATTCCGCCCAAATAAAACGATTATCGGGAATATTTACAAAGTCGGCGTTCCTTCCATCATCATGCAGTCCATCAGTTCTATCATGGTCTTTGGAATGAACAAAATACTGCTGCCGTTTTCTTCCACTGCCGCGGCTGTTTTCGGCGTTTATTTCAAACTGCAGAGCTTTATCTTTATGCCGGTCTTTGGACTCAACAACGGAATGATTCCCATCATTGCCTACAATTACGGCGCCAGGAACCGCAAGCGCATCCTCTCCACCATGCGCTTAAGTATCTATATCGCCGTGGGCATCATGCTGATAGGGCTCGCTGTATTCCAGCTTATTCCTGACAAGCTTCTGCTGCTCTTTGATGCTTCAGAACATATGCTCAGTATCGGAATCCCGGCTCTGCGCGCCATCAGCTTAAGCTTTATCTTCGCCGGATACTGTATCATCTTAGGCTCCGTATTCCAGGCACTTGGAAATGGTGTCTACAGCCTGATTATCTCCGTGGCAAGACAGCTTTTAGTTATCCTGCCGGTCGCCTATATCTTCTCCCATGTTTGGGGACTTGGCGCGGTATGGTATTCCATACCGATTGCGGAGATTGTATCCGTTGTGCTGTCAACCCTGCTGTTTAAGCGCATCAATAAATTGAAGATTAAACCATTAAAAAAAGAGGATTAGCGTCCTCTTTTTTTCTTTCTCACACTGTACCCGAATGTCCCCAGTTTTTTTCCCAGACTTAAGTATTCCCCGTGTGAATAGGCAATCAGCCCCGTCTTATTCAGCTCGAATTTATTTTCCTTGTTCAGGTATGTCTCATCCGCCTGCACTGCCTGGACTTTCGCCAGGAACATATGATGGCTCCCCAGCTTTTTAACCTCTGTCACCTTACATTCTATATTCACCGGGCTCTCCGCTATAATTGGCGCCCACTCCAGGCTGGACGCCGCTTTTGGCGTCAGATGGCACATGTTCCACTTATCAATCTCTTTTCCGGAACGTACCCCGCAGAAATCTGTGGCTCTTGTAAGCTTCTCTGTCGTCAGGTTGATGACAAACTCTCCCGACTCCTCAAGCATATGGTACGAATAGCGCTGCGGTCTCACGGAAATATATACCATGGCGGGATTTGTACACACCGTCCCGATCCAGGCGACTGTCAGGATATTTGTATTTCCTCTCTTGTCCGCTGTGCTGACCAGCACTGCAGGCAAAGGGTAAACCATATTGCCCGCTTTCCAAATCTGTTTTCCCATCTGTCTTTTCTCTTCCTCTCTACTGCTGCAGCGCCGCCACCAGCGTCGGCACGAGCTGCTTCTTCCTGGAGACCACGCCTTTTAACATCAACTCTGACGTATCTTCCCGCAGGTCGTAAGCTGTGATAATCTTCTCTCTCGCCTCCGCGCCGCAGCACAGAAGCTCGGAGGACTCGGCAATGATATCCGTGAGCATGAAGAAAATCATATCCAGACCGTGATTCTTCCTCGCCTTCTCCAGATGCGGCAGCACGATGTCCTTGATTTCCTTTAGTTCCTCCGCGCTCATGGAATTGACCTGTCCTACACCGAACACAGTATCGTTGACTGTAAACTGTTTGAAATCCAAAAAGCAGATTTCCTCCGCTGTCTTTCCCTTTAAATTGCTTCCCGCATGGAACATCTCCTGTGCCAGTTCCTCAATCTCAATCCCAGCCAGTTTCGCGAGGCTCCTTGCGCTATGCTCATCCAGAGGCGTACAGGTGGGCGAGCGGAACATCAAAGTATCCGAAATGATGGCAGCACACAGAAGCGCGGCATTTTTAGGTTCCACGAGGATTCCTTCCTCCTGATACATCTGATAGATAATGGTCGCCGTGCAGCCCACCGGCTGGTTGCGGAAAAAGACCGGTCCCATGGTCTCAATACTGCTGAGTCTGTGGTGGTCGATGATTTCCATGACCTCTGCTTCCTCCACGCCGTCAACCGCCTGGTTTTTCTCATTGTGGTCCACCAGAATAACCTGTTTCTTCCGACAGTTTAATAATCGCCTTCTTGAGATAAAGCCCAGGAAATTCCCCTTGCTGTCAAGCACCGGGAAATCTCGGTATTTCTTCCTGGACATCACTTCTTTGACGTCATCCACATAGTCGCGCATCTTAAATGTGACCAGCCCCTCCCGGCTCATAAAATGCCGCACAGGGATACTCTGGTTAATCTGCCTTGCCACGGTAAATGTATCAAAGGGCGTCCGTATGATAACAATCTGCTTTTCCTCCGCCTGCCGGATGATGGTATCCGCAATGGGCGCATTGTGGCATACTACAATACATCCTACATTTGCATCGATGCCATACTGCTGGGCATCCGGGCGGTCTCCCACGATGAGCAGGTCGTCCTCCTTGATAAATTCAGACATAAGCACCTTACTTGACGATGCCACCGCCACTTTCCCTTTCTGGATATAGCTGTGCGCATTTCCCGTGATGACCGTACCGCTCACCGCGCTGGCAATATTTCTGTACTGTGTTCTCGCCGTGGAGAGAATGGCACTGTCATACACATCCATATAGGAGGTCGCGATATCGCCAATCGTGATAAGCCCCTCCAACCTTCCGTTTCTTGTCACCGGCAGGGTCTTAATGTTCAAATCTTTCATCTTCGCCCATGCAGTCTTGATGGAAACACTTCCCGATACTCCGTCCACCTCTCTTAATTCCACATCTTTAAGCTGCACCCGCAAATCCGATAAAAGAGCCGGCGTCTTCACTCCGAAGCGCTCCAGCACATACTGTGTCTCCTCATTTAGCTGCCCTGCTCTCCTGGGCGTATGCTCTATCCCGGTGAGCTTCGTCTTTAAGCTGGCATACACGATTGCCGAGCAAATGGAGTCTGTATCCGGGTTCTTATGTCCTACCACATATACCTTTCTGTTAGTTTCTTCCTTCTTCATAATCTCCTCTTTTCTGGTATCTTCTGCCCTCTAAAATACAGAGATACCGGTCCTCTGCAGGCGTCCTCCCATTGCCTGCCGTAGTATAAGCTTGCCATTTTTTCAGAGATTCGTCAACCCTTTTGGGCGTACTATTTCTTTCCCCAATCACGGACTGTTTGGGCACTTTGGCACCTTTCTGCCGCTTCACCGCATAAATTTTTGAAGATTTCCTGTCTTTTTATTCTTACATATGATATACTGGGTTTATGTAAAAAATTAAGATTGAGGTGCTACCATGAGCGAAGAATTAAAAGAAGGATTACAGACAAATGAAGGAACCGAAACAATGGCAGATTACGAGGAGCATTTTGATGACGCCAATCCCTGGAACCGGGTTGCAGAATATATGGAAAATAAGACAATCCTTCCTGTAAAGGTGGAGGGTGTCGTAAATGGCGGCGTAATCGCTATGGTGGAAGGGCTCAGGGGATTTGTCCCTGCTTCCAAACTCTCCTTGTCCTACATCGAGGATTTGGAGACGTATCTGCTCAAAGACATTGAAGTCCGCGTCATCGATGTGGACCAGGCGAACAACCGCCTTGTCCTCTCCGCGCGTGAGATTCTCAAGGAGAAGGAAAAACAGGCTCGCCAGGAGCAGATTGCGAACATCAAAATCGGCACAGTTATGGAAGGGACTGTGGAGACTCTGCAGAACTATGGCGCATTCGTAAAGCTGGAAAACGGTCTGTCCGGTCTGGTACATGTTTCCCAGATTTCTCAGAAGAGGGTGAAGATGCCATCCGACGTTTTAAATGTCGGTGACCAGGTCAACGTCAAGATTATCGGCATCAAAGACGGCAAAATCAGTCTCAGCATGAAGGCTCTGGAGGAAGTACACGAGGAGCCGGAGGAAAAGGTAGAGATTCCAAAGAGCGAGAACATCGGGACAAATCTCGGCGACCTTTTCAAAAACCTGAATTTAAAATAGGCAATAGCCGCGTAATATAAAAGACTCCCTTTGAGACAGCAGTTCTTATACTTATCTGTCTCAAAGGGAGTCTTTTACATTCGGGAAAATTCTCCGCTATCCAAACCTCTTACCTCTCCCTTACGCGCATACATTCTCCAGAATCTCTTCCAGCGCGTTCTTGCTGCTGGTGTGGCATCTCACGATATCCGCGTTGCACCGCCCCGCCTCTTCCACCGCGCAGCGCACCATTTTGTGGGAAACAGTGTTCGTAAAGAGTACAATCAAATCCGGGCTTCCTATCTGCTTGCTCAAGCTCGCCGACATCTGGGTAAAGACCTTCGCCTTACAGTGATATTGTTTACAAATCTTTTTATACTGACAAACCATCCTGTCATGTCCACCGATGATTACAACACTCATAAGAACCTCCTCGCATCAGCTAAAGTAGTGAAAAAGCGTCTTAGTTAGTTCAATCTAACTCATATACATATAATACATGAATTGAGAACCAATATCAATATTCTTTATCGATATTATTTCTCATTTATCCGGTTTGTCTGTACATTGTCAATAACTGCAGGAGGGGAAGGTTTAAACCTCCCCCTCCAGGATATTTTCCATACTCTTCAGGCTGATTGCCAGTGTAGACATGTTGTGCAGAAGAGCCGACGTGGTAGGCTGTATCAGTCCTCCTACGCCCAGCAGAATGAGAGCCGCGTTGATTCCGATGATACTGTGATAATTCCTATGGATTCGCTTCATCAGTCCGTCGCTTAAGTGCCACAATGTTACAATCTCCCGCAAATCTCCTGCCGAAATGGTGATGTCCGCGACTTCCCGCGCTATCTCCGCCCCATCACTGATGGCGATTCCCACATTGGCGGCGGAAAGCGCCGGCGAGTCGTTGATGCCGTCCCCTATCATGATGACTTTTCTGCCTGCTGCCTTTTCTTTCTCAATAAATCCTGCCTTATCCTCCGGCAGCACTTCGGAATCATACTCCTCGATTCCCACCTTTTTTGCGATTGCCGCGGCGGTGCGTTCACTGTCCCCGGTCATCATCACAATTTTCTCAAGTCCCGCTGCTCTTAAGCCGCGTACGATATCTGCCGCTTCCTCCCTCAGTGGGTCCTCGATGCAGATGACCGCCGCGAGCTCATGGTCAATCGCCAGATAGAGATGGGAGTATTCCTCCGGCAGGCTGTCGAATTTCTCCTGATATTCTTCACGCACCGTACATTTTTCATCGTCAAATACAAAATGAAAACTTCCGATGACCACTTTTTTCCCCTCAATATACGAAGAAATCCCGTGTGCCACGATGTAATTGACCTTGGAGTGCATCTCCTCGTGGGAAAGCCCTCTCTTTTTCGCGGCATCCACCACAGCTTTTGCCATAGAATGGGGGAAATGTTCCTCCAGGCAGGCGGCGATGCGCAGCAGTTCCTCCTCGCTCTCTTCCCCGAATGTGAGGATTTCTTTCACAGTAGGCGCCGCTTTCGTGAGCGTCCCGGTCTTATCAAACACAATCGTCTGTGCCTCCGCCACCGCTTCCAGATATTTCCCGCCTTTTACTGTGATATGGTGCTGTCCCGCTTCCCGTATCGCCGAAAGCACGGAGATGGGCATCGCCAGTTTCAGCGCACAGGAGAAATCTACCATCAGTACGGAGAGCGCCTTCATGGTATTTCGCGTGACAAGCCATGTCAGCACGGTGCCCGCAAGCGTATAGGGCACCAGGCTGTCCGCCAGATGTTCCGCCTTGCTCTCCACCGAGGATTTCAGCTTCTCCGAGTCCTCAATCATTGCCACAATCTTCTCAAAGCGGGTAGCGCCCATACCGGCTTTTACCCGAATCGTCAGTTCCCCTTCCTCTACCACCGTGCCCGCATATACATATTTATCCGCGGTCTTTCTGACAGGCTGGGATTCCCCGGTTAAGGATGCCTGATTTACCATGGCTTCCCCGGCAGATACCTCTCCGTCAAAGGGGATGACATTTCCCATGTGTACAACAACCTCATCGCCGGGTTTAATCTGTGAGGTCTCCACAAGCACCTGCTGTTCCCCTCTTTTCAGCCACACCTTCTTCACATTCAGGGACATGCTGCGCGCCAGGTCGCCCACAGATTTTTTGTGTGTCCACTCCTCCAGGATTTCACCTACACCCAGAAGGAACATGACAGACCCTGCCGTCGCAATGTCGCCCCGCACGATGGAGACCCCGATGGCAGTGGCATCCAATACCGGTACTTCTATTTTTCCTCTCGCCAGACAGCGGATTCCTTTCCACAGATACCGGGCAGATTTCAGCGCCACATACACCGCCCGCACCGGATATGGCAGCACTGCTTTCCCGCCGTAGTGCAGTACAGTTTTAAAGATGAGCTGTTCCTGGAACTTTGCGTTGACCGCCCTTCCGGAACTCTCCAGCACATTCGCCGGGACATTTACTGCTTCATAGGAAAATTTCTGCAGCGCCTCTATGACTGCTTCTCTGTCTCCTGTATAGGAAATGGCAGCGTCCGCTGTTCTCTCATAGACCTTTGCCTTTGTAACACCTTTGGTGCCATTTAAGAAATACTGAAGGGTGTCCGCCTCTGTAAAGGACATCCTATCCTGCGCAAAGTGGATACGGATGCGTCCCTTCATCTCATGTCTGATTACAAATTTCACGTCTTTACCTCCAAAAGTCAAATCCCCCGCAGACAGCCGCGGGGGAATGTTTCTTTCCTATTTATACAGAAGCTTCCTCGTTCTCCTCTGCTTTGGATTCCTTTACACATGCGGCTTCTTTCGCCGCTCTCTCGTCGTTAATCTGCTGCGCTTCCGCCAGGATATCCTCTGCGTTCTCCTGAACTGTAGTCGCAGTCTTCATAATGCAGTCTTTCGCCCGCAGCGCTGCTGCTGTGCAGTTTGTATATACTTTCTTCGCATCCTTACTTGACAAAATCTTTACGCCTGCTGTTCCGAATAAAACTCCGCCTGCAAAAATACCCAATCTTTTCAATTTCAAAATATCCCACATCATTTTTAACCTCCTGATATTATATGTTATCGTTTTCTATTTGTGTTTGTATCCGGTATAGAATACCATGAGAAAGCAGAACACGGACGCCCACGCCCAGAATTTATGCTGTTTCATTTTCACCACTTCCTTTGCATATGTAAAATTCTTAAGCCACACTCTTTCTTCCCATTCATGATAGCAACCGCTCTCGCGGCTAGTCAAATCTAACACCTGTTGCCGAGAAATTTTATCATTATCAAGTTGCAATGCGCCGAGTGCTCATGTAAGTGGGTGGCTGTAAATCGTAACCTTTACGACACCCTCTTTTTGTCCATCTCAAAAATTCGGTCCGCCACATTCATGGTTGACTTCCTGTGGGACACTAAAAGGACCGTCTTTTCTCTCCCTGCTTCCCGCAGGGATTTCAGTATGATTCCCTCGTTTAAGGAGTCCAGGTTGCTGGTAGGTTCGTCTAACATCAGGAAGGGCGCGTTGTGCAGAAATGCCCTGGCAACGCCAATCCGCTGCCGCTCCCCGCCGGATAATGTTTCTCCCAATTCGCCCACTTCCGTGTCATATCCTTTCGGCAGCATCTCAATAAACTTGTGGATGGACGCCTTTTTCGCCGCCTCTATGATGTCCTCCCTGGAGGCGCCCGGTCGCCCAATCTCAATATTTTTGGCGATGGAATCGTGGAACAGATGGGTCTCCTGGGTCACATATCCCTGCATATCCCGAAGCTGTCTTGTGGGGATTTCCCTGACATCTTGCTTTGAGACGCACATCTGTCCATTCTTCACGTCCCAGAAGCGCATGAAAAGCTTCAAGACCGTAGATTTTCCGGAGCCGCTGGGACCATGGATGCCCACAATCTCGCCGGGCTTCACGGATAGGCAGTATCCCTTTAAAATCTCCTCCCCGCCGTAGGAAAAGTCCACCTCTTTCGCCTCCGCGCCGTCAAATGCTCTCTGCGCCTTTACGCGCGTTTCTCCTTCCCCCGAAACTTTTTCTGCCACTTTTGTCTGTTCTCTGTTGGAAGTTCCACTTGCTTCCGGAATTTCTACCACCTCCGGGGTCTCTTCCAAAATAGAGAGCACCCGCTCCCCGCACGCTAAGGTCTGGTTCAAATTGTTGGACAGACTGGAGAGCGCCACCACAGGACCAAAGGACCCCATCATGGCGACTGTGCAGATGAGGCTGCTTTCAAAGCCGATTCTTCCGCTTACATAGAGAAACAGCGTCAGAAACAACATGCCAAAGGATGCCAGCAGGATGACCAGATTTGTCACTGCGCGCTGCTGTCCCTCCAGCCTGCTCAGCTTCTCATTCAGTCCGGCAAGATTTTCCGCTCTCTCTTTTAACTTCTCCTTCTGCTTTTCCCCCTGTCCGTACTGAATTGTCTCGTCCAGCCCCCGCAGAGAGTCCAGCACAAAACTGTTGAGCTCGCCGAAGCCGGTGCGCATCTCCATTCCTTTCGCGCTCCCTTTCCTTCCCATCCACAGCGGGATTGCGATTCCCACCGCCATATAGGCAAGCAGAGCAAGTCCTGCCGCCGCCAGGCTGTGCAGTCCGATGAAGACCACCATCACAAGAGAAGTGAAAAAGGCGATGGCAATCGGTGAAATGGTGTGCGCATAAAATACTTCCAGCAGTTCAATGTCCGTGGTGATGATGGAAATCAGATTTCCCCTGTCCTTTCCCTCCAGCTTCGCCGGACAAAGCCTGCGAAGCGCCGCGAACACTTTATGCCGGATGATAGCGAGCAGCTTAAAGGCAATGAAATGATTGCAGTACTGCTCCGCATAGTGCAGAATGCCCCGCAGCACTGCCGCCGCTGCCATCACCACAAACAGACCGCTTATGCCAAGCCGGGAGATAAGCCCCTCCCATGGCAGATTGGCTCCCGCTGCCATACTCGCCAAAAGGCTTTCCGAAGCGCCCTGTGCCAGAACACCGAGCGCTGCCTCCGCCGCCAGTATGGTCAGGAAAATCGCGCAGAGGTACCCCAGGGTGCCGAGCACCACTGCCCCCGCCATGATGTGCATGAGCGGTTTTACCAGTCCGATGAGCCCCGCCATAATGCGAAGCCCGCTGCGTCTTTTTGCTCCTGTCATCCTGCCTGCACCTCCCTTGCATATTCCTCCAGTTCTCTCTGACTCTCATAGAGTCCGGCAAACAGCCCCTTTTCCTGCAGAAGGGACGCAAAAGTTCCCTGCTCTGCAATCTCTCCTTCTGAAAGCATATAAATGCGGTCGCACTCCACCACATTGTACAGTCTGTGGGAAATCAGAAGCACAGTTTTTTCCTCTGCCAGTGTCCGGATGACCTGCATAATCATATCCTCACTCTCCGCGTCGATATTGGAAGTCGCCTCGTCAAAAATATAGACGGGGGTATCCTTCAAAAGCGCTCTGGCAATGGCAAGCCGCTGTCTCTGTCCGCCGGAGAGGTTCACTGCCCGCTCGCTTAAGTAGGTCTTCAGCCCTTGCCGGGTCTTTAAAAATTCCAGAAGATTTACTTTGCGAAGCGCTGCTTCCATCTCCTCTCTGGATGCATCCGCTTTCGCCATCCGCAGATTTTCCTCCACCGTCCCTTTGAACAGATAACTGTTATGCCTCACCAGCGTGATGTGCTCTATCAGAGAGGCTTCCCGGATATCCCGGATATCTTTCCCGCCTATGCGTATTCTGCCTGTAAAATGGCGGTTCTTCCCTGTCAGCAGCCCTGCTATGGTGCTCTTTCCGCATCCTGACTCCCCTGCCAGACAGACAAAAGAGCCTGCCGGAATCTTAAGACTTACGTTCTTTAACACCTCCGCGCCTTCCTCATAGGAAAAACAGACATTCTCCAGCACCATATCCAGCCCGGTCAAGTGCTTTCCACTGTCCGCCGGATTCTGATTTTCTCTGAACAGGTCGGTATCCGTAAGAGTCTCCCTGCCATCCTCAGGCTCCGGCAGGTCCAGCAGCGCGAAAATTTTGTCGCTGGCTGCCATGCCGTTCATGGCAATATGGAAAAATGACCCCAGCAGTCTTAAAGGGATAAAAAATTCGGATGCCAGCAGGATGATGCACAGAGTTCCCGCAAAGGTCAATCTGCCATACATAAACTCCCGCACTGCCATAATCATCCCCACCGCGGCTCCTCCGTATGCCACAATATCCATGACGCTGGTCGAATTGAGCTGCATGGTGAGCACTTTCATGGTAATCCTGCGAAAATGCTGTGCTTCCTCATCCATCTCCTCCGCCTTCTTCCCGTCTGCCTGATAGATTTTCAGAGTTGTAAGTCCCTGCAGATTCTCCAGAAAGCTGTCCCCCAGCCCCGTGTAGATTCCCCAGTACTTGCTCAGCAGTTTTTTGGCAATCTTCTGCACTGCCACAATGGAAATCGGAATCAGAGGTACGCACAAGAGCAGGATGACGCTGCTCTTCAGGCTGACAAAAGACAGCACCGCAAAGAGCGTCACAGGCGCCAGCAGGCTGTAAAA
Organism: uncultured Ruminococcus sp.; assembly: GCA_900541505.1. Classification (GTDB taxonomy): domain Bacteria; phylum Bacillota; class Clostridia; order Lachnospirales; family Lachnospiraceae; genus Mediterraneibacter. The sequence goes on from UQKK01000028.1 coordinate 23,051, forward strand.
AAGCTGCGGCAGATATCTGCCGAAATAGGTTTCCAACTGCTCCACGCCTTCTGTGCTCACCTGCACCACTTCCGATGTGGGAACCTGCTCTTTATAGGAAGCGCCGAGCCTTAAAAGCTTTTCATATATTTTTTCCCGCAGGATTCGCTTCACATCCGCGCTTGCCCGAAAGGACGCCCGCGCCGCCATCTTCTCACACAGAAACCGAACCAGCATCACCGCCAGGAACAAACCGGCACAGTCCGCCATTCTTCCCGTAAACAGTGCCTTCTCCTGTGCGCCTGCCATATAGAGCATCTCCTCCAAAAGCGAAGCGATGGTAAACACCGCCAGTATCTGTGCCAGAAGAGCAATCCACTGCCAGATTACATTGTAAGCAATATATTTTTTTGCGTGGGATAAAAGCCCCACCAGTCTTTTCTTAATCATGCTTCTTTATATCTCCCTGTCTGCCCGTCATTTTGCTATCTCCGGTTTCGCTGTGCGAATCTTAAATGTAAAATAATAAATATGGAAGGCTGCCACGAGGAAAATCACCGCTTTTGCCTGCCACACCGGAACTACCAGGAAGCTTATAAGGAAAATCACACACAGTGTACCAAGTGTCTTTCGCTTCGCCCGCCCGGTCATCTCTTTTTTATGTACAGCGGGCACCACATAATTTTTGTAGAGCTTTGTTCCCAAAAACCATGTGTGGAACCTCTTTGACCCTCTGGCAAAACAGATAGTCGCCAGTATCAGAAACGGCGTCGCCGGAAGAAGGGGAAGGGCGATACCGACTGCCCCCAGCCCCACAAATAAAAATCCAAGTCCTATAAAAATTCCATTGATAATCTTTCTCATATTCACCTCTCTGCAAAGAAAAAGCGCTTATCGGGATTTCTCTCAGTAAGCGCTTTCTAAATCCTTTCGCTGCTTGTTTTTTCATTTTCAGGATGGACCCTGATGGCGGTCACTTTCTGGTCTTTTACATAACCGCAGTGTCTCAGCCCCTCCTGTATAACCTTGTTCAGACTCCCGGGGGAGAGCTTCACACTAGTCTTGTCATCCAGCACAATCTTGCAGGCATTTTCAAATACGCAGTCTTCCGAGCACTCTACTTTGTACATATTCTTTCTGCTGATGGCTCCGACTTCCTCCAGCGCGTTTATCATGCGGTAAACCGTGGCAACACCAATCCGTTCATCCTGCTTCGCCGCTTTATAATAGATTTCCTTGCAGCTGGAGCATTCATTTTCCAGGATGATATCGATTAACATGAGTCTCTGCTTCGTTATCCTGCAACCATTTGCTTTCAGTTTTACAATGACCTGTTCCTTCTTGCTCATGATGACCTCCGTCTGCCTGTCTGCCGCCTTCACATGCCTGTGCCAGCCTTCCCGTCTGCCGTCTTCGCATGCCTGTGCCAGCCTTTCCGTCTGCTGCAATGACTGTCACTCTGCCCTGCGTGCAGTGACTGCTATGTTATGCTCACAACCTCAAATCCGGCGTTTTCCACCGCATGTTTCAAATCCATCTCGCTAATCTCGCGGTCGTAGGATACCACTGCACTGCCGCTGTTTAAATTCACTTTGGCGGAAGCTCCCTCCACCTTGTTGATGGCAACCGTCACACTGTTTACACAGTGCTCGCAGTGCATCCCCGCTATTTTTACCGTCTTTCTGCCGATGACCGGTCCGTCCAGCGTCTTTTCTTTTGTCTTTTTCGGTGAGTCTCCTCCGCCGCAGCAGGCACCCTCTCCTTTAAAATGCTTAATAGAGCTCTTCAACGCAAATCCCAGCAAAACGACTATGATGACAACTATGATGACATCTACCATGACAATCCCTCTTTACTATTCTTTCATGATTCTTCTTCATTTTTTCTGCGTTTTTTTCTCTTTTTAAACCACAGATATCCCTGATATATGGAAGTCCCGCCGCAGCCGCTGCAGCCTGCGCATCCCACATGCTTTTCTGGTTTTTTATTTTTGTATCCCTTCCAAATCAGGAAATGCAGTATGCTCCTATGAGCACTTCACCGATACCAGCCATTGTCAAAGGCATCTCTATCCTCTTCTTTCTTTTGAAAAATCAAATCTTCTGCACCCCCTCGTTTCGGCTCATAGCCCCAGACAATTGAGATTGATAATTTTTTTCATTTATTCCTTTGCTCAAAGGTTAGTATATGCTAACTTTCATTAGTTGTCAAGGACTTCTCCTTCTTTTTTTCATAAACTTCAGCCAACTGCTGCCACTATTTCCTGATTCCTTGGATATACGTTTACCCTCTTTTCAATTTGATGTTATAAAACGGATATGTTATACTGGATACTAAATACACGAGGAAGCGTCGTTGACAACACGAAAACTGCATATCCGGTCAGATACCGGACAGCAAAAGACGACTGCAAGAAAGTGAGACTACAGAAAAATTGAGGTGTATCTATTATGATGAATATGAACGAATCCGCAGAAAACTATTTGGAAACTATTTTAATCTTAAGCAATTCCCATCCCGTTGTGCGCTCCGTGGATGTGGCGACAGAGCTCGGCTTTAAGAAATCCAGTGTCAGCGTTGCCATGAAAAAGCTCCGTGAGAGCAACCACATCGTTGTCTCCCCGGAGGGCTACATCACCCTGACCGAATCGGGAAAAGAGATTGCGGATAGGATTTACGAGCGCCATACCCTTCTCTCCTCCTGGCTAGAAAGGCTCGGCGTGGATGCGCAGACAGCCGCAGAAGATGCATGCCGCATCGAGCATGTCATCAGTACGGAGAGCTTTGAGGCGATGAAAAGGCATATCCAGGATAAGACTGAGGCATAGCTTTTGCTATGCCTCACTTTTTTTCGTGTACCGTTTCATGCACGCAATCACAAGCACCGCCACAATGAGCTCCGTAAACGGCATGGCAAGCCACATCGCCTGCCCTCCCGCCAACACCGGAAGTATGTAGATAAAGCATCCGCTTATGACCACGCCCCTTAGAATGGAGACGAGGAAGGATATACGCGGTTTCATCATGGACTGGAAATAATAGGTGGAGAAGATGTTCAAAGGCAGCAATAAAAAGGACAGCCCATAAGTCCTGATGATTTTAGGCGCAATGTCAAGCACCGCCTCTGTGGGCTCCATAAATATCCTCACAAAACCGTTGGGCACTGCCATAGCTGCAGCCGTCCATGCCAGACTGAAAAATGCTGCTGTCAGAAGCGCATATTTCAAGGTTTCTCGGATACGCCCCCATTTCCCGGCTCCGAAGTTCACGGAAATCATCGGCTGTGCCGCCTGTCCCACGCTGTACGCGCAGCACTGGACAAACGTACTGATATTTACAATGATTCCGTATACCGCCAGGGCATCTTTTCCGGCGTATTTCATAATCTGCCGGTTGAACAGCATGGTCAGTATCCCCATCGCCACATCGATAAAAAATGCCGCAAAGCCATTCACTCCAATCTGCCTTAATTTTCCCGCCAGATGCGAAGGTCTGACAAGACGCAGGGTGTTCTTTTTGCTGAAAAAGTGGCTCAATATCATGACAAACGTGATACCCGCTCCCACCGCAGTCGCGAGTCCGGCTCCGAAGATTCCCATATCCATGACAAAGACAAAATAATAATCTCCGAAAATATTAAAGATTCCCCCTGCCAGGACCGCTCTTGTCGCAAGACCCGGCGCGTTGTCATTTCTCAGAAATGCAGCCAGCATCTGGTTAAGCAGAAAGAAAGGCGCTGTGAACTTGATTGGCAGCAGATAGGTCTGTGCCAGCGGCAGCAGTGTCTCCTCCGCGCCGAATAACAATAAAAGCGGGCGGTCAAATGCTGCCACTCCAATCCAGCTTATCACTGCCAGAATCGCTGCTCCTATGACAGCAGCGGTAAAATAGACATTTGCTTCGTCTTGTTTCTTCTGCTTGCCCCTTTCTGTACTGAAAAGGACCGCTCCGCCAATCCCCATGAGAAGCCCCAGACTATAGATAATGTTCCAGACCGGCGCCACCACCGCCAGGGCAGCGGTCCCGTCCGGTCCCTGATACTGCCCCACCATTGCCATGTCCACCACACCGTAAATAGAGCTGATGAGCGCGCTCCCAAACGCTGCCGAGAGATATTTAAAATAAAGTTTTTTAATGTTTCCCTGTAAAAGTTCCATAGCATGCTCCCTTTCCTCTTGTACGACGCCGCAATGCTGGAAAGCAGTAATATACCTTATCGCGGCGTATACTCTTCGTTCCACTTCGGTCGGCGCATAATAAATGCCCCCGGACATTTTGCGTCCCTCCCTGAAGGCTTTTTATTGTATGCGAAATGTGTCTCCTAAACAACAAAAACTGGATAAGCCAACAGGCATCCCAGCCTGTCACCTTATCCAGCTCATCATTTCCTGCGAATGACTCACCCTCCGAGTGAACAAGTAGTACTATAGCAGATATCTTCTTAATTGTAAAGCCTGTATATTATTTATCGTATGCTGTCCAACACTGCTTTCAGTTCTCCCGCCGATTTTCTGAGTTTTTCCATCTCTTCCTCGTCAAAGGCAATCTCCAGCACCTGCTCCGCGCCTTCATTTCCCACTACCGCCGGGATGCTTAAGCACAGATTGGAAAGTCCGTACTCGCCGTTTAACAGGACGGAGACCGGAGCCACTGTATGACTGTCGCGCACAATCGCCTCCGCAATCCTGGCAGATGCCATGCCAATCCCATAATAGGTTGCGCCTTTCCTCTCAATGATTTCATAGGCGCTGTCTCTCACCGCATGATAGATTTCATCCATCTCTTTCTCAAAACTCTGGTACCCTCTCATTTTCGCAAACTCTTTGAGCGGGATACCGTAAATGTTGGCGCAGCTCCACGCCGCCAGCTCGCTGTCCCCATGCTCCCCGACAATGAAAGCATGGACATTGCGGCTGTCCACTTTCAGTTTCTCGCTTAAGATGTATTTGAGTCTCGCCGTATCCAGCACTGTTCCCGAACCGATGACCCGAGCCGGTGAAAATCCCGACTCTTTCAGTGCCACATGCGTCAGGATGTCCACGGGGTTTGAGACGATGAGCAAGATTCCCTCACAGCCCACTCTCTTGATTTCTCCGATTACCGATTTCATAATCTTCGCGTTCTTCTGCACCAGGTCAAGCCTTGTCTCTCCCGGTTTCTGGTTTGCCCCCGCCGTAATAATGATGACCGCCGCATCGCGGATGTCCTCATATCCTCCTGCATAAATATCCATAGCATGGGCGAAAGGAAGTCCGTGGCTGATATCCATAGCTTCCCCTTCCGCCTTCTTCTGGTTTGCGTCCAGCAGCACAAGTTCAGAAAATGTTCCTTTCTGCATCAGAGCATAGGCGATGGATGAGCCTACAAATCCACATCCGATTACCGCCGCTTTCTGTATATTTATCATCGCTTCCGCCTCCTTTTTCACATCTTCTCCATCCGGTCAGGAACCTGCCTTTTTCTTTCCGTTAAGTAAAGACAGCATCTTTCCCGCACTCTTATCATATTCATCTACTATTTTCCTCAAAACACAGACCTTTATACGCAAATCTCCGGAATATGGCTAAAAAAAGTCCCCTGCCTTCGCTTTTCATAAGCAAAAACAGGGGTATCCACATATTTTATTAAATGGAGAGGCTTCTCTTGTCGTAAAGGAAACGCTCGGAGAGTTCTACCTGGAATCCTTTCGCTAAATCTCTGAAATCTTCCGGTTCAATGGTCTGTCTCTTCTGCGGAACCATGGACATGACTTTAATCAGTATCTCCGCGGACTTCTCGATTGTGTGCATAAGTCCGAAAGTCAGGTCAAAGTCCTCGCCGGAGCAGAACATTCCGTGATGTGCCCAAATAACGGCATTGTATTTTTCCATCAGCTTGCTGGTCGCCACCGCGATGTCGCGTCCGCCCGGCACCATCCAGCCGACAACGCCCACACCTTCCGGGAAAACGACCGGACATTCTGTCGCCATCTCCCAGAGCTCTCTTGTAAAAACTTCATCGTTGAGCGGAAGAACAAAGGTCAGCGCAATCGTATTTGTTGTATGTGCATGATAAATGACTCTGTGTTTGCCGTCTGTGAGTTTTTTCTTAATCTCATGATTCATCAGATGGGTCGGCAGCTCGCTGGTCGGCTTTCCGCCTTCTGCCAGTCCCCAGCGGATGCGGTAGTTATTTCCACTCTCATCCACCTCGATGATAGCCAGACACGCCTCCGGGTCCACTATGATATTTCGGAAATATTTTCCGCTTCCTGTCACGAGGAAATGTTCTCCTGCAAGTCCCGGTACGGATGTACCGATTGGCTGCCACTGGGCATCCGATGAAAGACGCGGACGGATTGCATCCACCTCACCTTTTTTCAGACGGTAGGAAAGATTCCCGCCGTTTCTCTCATGCCAGCCCTGCTGATATCCGTCTTCTGCCATCTTGACAAAATCCTGGAGAAATTTGCACTCTAAAACTTTCATAATCTGCCTCCTCTTATTTTCTTAATCTCAAATAGTATGACTATTTTAACCAGATTCCACATATCTTTATGTGGTTTTTATTAGTTTTTGTTTTATTTTTATGTGGTTTCTTGTTGTTTTAATTGTACCACATTTTCCACGAAATGCAAGACATAATCAAAGAGTTTCTTAATTTTTTTCGTTTTTTCTTTTCTCTTTCGAAAAGAACTGTTATGATGGACATAGGAAATGGAGGTACAAAAGATGGAACAGGAAAACCAAACGATGATTTATACACAACCAGCAATAGATTCCCAAAACACTCACACAACCGCGCAGCCGGAAACGATTTCTGCCGCTTCCCCGGAGGCAGCGCCCCAGCCGCAGGCAGCATCTCCAGCAGGTGCAGCAGTACAGCCGCAGGCGGCAGCTCAGGCTACAGTTCCGGAGGGCGCGGCAGTACAGCCGCAGGTGACACCTCAGACTGCTTCGGAAGGTTCCACGGTGCAGCCTCAGAAGGAAGAGGCAGCGCCCTTTGCCACGCCGTCCCCTGACAGCGCGGAGGCTTTCTCCCAGGAGGAGGCAGTCCGAAAGAAAGCTTACGAGGAGACTTATGAGGAGATTTACCGCGAAATTTTGGAGAATCTCCATGCGTTCACGCCTTCTGACCAGGTAGCATGCCGCATAACGGAAGAGCACATCACATCCTACCTGGAGAATAACCACGAGGAGCGCATCTTACAATACCGCGAGCGGCGTGATAAACGTTTCTTAAAGACGGTGGAACTGGTTGCGGCACTGGCCGCTGTGTCGTTTATTGTCTACTCTCTGAAGGACAATTCTGCCATCCTCGTAACACTGCTCTATATCATCGCCGCACTGGGCGGACTATATTTGTGGAAGTCTTTAAAGAAACCGGAAGGCGGGACATTCCTCTCCAAAGACAATGAAGAGGACCGTTCCTGAGGTTTTGCCAGGAAACAGATTTTAATAAGGGAGAGACACCGACGAAACATCGGCGTCTCTCCCTTCTGCTTTAAGGCCACTGATAAATATCTGTTCTCCTCGCTTTCAAAAGCGGCAGTTCTCTGCGGATTTTCTCCACATAAGCCAAATCTATCTCATTTATAAGGCACCCTTCCCGCTCATCCATCTGTGCCATAATATCGCCCCATGGCGATACCAGCAAGCTGTGTCCCCAGGAAAGATAACCGGCATTTTCATCTCTGGCTAACGATGTCCCCACAAAATAGCACTGGTTATCTAACGCCCGCGCGCGGAAGGTCAAATCCCAGTGCGCCGGTCCGGTGGTCATGTTAAATGCCGCCGGTGTCAGGATGACCTTTGCTCCTTTAACTGCCATCATACGGCTCAGTTCCGGGAAACGGATATCAAAGCAGATACAGATTCCCATCCTGCCAAATTCGGTGTCGAATACTGTACAGGAATCTCCCGCCGTCAAAGTATCGGACTCTTTAAAGCTCTGCCCGCCCTCGATGTCAATATCAAAGAGATGGGCTTTGCGGTGCTTGGCAATCTGCCTGCCCTCTCTGTCAAAAACATACGCCGTATTATAGACCATGCCCGCATCGTCCACCTCGGGCATGGAGCCCGCCGACAGATAGACCCCGTATTTTCGCGCGAGATTCCTGCACACCGTCCAGCTCTCACCGCCTTCCTTTTCCGCATAGACGGGAAAGTTTGGCGTCTCATAGGGACAGTTGAACATCTCTCCTAATGTGACCAGGTCCGGCTTCTCATCCTTTTTCTCTTCCATAAGCGCGCAAAGAGTTTGCAGGTTTTTTTCCTTATCTTTGTAGACATGGGTCTGAAGCTGCATGATTTTCATTTTTCTTTCCCCCTCTCATCATATTTTTCTGATGCATAAATATACTTTCTTCTTTTTTGTCAATCCACTTTTTGAGACATGCATTTCATGGAACATCCGGTCGGCGTAGCCGCACATCCTCCCAGCGCAGTTTCTTTGAGTTCTACCGGCATGTTTTTCCCCACCCGGTACATCGCCGCCGCCATCTCGTCAAAAGGAATCGGAAAGTCCACGCCGCTTAAAATAATCTGCGCACAGGAGACGGCATTTAAGGCACCCAGGGAATTTCTGTTCTGGCACGGTATTTCCACCAGTCCTGCCACCGGGTCACAGACCAGACCGAGCAGATTGGCGATTGCCATTCCCGCCGCCTTCAAACACATCTGCGGGCTTCCTCCCATCATCTCCGTCACCGCGGCAGCCGCCATCGCGGAAGCAGAACCGATTTCCGCCTGACAGCCCGCCTCCGCCCCGGATACAGAGGCATTTCTCATGAGCACATATCCGATTGCCGCCGCACAGTAGAGCCCATTCATCACCTCATCGTCTGACAGCGCCTTCTCCTCCTTAAGAGCCAACAGTGCACCCGGGACCACGCCGGAAGAGCCTGCTGTCGGTGCTGCCACAATCAAGCCCATAGAGGCGTTCACCTCCAGCACCGCCATACTGTAGGCAATCACCCGATTCATAAAGGAGCCGCAGAAACTCCCGGAGCTTTCTCCAAATGCAGCAATCTTCTGCGCCTCTCCTCCGGTCAGACCACTGATAGACTTCCCTGGTTTTTCGAGAGGCTTTGTCGCGGCTTGCCGCATGATGGACAAAACGCGCCTCATCTTCTTCTCTATCTCTGCCTCGGTGAGCGCTCCATTTTCGATTTCCCTCTGTCTCATAATTCCGGAAATCTTTTTCTTTTCTTCCTCGCACAGCTTTAATAAATCTCTTCCTGATTGAAAATCCATCTTAAGCCTCCTAGAGCTGAATCAGCAGAACGTCCAATACCGAGGGACTCTGCTTAATTTCTGTGACTACATTTTCCGGTATCTTTTCGTCCGATTCGATTACCGAATAAGCAATCGTACCTTTCTTTTCCCGAAACAGCCTCATAAATGCTATATTGACATTCTTGTCCGCCAGACACCGGCTGATATAGGCCGCCACTCCCGGCTGGTCCGACTGTTTTACGACCAGAGTGCTGTATTCTCCCGTAAACTCCACACGGATTCCGTTGATACGGGTAATTTTTATCCTGCCGCCTCCTGTGGACTCTCCCCGGATGCTCATGGTGCCACCTTCGCAGCCTTCCATCTCAATATCCACTGTATTGGGGTGCTCCGGTATGGTCTGCTCATCCGCTGTATATTTGTAAGAAATTCCCTGTTCCCTGGCATAACGAAAGGATTCCCGAATCCGTATGTCATCCGTCTCAAAACCTAAAATTCCGCCCAGAAGCGCCTTGTCTGTCCCGTGTCCTTGATAGGTTCTGGCAAAAGAACCGTAAAGAATAAACTTTACGCTCACAATATCCTCCGGAAACATTTTCCTCGCCATCCTCCCAATGGAAGCGGCGCCTGCTGTGTGTGAGCTGGAGGGACCTATCATGTTGGGACCAAGTACATCAAATACACTCAAAAATTCCATCACTATCTCCTGCCTGTCTTGAATACTGACGCCAGCCTTTTTGCGGCGTCACTCATATTTTTATGCCTTTTTTTAATATACTCCTTTTTCTGCAAAAAAACCATTTCTTAAGCAACTATCCTTACTCAAGAAATGGTTTTGTTACTGTTCACAGATACCTGCGAACAGTAACGATTTCAGCCCATTTAAAATGCCTCTTCGATGCATGGGGCTGAAATCCTGCAATTCACCACACTGGCGCATAGCTTGACAGCTAATGTCAAGCTTGCGAGTGAACAGTAACATGGTTTTCCCTAAACTATTTGATTTCTGTCACCTTGTAGTCCTGGTCTTCCACTGTCTTTTTCAGCACTTCATCGGTAATGTCGCCGGACAGCGTCACCACTGCGGTGCCTTCCTTATGGCTTACCTGCGCGGATTCTACCTGTGGGAGCGCCTCTAAGCATTTCTTCACTCTCGCCTCACAGTGCTCACACATCATCCCTTCAATCTTCATTGTTTTTTCCATTGTTGTCTCCTCCTTATTTTCTTTTTGATTTTCTTCCTTCATTTGTTTCTTATCTTCTTTCTTTTTTCTCTTTTTATCTTTACTTGCATCATACATCTTAAACCAGTTCAAACGCAAGGCATTTGTTACGACACAGAAGCTGGAAAGGCTCATTGCCGCCGCTCCGAACATGGGATTTAACTGCCAGCCGAAAACAGGAATCCAGATTCCCGCCGCCAGCGGTATCCCGATAACATTATAAATAAATGCCCAGAACAGATTCTCATGGATGTTGCGAAGCGTCGCCCGGCTCATCCGTATCGCCGCCGGCACATCCGTAAGTCTGCTCTTCATGAGCACCACATCCGCGGCATCGATAGCGATGTCTGTTCCCGCGCCGATGGCAATCCCCATATCTGCTCGTGTGAGCGCGGGCGCGTCATTGATTCCGTCACCCACCATGGCGACTTTTCCTTTTTTCTTCAGAGAACGGATGACACTCTCCTTGCCGTCCGGCAGCACTCCCGCAATGACCTCGTCCACCCCGGCTTCTTTTCCGATGGCGCGGGCGGTCCGCTCATTATCCCCGGTGAGCATGACAACGTGGATTCCCATATTCTGCAGCTCTCTCACCGCCTGGGGGCTGTCCTCCTTTATCACATCTGCCACGGCAATAATTCCCAGGAACCTGCCATTTCTGGCAAAGAAGAGCGGGGTCTTCCCCTCCTCCGCCAAATCCGCCGCTTTCGTCTGCATCTCCTGCGGAATTTCTGCTTTCTCAAGGATAAACTTTAAGTTGCCTCCCTCCAGCAAATCTCCGTTTAATCTGCCGGACAGTCCATTTCCCGGAACCGCCTTAAAATCCACAGTCTCCCCGATATCCGAAAGATGCTTCTTTGCCGCTTCTGCCAAGACAGCGCGGGCAAGCGGGTGCTCGCTTTTTTTCTCCAGCGCGCAGGCAAGAGAGAGCATCTCCTCCTCCGTGATGCCCTCCGCTGCAATCTGGTCCGTCACACGGGGTTCCCCGCTGGTGATGGTTCCCGTCTTATCCAGCGCCACAATCTCCATTTTCCCGGTCTCTTCCAAAGAAACGGCTGTCTTGAACATGATGCCGTGCTTGGCGCCCATACCGTTCCCCACCATGATTGCCACCGGCGTTGCCAGCCCCAGCGCGCAGGGGCAACTGATAACGAGGACGGAAATCCCTCTCGCCAGGGCAAAACCGATACTTTGCCCCGCCAGGAGCCACACAATCATCGTCACAGCCGCAATTGCAATGACCGCCGGGACAAAGACACCGGAAACCTTATCCGCCACCTTTGCGATGGGCGCCTTTGTCGCCGCCGCATCACTCACCATCTGGATAATCTGGGAGAGCGTCGTATCCTCGCCCACCCGCTGTGCCTCACAGCGCAGGAATCCGGAAGTATTAAGAGTCGCCGCAGAGACCTGGTCCCCCTCCTTTTTATCCACAGGGATACTCTCTCCAGTCAGCGCTGACTCATTGATGGCACTGCTGCCCTCCAAAATGATACCGTCTACGGGTATATTTTCTCCGGGTCGCACCACGAAAATCTCTCCCTTTCGCACCTGCTCGATGGAAACTTCCTCCTCCGCGCCGTCTCTTATGACCACCGCCGTTTTCGGCGCCAGCTTCATCAGACTCTTGAGCGCATCGGTGGTCTTTCCCTTGGAGCGCGCTTCCAGCATTTTCCCCACCGTTATCAGCGTGAGAATCATTGCCGCCGACTCAAAATAAAACTCATGCATGTAGGTCATGACCCCTGCCATATCTCCCCGGACCTGTGCGTCTGTCATGGCAAACAGCGCGTACACGCTGTAGACATAGGAAGCGCTCGCTCCCAGTGCCACCAGCGTATCCATGTTCGGCGCTCTGTGCCACAGGCTTTTAAAACCGCTGATAAAAAACTTCTGGTTTATGACCATCACAATGGTTGTGAGCAAAAGCTGTATCAGCCCCATCGCCACGTGGTTTCCTTCCAGTACTGCCGGTACTTTCCAGTTCCACATCATATGCCCCATGGAAAAGTACATGAGCGGCAGCAAAAAACACAGAGACGCAATCAGTCTTTTCTTCAAAACAGGGGTTTCCCTGTCCTTTAATGCTTCCTCTCCGGATGCGCTCTGCGCTGATGTGCTGCGCTGCGCGTTGTCCCCCTTTTCCGCTGCTCCATACCCCGCTGCCTCCACTGCGGATATAATATCCGACGCCTTCACGTCTCCCTCCACACCCATGGAATTAGTCAGCAGGCTCACCGAGCAGGATGTCACTCCGGGCACTTTGGATACTGCCTTCTCCACCCGCGCGCTGCACGCAGCACAGCTCATGCCCGTCACTGTATATTGTTTCATAATCTGCCTCCTGTCTTATCTCCTCAATTCTTATCTCATCAACTTCTGCAACGTCACCACCAGCTCATCGATGGTCTCCTCTTTTCCTTCCCGGATATCCTCCGCCACACAGGTGCGGATATGATTGGCGAGCAGCACTTTGTTAAAACTGTTGAGCGCTGCGTTCACCGCGGATACCTGTATGAGGATGTCCGTGCAGTATGTGTCTGTCTCCACCATTTTCTTAATCCCCCGCACTTGTCCCTCAATCCGGTTTAAGCGGTTGATTAAATCCTTATATTCCTTTTCTGTACGTTCCTTTGTCTTGTGCGTACAGCAACATGCTTTTGTATCTTCCATTTTCATCACCTCTGGACACATTATATACCCCTATAGGGTATATTGCAAGCAAAAATTTTTATACGCTTCATTTTTATGTTGATATACTATAAGAGGCAGCTCCCCTACGGAGCCGCCCCTGCTTGTATCTGCGGTCAGCCAAAGTCCGGGCTTGCCGGACCTTTAACTGCCGTTTTCCATCCCGGAAGATGTCTCTTATCATTTCCGGCAATTTACATGTTACATCGTTTCATCCAGATTCCCCAGGCGGTGAATGACCATGGAGATGTCCGCATAGATGAAATTACCGCCGCTGCCTACCATATCCAGTGTCGTCGGCACTGTCGAGACTTCTATAATCTGTGAAAAAGCAACATTGCTCGTATCCGAAGTCGTCTGGAAGGTATGGTACACCGATGTTCCCGGCACCAGTGTCCCCTGCTTGCGCAGATACAATGAGATTGCCAGCGGGAAGTTCGAGCCCTTGACCGGTGAGATTGTACCGTGGAAGGAGACATAATATACACCGGGCTGTTGGATTACAAACTGCGCTGTGCCTTCAGTGTGGGTGATTGCCGTACCGTTTGACACATAATTTTTATCAAATATTAACGTGCCGCCGTTTGTTCCCGCCTTCTGTGAAGTCGAATAGGCAGATAAATATTCTCTTGACTCACACGTTCCGCCAGTCGCTCCCTGCGGAATGACAAAGTCAAACACTGCATTGTTCTCATCCCCGCGGTTCGTCACTTCCGCATCGCTTCCCGGCTCTCCTGTTGTCACCGTTCCCACCCGGATTGTCGCGGCTGTCCCTGTAGCACCTGTGGCTCCGGTTGTACCTGTCGCTCCGTCTGTTCCCGCTGTACCTTCTGTTCCGGTGGCTCCTGTGGCACCTGTCGGACCCGTTGGTCCGGTAGCTCCTGTTGCTCCTGTTGCACCCGTCGGACCAGTAGGTCCTGTCGGTCCGGTGGGCCCTGTTGGACCAGTAGGTCCCGTTGGTCCCGTGGGTCCCATGGCTCCGGCTGTTCCTGTCGCTCCAGTAGCGCCTGTGGGTCCAGTTGCTCCGGTCGGTCCGGTGGCGCCTGTCGCCCCTGTAGAGCCTGTGGCTCCGGTTGCCCCGGTCGCTCCCTGGGGAATGACGAAGTCAAAAACTGCATTGTTTTCATCCCCGCTGTTTGTAACCTGCGCAGCGCTGCCCGGTTCTCCTGTGGTCACCGTTCCCACCTGAATCGTTGCCGCCGTTCCCGTATCGCCTGTGGCGCCCGTAGAACCAGTTGCACCTGTAGCGCCAGTTGCACCCGTTGGTCCCGTGGCTCCGGTCGCTCCTGCTGTTCCTGTCGGTCCTGTCGCTCCGGTTGGTCCTGTCGCGCCTGTAGCTCCCGCTGTTCCCGTCGGTCCTGTGGGTCCTGTGGGACCTGTAGGACCTGTGGCTCCGGTTGCTCCGGTGGGACCTGTCAGCCCTGTGGGGCCTGTCGCACCTGTGGCTCCGGTGGGACCTGTCGGACCTCCTGCCGGTCCCGTGGGGCCTGTTGGACCTGTGGGTCCGGTTGGTCCCGTAGGTCCTGTCGGGCAGGGTCTACCCGGAGGGCAGGGACGCGGACAGGGCGGCTTTGGCGGGCAGCCTCCAAAGCACATGGACTGCTCGCCCACCTCCTGATTATTTTTTTCTTCCTGATTTGGCATTTCGCCAGAATTGTCTCTTCTAAACCATAACATATTTGATTTCTTCCTTTTTATTTCTCTATACAATATATGTTCTGGTTTTGATTTTGCTTATCCGCTCCAAGCAAGAGCCCACTCCTCAGCCCTGAAAATATGCTTTATTCCACAGATAGCTGGGCGAATCGGGCTTGTATTTCCCTGCCAGTTCATTATATTTCTCCGCCAGCCTCCGCTCGCCCATTCTGTCGTAGCACACACAGAGGGAGATAGCCGGGAGAAATCCGTAGCAGTCTTCCTGTACAAATGCCCCGGACTCAGTCTCTTTTTTCGCGGACAGCGCCTGTCGATACCAGAAAGCCGCCTGCTCATGTTCCCCATTATCCAGGAAATGTCTCCCCAATTCACAGCAAGTCTCTCCTCTTGGCACATCATACGCAAATGCCCGCAGAAGAGTCAGCAGTGCCTTTTCTTTTTGTCCCATACGCTCATAGCACCTGGCAAGCTGCCGGGTAGCTTCTATCCGGTCTTCCACCCACCCGTCCGCTCTTTTTAAAAACGCTTCCAACATTCTGACTGCTTTTTCATATTTCGCATGGGCACACAATTCTCTGCCGTAATAATACAGGGAGCGGGCATCAAAATAAATCCCCTCCGCCTCCATTTTTTCATAAATCTTAAGGTTCCTGTCCCCTGCCGGAGGCTTTTCTTTTCTGTGTTCTATAGGAATATCCAAACGAAGGATATTTCCCGCAGGGGGAATGACCTCATGTACTCTCCCCTGGAAGAAATATCCCTTTTTATTTTTTATGATGCGTTCCCTGTAATAAGAAAAAACCGGATGTCCCTGCTCATCAAATCCGGTCTGATACGGCATCATCACCATATCCGTGTCTGTGTCCAGCCTCTCCTTCATCTCCAGGAATTTCTGCGCGCTGTCTGGGGAAATCACATCATCCGCATCCAGCCACATCCAGTATTCCATCCGAGCTTTGCCCGCAGCGAAATTTCTCGCAGCCGAAAAATCATCGACACACGGAAAGGAAAAAATCCGCTCTGTGTATGCTGCGGCAATCTCTCTTGTCCTGTCTTCTGACCCGGTATCCACAATGACAATCTCCTCCACCAGGTCTTTCACCGCAGACAGGCAGCGGTCCAGCACGTCCTCCTCATTGCGTACAATCATACATAAACTTATCGTGACCATGCCCGGCACTTCCCTTTTTCTTTCTATTTTATGGAACAACGTAAAAGAGCGACACTCCTTTTTGAGGAAATGCCGCCGTATGACATTTATTTATGATGTAGTGTTCGATAACAACGCTTACTTTTTCTTTCCTGTTTCAGAAAGCACCAGCCCGGTCAGTGTCAGTACTGCCCCCACTGCCACAGTTTTTGTAAAGGGTTCATGGAGTATCAGCACCGAGGCAATAATAGTAATGACAGGCGTCAGGTAAATATAGACGCTGGATTTCACTGCTCCCAGTATTTTTACGGAAAGATTCCAGGTCACAAAGCAGACAGCGGATGCCCCTAGACCGAGAAACAGGATATTGAACAGATTGACCGGATTTGCAAAACGCTCTGGCGCGGGTTTGAAATCAAACAGGAACAACGCGGGTATCATGAAAAGAATCCCATAAAAAAAGCTCCTCCTGGTCGTCAGAATGGTGGAATATCCGAATTCGCTGATTTTTTTCGTTGCTATGGAGTAGATGCCCCACACAAATGCCGCCAGCACCGCCAGTAAATCTCCTGTCGGGTTTAGTTCTACCCCAGTCCCCTGGAAACTGATGAGGGCGATTCCCGCCATAGCTACCACAAAGCCCAGAAAGAACGTCCCTCTCAGCTTTTCCTCTCCCCGTATGAACAGATGTGCCAGTATCGCCGTAAAAAATGGCGCCACAGACACAATGACCCCCACATTGGACGCCAGTGTATAGGTCAGCGCGATGTTTTCCAACAGGTAATACAGGCAAATTCCTGTCAGACCCGCCACCACAAACAACCTCTCCTGTTTCCAGCCAGCGGTCTTAAGCCGCTTTGGTTTCATCAGAAATAGTAAGAAAAAGCCCAGTAAAAACCGGTAGAATAAAATTTCCACCGGTTTAAAATCTGCGAGAAGAACCTTTGTCGATATAAAAGTCGTTCCCCAGAGCAGAATCGTAAATACTGCTGCCAGATGTCCTCTTGCGTGTGTCTTATCCATTTTATCCTTCCTCTCATGTTGTCTTATTTTCGTCTCTGTCTCCAGGTAAAAAGAGGGCATGGACATCCTTCAGATATCCTGTGCTTCCTCCCTGTGTCTGCTATTTATGATACAGAACGAGGCTTCTTTTGTCTTGTAAATTATCTTCATCCGGAATCAAACATATCTGTCCGTATCACCTAAAACAGGCTCATCTGCTCATACTCCTGACTGCGCGCCAGCATTGGCGGAGTCTTTTTCAGAAAATCTTCCACAGCGCTGTCGTTTAAAATCCAGTTCTCTATCTCATCTCTCTTTAAAATCAATGGCATCCTCTCGTGAACACAGGAAACCGAAGGGTTCGCTTTTGTGGTGAGGATGACAAACCGCCTCTCCTCCCCGAAAAAGCCATAGCAGCCCGCCATAAAAAGGGGCGCTCCATCCTCTGTATAAAATGAATTTTTTTCTTTCTGCCTGTTCCACTCGTAAAATCCTTTTGCAGGGATGATGCATCTCCTATGCAGCAGGTTCTCACGGAACGTCCGTTTTTCCATGGCACCTTCTGCCCTCCCGTTGATAATCAGACGGCTCCCTTCGTAACCCGGAAAACCCCAGTTCATCACACCTGCAGCCAACTCTTCTGTCTTTTCAAAGAGCACTGCCGCCTCACCGGACGGATAGATGTCTTTTCCTTTTCCATAGGCGGGGAGCCTTCCTTCCAAGTGCCTGACAATCCGCTCTATCTCTTTTAACGTTTCATCGTCTACATAATACCTTCCGCACATAGCACGTCCTCCAGTCCGATTATACCCGTTTCCGATTTCGGATACAACCTGTTTTTTCAGATACCAGCCATATTTATATTTCCCGATATAACAGTCCTCCATGTATGTTAGCCAATGACTGCCGCCAATTTTTCACTCCTATCTTACACACTCCTATCTTACGCTTGTATTATCCAACAACCTGTTGTGCAATGCATAATATATCAATTCTGCCTGAATCATCAACCAACAAATCCGGGCAACTTGTTGGATAATAATCAGAAATAAAGGAGGCAGCCGACATGAAAAAACAGCCTGAGGTGACAGCGCAGACCAGGAAAAGACTGATGTAGATTTTTGAATAATCACCACACCTTGCTGGATATTCCAGCGCAGAATCACCTGTGCCGCCGTTTTCCCGTGTTTTGCGGCAATTTCCTGTAAAACCGGTTCTGAGAACATCCCTTTCACCCCCCCCCTCAGCAAACGGAGCCCACCCCTGCGGCTGCACGCCCAGCTTCTCCATCGCCCGCCAAGCTCCATAGTAATCGCCAAGCGGCATATGAACGAGATACAGGTCGAGATAATCAAACCCCAGCTTGTGCAGTGAACGTCCAAAGGCTTCCATGGGCATTGCAGTACCATTATATAATGTTATACTTTCTATCGTTGTAATACTCCCCTTATCTGTTTATTCTTCTGCAGCGGACACAGTAATTGTTCCGCTTAGATTTTCGATATATTCCGCACCGACAATTGCCTTGCCCAGTTCATACAAGCTGCTGTTGGGAGCGCAGGGCGCATAAAACATAACGACATCTCCCCACGGTGCATAGTAGGAAAGTGAACCTGGTTCCCCATCCGAAAACGGCGCATCCGCGACATCCAGTTTTTCCGGATAAAAGGTCATCTCATTATTGCTGAACGGCTCCACTTCAGTTGTAAGCGGCAGCTGCGCATACAACTCTCTGGCAGCCTTGCTGTCGTTCAATTCATAAATAATCTCATATTCCTCCGATTTAACAGAAATTCTCATGGTCGCTACCTCCTGCTTTATTGCGTCTGCATCCTCTGACGGTGATTCTGTCGCTCTTTGTGATTCCGCTTCTGTTTCGGCAGCGTTTTGCTGTGGGTCAGCGCTGTCTGAATCCGGGGCTGCACAGCCTGAGACACTTAACAGCAAAAAAAGTGCAGACCCAATGCTGATTATCTTTCTCATGTTCGCTCCTTACGTCACATTTTCATGCAGAAAACGCTCGATTTCATCAAAAGGAATCTTCGAGGTATCATCGTACAAATCCACATGGTTGCAGTTTGGCACAACTATCATTTGCTTCGGCTCAGCTGCCTTTTCAAATGCCATATCGCTAAAAAAGCGGCTCTCTGCCTGCTCGCCCACAACAAACAAAATCGGACGGGGTGAAATTTCTGCAATATGGTCGTTCAGTGCGTAGTTCATAAAACTCAAATCCGAAGTCGTTGTGAAATTCCCTCTCGCGCGGGGATGATGACCACGTTTTGTGGCATAGAACTCGAAAAACTCACGGTTCAGCCCCTGTATTTCATCCGGGATGACGCTTACAGGCTCTTCCGGGAATGAGGGGATATACTCCGGTTCCCCGTTTTCCGCGTCTTTCCAGCGTCTTTTGGAGAGCTGCTCCTTTTTCTCCTGAATCTGCTCCGGCGTCTGTCCCATACGGGCGGCGACACTCATATCAAACATACTGGCTGTGATAACTGCTTTGATGCGGGTGTCCATGGCTGCAGCGGAGAGGGAGAAGCCGCCGCTTCCGCAGATGCCCAGAGCCGCGATTTTGTTCCTCTCTACATAGGGCAGCAGCCCCAGATAGTCCACCCCGGCGCTGATGTTCTCGCTGAACAAGTCCGGAGATGACACATGACGCGGCTCCCCGCCGGACTCACCCATATAACAGGGGTCAAAGGTAAGGACAACAAAGCCTCTCTTTGCCAGCTCGTTGGCGTATACAGACGGGCCCTGTTCCTTCACACCGCCGTAGGGAGCTCCCACCACCAGCGCAGGATACTTCTGCTCCTTATCCAGCCCTTTTGGAATATAGAGGTCCCCTGCCAGGGCGATGCCGTAGCGGTTCTTATAACGGACGTGGTTTCGTTCCACCGATTCATTCAATTTACAGATATATTGACTCATGAAAACCATCCTTTCTTTTTTCTTACTATAACGCAGGAAAATTATAATTACAAACAGTTGATAATTATGTTTTATCATCGTTGTGAGGAATGATAAAATCTGCTATACTGAATCTATGTTGAAACTACGAAAGGGAAGGCGTACAACCAATGTGCTGATGAGCCTCACATTCACGCAGCGGGCTCAAACTAAGACAAGCCAAAGAGATAACAGGAGGAAAAAGACATGATTGAGACAAGACTTCTTCGCTATTTTCTTGCGGTTGCAAGGGAGCAGAATATAACAAGGGCGGCGGAAACACTGTATGTCACCCAATCCACACTTTCCAAACAAATGATGGATTTGGAAAAGCAGCTTGGCAAAAAACTGTTTGTCCGCGGAAAACGAAAACTGTTCCTGACGGAAGAAGGCGAATTTCTGCGCGGGCGGGCGCAGGAAATCCTGAATCTCATAGAAAATACGGAGGATGCTTTTCAGACAGGAGCTGAGAGGATTCGCGGGCACATCACCATCGGCTGCGGCGAGACAATCGCCATGGATGAAATCGCAAGGCTTCTGGCAGAATTTCACCGACTGCATCCAGATGTACAGCTGCACACCCACAGCGGAGATGCGGATATGATTTTAGAGCGCCTGGACAAAGGGCTGGTAGATATGGGGCTCCTGCTGGGACCAATCAGGCAGGAAAAATATGAGTACCTCAATCTGCATAAAAAAGACATTTACGGCTTATTGATGCCGTCAGACTGTGACCTGGCTCAGCAGAAGGCAATCAACATCGACCAGTTGAAAGCCCTTCCGCTGATTCTGTCGGAGCAGACTTTTTCCGGGCATCAGGATTTAGAATGGTTTGGAGCCGATTATTCCGTTTTAAATGTGGCAGCTACTACAATTTAATCTATAATGCCACTTTTTTGGTGGAACATGGTATCGGCTACGCATTGTGCCTGGATGGGTTGGTAAATACCCGTGGGAGAAACCTGACCTTCCGCCCCATCACACCGGAACTCTCGGTTGATTTATACATTGTCACAAAGAAGTACCAGACATTTTCCCCGGCAGTAAAAATATTTTTAGAACAAATAAATCAATAGTTTGGCAGGTTCTTACAACATCTGTTTTATTGAGGGAAAGCTTTTGCTTTAAACAGTCCACTCATGTATCTGCTGTAACATCCAGTTTGCACTCTTCCTAAAGAGACTTTCCAAGCCTGTATGCAGCATCCATGTGTCTGGAACCGCGGGTCATGGATGGGGAACCGCATCCTGTTCCCAACACCATTCCACAGTCTTCAAAATTCATGTACCGGCATATCTTTTTATAATGTTCTGCCGTATATGGCATCACATCATCGTTGCTGTCCCAGGCGGCAGTTATAAGCGCTGCCTTCAAATGCTTCGCGGACAGTTTTATGGTATAACTGTAAAAACGGTCAATGACCATTTTCAGTTGTGCGGACATTCCGAAATAATAAATCGGTGTGACAAATACCACCATATCGCTCCCCAGCAAGGCATCCCGAATTATATCGTTATCATCGTTATGTACACATGCTCCGTTCATGCCGCAGTGTTCGCAGCCGATACAAGGGTGCATATCCATGTGCGCCACGTCGAGAATTTCCACGTTATGACCGGCTTCTTCTGCTCCTTTGATAAATTGCTCCGCCAACATATTAGACGAACCCTTTTTATGGGGGCTTCCTTCCAGTATGACAATCTTCATTTTCCTTCGTCTCCTTTTTGCAGGGTAAATTCCCTTACTCCATTTTACTTTTCCAGAACTGATTTCTTTACTCCATTTTACTTTCCCAGAACTGAATCGAACTTACGCCGGACGCATCAGCGGCAGCTTCCAAGGAAGCCATTTCCTCTGCGGAAAGAACAATCTCCGCTGTTTTAACCGCTTCTTCTACCTGATACAGCTTCGTAACGCCCAAAATCGGCAGTACGCCTTTACCTACAGCATAGGCCGTGGCAATCTGCGCCGCAGAGACGTTGTGCGCCGCCGCAACCTTTTTTAATTCCCCGACAAGGGCGCCAAGCTGAGGCAGCAGCGGATTGAACACCTTGGCTCTGGCACTGCCTTCCGGAAACGGGTGAGCGGCATCATATTTGCCGGAGAGAGCGCCCTGCTCCAGTGTCATATATCCGTAGAACACAATGTCATTTGCTTTGCAGTAGTCGATAATACCGGATTCCTCGGACGAACGGTTCAGCAGGCTGTAATGGTTCTGTACTGCTGACAGCCTAAATCCCGCGTCTCTCAGAATCGCTTCCGCTTCTATAATCTGTGCGAGGTTGTGGTTCGATACGCCAACCGATTTTACCTTCCCGTTTTTCAACAGAGGAATCAACTGCTTTGTATATTCCGGCGCTCCGATTGGATTGTGAATCCAGTAAATGTCAAAATACTCCATGTTCATTCGCGCAAGGCTGGCATCGCACATTTTTTCCACACTGTTGTCGTACATGGCTGCCATCTGGGGTGTAAACTTCGTGGATACAATCACATTTTCCCGTCCCGCGTCATTCACAAAACCGCCAAGGATTTTTTCAGATTCTCCGTTACTGTAAGCAGTCGCGGTATCCCACAAGCTCAAACCGGCTTTCATCGCGGCCTCAAAAATCGGACGAAATTCTTCCCCAGCCATCGTATTTCCAAAGTAACCGTCCGTGTCGCCCCATGCCCAGGCGCCCATCGCAATTTTCGGTAAATTCATTGTATTGTCCTCCTTAAATTGTTATAATTCTGTCTCCGGCAAAAGCCGTATTAAGCAATCCCATGTGATTTCATAAATGGAAAGATAAGTATAATTCACACCCGCTTCCGCCATCGCCTCCCTTTGCTTATCAGTCACAACTGTATAAGGATATATCCCATAAACAAAAGGGAAAAAACAATAAATAAAATTTTGTCGTTCCTTTCCTCCCATTGCAGGAAAGAATTTTGCAAGCAAATCGGCAAAAATCTGCAGCGACTTTCCATATGCCGTTTTAAATTCTACAAGCCGTTCCATCCGGCTGTTTTCCTCAATATCGTACATATTCATAGACATAATTTTGAGCAGCTGGCGCCGATGCTCCAGGCTTCCTGCAATCTTATCCGCAAAAGACTCCCGGTCAAGGCTTTCATTTTCGTCCATGATAGACTGTAATTCCACAATCCACAGCTCATACTCCTGTTCCAGAAGAGCCAGAAAAATTTCTTCCTTTGTCTGAAAATAATTATAGATAGACGTCCTTGTAAAAGAGGTTGCGCCGCCAATTTCCTTAATCGTAATCTCTTTGAAGCTCATCGTCTGATAGAGCTTTGCACAGGCTTCGATAATCTCATTGCGGCGGGCGTTTGTTAGTGTTTCTGATCCTTTTGGCATTTTTTACTCCTTCCTCTTAAAAGACAGGCATTTCCCAATCACATTTCCCGTTTTCAAATATTCGTATGTCGGAAACTCAAACAACACCGGCTTCAACGTCTGATAGTTGATTTTTCCCGCTTCATTTAGATGTTCCTCCTCTACATAAGTGCTGTCAATCTTGCAGATAAAGCTCTCAAAGTTCGGCGTATTGTAAATATCATCCACCGTACATTCCATAGTCAGAGGCGCCCTTGTGATAATCGGCGTACCGCCTTCGCCTATTTCATAGGCAAACAATTCGGATTTCTCCTCCTTTAGTCCACTTACGGAACCGGCATAATCCGCCTGCGGCAGCATTTCTTCATTCACGATATTGATGGAAAGTTTCTGCGTTTTTTTAATGCATCCGTTGATAAAATGCGGTGCGGCAAGGCTGACAAGCACACGGTCATGACCAATGATGCCTACGTGGGCTACCAACGTCCAGGTAGGCTGATTTCCATTCATTGCTCCGATGACAGTTACAGGCATCGGGTAGAGAGCGAGCTGTGAGCCGATATTCTTTTTCATTTCTGAGTACCTCCAATTCTTCTTTTTATTCTGACACAGCGTCAGCATAATTACTGTATCACCATTCTGACACCGTGTCAATATAGAGGTAGAGATTTTATTTATTGTTTACAGTTTGGTGATTTTTACTGAGCTATCTGGTTTATTTTATTCAATGATACTAATAAAAAGCCGGAAGCCTAAGCTGTTGTCTAAACAGCCCAAACTCCCGGAACTTTCTTGTTTTTCAATACTTTTCCATTAATTACATCAGCGTTTTCGGGAAAGCAGCGTCACTACTTCACAATGGCTTGAGTGGGCAAAAAAGATGTCGCACCCCACTGGTATCCCCTTGGCGGAA
>UQKK01000029.1 GCA_900541505.1 uncultured Ruminococcus sp.
CCGCCTATAGAGGCGGGAGTCATCTCCCTCTGATATAGTTCGTAGTATATATAACGCTATTCCACCTGTTATCAGTATTACCTTACAGGTTGAATGTTATTTTAACAGGTGTTAAAATTATAGCAAAATAGCCTTTTAATAACAAGAAACAAAAAAATGGATGTGTAAGCTATTTATACAGATTGGAGAATATGTAAGAAAATGGAAGACAGAAGAATCCGAAAGACAAAGAAGAATTTAAAAGATACACTGGTAGAACTGCTGATGGAGGTGCCTTTCGAGCAGATTTCCATAACAGAACTGTGCAGGAGAGCGGATGTGAGCCGCATTACTTTTTATTCTCATTACAGTGACAAATATGCTCTGGTGGATGAAATATTTGCGGACATGACGGAGATTGGCACAGCGGACTACCACCGCAGACAAGAGGAGAACAATCCCAACCGCGATTTAGTCATCGGCTATCTCAATGTGCTGGACAGCATCCTTGCCATCTATTATGACCGGTTCGAGTTCTTCCAGCATACGAACCCGGATAGAAACCCATATCTTGCCTTTGCTTTTTACAATATCGTGCTGGATACGGTAGAGCTGCACACAAGCAGGATAAAAAAGACAGACCTGGAACTGAAGTATTCCCCCAGAAAGATTGCGGGCTTTGTGTGCTTCGGACTGCTGGGATTCATCAACGAATGTCACAAGACGAAGACCCCATTAAATAAAATCAAAATAGAAACCAGAGGGCTTCTGGCGGATATTTTGAAATCCGAGGTGGTGGTAAAAAAGAGACCTATCGATTAAGATGCCGTTCTACATCCATGGTGTCCTCATATCCGTAAAATTTTGCAGTATGGTCCATAATCATGGCGACAAGATTGTGCCCGGCGAAAGCCAGGGATTGGACATAATCCCGGTACAGTTCCAGGGTGGCGAAAGAGTAAGTATAAAGTTCGCAGCGAAGATATGTCTCGCTGGATACGGCGCCGGGAAAATCGTCCTCTGAGGACTGCGGGCGGGAGCGTCCTGCCAGCTTGGGGTGATTTTGATAAAATGTCCTTTGCCAGATTTTGTGTTGTCCGACAATCTCGTCCACGAGACTGCGTTTCTCATCCGTGATTTCGGGCAGCATTTCTTTCATAGCATCATACTCCGCGGGAGATAAAAGTCTCATCATGTAGGCGTATTTGCAGGCGAGAGGATTCTCCCCCTTTTCCTGGTAATCGAGCAAATCGGTGTAATAGGAATGGAGCAGTTCCTCGCTCCAGCACAGAAACTGGCTTTTGCGCATGATGAGAAAGGTCGGGTAATCGTCCTGACAGTCCGCGCGCCCGCCGATATTCTGAACCTGGTCAAAAAAAGCCCACTCTATATCTACTATCTGCTGAATGATATCGTTCATCTTAATCTCTCCTTACATCAGCTTATCCTGTCATGATATGCAGAGCGCGTATTTCCGGAGTCTCTATGTGTTGCATGACCTCGCGGGCGCAGGGCTCTAAAAAGTCATAATCACGGGAAACCAGCCCCTGCTCCTGCAGTGCTTTCACTGCTTCCCGGCAAATCTCTTCCACTGCATCGCCTATGTCGATATCCTTTTCCATTGCGCTGCCGACAGCTTTTCCCATAGAAACGAACGGTTTTTTAGCAGAACCGCAGGACATTCGGACATCGGAAACAGAGATGATTTCTATCAGCGGCAGGGCGGCATGCAGGATGGGCAGTTCCTGTGCCTTGCGAAATACCCACTTGTAATAGGGCATGTAGGCGCGGTTCAGCAGCCCTATCAGCGAGAGGGTTTCCCGCACAAAGATATCCAATGCCTGTCTGGCGGCAACAAATTCCTTTCGTTTCCGTGTGCGGTAGAAATTGTACTGCCCGGACTGTGCCATCAGAGCGAGCCTCGCCGCAATCTTCTTGAGACGCACGTCCTCAGGATAATAATCGGAAAGAAACGCCCTTATCCTGCTGAAATCTCCTAAAGGGTCCGTAAATACCCTGCCGTTTACCGCGCAGCAGAGCAGGTGCTCGGGGATGCGAAGCCAGTGCAGGGGAGAGGAGAAGTCTTCTAAATCGCCCACATACCGGCTGTAAAACTCCTCCGTGTTCATCACGCCCACCCGCCCGGCTGCCTGGGCGGTAGTATTTCTTTGATATCCCAGAAAGTCTTTCGGCAGATTTTCATAGGCTTTTGTAAGCTCTCCGCCAATCGCTGCGAAATCTTCTCTGGTAAGCCACAGGCAGAATCCGGGACCGAAATCGTGGTCCTGCGACAGCGCATCGTCATACCCGAGACACTCGGAGCCGTCTCCCACAAGTCCCACAGCAATCCTCTGCTCGTAGTCGGAAAATTGCTTTTGTATCATAGATTTTCCAAAGGCTTCATAATAACGTTCTGACAGTTCTAACCCCTTCAAATCGTCCTCCTGTCATGCAAGTGCCTTCAGCGCTTCTTCCGCCTCGCTTAGTGCCAGAGCAGCCTCCGCTTGCTGTCCCATCTTTTCAAAGGTAGCCGCGATGTTTTTATACATGACTGCGTAGTTTCTCGTTTTTCCCGTGCTCTTTTCAATGGTTCCGGCAGCTTCCCGGTAATTTTCGAGCGCCTGCGGATAATCCCCGGAATTGAAACAGGAATGTGCCAGCGCCGACAGAGCCGCAGCATAATGCAGGTCAGAAGTGGCGTTATTTGTCTGGTAGATTTTCACAGCGCGCTCCAAATATTCGGAGGCTTGTTTGGTATCTCCGGTCTCGTACATGATATCTGCCAGGTTGGTGTAAGTGGAGGCTGCCTCGATAAATGCCTCCGGGATTTTTTCGATAATGCGAAGCGCCTGCTCAAGATACCGGACCGCCATCTCATATTCGCCCTGCGCGCGGTACACAAGGGCGAGATTATTACAGAGACTGGCAACACGGTAATCATCTTTCATTAAATGCCGGCTGTAAATCTGCTGTACTTCCAGAAAATAAACTTCCGCCTCGTTCAGCTTCTCCATGACGCGATAAGCGTTGGCAACATTGAGCAGGATGGTTGCATAGGGAAGCGTTCCCTCCATGTGCAGGCTTTCCGCGATATCCAGTACCTCACCACAGTAGTGCAGACACAATGAAAAATTGCCCTGCTCCCGGTAAAATCCCATCAGTTCGTTGAGCACAGTAATCTGGTCCTCCTGGTTGTCCGCGGCTCTGGCGACATCCAGAAGAGAGGTCAGGAAATCCTCAGCCTCATCAACCTTGCCTTGGGCGTATAAAGCATCTAATTGGGAATAAAACGTCTGTTCCATACTAAGTCCCTCCAATCCCTGGTCCATTCAGTCATTTGTTGGCTCTCTTGTAACGGTAGAGCAGCATCAGTGTACACTTCCTCTGAGTCTACGATAGCATACATAAAGGGGATTTGTATATGAGGAGAAAGGGTGATATTTTGGGGGAAATAGGAGTAGGAGAAGTAAAAACATTATCTTGTGTTTAAAGTATTCCACTCAATATCCCCAAAGGATTAAGACAAAATTTATAAAAAATTACACAAGCTACAGCTAGACGTTCCCCTTCCCTGCAAATTATAATAAATAAAACAGGTATGGCGCGGCGAGAGTGTTCCTGCACCTTCGCAAAAGCGCAGCGAGAATGGTCGTAAAGGAAAGGAGACGGATGCAGTGATGAAAAAGTATATCGGAGTGGACTTAGGCGGTACAAATATCCGGGCGGCAATTGTTCAGGAGGACGGCAGTATTCTGGAGATGAAGAAGACACAGAGCTGCCCGGAAAGAGGCGCGGAAGCAGTGATGGAGACCATGATTACCCTCATTGAAAGTCTGGAAGGGTATGAAGAGTGTGAGGGCATCGGCATGGGGATTCCGGGACCCATCGACACAATCAACGGCAAGATTATCGTATCCACGAATCTGCCGAAGCTGATTGGCTTCCCGATAGCTCAGTACATAGAGGAGCATTTTCATAAACCAGCGTTTATGGACAATGATGTGAAAGTGGCAGCGCTGGGAGAGGCAGTGCTCGGAGCGGGGAAAGGATATCCGATTGTTTATTATGTCACCATCTCCACGGGAGTCGGCGGAGCGTTAGTTATCGATAAGAAGGTGATAAGCGGACAGAACGGACACGCGGGAGAGATTGGGAATATCTGCATCGACCGCAACCGTGAGAAATATAATATCCTGAATGTCGGCGCAGCGGAAAATGAAGCCAGCGGTACAGCGCTGACCCGCAAGGGGCGCGAGCTTTTCGGAGATAAGATTCACGATGCTGGAGATGTCTTTGACCTGGCTCGTTCAGGAGATGAGAAGGCGCTGAAATTAGTTGATGAGATGGCTTACGACCTGGCGATGATGTTCTGCGCCATCGGACATATCATTGACCCTCACATCTTTGTTGTGGGCGGCGGTGTCATGAAAGGCAAAGACGTATTCTTTGAGAAAATGGAAACCTATTACCGCTCCATGATTCATGAGGGCATGCAGCCTGTTATTTTCAGAGAGGCACAGTTAGAAGAGCCGGGAATCCTCGGCGCCGCGATGCTGCCCATGACAAAAATGAAATAATCCGGCGCTGTAAAAGCTGTCATTAAGGTATCAGGCAAGCCCGGCTTTGGAATACCGCAGACGCAGATAATAAAAAGCCCCGCAGGCAGGAAGAAAACCACTTGGCAATCTTCTCGGTCTGCGGGGACTTTTTATCCATCAGTTATGCTATCTCTTTAACCATTTGTATTTTCACCCAGGAATCCGAAAAATGCTTTTGCGGAATGATTCAGTATCAAATCTCCGGGCATATCTGCCTTTTTCGCCAGTTCTTCAGCGCAGGTGAAATCGCCGATATGCGCTGTCCCGTGGCTGTCGCTGGAGAAGAGGACCGGATAGTGAAAATGGCGGCACAGATTGAGTATCATCAAATCATTAAAACGTGTGTCGCCCCGGTATCCGTCCGGGCTTAGGGAACTGTTGTTGATTTCCAGAATCACGCGGTGCTCCATGGCAGCTTTCATCAGTGCCAGGTAATCTACCGGGTATCTGGTATCATCGCAGTGTCCGATGACGGTGACATAAGGATTCTTCATCGCCTCGATATAGGCGGCGGTATTTTCCTCTATCGTGCCGGGCTTCTTGACCGGCATATGCATACTGGCAATCACATAATCCAGTTGTGACAAGATTTCATCATCCAAGTCTAATGTTCCCCGGTTATCCAGAATATTGACCTCTGCCCCGTAGAGCATACGCACTCCCAGACGTTCCTGCCGCGCATGCGCAAGACTACGGAAATAGGAGACTCTTCCGCCGCCCAAGGTGCCGGGACCATGGTCGGAGATGCCCAGCATCCGCAGACCCTTTGCCTGCGCTGCCTTTGCCATATCGGTGATGGTGGCGTGGGAGCCGTGTCCGCTGGCAATTGTATGTGTATGTATATCAAATTCATAGGGATACATAAAATCCACCTCTTTAGATACCATGCCTTTGTGAAGGGTGGGTATATATAATAAAACACATCTTACTGTTCTAGTATGAGGAGTTTCTGTGAGTTTGTCAACTAAAAAACAAAAGATAACAGTAAAAACCAATAAAAATATGTGGGATTTGTTGTGAATTGCAGTGTGAATAAAATTTATGATACTTGTCAGAAAAAGTTGGGAAAAGTCAGAAAAAATTTACCCGCTTTCATAAAATATTACCATTGTCCATTTAAGGATTTATATAGGAAAATAAACTCATAACTGTACACATAGTACAGAATAAAACATTAGGAGGAAAAGAGTAATGAAGAAGAGAGCAGTATCCATGTTCCTTGCGGCTCTGATGGCTGCCTCCGGTGTGCTAACTGGTATAGGTGGGGGGGGGTACGGCGCATGCCGCCGGAGCCAATAATCCTCCGGAAAAGCCGACAGATTTAAAAGTAGAGATGCTGGAGTACGCTTACGGCATCAATACGAAAAATCCGTCGTTTTCCTGGGTTGTCAATGACAGCGATAAAAATGAAATCCAGAGCGCGTACCGGATTGTGGTATCTTCCACATCGGCCCTTGCAGGCGATGTGCACGACACCGGATGGGTGGATTCATCGGAAAGTTCTTATGTGCATGCAGATGCGCTGGAGGGGATTCTTGCGGACAATGAACTGTATTACTGGCAGGTGCAGACAAAAGATAAGGATGGAGCAGAGAGCCCGCTGTCCGATGCCAGACCGTTCATGACGGATATTTCCAGTGAGTGGCAGAGTTTAAACGGAATCTGGTCTACGCCTAATGCGGTGGCAGAAGAAGGGGGAGATACAGAGGAAGAAGAGCCGGTGGCAGAACAGGATACATGGCAGAACTATACAGTAGAACAGACCATCAGTATCCAGTCCGGCAATGCGTTTGGTATCCTCATCCGCATGAGTGCAGATGGGAATGGATATATGGTGCAGGTAAGAGATGCGGACAATGTACTGCGGGTACAGAAAGTTGAAGGCGCTACAGTAAGTAAGGATATTGCTTCAGAGATTAATCTTTCGGATAGCGGTATCACTCTTCCGGTTGATGCTTCTGAATTTAAGTTGAAGATAACAGCTCAGGATTCGATATTATCTTTTGCTGTGGCAACGGATATGTCACAGCCGGATAACTATACAGAGGTTGGAACTGCGGATATTTCCGGGTTGGGGAACTTTACTTCCGGGAGAATCGGATACCGTACCGGAATGTATGAATCCGGGACAGTATCTGACTTAAAGGTAACCTCGCTGGATGATGGAGAGATACTCTACGAATCGGATTTTTCCGATGATGACGGTATGTTTTCCGGGTGTACGGTAAGTGAGGGAAAACTCCAGGTAGGGAAAAGTACATATTCGGTTTATCCTGCGGAGGTGTTCAATTGGGACAACTATGCGGTGGAACAGACGATGACTGTGACAGGCGGAGACGCGCTCGCCATGCTGCTGCGGACAGATGAATCCACAAAGGACGGATACATGGCGCAGGTGCGGACAGCGGATAATGTGATAAAACTCCATAAGATAGACGGCGGGACTGTCAATTCCACGGCATTCCAGGAAATAAAACTTTCGGACTCCGGAATTACCCTTCCTACAGATGGCAGCGCGTTCCGTGTGAAGGCGGTAATGGAAGGTTCCGTGTTCTCTTTTGCGATTGACACGCAGGCTGCGGACGGGAGCTCCTATCAGGAAGTGACGGATACGGTGGACATCTCCGGACAGGGTAATCTTCTGACCGGACAGTTCGGTTACCGTACAGGGCTGGAGGAGACGGGAACCATCGATGATGTCACTGTGACCTCCAAAGCCGGGAAGGTGATTTATACATCGTCGTTCGACGAAGATGAGAAAAGATTCCCCGGATGTTCTGTAAAGGACGGAGTACTGGTAATAGGAAAAGCTGCTTTTTCTATTTTCGGCGGTGAGGAAGCTGCGGAGACAGGAAAATTGGAAGAACGGAGCAACTTTTCCTTCTTCAGGAGTCCTCGTCTGAACGTGGAGAATAAAGATAATGTAGACAAGGCGATTGTCAGCATAGCAAGCCGCGGCACCGGCAAGGACAGAGGCATTATCGCGGACATTTTCATGAACGGCGAGTGCCTGGGAGCCGGCTCTGCCAGAGAACTTGGAAAAGTAGGCAGTTATGGCGGCACCAGCAATTACACCCAGGTGTACTACAATTCCTATGATGTGACAGACATTATAGGTGAGGGCGATGCGAATGTCATCAGTGTAATTGGAAACTGCCGTGACAGCAGTCGGGGAATCCTGGTGCAGATGACCGTATTTTACAATGACGGCACGAAAGAAATCTTAACGAACAGCGGCGCGGAAGGTTCCGGATGGAAGACACTGGACGGGACCCAGGCGTTTGGAGATGAGGGGACTACTATAGGAACAGGGTATGTTCAGCTTTTCCATGAGAATATTAATGCCAATGAATATCCCACCGGATGGAATGAGGTGGATTTTGATGATTCTAAGTGGGCTCCGGCACAGGTGACGACAACAATTGCAGATGCGGCAAACGGGACATCCGGCAGAGTCCTTTATCCATACTCCTCGGAGAATCCGCTGCGTGTGGAGACAAACGAAAGTACAAAGAAAGTTTACACCAATGACAGCGGAAATGTAGTTGTGGACCTCGGAAAAGAAATTATCGGCGGTATGCGTATCAATCTGGAGAGTGCGTCGGAACAGAAAGTGACTGTCCACATGGGCGAGGAGATGAACGATGACGGCACCGTAAAATGGCAGCTCTCCGCAAGTCCGGATTATGAAGATGTCTGGACTTTGAAGACAGGTGAAAACCGTTTTGATACTGTGACTATGCGCAATTTCCGTTATGTAGAGTTCGTCGGTCTGGATGAAACTACAAAGCAGACTATGGTAAGTAACCCGGACAGTGTGATGGGATGGGCAATTCAGCAGACCTTTGACGAGGACGAGTCTTCCTACGAGGCGACAGACGGCAGTGATGCTGCGGTATTGATGAACCGGTTATATGAATTTTCCAAATACACAATAAAGGCGACGAACCAGGATGTATTTGTTGACTCCCAGGCGAGGGAAAGAGCGCCTTATGAGGGAGACCTGCTGGTAAATTCGAATACCAGTTATGCGGTGTCAAACAACTATTCTCTGGCGAGACATTCCAATGAATGGCTGATAGACAATCAGACATGGCCCAATGACTACCGGATTTTCTCCGTGGAGATGGCATATTGGGATTACATTTATACCGGAAATATTGATTCCGTGAGAGAAAACTATCAAGCGCTGAAGAACAAAATGACTGCACAGATTGTCTATGAGGATGAAGAGACAGGATTGATACATTGTCGTGGAAGCCAGGCGGGAGAAAGTGCTTTGATTGACTGGCCCACCGGTGAGCGTGACGGATATCAGGGAAGCTATTATGATGTGGTGCTCAACTCGGAATATGTGGGAATCTATCTGCGCATGGCGACGCTTAGCGAAGCAATCGGAGAGACAGAAGATGCGGCATATTATACAGCGAAATCTGAGAAGTTAAAAGAAACTCTTCTGACCTATGCGTATGATGAAGAGAATGGATGCTTTTACGATTCTCTGAATCAGAATTTGCAGCCGACACAGCACTCTTCCACCCACGCTACCGCATATGCGCTTACATATGGCGTGTTTGAGAATCAGGCGATGGCGGATGAAATGTGTGGGTTTGTCTACAATAAATGTAAAGACGAGTTTAAAGGCAGTGTATATTTTACCTATTTCATTTTGAAAGGACTCTATGTGGGAAATCATGGAGACTATGCGGAAGCGCTTATGACGAATCCGAAGGTGGGAGAGAATGTGAAGACCTTTGCCTCTGTTCTGGATGATTTGAATTGTACGATTTCACCGGAAGCATGGGGTCATAAACACAAAGGAAATATGACGCTGTCCCATCCGTGGGGCGCATCGCCGGGATGCTCCATCGTACAGGGGACATTCGGTATCCTGCCGACCAAAGCGGGATTTGAGGAGTTTGACATCAAACTGCAGCCGGGAGCTGTCGCTTCAGCTTCTATCAAAACGCCCACAGTAAAAGGAGCGGTGGAAGCTTCTTATACCAACGCGAATGAAGAAAACGGAATCGAGGCAACGGTTACGATTCCGGCAAACACAAAGGCGAATGTCTACATGCCGGTTTCAAAGACGAACCTGGGCTATCTCTTTGTAGATGGGGAGAAGACCGAAGCAGTCAACTATGGAAATTACCTGATGGTAGAACTGGGTTCCGGTACATGGACACTTTCCATTGATGACGAGACAGAAGTGGAGTACAAACCACAGCTTAATATCTCCGCAAGACCGGAAAAGTCAGAACTGGAAGTAGGAGAGGCTTCTGTTGTCAAAACAAAAGTGTCGGACCAGTTCGGCACGAATCTGACAGAGGAAGAGGATATGGAAGTGACCTATAAGAGCACGGATGAGGAAGTACTCTCGGTGGATAAAGACGGAAATGTGACTGCCTTAAAAGAAGGAAGCGCATCGGTAGAGGTCACTGCAAAATATAAAGGCGAGACAGCGACTGAAACAATTGACTTTACCGTAGTGCCGGCACCAGTATATCTTCAGGATTTTGTCCTGGACTTGGAATGTGGGGATGCCGCAATTGGCGTAAACAAGACCACCCAGGCTACACTTAAAGCGGTTTACAGTGACGGACATGAGGAAGTTATTGACAATTCCCTGGTGACGTTTGCTGTTGAAGGAGATGCGGTATCTATTGATGAAAATGGAGTGGTGACAGGACTTAAGGGAGGAGAGGCTGTCATTACTGCTTCCACGCTGGATAAGATGACAGAGGTGACAGACCGTTTTGCTTCGGAGCGCATACAGGTAGATACTGTTTGGGCATTTGATAATGTCAGCAGTCCGCTGAATGGTCTGGAAATCAAAGACGGAAGTATCTATGCAGGTGTAGGAAAGAAAGTGCAGAATGTAGATGCCGATAAACAGGGAAGCGTGGTGAGTGGTTCCTTTACAGTGGAAAATGTGGCGGCGAATATCGCCTTTAACGCGCAGAGCGACAGTCAGAGATATTTCTGGCAGTTCAGGACAGACGGAACCTTGAAGAAACATAAAGGAAGTGCGGATGTATATGGGGATACTGTTCCGATTCAGTTGAAAAAGGGAGAGAATACGTTCCTGATTGCAACCATTGATGGAAAAATCTACACCTACTTAAACGGCGGTCTTATAGATGTATGTGACGTTGACCCGAATCTTCCTGTAAGCGGTGGTTTTGGAGTGCGAAACGGTTCTTCCGAGAGCTTTTACATCAACAGTCTGAGTATAGGAAATAGTATGTCTTTCGTGGCGGAGAGCAAAGTCTCTGTGACAGCAGAAAACCTGCCGACCATCCAATCAGTAGAGAATCCGGCGGACATCCTCGTGACAGCGGGAACAGCATGGGAGGAGCTGAACCTGCCAAGCCAGGTAAAAGTCACATTGAGCGACGGCACAACGAAAGAAGTGGCGGTTACATGGAGCGGAGATTACAATGCGGATGTGCCGGGAGATTATAACCTGACAGGAACTCTCACAGAAGACGGAAGCTTCGAGAATCCGAACGGTGTACAGGCAGCTTTGAAGATAACGGTACAGCAGGTGATTCAGGAGCCCACTGTGATAACCGATGAGGAGACGAATGTCACTGTAGAGGCAGAGGCGGGCGTCCTTCCGGATGGTACAATCCTGGTGGTTGATGTCCTGACTGAAGGAGAGGTCTTTGAACAGTGCCAGAGTGCGCTGAAAGATATCTGCGGAAAGCTTATGCCATATCAGGTACAGCTTTTCAGTGGTGATGCGGCAGTAGACCTTCAGGGCAATAAGGTTGTGGTAAAGATACCTGTGCCGGAAGGATATGATACGGCAAGTCTGCTGTTCTACCAGTTGAACGCCGATGGGGAGTTAGTCCCTGTGGCATTCAGATGCGAGGATGGTCAGATAATCTTCGAGACAGACAGCTTAGGTGTGTTTGTGGCAGGAGAGAAGAAAGCGGAAGAACCGACAGACCCGGATAATCCGGACAAACCGGGAGATACCGATAAGCCTGGAGATAATAATCAGGGAACGGATAATAAGCCGGGAGACAACAATAACTCCACAACAGGAACAGATGGAACCGGCGCGCAGGATAAAAACAACAGTACAGTGAAGACCGGAGATGATAAATATGCAAGAATGTATACCTTCAGTCTGATTGGAGCACTTGTTGTCATGGGATGTGTCGGAGGCGGAATACTTTACCGCAGAAGAAAGAAATAAAATATCTGGCGGAACAGTTGCCAGGTGACAGCATGAAACTCCTCACAGCGTATTAAAGCTGTGGGGAGTTTTTGCAGAGACGAATAAAGTGTGGTGGAGGAAAGAAGTAGTGCAGTATCTTGGATTGCCTGTTTTGTTGGGGTTGGAGGGAAAAACAACATGAAAAATTTGGGATTTATTGAGATTTAAGCAAAAATAATGAATATTTTATTGGTTTTTGATTGACTCAAACCTGTACGTCAGATATAATGAAGGAAACTGGGCGCAGTATATATCAGAGGGAGATGACTCCCGCGCCAAGACTCGTGGGCGAGTCTTGAATGCTGTGCGTTACAGAAAAGGTATAAAGAAAGGAGCAGTTGGGCAAATGGGCTTATATACATACGACAGCACGGAAATCCCCAAATCGGAGCGTATCCCGAAGCTGGTGGAGAATCTGTACGCGAAAATGCCGGAGATTGAGGCGGCGAGAGCGGTTCTTATCACCGAGTCCTACCGACAGACAGAGAGTGAACCGATGGTTATTCGCAGGGCGAAGGCGTTCGCGCATATTCTGGAGAATATCCCTATTGTGATTCGGGAGTTGGAGCTTATCGTAGGCAGTACCACTCTGGCGCCGAGAGGGTGTCAGACTTATCCGGAATTTTCTTACGAGTGGCTGGAGGCGGAGTTCGATACTGTGGAGACGCGGTCGGCGGACCCCTTTTATATTTCGGAAGAGACGAAGAAGAAATTAAAAGAGGCGGATGCTTACTGGAAGGGACGAACCACCAGTGAACTGGCGACATCCTACATGGAGCCGGAGACGCTGCTCGCCATGGAGCACAATCTGTTCACACCGGGAAATTATTTTTACAACGGTGTGGGACATGTCACCGTAAAATATGGAGAAGTGCTTGCCATCGGATTTTCGGGAATCAGGAAAAAGGCGGAGGCAGAGTTGGAATCCTTGAGTCTCGCCGACGGTGATTACCAGAGAAAGTCCCGCTTTTTGCAGGCGGTGATGATAAGCTGCGACGCGGCGGTGAACTACGCGAAGAGATATGCGCGTCTGGCTTTGGAGGCAGCGGAGAAATGCACCGATTCTGCGCGGAAGATGGAATTGCTCACCATCGCGCAGAACTGTGCGAATGTGCCGGAAAATGGAGCGACAGGGTTCTATGAGGCGTGCCAGTCCTTCTGGTTTGTGCAGCAGCTCCTGCAGATAGAGTCCAGCGGACATTCCATCTCTCCGGGGCGCTTTGACCAGTATATGTATCCTTATTATAAGAAGGATATCGACAGCGGCAAGATAACAAGAGAATTTGCGCAGGAGCTCATGGACTGTGTCTGGGTGAAGTTAAATGATTTGAATAAATGCCGGGATGCGGTGTCTGCCGAAGGCTTTGCGGGGTACAGCCTGTTTCAGAACCTGATAGCGGGAGGGCAGAATGAGGACGGTGTGGACGTGACAAATGATTTATCGTTCATGTGTATCACTGCTTCCCAGCACGTATTCCTTCCCCAGCCTTCTCTCTCCGTGCGTGTGTGGAACGGTTCGCCTCACGACTTTTTGATTCGTGCGGCGGAGCTGACCCGCACCGGAATCGGACTTCCGGCTTACTACAATGACGAGGTCATCATTCCGGCACTGGTGAGCAGAGGATTGACGCTTCAGGATGCGAGAGACTACAACATCATCGGATGTGTGGAACCGCAGAAGGCGGGAAAGACCGAAGGGTGGCATGACGCGGCGTTCTTCAATATGTGCCGTCCGCTGGAGCTGGTTTTTAGAAACGGAATGGACAAGGGGGTTCAGGTAGGACCTAAGACCGGTGAGGTGGAGGACATGAAGACTTTTGATGAGTTCTACGATGCGTACAAGGCGCAGATGGACTATGCCATCAAGCTGCTCGTCAATGCAGACAATGCCATCGACATGGCACATGCGGAGCGCTGCCCGCTTCCGTTTTTGTCCTCCATGGTGGATGACTGCATGAAGCGCGGGAAGACCGTACAGGAAGGCGGAGCGATATATAACTTCACAGGTCCCCAGGGATTTGGCGTCGCGAATATGGCGGACTCCCTGTATGCGGTGAAGACGCTTGTCTATGACGAGAAGAAGATTACTATGAAGGAATTGAAAGAGGCGCTGTTTACCAATTACGGCAAAGGATTAAGCGGCGAAGATGTGGCGGATATCACAAGAGAAGTCGCTCAGGATATGCAAAATGCCGGAGAGCAGGTGAACGCCCAGACGGTGGAAGCAATCTTAAAGAGCGTGACTGCGGCTTCCGAGTCGGAGGAGGCAAAGGCGAACGGCGAGCGGATTTTAAAATTGATAGAAGCGGTGCCGAAATTCGGAAACGATATCCCGGAGGTAGATGCGTTTGCCAGAGATGTGGCATATACATACACAAAACCTCTGGAGCAGTACAGAAATCCAAGAGGCGGCATGTTCCAGGCAGGGCTCTACCCCGTGTCAGCCAATGTCCCTCTGGGGGCACAGACCGGCGCTACTCCGGACGGCAGACTTGCCCACACCCCTGTGGCGGACGGTGTATCTCCTTCAGCCGGAAAGGATACTCACGGACCGACTGCGGCGGCAAACTCGGTGTCCAGGCTGGACCACTACATCGCCTCCAACGGAACACTATTCAATCAGAAGTTCCATCCTTCCGCCTTGAGCGGCAGAGCAGGACTGGAAAATTTTGTAGGGCTGATTCAATCCTACTTTGACCAGAAGGGAAGTCACATGCAGTTTAACGTTGTCAGCCGTGAGACACTGCTGGACGCGCAGAAGAATCCGGAGCAGTACAAACATCTGGTGGTACGCGTGGCAGGTTACAGTGCATTGTTTACGACGCTGTCGAAGTCTCTGCAGGATGATATCATCCGCAGGACAGAACAAGGCTTCTGACAGAGAAAGGAAACAACATGGAAGACTATTTACAGACAAAAGGCAGGATTTTCGATATCCAGAGATATTCTATCCACGACGGAAAGGGAATCCGCACCATTGTTTTTCTGAAAGGCTGTGTGCTCCGATGCCGCTGGTGCTGTAATCCGGAGTCCCAGGAGTACAAGATTCAGACTATGCTTGTGCAGGGGGAGCCGAAGATTATCGGCGAGGACACGACAGTAGGTGAAGTGATGAAAACCGTGGAGAAGGACAGACCTTACTATCGGCGTACCGGCGGGGGTCTGACCCTCTCCGGCGGGGAGAGTCTGTGTCAGCCCGAATTTGCCAGAGATTTGCTGAGGGCGGCAAAGGAGAGCGGTATCAGCACAGCGCTGGAGAGTATGGGGTGCGCGCCCTATCCTGTGATTGATGCGATTCTTCCGTATCTGGATGAGTACCTGCTGGATATCAAGCATATGAACTCCGCAAAACATAAGGAGTACACCGGCAGAGGGAATGAATTGATGCTGGAAAACGCGAAAAAGATTGCGGATTCCCATCGAACCGAGTTAAGTATCCGCGTTCCGGTCATTCCGGGATTCAACGATACGGTTGAGGAAATCCGGGATATTGCGCTGTACACGAGAGCGCTGGGAAATGTGAAACGCATGCACCTGCTTCCCTACCACAGGCTGGGGCAGGATAAATACGCGGGGCTCGGCAGGGAATAT
This sequence comes from uncultured Ruminococcus sp., assembly GCA_900541505.1. Classification (GTDB taxonomy): domain Bacteria; phylum Bacillota; class Clostridia; order Lachnospirales; family Lachnospiraceae; genus Mediterraneibacter. The sequence goes on from UQKK01000029.1 coordinate 15,397, forward strand.
CTGATGGGGGATGTGCTTCCTCCGACCAACGAAAAAATGCAGAGGCTACTTGAGGCAGCGCGGGAGGCTTCCCAGACAGAGTGTCAGATAGGAGGGTGAAAAACATGGCACAGGAACATATACCGGAGAGAATCGTCCAGGAATTGGTGCCCGGCAAGGAGATTACCATTGCTCATTTGATTGCCAGCCCGGACATCACACTGTATGAAAAGCTGGGATTAGACCCCAGGATTGAGTATAGCAAATCCGCCATCGGAGTGCTGACAATAAGTCCGGCGGAGACAGCTATCATCGCGGCGGACATCGCTATCAAGGCAGCGGGCATTGAACTGGGGTTTGTGGACCGGTTCAGCGGGACCTTGATTGTGACAGGGACCATTTCTGAGACAGAAGCGGCAATCCGGGCAGTCCTTTCTTATGTAAAAGAGAAGATGGGATTTTCCGTTTGCGAGATAACAAGGACCTGATACGATGAAAAAGATTGTACTGATGGGGCGCAGCGAGTGTGGGAAGACCACACTCACCCAGGCGCTCAAAGGAGAAAAAATACACTATCACAAGACCCAGTATGTCAACAATTTCGACGTCATCATCGATACACCGGGCGAGTACGCGCAGACCAAACACCTGGGGTACGCACTGGCGCTCTACACTTACGAGGCAGATATTGTGGGGCTTCTGCTGTCCGCGACAGAACCATACTCCCTCTATCCGCCCTGCTGTACGGCGACATGCAACCGGGAAGTGGTCGGCATTGTCACAAAAATACATGACGAGCGCGCCAATGTGGCGCAGGCAGAACGGTGGCTTAAGCTGGCGGGGTGCAGGAAAATCTTCTATGTAGACTCCAAAAATTATGAGGGAATCCCTGAAATCCTGGAGTATTTAAAAGAAGAGGGAGACGTGCTCCCGTGGGAAGAAAAGCAGTCATGACCGTATGGCGCTGTACTCCACTATTTATGAGTGCGGTGTGAAGGCGATGATTGCGCGATTTCCAATGAATCCAACATGAAAATAAGTTGACTAATGTGGGATTGTGTGGTAATATGCAACTAGAAACAACACAAAACAAATATTATTATGATGTTTTGTCCAGAAATCCAAGGAGGAGAAGAGATGCAAAACGAATACGAAATCAAAAAAGAAATGTGCGAAATCGGCAGACGGGTTTACAACCGCGGTATGGTTGCTGCAAACGATGGTAACTTTTCCGTAAAACTCAATGACAATGAGTTTTTGTGTACGCCGACAGGTGTCAGCAAAGGGTTTATGACACCGGAATACATCTGTAAAGTAGACGCGAACGGAAATGTAATTCAGGCGAACAAAGGGTTTAAACCTTCTTCTGAGATTAAGATGCACATGCGTGTGTACAAAGAGAGACCGGATGTGAAATCTGTTGTACATGCTCATCCTCTGTACGCTACAACATTCGCTATTGCAGGGATTCCGCTGACACAGCCGATTATGCCGGAGGCAGTTATCGCGCTGGGATGTGTACCGATTGCAAAGTACGGCACACCTTCCACAGAGGAGATTCCGGACGCAGTAGAAGAGCACCTGCAGTATTTCGACGCAGTACTTCTGGAGAACCACGGAGCACTGACATACTCTGACTCCCTGCTGAACGCATATCATAAGATGGAGTCCGTAGAATTCTACGCACGTTTGTTATGGCAGAGCATGCAGATTGGCGGACCTCAGGAACTCTCCAAAGAGCAGGTAGAGAGACTGTATGAGATTAGAAGACAGTTCGGACTTCCGGGCAAGCACCCTGCAAATGTATGCCCGAACGCGAAAGCAGGCAAGCCAAGCTGCCATACATGCGGCGGATGCGGTTCCGCAAAACCGGCGGCTTCCACAATCGGCAGTGCTGACGCGGACCTGGTAGCTTCTATTACAAAGAAAGTAATGGACCAGCTGGGAATGAAATAAGAAGTTGGACAAAGTGAAAACGGATTCATTGTAGGAAACCGTTAAAGAGCAGATATAGATAGAAAAGTGAGGACTGCTATGAACGAACAGGATATTTCCAATGCGGTAAGAGCCGTACTGGAGCAGATGAATGAGACAAGTCCCCATCACACGGCAGAACATGTCTGTAAATGTAAGAAACACAGGATGACCCTGAATCTTGCCAATGCCCTCATCGAGAGGGTGAAGGCGTACGCGAAGGAGATGGGTGTGAATGTGGTAATCGCAGTATCAGACAAGGCGGGGAGACCGGTTGCCGTACAGTGTATGGACGACGCCTACATAGCAAGTTTTGACATTGCGCTGAACAAGACATTTACTTCAGCAAGCCTCAAGATGTCCACGGAGCAGTTAAGCCATCTGGCGCAGCCGGGACAATCCTTGTACGGAATCCAGTATACCAACGGAGGTAAGATTGTTATCTTCGGCGGGGGAGAACCGTTGGAGGCAGAGGGAAAGATAATAGGAGCCCTCGGTGTGAGCGGCGGGTCCGCAGAAGAGGACACCAGGATAGCCGCTTACGGAAGAGAAATTTTTAAGGAGGTATTAGCGTGTCAGTAAATGAGCAGATGGTTCAGGACATTGTGCAGGAAGTGCTGGCGAAGATGCAGATTGCGGCAGATGTGTCAGGGAACAGAGGCGTGTTCTCCGATATGAACGAAGCAATCGCTGCCGCACAGAAATCGCAGAAGATTGTAGCCAGAATGTCTCTGGACCACAGAGAGAAAGTTATCTCCAACATCCGTAAAAAAATCAAAGAGAACGCGGAAATATTTGCGCGTATGGGTGTAGAGGAGACTGGCATGGGAAATGTCGGACATAAGATTTTGAAACATCAGCTGGTTGCCGAGAAGACACCGGGAACAGAGGATATCACGACCACAGCGTGGTCCGGGGACAGAGGTCTGACTCTTATCGAGATGGGACCCTTTGGAGTCATCGGAGCCATCACACCGTGTACGAATCCCAGTGAGACAGTGCTCTGCAACACAATTGGGATGTTCGCGGGCGGAAACACCGTGGTATTCAACCCACATCCGGCTGCCATCAAGACATCCATTTATGCTGTCAACCTTTTAAATGAGGCTTCAGTAGAGGCGGGCGGACCGGACAACATCGCTTGTACCGTAGAACACCCCACACTGGAGACAAGCAACATCATGATGAAACACAAAGCCATCCAGCTCATTGCGGCGACCGGGGGACCGGGAGTTGTGACAGCGGTTCTCTCCTCCGGGAGAAGAGGAATCGGAGCGGGAGCGGGCAACCCGCCGGCGCTGGTGGATGAGACAGCAGATATCCGCAAGGCGGCGGAGGACATCGTAAACGGATGTACCTTTGACAACAACCTGCCCTGTATCGCGGAGAAAGAAATCGTGGCAGTGGACTCCATCGCTGACGAGTTGATGAACTATATGATAGAGGAACAGGGATGCTACCGCATCACCAAGGAACAGCAGGACGCTCTGACAGCCGTTGTCTTGAAGGACGGACGCCTGAACAGGAAATGCGTGGGGCGCGATGCCAAGACACTTTTGGGTATGATTGGTGTGACTGTTCCGGACAATATCCGCTGTATCACATTCGAGGGACCAAAGGAACATCCGCTGATTGCCACAGAGCTTATGATGCCGATTCTCGGCATGGTAAGGGCGAAGGATTTCGATGACGCGGTAGAGCAGGCAGTGTGGCTGGAACACGGCAACCGCCATTCCGCTCATATCCATTCCAAGAATGTGGATAACATCACCAAGTATGCGAAAGCCATCGATACCGCCATTCTCGTGAAGAACGGTCCGTCCTACGCGGCGATTGGATTCGGCGGAGAAGGATTCTGCACCTTCACCATCGCCAGCAGGACAGGCGAGGGGCTTACGAGTGCAAGCTCCTTCACAAAGAGAAGACGCTGTGTCATGACAGACAGTTTATGTATTCGATAGAGGAGGACGAAGACCATGGAAATGAACAGTGCAAATGTAGAAGCGGTTGTAAAACAGGTACTGGAGAGTATGCTGGAAAAACCAATCCCTTCCGCACAGACATCATCCGCAGGAAGCCAGGCGATTCCCAAGACCGCACACGTTGCGATGCTGACATCCCTGGAGCACTACGACATCAAAGAATTTCCGATGCCGGAAGTGGGAGACGGTGACATCCTGGTAAAGGTAGAGGGATGCGGTATCTGCGGAACAGACGCACATGAATTTAAGAGAGACCCGTTCGGACTGATTCCGGTAGCGCTCGGACACGAGGGAACCGGCGAGATTGTCAAGATGGGTAAGAATGTAAAAGCAGACAGCGCGGGCAAACCGCTGAAGGTGGGCGATAAAGTCGTTACCTGCATGATTTTCAAGGATGACCCGGAAATTACCATGTTCGATTTGAACAAACAGAATGTAGGCGGGGCTGACGTATACGGGCTGCTTCCGGATGATGATATCCACTTAAACGGATGGTTCTCAGACTACATACTGGTCCGCGAGGGTTCCACTATCTTCAATGTAAGTGACCTGGATTTGAAATCCCGTATACTCATCGAGCCATGCGCGGTACTCGTACACGCGGTGGAGAGAGCAAAGACCACAGGAATCTTAAGATTCAACAGCAGAGTGGTTGTACAGGGATGTGGACCGATTGGCTTGATTTGTATCGCAGTTTTGCGTACAATGGGTATTGAGAACATCGTTGCGGTAGACGGTGAGCAGAAACGTCTGGACTTCGCAAAGAAGATGGGCGCGGAGAAGAGCGTAAACTTCAAAGACTACCAGGGTATTGATGCTCTGGCACAGGGCGTGAAGGACGCGTTCGGCGGATATGCGGCAGACTTCGCATTCCAGTGTACCGGTTCACCGGTGGCACACGCCAACATCTATAAATTTATCAGAAACGGCGGCGGCTTATGCGAGCTCGGCTTCTTCATCAACGGAGGAGACGCGACCATCAACCCGCACTTTGACCTCTGCTCCAAGGAAATCACACTGGTCGGCTCCTGGGTATACACTCTGAGAGATTACGCGACAACCTTCGATTTCCTGAAGAGAGCAAAAGCAATCGGGCTTCCGATGGATGACCTCATCACACATGAGTTCCCGCTGGAGCAGATTAACGAAGCTCACCAGACAAACCTGGCGATGAAGGGCTTAAAGATAGCGATTATCAATAAATAATTAAGCCAATCCCAAAAAGGAGAAGAGTTATGGGAGAAGCAGTAGGCATGTTGGAGGTGTTCGGATTGGCGACGGCGTTCGCGGCGGCAGACGCAGGCTGCAAAGCCGGAAATGTCCGTCTGGAGACCTTTGATAAGAACAAACCGGCAAACGCAGATGAGCTGCCTGTACCGCTGATTGTGATGATTAAATTCCGCGGCAGCGTATCCGACGTGGAGGCGGCCTTAGGCGCGGCCAAGAGAAAGGCGGAGGAGCTGGCGGGAATCGTGGCGGAATATGAGATTGCGAGACCGACAGAGGATACAGAGAAGATGCTCAAACTCAGCGGGCTGGATAAAGGAAAACCACACTTTATAAACAAAGAAGAGATTGAAGAAATTTAGGAGGAATTGAAAAATGGCAATGACACAGTTAGCATTAGGAATGGTTGAGACAAGAGGACTTACAGCAGCAATCGAGGCTGCAGACGCAATGACAAAGGCAGCAGAGGTAACACTGGTAGGAACAGAGAAAATCGGTTCCGGACTGGTAACAGTTATGGTACGCGGTGATGTCGGAGCAGTAAAGGCTGCTGTTGAGACAGGAGCAGACGCAGCGGGAAGACTTGGCGAGCTGGTAGCTACACACGTAATCCCAAGACCGCACAACGATGTGGAGAAGATTCTTCCTACTGTATAGGAAAACCGGATATCTGCGAGTGAATGTAAAGGAGCAGTCTCATGGGAAAGGCGTATGGATTTTTTGAAATCCCCAGTGTAACCGCAGCAGTGGTTGCCATAGATATCATGTGCAAGACAGCGGACGTTGAGCTTGTCACATGGGAGAAAAAATTAGGCGGAAGACTTGTCACGATTATCGTTCGGGGAGATGTGTCCGCAGTCACGCAGGCCATTGAAACTGCCGCAGCAAATGGAATCAAGGAACCTGCCTGCTATGTGGTAATCCCCAGTCCTCACGAGGAAATCTTAAAGATTATCGCAAAGAGCGTGAACAGGGTAAGTTAGGAGGCAGTTATCATGGCAGAGGAAAAGAAGACGCAGGCGGCAAAGAGCACAGGCTCTGCGAAGAAGGCGGCTGACACGGAGAAAACCCCGGCGGCGAAGAAGGCAGCCGGCACAGAGAAAGCCGCAGCCGCTAAGAAGTCAACAAAGACGACAACAGCCAAGGCGCCGTCCAAGACCGTCAGGAGAGTGAAACAGGCGGCGCAGCAGGTGGAACAAGTACAACCAACAATTCAAAAGGAGGAACGAAGAATGTCACAGGAAGCATTAGGTATGGTGGAAACAAGAGGTTTGGTAGCATCTATTGAAGCAGCAGATACCATGTTAAAAGCTGCAAATGTCGTACTGGTAGGAACAGAGAAAATTGGTTCCGGACTGGTAACAGTTATGGTTCGCGGAGATGTCGGAGCAGTGAAATCCGCAGTGGAATCAGGAGCTGAGGCTGCAGGAAGACTGGGAGAACTGGTAGCTACACACGTAATCCCGAGACCGCACACAGACGTAGAGAAAATTCTTCCGGCAATCAAATAATCATATTGCTTGACAGGATATTTGCGGGGGTGGCTGCAAGGCGGGGGTGTATAAGCTCTGTTTTGCGGAAGCCCCCCCTGTGAATACTCAAAGAGGAGAATGAGTCATGGATAATAGTAACGTAGCACTTATCACAAAATTGGTTTTAGAGGCGGTAGAGAAACAGAAATCATCCGATGACTGTGGATTTCTCGTGCCGATTGGAGTGTCCGCGAGACATATCCATCTGACACAGGAACATGTGGAGACACTGTTCGGGGAAGGATACCACCTGACAAAGAGAAAAGAACTGATGGGCGGACAGTTTGCGTCCAACGAGACAGTCACCATCGTGGGACTGAAACTCCGTGCGATAGAGAACGTGAGAATCTTAGGACCGGTAAGGAGCAAATCCCAGGTTGAGATTTCCGCGACAGACGCTATCCGCCTCGGTGTGAAGGCACCTATCCGGGAGTCCGGGAATCTATCAGGGAGCGCGGCAATCGCCGTGGTCGGACCGAAAGGTGCGATATATCTGAACGAAGGCTGCATCATCGCCAAGAGACACATTCACATGTCTCCGAAGGATGCGATGGCAGCAGGAGTACATGACGGGGATGTCGTATCCGTGAAGGCGGACAACGAGAGAGGCACCGTATTCAATCATGTACAAATCCGTGTGGATGACAGCTTCACTCTGGAGATGCATATCGATACAGATGAGGCAAATGCAGCGAAAATTGCGACCGGGGATACGGTGAAGATTATCAAGTAGACGACGCTCGCAACAGGAGGAAGACATGCTGGTAGGAAAAGTGGTAGGAAGTGTTGTTTCAACACGGAAATGTGAAAATTTAGTCGGCAATAAATTTATGATTGTGGATGTTTTGGAGCATATGCAGTCCGGTGCAAAGCAGCTCATTGCGATTGATAAGATTGGCGCAGGAATAGGTGAGTTTGTGCTGGTAGCGCAGGGCAGCGCGGCGCGGATTGGAAGCGGCATGCCTGACGCACCTGTCGATGCGGCAATCGTTGGAATTATTGACGATGGAACAGGACTGGAGTAGTGAAATTATGGATATGAAAGAATTAAGCAACATATTGCAGCAAAATGGTATTGTTGGTGCAGGTGGTGCAGGCTTTCCGACCTATGCGAAGTTAGATGAACGCGCTGAGACGATTATCTTAAACTGCGCAGAATGTGAACCACTACTGAGATTACATAGACAGCTGCTGGAGAAATACGCGCAGGAAATCGTAGACACTTTCCATATGATTGGGGAGGCTGTCGGCGCTAAGGAAGTCATCATTGGTATCAAGAAAGCATATAAGAAGACCATCATGGCACTGGAAGCGGTTATCGGAGCGTATCCGGAAGTACGGCTGGGACTGCTGGATGAAGTCTATCCGGCAGGAGATGAAGTGGTTTTAATCTATGAGGTGACAGGCAAGGTTGTAAGACCGGGCGGACTTCCCATAGAGAGCGGTGTGGCAGTATTTAACGTAGAGACTGTATACAACGTTTACAGAGCGCTCAATGAGAAGACCCCTGTGGAGGATAAGCTGGTGTCCGTTGTGGCAGAAGTGGAACATCCTGTGACGGTGCGCGTGCCAATCGGAACGCCGCTGGATGAGGTCGTTGCACTGGCAGGCAAGGTGACGACAAAGAATCCCGTGTACTTTGTGGGAGGTCCTATGATGGGAAATATCGGGACCGGCGCGCAGCCGGTGACGAAGACCACAAACGCGGTTTTAGTGCTCCCGGAAGACCACTACATCATTCAGAAAAAGTTAAAGAAAAATTCAATCGATATGAAGCGCGCGGCGGCATGCTGCTGTCAGTGTTCCATGTGTACGGATTTATGTCCGAGACACCTTCTGGGACATCCTATTGAACCGAATAAATTCATGCTGGCAGCGACCTGCAAGGATGTACAGGAACCGAACATTTTCCTCAATACGATGTTCTGCTCCTCCTGCGGCGTCTGTGAGCTGTACTCCTGCTTCCAGGGACTCTCACCGAGAAGTCTGATGGCAGAATATAAGGCAGGGCTTCGGGCAAATGGTATCCGTCCGCCGCAGGTAGAGGCAAAACCTGTAGGTCCGGAGAGAGAATACCGCAAAGTCCCGATGGAGAGACTGATGGCAAGGCTGGATTTGACAAAGTACAATAAAGAGGCGCCTCTGGATGAGTCCGAGATAGCGGTAAAGAGAGTCCGCATTTTATTGAGCCAGCATATCGGCGCTCCTGCTTCAGCAATCGTCAAAGCAGGGGATAAGGTAACAAAGGGACAGATGATTGCTGAGCCGGGCAAGGGATTGAGCGTAGGAATCCACGCTTCCGTGAACGGTACAGTGACAGAAGTGAATGAGAAATATATAACGATAGAAACTGAGGAAGGACGTGCAGGTAAATGAGTAAGGCAATTGGAATGGTAGAATATAAGACTGTTTCAGCAGGTATTACGGCAGTTGACGCCATGGTGAAGACCTCTGAAGTCAGCATCATCGAAGCACAGACAGTATGTCCGGGTAAATATATCGCAATCATTTCAGGTGACTTAAGCGCTGTAAAAGCGGCTGTTGACAATGCAAAGACTCTGCATGGCCTGCATCTGATTGACAGTTTTGTACTCGGTAATCCACATGAGTCCATTTTCCCTGCAATCTATGGCGCTGCTAACATTGAAAATGTTTCCGCGCTTGGGATTTTGGAGACCTATGATGCTACTTCCATCATCGTGGCGGCGGATGAGGCAGCGAAGACAGCAATCGTGGATTTGATTGAATTGAGAATCGCCAGAGGTATGTGCGGGAAATCCTATCTCATGCTGACAGGCGAAGTTGCGGCAGTCGAGGCGGCGATTGAGAGAGCGAAGGAGTCCATAGCAGACAGAGGTATGTTCCTCGATTCTTCTGTTATCGCTCATCCGGATGCTCAGATACGCGACGCTATATTGTAAAAATACCGGGAGGCAGTGCGATGCTTGCGATAGAGAGACGGAATGAAATATTGGACAAACTGCAGGCTGAGAGGCGTGTGGTCGTAAGTGAGTTAAGCCGTATCTATGATGTGTCCGAGGAGACGATTCGCAGGGACTTAGAAAAACTGGTCAATGACGGATATGCCATCAAGAGCTACGGCGGGGCAGTTATCAATGAGAATGTAAATCTCGATTTGCCTTTCAACATCAGAAAAAACCGCAATGTGATTGGTAAACAGCGGATTGCGGAACTGGTTGAGAAACTTGTGAAGGACGGGGACAGCATCATGCTGGATGCCAGTACCACCGCTGTGTATATCGCTAAGCTTTTAAAGGAAAAAGAGAGGAAGAATCTGACCGTTATTACAAATTCTATTGAGATTATCATAGAATTGTTTGACGTGCCTGAGTGGAGCGTGCTCTCCACCGGAGGAGTCTCCAGAGAAGGCTCCTTTGCCCTGGTAGGTCCCCAGACGGATAAGATGCTCCGCTCCTATCATGTGGATAAGACTATCATTTCCTGTAAAGGGCTGGATATCAGCGCGGGGATGACAGATTCCGATGAACTGCATGCGAACAATAAGAAGACCATGCTGGAGTCTGCCAAAGAAAAGATTCTGGCAGTGGATTCCAGTAAGTTTGGCAACATAGCGTTCACATCCATCGCCCCCATGGAAGATATCACCACTGTCGTTACGGATGAAAAACCTGAGGCGGGATGGCTTCAGATGTTTGAAGAGTTGGGGATAGAGTGTGTCTATCCCGAATAGAGGGCAGGAGAATCTCCCCGGTGAAGGGCGAAGAAAACTGTCCTAAATAGAGGATGGAGCGAATCTGTCCTGATAAGAGGAAGGGCGCTTATGAAGAGCTTTGATATTAAGACAAAAATATTTTTCGGCGACCAGGCACTGGACCGTCTTGCTGAGATACCGTACAGGAAGGTTCTCATTGTCACAGACCCGTTTGTGGCGAAGAGCAGTATGATTGACCTGGTCACAGAACCTCTGAAACGTGGAAATAAAGAATTTGAGATTTTTAAGGATGTTGTACCGGACCCGCCGATTGAAAAAATCAGCGAGGGTGTGAAGAAGATGCTGGAGTACAGACCGGATGCCATTGTAGCAGTGGGCGGAGGCTCTGCCATCGATTCCTCCAAGTCTATTCGGGAGTTTGCTCTCAGGGTGGACCATTATGCGGAAGTGGGGCTTATTGCCATTCCCACGACCAGCGGTACCGGTTCCGAGGTGACATCCTTTGCTGTGGTTTCCGAACCGGCGGCACAGATGAAATATCCTCTGGTGGACCGCTCCCTGACTCCTGACGAAGCGATTCTGGATGCGGAGCTGGTAAAGAGCGTTCCCCCGTCTGTCACGGCAGATACGGGGATGGATGTGTTTACCCACGCGCTGGAAGCATGTGTCAGCATCAACCGCAATGATTTCTCCACCGCGCTGGCGGAGAAGGCGATTGAAATCTGCGGCGTATTCCTGCTGCGGGCTTACCTGGACGGGAACGACACTCACGCGCGCCAGAAGATGCACTCGGCATCCTGCCTGGCAGGGCTTGCGTTCAATTCTGCTTCTTTGGGACTGAACCACGGGATGGCACACCAGTTGGGAGCCACATTCCATATCCCGCACGGACGTGCCAATGCTATGCTGGTTCCTCATATCATCGAATTTAACAGTGATATCAACAAGCACAGCAAGAGCCGCACGGAATATCTTCCGGCGGTGAAGCGGTATGCGACAGTCGCGCAGATTCTGGGATTGAGCAGCTACAATGAGATTATGACCGTGCGTTCTCTTGTAAACTGGGTACAGTTCATGCTCAAAGAGATGGATATTCCACTCTCCATTTCCCAGATGGGGACCATCACAGAAGAAGAGTACTTTGGCGCAATCGACCGTATGGCAGAGGCGGCGCTCGCTGACGGCTGTACGGACACCAATCCGAGAGTGCCGAGGAAAAAAGATGTGATACAGATTTATAAAGATTTGTGGTAAAACATATATCAGACAGAAGATGAGTCCCGCCTCTATAGACCGTTGAGCAGCAAATTTACAGCAGCGGGAGTACAATCTCTTACCCGCCATATTTTCCGGATAATGGAAGATATGGCGGGCGTTTTTTTGTCTTTAGGTGGTTAATTCTGATAGGTGAGGATGGATGTCATCGCTTCTTTTGTGTCAACATTTACATCCGCTCCGGCGACACAGGTACCGTTCTCATAAAGCGCCACGGGAACGAGGGTCATCCCCACGCCTTCCCAGAAATAGGGCTCGCCAACTTCAAATTCGATGACGGCACTTTCGGGGACAAAGAGCTGCTCGCGGATATATCTCTTATCCTCATCTGTCAGGAAAAAGCCGTCAGCAGAAGCGGCATCATCCGGCTCTATCTCCTGGAGAGTGGAGTAAGTCTCACCCGTTGTCCTGCGCTCAAAGTAGCGTATGTCATTTTCTTTCTGGAAAATGTTCAGGTAATCTCCGGAGCGGTATTCCAGTTCCAGAGTGCCATCTACTGCCTTGTAGCGGAGCGTACAGTCCAAATCCATAGCTTCTCCGTTTAGTTCATTTTTCTCAAATTCCATGTGCAGCGTATCCTTGTCTACAGACCAGGTGCCAATCGAGTGGACCATGTACTCGCTTCCCGCCGGTCCAATGAGATATTCTACCTGACCGCCGCTGCGGAAATTCAGCTCTATCCTGTAATAACCGTCCTGTGCCTCCTCGGTTCCCGACCAGGGTCCTTCCAGCGTTTCCGGCATGAAACCGGAGCCCTTCTTTGCGGTAAAGATGAAATTATCTTCCGCCAGCATCAGGATGTCTACCGTATAATCCTGCTTGTACCAGATGAACTCCGTTCCGCCATTTATCTTATTTATGAAAGAAGGTTCTCTGCCGTAACCTCTCCCTGTCAGATACTCATTGAGCTGTTCGATACATTCCATGGCATCTACAGGCGTGGTGGACGGCGGCGGAGTCACCTCCACGCCGCCCTCCAGGTCTTTGGGGTCAGGCGGTCCGCAGAATACAAAGAGTGCCTCTGTGGGCCAGTTATCCATCTCATTGTGTGCCGGAATATCAAAAAAGGTATCCGGCAGGGGGATATCAGAGCCCTCAAAACATTCAATAAACGGGTCAATGACGGGCTCGGATGGCTCCTGTCTTATATTGAAATCTACTTTTTCGGCAGCAGCTTCATATGCGGAGACTCTATCCTCTATGGTATCTGCTTCCGGGGGCGTTTCTTCTGACACCTGCGCAGCCGGAGCGGTATCCGGTTTTATGACGGTATTGTAGATGACAGCCCCCACTGCAGCGCCGCCCAGGATACCGACACTTAAAATGCCCGCTAAAAGTTTGACTGCAAATCCCTTGGTTGCTGCGGCTCCGGCGGCTCCAGCAGCTCCCGCCGTCCCGGTTGTGCCTGCAGTTCCGGCAGCTCCCGCCGTCCCGGTTGTGGCTGTGGTTCCTGCTGCGCCTGTCGTTCCGGTTGTGCCTGCAGTTCCGGTTGCAGCGGCATCCCACAGGGAGCGGCACTCTTCCAGAACAACAGATAAAATATTCGATTGGGGAAGTACCTTTGCCTGTACATCCCAATTTCTGAAAAGGAGCAGAAGGAAAGGAATGGGAGAAAGACCGTAGAGCTTGGTGCCTTTCTTTTCCAGAGCCTTCACTGCTGTCTCAATATTTTTCCGTGCGTAGACCAGTCGTGACTTGACGGTGTTCTCACTGACACCCAGCATGTCAGCGATGTGTTTCACACTGTGCTGCTCATAATAATACATGGCGATAACAACCCTCTGATCCGGACTTAAGCTGTCCAGAATCTCAGCCATGAGACGGGCAGTCTCTTTCTGGTCTATGACCGCTTCCGGCAGGTTGTCTGTGCGGTCATCAGCAAATTCCACTGTCTCGTCCGCTTCCAGGGACATCTGGGAGAACATGACAGGTTTTGCTTTTCTTAAATAGTCAATCGCCCGGTTGTGGGCAATCCGTTTGACCCATGCCCGGAACTTGTCCGGCTCCTTGAGCTGTCCTAAATTCTGGAACGCCCTGACATAAGAATCCTGCAGGATATCCAGCACCACATCTTCATTTTTTATGAGGACAGATACGGTCTTATACACAGACGGGTAAGTGCGCCGGTACAATTCTGTGAGCGCGCTCTCATCCCCGCTCATGGCGCGGTCTGTCAATTCTTTGGAAAAACCCTGCTCCTCCCCGCACCGGGAACAGAATTTCGCATCGTCAGAAAGTATATTTCCACAATTAAAACATTTCATAATCTTTTCCACCTGCTATCTATTTTTTTCATTATATCAAACCTCGTATAAAAAAGCAGTATCTACTGTAAGGGAATGGATACGAGGTCATAATTTACTCTGAAATCGTCCAGTACGTCGCTGTCTGCCTGTTCTATCGTGGTATAAGAAAAGTCCGGCAGTCCGACCTTGATGGAATCCAGGTCTACATCACCGTTTCCCGCATCCACAAGATTACGGACGATGATGTATCCCGTGGCTGTCGTATTTTCTCCGAGGCGGATATCATCCTCAAGGACAGCGTGGATGGAATAGGGGACGATGAGGATGTTGTAGCTGTTCATGTCTTTATCCAGATGATTCGTGGCAAGATATGCATCCGGTCCATAGACTACTCCTTCAAAAGAAATCACCTCATTTTCGGTAAAACGGTACAGCTCGCTTCCGTCCATAATATAGAAAACATCGTTCAGTTCATCGGTAATCTCAGCGTCACAGTAAGGTTCTATCTGTTCCCACATGCCCGGTTTCAGTTCAGAGATATAGCTTCTTAAATTTTCTGCGGTGATGGTAACAGAGCTTTCCTTTAAAACCCATCCTTCCTCGGCAAATGTTTCCGGCAGGCTGGCAGTGATGGTGATGGTGTCGCCCTTTTTAATGTCTTCTTCTTTGCTCGCTTTATAGTGTACATGGGAAAGCGGATTGCTTTCGTCCACATGATTTTCTATGCTCAGGTGGCCAAAGGGGGAAATGCCGGAGAAGGAGAGGTCTATCCCTTCTTCCTGATTAAAATACTTGCTGTCAAAAGCATCCACTTCTTTCCGCTCTTTCAGGCCATCCACTTTAAACGTTTTTTTCGTGTCCCCTGTAATCTTTAACTGACATTCTTTGGCAAGAGATTTGTCATAAGATATGGAGACTGTCACTTTATCCCCGTTTTCCAGCCCGGCTTCCTTATTTAACTTGCAGATAATGGAGTCTTCAAAGTCAGGCAGATTTTTCAGACCCTCTACCTCGTCTTTTACGTCTTCGAGCGAGTCGAGGTCCTTTTCTTCTGCAATTGCAGAGAAGATATCCTGCTCCATGGAAATGTCGTCGAAACTCACTTTGGCACTCCCTTCTCCCTCCACTCCGCTGAACGAGATAATCAGATAATCGGTCATTTCAACTTCGGTTTTCTTTCCGCAGCCCGCTAACGCCATCGCTGCTGCTCCCATCAATAAGGCTGCTGCCAAAAATTTTAATTTTTTCATTTTCTTATTCCTCCGTTTTCTCTTTCTCTTTTTTTGTGATTTCTGCATTTCTGATTTCTGTGGTGCGCTCTGCTTCCGGGGAAGATTGTGTGGAAGCAGAGGAAAGAATCTCCAGGATTTTCTGTAAAAGCGCTTTTGCGGCTGTGGGATTCAGCTGTTTGTGTGCCGCGTATTCCCGGATAAATAATTTAAGCTCTCTGTTTTTCACTGGTTTCTCCTTTCTTTTGCTTACTAGACGTAAAAAAGAGGCGGGAGGTTTTAAAAAAGTAGAAAAAAATAAAAATAATTTTTGTTTGTCATAAAATATTATCATTGCACAGGCAGAAGGCTTGTGGTAGAATCTCTTTATCATCTAATTCGGGACTCTGTTTCCCGAATCCGGAATTTCTTATGAATTATCTTATTGTAAACAGACCAGCTAAGTCTCGATATAGAAGCAGAGGTCTGTTCTGATATGCAAATCAAAAAAATTCCGAAATGTATCCCTTAAACAAGTCCCAATTTTTAGTGAGGACACCGCACAAAGACGTACAAAAGCTATAGGGAGAAGTGTTGTCTTTTCCTGCATTTTTCCCTATAATGAAAGGAGAAAAGTGAATATGGAAGAAACGAAAAGAACATTGAAACCACTGAAAGATTTGAATCTGATGGACCGATTCCTATTTGCGGAGGCTACGGAAGACCCGGTCATCATGCGCAGCATCCTGGAAATCATTTTGGGGAAAGAGATTGCTTTAAAGCATCTGCCCCAGCCAGAGAAGGAGCAGCGAACTACACCGCTAAGCCGTTTCATTAAACTGGATGTCTGGGCGTGGGACACGGAGGACACGGTATACGATACCGAGGTGCAGAAAGAGAACACCAACAACCTCCCAAAGCGCAGCCGGTATTACCAGGCGATGATAGATTCCAAGCTACTGCCGCCCGGCGAAGTCAATTTTAACAAGCTGAACCAGGTGTACATCATCTTGATAACGTCCTTCGATTTGTTTGGGAAAGGACGGTATCGCTATACTTATGAAGAGATGTGTCAGGAATTTCCAGGTATGCGTTTGAAGGACGGGGCAATACGAATTTTTCTGAACACTCATGGGAAAGACAAGACCGGAGTCAGCGAGGAACTGGTGGAACTGCTGAATTATATGGAGCATACTACCGAGAAAGTAAGCCTTCAGTGTAAAAGCGATAAAATCCATGACATGCAGGAACGTATCCGTCAAATCAAATCCAGTGAGGAGATTGGAGTGAAGTATATGCAGGAGTGGGAAGAAAAGATAATAGAGAAGGAAAAAGCACGGGAAGAGGGCTTGGAGGAGGGGCGTAAATTGGGTCTTGCCGAGGGCCGTAAATCTGGTCTTGCCGAGGGACGCTTACAAACGGAACGGCTCTATCACACTCTGATTCAGCAAAACCGCATAGCGGATATTGAGCGGGCGATGAAGGACCCGGAGTATAAGAAGAATCTTTACAAGGAATTTGGCATATAGCGGAAGGTTTACCTTAAACGGATATTTTTTAGTTATTGACATATGTTCATAAAGTGCTATACTAAAAATAGAAACTGAAAATAGCGACAGATTGGGGGGCATGAGATGGCAAGACCGCAGAAATGCAGGTGTATCTGCTCGAAACCGAAAGTGACGGAATTTCTGCCTGTCAGGGGCGGCGCGGTGGAGACGGTGTGGCTTGGATTTGATGAGTACGAAGCTATACGTCTTCTGGACTATGAACATCTGACCCAGCAGCAATGTGCTGAGAAGATGGATATTTCCAGACCTACGGTGACGAGGATTTATGAAGAAGCGAGAAGGAAGATGGCAGATGCGCTTGTAAACGGGAAAAAGATTGCCATTGGAGGCGGGGATGTCATCGTGTGTACGCAGTTTAAGCCGGAATGTGCCAATGTAAAGCACTGCTGTCACAGAACAGAGAAAGGAAGGACAAGCGAATGAAAGTTCTGATTATCGGAGGCGTTGCGGCGGGGACAAAGACCGCGGCAAAGTTGAAAAGGGAAGACCCCGGCATGGAGGTGCTGGTACTCACAAAGGACGAGGATATTTCCTACGCGGGCTGCGGGCTGCCCTATTACGTGGGCGGTATGATTGAGAGCCGGGAGGAATTGATTGTGAACACCCCGCAGAAATATGCCGGATTGACCGGCGTGTCTGTGGAGACAGGAAAGGAAGCTGTGGCAGTCAATGCGGCGGAAAAATGTGTCACAGTGAAGGATGTGAAGACCGGGCAGACTGCGGATTATACATATGACAAGCTGGTGCTTGCTGTCGGTGCGTCTCCGGCAGTCCTCCCGATTCCGGGTGCGGAGCTTCCGGGTGTGTTTAAAATGCGTACACCCGACGATGCGGTCTCCATGCGGGCATATGTGGAGGAGAAAAATGTAAAGAAAGCGGTTGTCATCGGCGCCGGATTTATCGGGCTGGAAGTAGCAGAGAACTTAAAGGCAAAAGGGGTAGGTGTTACAGTTATTGATTTCGCGGACCAGCTTCTGCCGAATATTGTGGATTCAGAAATTGCGCTCTATATCAAGAAACATCTTTTGAGAGAGGGCATCCGTGTTGTCACGGGAACAAAAGGAGAAGAAATCACAGGGGACGGTGCTGTGAGCGCAATCCGCACTTCTGCCGGAACCTTCGCCTGTGACATGGTAGTGATGGCGGCGGGTATCCGCCCCAATACCGATTTCCTGAACGATACAGGGATTGAGATGTTCAAGGGAACCATCAAGGTAGACGAATCTTTAAAAACAAGTGTAGAGGATATTTATGCGGTGGGCGACTGCGCCATGGTCACAAACCGCCTGACAAAAGCTTCTCAGTGGTCGCCCATGGGGTCCTCCGCAAATATGGAGGGACGCACCCTGGCGCAGATTCTTGCGGGAGAGAAGAAGGCATATCCGGGAGTGTTAGGTACAGGCGTTGTCAAGCTTCCGAATCTGAACTGCGGACGGACCGGACTTACCGAGGCGCAGGCGAAAGCGGCAGGATATGATGTCATCACCGCTCTGGTAGCGACGGATGACAAGGCGCATTATTATCCGGACGCTTCCTTCTTTATTACGAAGCTGATTGCGGATAAAGCGACACATAAGTTGTTGGGAATCCAGGTTCTGGGAACCGGAGCCGTGGATAAAATGGTAGATATCGCCGTGACAGGTCTGAATATGGGCGCTGTGCTGGAAGATTTTGAAAACGCGGATTATGCGTATGCACCACCGTTTTCCACAGCAATCCATCCTTTCGTGCAGGCGGTCTACGTGCTGATGAATAAGCTGGAGGGAACTCTGGTGAGCATGACTCCGACGGAATACCTGGAAGGAAAGGCAGAAGGATACAAAGTTGTGGATGTCGGTCTGGCTCCTTCCATCCGCGGGGCAGTTTATGTCAACTTGGCGGAAGTCAAGGGAGAGATTGAAGGACTTGACAAGGAGGAAAAGCTGCTTCTCGTCTGTGCAAAAGGAAAGCGCGGGTATTTCCTGCAGCAGCGGCTGCGCCATTACGGATATAAAAATACGGTCGTATTGGAGGGCGCTGCGTTCTTCAATGATGTAAAAGCAGTGAGCACAGGAGAACAGGTTTCCGCGGAAGAAATCACAAGAGTGAAGGCACTGGGATTCCTTCATGATAAGAGGACGCCGGACAGATTCAACGGACGTGTCATCACCAGAAACGGAAAGATTACAGCGGAAGAAGCGAGGGTGATTGCGGAAGCGGCGGAACAGTTCGGAAGCGGGGAAGTGACCATGACCTCCCGTCTGACCATGGAGATTCAGGGTGTGCCCTTTGAAAATATCGAACCTCTGCGAGAGTATCTCATGCAGGCGGGGCTGGAGACCGGAGGAACCGGCTCGAAGGTGCGCCCGGTCGTGTCTTGTAAAGGAACAACCTGTCAGTATGGTCTGATTGACACCTTTGCCCTGTCCGAGGAAATCCATGAGAGGTTCTACCACGGATACAATGCGGTGAAACTGCCGCACAAATTTAAGATTGCAGTGGGTGGATGTCCGAATAACTGTGTGAAACCGGATTTGAACGATTTGGGCATCATCGGACAGAAGATACCGCAGATTAGTCTGGAGAAATGCCGCGGATGCAAAGTTTGTCAGGTGGAGAATGTCTGTCCGATTCAGGTGGCAAAAATGGAAGACGGCAAAATTTCCATCGATGAAAACGCATGTAACCACTGCGGACGCTGCGTAGGAAAATGTCCGTTTAAGGCAGTAGAAGATTCCATCACAGGATACCGCATTTACATCGGCGGACGCTGGGGCAAGAAAGTAGCCCAGGGCAGATACCTGGACAAAGTGTTCACAGACAAAGAAGAAGTGCTGGATATCGTAGAAAAAGCAATCCTTCTCTTCCGTGAGCAGGGTGTCACAGGGGAACGTTTCGCGGATACCGTAGCGAGACTGGGATTTGAAAATGTGCAGGAACAGCTTTTGGACAGCGGTCTGCTCCAGAGAAAAGCAGAAAACATCGCCGCGCAGAAACATTTAAAAGGAGGAGCGACCTGTTAGAAAAGCTGGTAGAGCGCCTGCCCGGGCAGCCGAAAGGATGAGCTGCCGGACGGCAAAACAAAGTGGTTGCTCGGCAGCGGCAGCGCCTTACTTTTGCGATTTGTCGCGGAACTCCGAGGGCGAACAGCCGTAATGCTTACGGAAGACACGGTTAAAATAACTGCGGTCATAATATCCCAGCAGCTCTGTGATGGCATCGATGCGCATCGTGGAGTTGCGCAGGCAGTCTGCCGCCCTATTAAGCTTCAGCTCATTGAGCAGCTCGGAGAACGTATGCCCGAGATATTTTTTCAGTATCTTCGACAGATATGCCGGGGTATAGTGAAAATGTGCTGCAAGCTCCTGAAGTGTGATGTCGGATAAATTTGCTGTTATATATGCTAAGATTGCGGAGAAGTCTACCTCAGACTTCTCCTTTTTCTGTGAAACATAAATATGGTTGCGCAGCAAATCTGTAAATATCAGTGAAAGATAGGACTGCATGGCAGCCTGATAGCAGGGTTTCTGTAAAATATATTCTTCAATCAGGGACTGCATGAGCAGTTCCAGATTGCTGTCCGGATTGGGGCGGAAGTAGACATATTCCCCTTCTTCCGATACGGAAAATAAAGAATTGATGAAAAAACTGTTAAACAAATCATTTTCCGAAATCAGGTTCAAAAAGGAGGTGTTGAGCACCTGTTTAGACACAAGGATATTAAAGACCACCGAATCCTGGGAGGGAATGGAGATACCGTGCTTATAGTTGGTGTTCATAAGGCAGACAGAGCCTTCCTCCAGTGTTAAAGTGTTGTGCTCAAGGTGCTGCGTGGCGGTATTCTTATATGCGTAGATGATTTCAAAGAAATCATGGGAGTGCAGCGTAGCGCCTTCCTTATAGTTGGCAGATACCGGATGCAGGATGATTGCCAGATGTCCATCTACGGGAAGCTGGTCAAGCCGGATTTTAGACAATGTGGCAGACTGGTGGGAAATCTCGTTTGCCAGCAGATGTCCCGACGTTTTTGTCTTTTGTTCTTCTACATATCTCTCGATTGTTTTATTAACCACTTTGGTGCTCCTGTACTTTTATTTTAATAAAGTATAGCATACTTTTTTGCAGGAGAGTAAAAAAATACAAGTCAGCAGGATAACTCAGTACAATGTAATGCCCTGCCTTTTCTATTATCATGTGTAAAAGGGATAAAGAGAAGGAGGAACAATCTAATGGAAAAAATGAAAAACCGAAATATCATCGGATATGGTCTGGGAAGTATGGGCAAGGACCTTGCGCTGGGCGTAATTGGCTCATATCTGCTTATCTTTTACACAGACGTATTTGGAATCAGTGCTGCGGCAGCAGGCGCAATCCTGTTTTTGACAAAGGTGTGGGATGCTATCAATGACCCTATGATGGGCGCCATTGCGGACAGGACAAAGCGAACAAAATGGGGAAAATACAGACCTTATGTATTATTGGTTCCCGTTCCGCTGGCAATCTTTTCTTTTCTGTGCTTCCTGACTCCGGACTGGAGTACAGGGGCAAAAGTCGCGTATGCGGCTGTGACATATACGATAACCGGTATGCTGTTCACAGCATATGATGTACCGCTGTGGGGGATGGTTCCATCTTTGTCTTCCAGTATGCATATCCGCAATAAACTGATTGCATCGGCAAGAACCTGCACAACGCTTGCCATGCTTATCGCTTCAGCGGCGGCTATGCCGGCTATTTACGCTCTGGGCGGAGGGACAGCTACAGAAAACCTTCGTTCCGGTTATCCGAAATTTATGGCGGTGCTGGGTGTATTTGCGGTAATCTGCGCATGGATTACATTCGCCTCCACAAAAGAAGTTGTATATGAGAAAGAAGAACAAAAAACGCAGGGGAGTATTTTCAAGCAGTTTTTGGAAGCGATGAACCCTCACCTGGTCATGGTTCTGCTCATGATGCTGTTTGCTGCTATGGGAATGCTTCTTCCCAGCGTTTCCGGTGCTTTTTACATGACGTACTATCTGCAGCTTCCGAACTTGATTCCGGTCTATATGATGGTAGCAATGGGAGCAGGACTTATTACCTCCGTGGCGGCGCCAATGCTGATGAAAAAGTTTTCTGCTAAGAGCCTGACAATGGCTGCCTTCGGCGCAGGAGTTGTTGTGGGAGTCATTGTCTTTGTGATGGGCAGAGGAAGTTTTCCGATATTGATGGTGCTCTTTGCGGTGACCGGATTGTGTACAGGAATCTTGATGGTAACGATTACTACATTGCTGACAGAAGTGGGAGAGAGCATTGCCAGAGAAAAAGGGAAAAGAGTCGATGGAGTGGTATTCTCCATGAACTCCTTTGCCATTAAAGTGGGACAGGCGTTTGCCAGCGTGGTAGTCAGCGCAATCCTGGCGGTGACAGGATATGTGGCAAATTCTATGGAACAGACACAGATGGCATATACAGGAATTTTGCTGACGCGTTCTCTGCTTCCTGCACTGGTGAGCGCAATCGGATTCATACTCGCTTTCTGTTATCGTTCCCCGGGAAAAGGAGAGAAATAACATGTATAAAATTTATGCGTTAAAGTGTAATGGTGTGAAGAATCCGCGCGGAATCTCACCAAACTACATAGAATTTTCCTGGAAATTAAAATCTGATACAGAAGGGGAAGAGCAAAAGCAGTATAACATCAGAGTCTGGGATGAAGAGGAAAAGCTTGTGTGGGAGAGCTTTGCTGCAGATTCAAAGGAAACATTCGGGATTCCCTATAAGGGGGAAACGCTGCAGCCGCATACAAATTACAGTTGGCAGGTGCAGAGTTTCAGCCGGACAGGAGCACATGCAGTCAGTGAAAAAGCAGAATTTACCATTGGGATGTCTGCCAATACCTGGAACGCGAAATGGATAGAGGCAGGGCAGGAGCGAAAACCTTTGGACGACTGCATGGAGATGTGGAAGATGTTTGCGGGAATCGTGACATCCAGGGAACATCCGGAAGAATTTTTAAATCCCGCAGTCTGTATGCGCAGAGAGTTCGCCATCAGAAAGAGCGTGAAAAAAGCCTATTTCTATGCGTCCGCAAGAGGAATTTACCGGCTGAATGTGGATGGATATACGATATCTGAGCTATTCGCGCCGGGATATACCACATACAAAAAGTTTATAGAAGTCCAGCAGTATGATGTGACAGCATATCTCACCAAGGGAGAACATGCCGTAGGGGTGACCCTGGCGGACGGGTGGTTCACCGGGAAGATAGGGCTTCCGGGAGTGGGCAATCAGTACGGGGAGACCAACGCCTTTATCATGCAGGCGGAAATCTTTTACGAGGACGGGACAAGAGAGTCCTGGGGAACAGACCATTCCTTTCGTTGGCATGAAAGCGAGCTGGAGTATGCGGATTTGATAGTCGGTGAGCGATACCGGCAGGATTATCTGGATTCGGCATGGGAGTACGCAGGATATGAGGATGGACAGTGGGAGCCTGCGGAAGAGAAAGAATATCCCACGAAAGTGTTAAAGCCCGCCATGGCTGAGCCGGTGCGTATCGTCCGCAGCAAAGCGCCGGAACGTATCTTTATCACGCCCGCCGGGGAACTGGTGGTGGATGTGGGAGAAAATATTGCCGGAGTCCTCAAAGTCCGTTTTATGGGAAAAGAAGATACTGTGCTTAAAATGGTTCACAGTGAAGAACTGGATAAAGAAGGCAATTTCCTCATGAATATTATGGGGCAGAATAAAAACCAGACGGACGTCTATGTATGCGCCCACGCGGGAGAAGTAGAATGGCAGCCCTGCTTTACCTTCCACGGATTTCGCTATGTAAAAGTGGAAGGCATCCGTAAAGAACAGCTTCTGGATGTGACGGTGCAGGTGATGGCGACCAATTTGGACAGGGCAGGGGAGTTTGCCTGCTCCGATGCCCGGCTGAATCAGCTCCAGGAGAATATTTACCGCAGTCAGGAAGGGAATATGCTCTCCATTCCTACAGACTGTCCGCAGAGAGAGCGGGCGGGATGGACAGGGGATATGCAGATTTATACGCCTACGGCATGTTTTAATATGGATATGTACAGTTTTCTGGAGAAATGGCTGTATAATATGCGTTTGGAACAGCTGGAAGACGGGCAGATACCTAATCTGATTCCAAGTGCGGACAGCGACAGGATTGTACGCAATTCAGAGTCGAGACATGTCTGCTCAGCGGCATGGGGGGATGCCTGCATCATTATTCCCTATGTACTATACTGGAAATATGGGAATAAGAAAATCCTGCGAGATAATTTCTCCATGATTCTGAAATGGATGCAGTATGTGGAGCATCAGGCTGCCACTTCTTTTATCAAACCAGTGGAGGAATATACGCCGGAGGAATTAGAACGCCAGAAATATCTGTGGAACACGGAGTTTCATTTCGGGGACTGGCTGTATCCGAGTTCGGCAGAGTCCGGTAATGGGAACCCAATAGAAGGTGCGCTAAAGACAAAAGAATACGTAGCGCCTGCCATGTTTGCCTATACAAGCCGATTGATGAGCGAGATATGCGAGATTCTCGGTGAAAAGGAGAAAGCAAAATACTATGCGGAGTTAAACAAAAAAATCCGCAGCGCCTATGCCGGCGAGTATATCGATGCACAGGGCAGGCTGCCGCTGGAGCTGCAGGGTCTCTATGTGTTGGCGTTGAAGATGGAGCTTTTTCCGCAGGAGAAGCAAAAAGCCGGCATGGAGCATTTAAAAGAGCTTATCCAAAAGAACGGAAACTGCCTGGACACCGGATTTTCTTCTATTTCATTTTTGCTCGATACCTTGTGGGAGAACGCGGAGGCAGAACTCGCCTGGAAGATTTTGTTCCAGGAAAAGTGTCCTTCCTGGCTCTATGAATTGAAAATGGGCGCTACCACCATCTGGGAGTCCTGGAAAGCTATCATGCCGGACGGGACCAGAACCAATGTGTCTTACAACCATTTTGCGTACGGATGCGTGGGAGACTTTATGTACCGCAAGATTTTAGGACTTCAGGCAAAGAAACCGGGGTACGAAGAAGTGGAGATTTGTCCTGATTTTACCTGTGGTTTAGAGTGGGCAGAAGGAAATTATGCTTCACCGTACGGAGAAATTTCCGTAGCATGGGAGAACAAAGGCGGGAAAATCGCCGTGGAGGTGACCCTGCCTCCGGGAGTGAGCGGAATTTTGAAAGTCCCCGGGAAAGAAGAAGCCCTCTCAAGCGGCAGAAGCCGCTGGGAGAGCGCTGTGAAATAGCAGATGCATACCCTTTCTTTACAAGGGCATACAGGCTCTTGTAAAGAAAGGGTAAAAGAAGTTGAAAAACTTAAAAGAGAATTAAAACCTCAAATACCGGACACTGTAGGGCGGCATCTCAAGCTGTCCTGTCAGTGTCTGTTCTGTTTTATCTTTATCAAGCATGTCCACGCAAGTTCCGGCAAGGCGTCCGTCCTGTGCAGTGTAACTTTCCCCGGAAGCATTGACCGCAATCAGGACTCTCTGCGTATCGCTTTTTCTCTCAAAGATGAGCTGATGGTTTGTGATGACGATATTCTCGTATCCTCCGGTACAGAGCGCCTCGCTTCCGTGCCGCGCGGCAATCAAAGTGCGGATAAACTCTGTCAATTCGTTCGGCTTTGGCTCTTCAAAGCACGGGCGCAGAGCGTAGTCATTATTCGGAGCTTTCACACCTTCCTCGCCCCACTCACTTCCGTAGTAGATGCAGGGGATACCCGGCATGCCGAAGAGAATGCCGTAGGCGAGCGGCAGATGCTCTTTGTTCGTCAGTATGCTGGCGATGCGGGTGACATCGTGATTATCCACAAAGCTCATGAGATGCTTCCCACGGTAGAGGCACCACTGCTCCTTTCCATACTGGCGGTTTAAAGAGTGCGCAATCTCGAACAGGTTCATACTGTTGAGACTGGAATAAATCCCCTTGTAGCACTCGTAGTTGGTGCAGCTGTGGAGCATCTCATCATTGACAATCAGGTTGTAGTCCCCGAACAGGACTTCACCGATGAGGGCGAACCCGGGCTTGATTTCCTCGCAGAAGCCGCGCAGCCGCCGCATAAAATTGTGGTCTAAGCTGTACGCCACATCCAGGCGCAGCCCGTCGATATCAAAAGTTTCAATCCAGAAGCGGACACATTCCAGAAGGTAATCGGTCACTGCCGGATTCTGTAAGTTCAGCTTCACCAGCTCAAAATGTCCTTCCCATCCCTCATACCAGAAACCGTCGTCATAGCTGCTGTTTCCATCGAAGCTGATATGGAACCAGTCCTTGTATGGGGAATCCCACTTCTTTTCCCGGACATCCTGAAATGCCCAGAATCCCCTGCCCACATGGTTAAATACCCCGTCCAGCATAATCTTCACGTGATGTTCGTGGAGGGTTTGGCACACTTCTTTAAAATCCTCGTTGGTGCCGAGACGACAGTCTATCTTTTTGAAATCTCTCGTGTCATAGCCGTGGTTATCGGACTCAAAAATGGGATTGAGGATGATGGAGCCGATGCCCAGTTCTTCAAAATAATTGCCCCATTTCCCGACTTTGCGGATGCGGGGTACTAAGACTCCGTCATTGTGCACGGGAGCGCCGCAAAATCCAATCGGATATATCTGATAAAATGTTTCATTGTAAGCCCACATAAATAAATACCTGCCTTTCTTTCTGTCTGCCGACATTATACCATGTCCACTAACCTCATGCTACGCTTTCAGCTTGCATTCGCTAAGTGGTCAGGTATTAGTTCCACTAAGGCTCGCAATAA
>UQKK01000030.1 GCA_900541505.1 uncultured Ruminococcus sp.
TTTAAAGAGGGTGTGGAATTTAGTCCT
The DNA here is from genome assembly GCA_900541505.1 of uncultured Ruminococcus sp. GTDB lineage: Bacteria > Bacillota > Clostridia > Lachnospirales > Lachnospiraceae > Mediterraneibacter. The sequence continues at coordinate 28 of UQKK01000030.1, forward strand.
GCACTGGAATTTACTTTTTCAAGTCAGCATTTTTTCACGTCTTAAAACGAAAAAGTAAATTCCGCACCCCAACTTATGGTAGAATTTAGGGCACTCCACATGCCTTGTCTGTGATATAAAAAATGCAGAGACCAGCTTTATAACGACAGCAAATCTCTGCACTTCATATCCAGTTATATTTCAGTATACAAGTATACGATTAGATTTTGACATGCAAATCTATAACTTATATAACACTTCTCTGCAAATACTTACGCAATCTTCTCTTTTGCGATATCTGCAAGTGCTGCAAAACCTTCCTTATCGCTAACTGCAAGCTCTGCGAGCATCTTTCTGTTGATGTCCACCTCTGCTAACTTCAGCCCGTGCATGAACTTGCTGTAGGACAGTCCGTTCATTCTTGCTGCCGCGTTGATACGCGCAATCCACAGCTGTCTCATCTGACGTTTGCGCTGTTTTCTTCCTGCATATGCGGATGTGAGAGCTCTCATGACAGACTGTTTTGCCACTCTGTACTGTTTGGAACGTGCTCCTCTGTATCCTTTTGCCAGTTTTAATGTTCTGTTATGTTTTTTCTTTGCGTTCATTCCGCCTTTAACTCTTGCCATTTCTTAATCCTCCTTATAAAATCCGAATCCATTTTTCATACGTCCGGCACGACGTCCCCATGTATGCCTAAATGACATCACACGGATAAACCATTCCTACAGATACGGCAGAACTTTCTTCATGTTCTTTACGTTTGTTGCATCTGTAATCGTTGACTGTCTGAGATTTCTTTTTCTCTTCGTCGTTTTCTTTGTTAAGATATGGCTCTTGTAAGCTTTATTTCTTTTCAGTTTTCCTGTCCCTGTCTTTGTGAAACGTTTTGCTGCCGCTCTATTTGTTTTGATTTTTGGCATGATGTTCTCCTCCTTTGATTGTGATGCCCTGTCGGATATTCCATCCCTCGGAACATATATTTTTTAACGCTTTTCCGTTAAAACCATGCTCATGTTTCTTCCTTCGAGTTTTGCCGGTTTCTCAATCACCGCGATATCCGCGAGCAACTCGGCAAAATCATCCAGAATATGTTTGCTCTGCTGTACATGCGCCATCTCCCTGCCTCGGAAACGCAATGTGACCTTGACTTTATTGCCCTTTGTGATGAACTTCTTGGCATTGTTCACTTTCGTGTTCAGGTCATTTGTTTCAATATTCGGTGATAAACGCACTTCTTTAATCTCAACAGTCTTCTGTTTCTTCTTGGCCTCTTTTTCCTTCCGTGTCTGCTCATACTTATACTTGCCGTAGTCGATAATCTTGCAGACCGGCGGTTTAGCCCCAGGTGCAATCTTTACTAAATCCAGCTCCGCTTCCATCGCACGTTTCAAAGCTTCCCTGGATGACATGATTCCTAACTGTTCCCCGTCCTCACTGATCAGGCGCACCTCTTTGTCTCTGATCTGTTCGTTAATCATTAAATCGCTAATTGTCGTATACCTCCGTCTAATGAAATTTCCTTCAGGTTCTGTGCGAAAACACAAAAAAACGAGTGAATACAATATCCACCCGACTCTCAGCAAAAGAATCTTCCTCCGTCCCACTGACAAATAAGCTGCTCATAGAAAACTTCAGAAAAGACTTTGTTCAATATCAGACCAATAGTCACCCAATCGTGCTATGGTGAGAGTGGATACTCTACTTTGTTTTTTGCTTCACGCAGTATTTACCTTACCACATCAGCTATTCTTTGTCAACAGATTTTTCTGCTATAAATTTATCTTGAAGTATGATATAATAATGCAAGTGCTGCCGGGGAGGCGATTCTGTTTTCCATGCGGCATGCACTGTTTTCAGGGAAGGCAGCCTGCTGCTTCTTTCCTGAGAACATAAATCCGTTCATTATTACAGGAAAGAGAGTATTGATTATGAAAAGTATACAACAGACAGATTCCAATGACAAGTTCCGAAATAAATGGGGATTTATCATTGCCTGTATCGGAAGTTCCGTGGGAATGGCAAACATCTGGCTTTTCCCCTACCGTGTAGGTGAATTTGGCGGCTCCGCCTTTTTGATTCCTTATATCATCTTCGTTCTTCTCATCGGCTTTACCGGTGTGATTGGGGAGATGGCATTCGGGCGCGCCATGCAGTCCGGTCCCCTGGGAGCATTTAAGAAGGCATTTGAACAGCGCGGCTCCAAGCTCGGTACTTTTATCGGTCTGATTCCCGTCATCGGTTCCCTGGGAATCGCCATCGGCTACAGCGTCATCATCGGCTGGATTTTGAAATATCTTTTTGACTCCATCACAGGGAAGATTGTGAGCGGTCAGGACCCGGCCGCGGCATTTACAGAACTCTCCCAGAATTTCGGGAGCATTTTCTGGCATGTACTGGGACTCATCCTCGTCCTTGTCTGCATGTCTTTCGGGATATCCAGAGGCATCGAGAAGGTGAATAAAGTCATGATGCCGGCGTTTTTCGTGCTGTTTCTTTTTCTTGCCATCCGGGTGGCGACCCTTCCCGGCTCCGGTCCGGGATACACGTATCTCTTTAAACCGGACTGGTCCGCCATGGCAAATCCTCAGACCTGGGTCTATGCCATGGGGCAGGCGTTTTTCTCCCTGTCGCTGGCCGGCAGCGGCACCGTCGTATATGGAAGTTATTTGAAATATGATGTAGATATTGTGAGCAGCGCGAAATACGTGTCGCTCTTTGACACCCTTGCCGCTCTCCTCGCCGGGCTGGTCATCCTCCCGTCTGTCTTTGCTTACGGGATGGCGCCTAATTCCGGTCCGGGACTTTTATTCATCACGATTCCGGCAGTCATTCAGAGTATCCCCTTCGGGCACCTGTTCGCTGTCATCTTCTTCCTGGCGGTTCTGTTTGCGGGAGTAACTTCCCTTATGAACCTGCTGGAAAGCCCTGTAGAGGCGCTGCAGAGACATTTCGGAATGTCCCGCATTGTTTCTATATTAATTGTGGGTATCACAACCATTCTCATCGGCGTTTTTGTGGAAGGCAATCTGTTAAGTCCCTGGATGGATACAATTTCCATCTATGTCATTCCTCTGGGCGCTCTGCTGGCAGGCATCACCATGTTCTGGATTTGCAAAAAGGGCTTTGCCAGAAATGCCGTCCAGACCGGAAGGAACCGGACTCTCGGCAAATGGTTCGAGCCTATGACAAAATATGTATTCTGCGGGGTCGCTGTTTTAGTATATATCCTCGGTATTTTTTATGGAGGGATTGGTTAAATTAGCGGAATAGTCTTGTATTTTATGTCTGTTCATGTCATAATATCGCTACTGATGTCCGTATAAAAGCAGTTTTAAAAATCACAGGAAACTCAGAGGAGGAAATCATATGAAAGACAGAAGTAATTTTACAGGAAGAGTCGGCTTTGTCCTCGCAGCGGCAGGTTCCGCAGTCGGACTTGGAAATCTCTGGCGCTTCCCCTATCTTGTAGCTCAATACGGCGGAGGTACTTTTCTTATCTGCTATATCATCCTGTCCGTCACCTTCGGTTTCACACTCATGACCGCAGAGATTGCCATCGGCAGGAAGACCCGCTTGAGCGCCATCGGCGCCTTCAAAAAGCTGGATAAACGTTTCGGATTTCTCGGAGTGTTAGCTGCCATAGTTCCCATCATTATCCTTCCCTATTATTCTGTCATCGGAGGATGGGTCATAAAATATTTTGCAGCTTCCCTCACCGGGCAGACCGCTGCCGCTGCCGGGGATACGTATTTTACTGATTTCGTGGGCGGATTATCAGAGCCTATTACCTGGTTCCTTTTGTTTGTTGTATTTACCGCAGTTATCGTTATTTTTGGTGTGGAGAAGGGAATTGAGAATGTCAGCAAGTTCCTGATGCCCATTCTCGTCGTGCTCACCATCGGAATCTGTATTTATGTGCTCACCCGCGATGGCGCCTCAGAAGGTTTGAAGTATTATCTTCTGCCGCATATGTCCGATTTTTCCATCAAGACATTGCTTGCCGCCATGGGACAGCTCTTCTACTCCATGTCGCTGGCGATGGGAATCATGATTACTTACGGTTCTTATATGAAAAAGGAAACCAACCTGGAGTCCTCTGTCAAGCAGATTGAATTCTTCGATACCGGATTTGCCTTCTTCGCAGGATTGATGATTGTGCCCTCTGTCTTTATCTTCTCAGGCGGAGACCCGGCACAACTGGGACAGGGACCGTCGCTGATGTTTGTCACTCTCCCGAAGGTGTTTAACAGTATGCAGCTCGGCGGAGCCATCGGTACCGTCTTCTTCCTCCTGGTGTTCTTCGCGGCACTGACTTCTTCCATCTCCCTGATGGAGACCATCGTTTCTATCCTGATGGATAAGTTTAAGTGGGGACGAAAAATGACCTGTATCATCGTCTTTATCTATGTAGTAGCAATGGGGATTCCTTCCTCTCTCGGATTCGGAGTATGGGATTTCATTCAGCCGCTCGGTATGTCCATCCTGGATGCATGGGACTTCATAAGCAACAGTGTACTCATGCCCATCGTTGCGCTGATTACCTGTATCTTCGTGGGATTCTTCATCAAGCCTAAGGCTGTCATCGAGGAAGCGACTGCCGACGGCGCGAAGTTTAAGAACACAAAGCTCTTTACCGTGATGATAAAATGGATTGCTCCTATCTTCCTGGTAGCTATCCTCTTAAGTTCTGTAATGAACGCATTCGGAATCATCACACTGTAGCAGAGCAAAATAAATATAATCGGGCTTACACACTCCCCCTCTCCTTTTGACCATGTACGTTTTTGTAATAGGGTGGATAAGAACAGATTAAACGAGAAGAGCCGCGGCATCTGCATATTCGGTCATTTATTCAGCAGATACCACGGCTCTTCTCTATATTTTTTAACAAGCAGGTTAAAGCGATTTGATATTCTTTCCTCTCCTCTCTTCCATTGCTTTCCTGATTCTCTGCAGCGCTGTTTCCAGTGTCGCTTTCGTACAGCCGATATTAATCCTTTCAAATCCAACTCCATCTGGTCCATACGCTGCTCCATCTGAAAGTCCAACCTTTGCTTTTTTCAAAAAGAAATCATACAGCTCCTGCGAATCCATCCCCATCTCCCGACAATCAAGCCATACAAGAAAGCTCCCCTCCGGTCGAATCGGTCGAATCTCGGGAATGTATTTTTCAAAATACTCCATCAGGTAATCTACATTTTCTTCTATATATAATGCAGCTTCCTGATTCCACTTTTCTCCTTCCGGACTGAATGCGGCAGTTGTTCCTGCGATGGAAAACGCATTTGTAGCAAAATTGAAAGAGTATCCATTTAATGTTTCCAAAAGTTTCTCTCTCTTATATGTATCCGGCGCTATGATAACACAATATGTCAAATCCACAATATTCCAGCTCTTACTTGCTGCTGTCAATAAAACAGTATTCTCCGCAGCCTCCTGTGAGACAGTCGGTGCAGGAGTATGAACCACGCCTTTAAACAACAAATTCGCGTGTACTTCATCCGATATGACCATAACATGGTTTTCATAGCATATTCTCTGCAGCCGTTCCACCTCTTCTCTGGTAAACACCCGTCCTGTGGGATTTTGAAGATTGACCATAAAATACAGAGCAGGCTGCTCTTCCTGAATTTTTTTCTCGAAATCTTCAAAATCGATTTCAAATCTTCCATTTTTGAGTGTCATCGGATTCAACACCAGATGTCTTCCTGCGTTTTTCACAATCCTTGCCAGAGGACCAAACCTAGGTGACTGCACAATAATCCTATCCCCCGGTTTCGTATATGTTTCAATACAAAGCCTGGTTGCCGCCCAAATTCCCGGAGTACTGAGCATCCATTCCCGTTTTACTTCCCAGTCAAATCTGCGTTTATAATATCCTGTCACTGCTTCAAAATAAGCATCCGGTTTCATATGATAATTAAAATATCCTCTTTTTGCCGTTTCTTCCAAAGCCCGGATGATACAGTCGGACGCTCTAAAATCCATATCTGCATTTGCCATACCAAGGACATCGGGGTCTTCGAACTGGTCCCACTTAATCGACCATGTCCCCCGTTGTTTTTCCTGCTTATCAAAATTATATTTCAATCTTCTGCCTCCTCCATTTTAGCTTTGTCACTTCACCTTTGCCGCATATTTAATTTTTTGCTGAATTATTGTTAAGTCTCGCCTGCCGTTTCTTTTCTTTCTTATCAACCATAAGTGTACATACAACATCCCCAGTACAATTTAAACCGGTAAATACCATATCATTCAGATTCTCTACGGCAGCCAGAAGACCAATAAGCCCTCCTGCCGGCAGTCCCAGCGATGTAAACAAGAAGATATTAAATACCATGCCTGCATTCGGAACCCCTGGCATACCCACGCCGGCAAGCGTTGAAATCAGAATCGCGACTCCAATTTGCGGAAGTGTGAGATTCATTCCCAGTACAGTAGCTGCCAGAATTGCTTTTAGTCCCATTCCCAGAGCCGCTCCGTTCATATTGATTGTACATCCGATTGGCAGCATAAATTTTGCGATTGTAGAATCCGCCTGTAATTCATTTGTTGTTACGCTAATCGTAACAGGAAGAGTCGCCGAGCTGCTCCTTGTCGAAAAAGCGGTAATAAATACTTTACTTCCATATTTCAGAAAATCTCTAACCGAAACATTGCTGAAACACTTCACAAAGATAATATATAAAACGATTAATATGACTGCCCCTATATACGAAAGGATTACAAATGTTCCCAGCGTAGCGAGCACTTCTGCTCCATTTTTTCCAATTCCGCTCGCAAGCAATGCAAAAACCCCGATTGGTGCTGCCTTGACTACAATCCCTATCAAAGCCATCAGGACTTCATTTGCACTTGCTATCACCTTCTTGACCGGTTCTGCTTTTTCTCCCAAAACGACACACGCGATTCCAAATAAAATAGAAAATGTGATACAGGGTAACGTATCAAAATTTGCCATAGATTCTATAATATTATTCGGCACCATGCCCGTTATCACTGCCAGGACTGTGGGCGCTTCTTCCACATTTGAAAGCGGCTCCGGAGCAACGCTGACCCCTGCGCCTAAATGTGCAACCTTTGCAGTTACAATACCTACTCCCGCTGCAAGGGCAGACGTAGCAATATAAAGAATAAGCATCATAGAACCAACGCGTCCCAGCTGGTTCATATCTTTCATGTTCATAACGGATGTTGCGATACTGCACATGACCAGTGGTATAACCAGCATCTTGATTAGATTCAAAAATATATCGCCGATTGGCTGCAGTACAGTTGCTTTCTCGCCAAATACCAGACCTGCAATCAATCCCAATACAACTGAGATTAAGATTAAAACTGTAGAATTTAATTTCTTCTTACTTTTTTCCATCATTTTTTCTCCTCTGCATTTTTTGTATTGCTGATGTTTTCGATTTATATTCGCGAATATTTTCAAATCTGTTATCTATAATATATCCTTGGGTTTCATGAAAATAAAGCGCCGTTTTCGCACAGTTGGGATTACAAATCAGCACAATATATCTCTCCTGTCCAATAGGATTCAAGTCCGCAATGCGTTTACTTTTCACCTGCTGTATAGTACAATATCAATTATCAAAAACAAAGGAGTTACTTTTATGGATATTTTAAAATGCACTGCATTTCTGAAATCTGTAGAATTGGGCAGCATTCTGGCTGCTGCCAATGAACTGGATTATTCTCCTTCCGGTATAAACCGCATGATTAGTTCTCTGGAGGACGAGCTGGGGATTATCCTTCTGAAACGCGGACGCAACGGCGTCACTCTCACGGAAGATGGACAGACGGTCCTTCCTGTCATAGGTCAGATTGTCCATTACAATACCATTCTACTGGAAACCTGCACAGAAATAAATCAGCAATCCAAGAAAAAGATTAATATCGGTTCATTCAGCAGTATCGCTGCGAACCGACTGCCGCAGATTGTCCGTGATTTCAGTAATTTGTATCCCGGTGTTTTTCTGAATATCTCTGAAAGGAAACCACAGGAATTGACAAAATGTGTAAAATCCGGCAGTCTTGACTGTTGTTTTCGCCATCCTTCTTCTGATGAAGACCTTGATTTTATCCCTCTGGAGGAAGACCCCATTGTAGTCTGGCTTCCCGAAAATCATCCTCTTACAGCCTACCAAGCAGTGCCCCTACACGAATTAGAAAACTATCCATATATCAGCTGGAATAACCAAAAAGACTCCTTCAGTCACCAAATGTGCGTAAAGTACCATTTAAATCTGAATATTCAATACAACGCGGAAGATGCCGCTACCATTTATCATATGGTAGAACAAAATCTGGGAATTTCTCTCAACAACGCCTTAACCAGCAGTAAATGGAACGGCAGTGTAGTGGTATTGCCTTTAGAGCCGCCGCAATATATCAATCTTGGTCTTATCACCTCAAAAAGCCGGCGAAATTCTATATTGCTCGAACACTTTATTTCTTTTATCAGGGAAAATTGGGATTTCTATATTGATTCGTAAGAACTGTGAAAAAGCAGTGCTGACAACAGACCGATTATCAACAAATAGCAGAATAAAAATATGCCTTTTTCGTCAAATCAGAGATAAAGAGAGACTGGGGCTGCCGCAACATATAAAGTTTCTTCAAAATATTGTGCAGGTCTACATAACCATTCCCAATATCCTGTTTTAAAAATATATTTTGCAGCAGCCCCAGCTCTTCACACTTTTAACTATAACTTTCCTTTCCCAAAAGGAATCATCTCTTCTCTCCCATGAAGAATACCGCCACAACACCCGGTCCGGTATGGCTTCCGATGACGGTTCCGATATTGTTTATCAGAATCTGCTCAACTCCCAGCTTCTCTCTCACCAGCCCGGCTACATACTCCGCATCCTCGATACAGTCACCGTGGGTAATCATCACCATATCATTGTCCCAGCCCTTAGACTGCTCTACAGCCATATCCACAATCTTATTCAGAGAGCGTTTTCTTCCGCGCTCTTTTCCGATGACCTGCAGCTTTCCTTCGTTATCCATGTGGATAATAGGTTTAATCTGAATCATCGTCCCCACGATAGCGGTCGTCTTGGACACTCTGCCGCCTCTGTGCAGGTGGTTTAAATCATCTACTGTTACATTGTGGCAGATGTGGAGTTTGTTCTCCTCCACCCACTTTGCCACTTCCTCGATGCTCTCCCCCGCCTCTTTGTGCTGCAACGCCTTATAAAGAAGCAGGCCCTCTCCCAAGCAGGCGCACAGTGTATCAATAATAATAATCTTCGCCTCCGGGTATTTCTCGGAGAGTTCTTCCCCTGCAATGCGCATACTGTTGAACGTACCGCTCAAACCGGAAGAAAAACCGAGATGCAAAACATCCTTTCCCTCCTTTACAAACGGTTCCAGAGCGGCAATCGCTTCCTCCGGGTTCACCTGGGATGTCACGGACATCTTCCCTTCTCTGAGCTTCGCAAAAAATTCCTTCGCCGACAGCCCGTACATATCTGTATAAGTTTCCCCATCCATCGTATATTTCAGAGGAATCACCGGGACATTTCTCTCTTCCAGCCATTCTTTCGGCAAATCCACTGTACTGTTCACTGTGATTACATAATCTCTCATGCTTTTATCCTCCATGGCTTCCTATTCCAATTTCTTGTTCCTCTATCATACCATTTTTCCGGATATTTAGCAAAATTTTTTTACGATATATCGGACATTATGTTGAACATCCCTTGCTGTTCATTCCTGGCATTTTTCGAAAATACACAAAAAGCCTGTCAGTTCAGTTTTACATTCATATAATTTCTGCCGGAGAGTGTCTTGTTGAATATCAGGAAGCAGAGTACAAACACGCAGCCTGCCGCGAATCCAATCCAGTTGAAGCAGGCAGTCAGTGTCAGCAGCAGCAGACGCATAAATTTGAGGGCGTATCCCAATTCAAAGTTTGGCTGGGTATAGTTCGCCACTGCCACAAACGCCATATACAGCATAACCTCCGAGTTAAACCATCCCGACTGCACAGAAAATTCTCCCATGACAATACCGGCAATGACGCTCAAAGGAGTACTCAGCATACTCGGCGTGTTCATCGCCGCAAGGCGCAGACCGTCGATGGAAAGCTCCAGGATGAGAAGCTGGAAAAAGAGCGGTATATTCACCACATCCCTCACTGCCACAAAGGCAAATATATCCGGCAGCCACTCCAGATTCTGCATGAACAGAAGAAATAACGGTGTCATGAACACCGTGGCAATGGTGATGAGCGCGCGGGTCACTTTAAGATAAATGCCTGTCAGCGTGGGGAAGTAATAGTCATTCGCCTCCTCAATCATGTCCAAAATCGAGGTAGGCAGTATCATGGCGGAAGGAGAATTGTCCACCAAGATGACGACCTTTCCTTCCATCAGACAGGCAGCGGCAGTGTCCGGACGCTCTGTGAATTTAAACTTGGGGAATGGATTGAACCACTTCCGCTTAAAGAGCGCTTCCGCCAGGCTCTGCTGGTTCATCCGCAAATCCTGGATTTCCAGCGCTTCAATGCGCCCTTTCACATTCTCAAGCAGCTCCTTATCCACCCGGTCCTGCATATAGCAGATGGCGATATCGGTGCGGGATATCTGCCCTGCCTCCGTCATCTCCATGACCAGATGAGGGTCCCGGATGCGCCGCCGCATGAGCGCGGTATTAAAAACCAGCGTCTCCACAAAACCATCCCTGGAGCCCCGCAGAGATTTGTCTTTGTCCGGCTCATCCACACTTCTCGCCGGATATGTGCGGCAGTCGATGCAGATGCCCGCCTGATATCCGTCCACAAAGAGCACCGAAGCTCCGGAGAGAACATTCCTCACGACCTGGTCGAAATCTCCCAGCACATCCACTTCCACATAGGGCACGCATTTTTTTGAAAAAGCGCTGGCATCCTCCGGCATCTTATCCTTGGTTATGCCGATAAAAGAGGTCATCAGCTTTAACATCGTCTCGTCTTTTACAAAACCGTCTATGAAATAAAAGACCGCATCTTTCCCGCCAATCTCCAAATTGCGCCGGATGATGTCAAAGCTCTCATCCACCGGGAGAATCCGGTCCATATAATCGATATTTTCCTCAAACGAACTGCTGATTTTTTTCGTAATCTTCTCAACCATAGAATCCTGTCCTTTCCCTCCGCAGATTTTTCGCGTCCGACTGCCTCTTTGTTTTCCCGGCGTTAAACGCGTCTCATTAACCTGCACTGCTTGTATACTCTATGGTTAGATTCCCCTTTTCTTCCTGAATTATGCAGAAGAAACGTGATTCTTACTATTCTTCCAGAAATCCTGCCTTTCTCATCTTCTCCAGCACCTGCGCCTGTCTCTGCATGGCAAGTTCCGGATTTATCAGCGGATTATAGTCATTGGGAGCGTTTGGGATTCCTGCCAGCAGCGTACTTTCATCAAAATCCATCTCCCACGGATACTTCCCGAAATATCCAAGGCTGGCATCCATGACACAATAATATCCGTTGCCGAAATAAATGGAGTTGAGATACAGCTCCAGTATCTTATCTTTGTCCAGAGTCCGCTCAATCCGAAACGCCATGAACATCTCGGAAATCTTGCGCACAATCTTTTTGTCCTGGGTAAAAAACTGATTTTTCGCGAGCTGCTGGGTAATCGTGCTGCCGCCCTCCACATAGGCACCCGCCTGGATATCGTGGACCAGCGCCCTGCCGATAGCAATGGGGTCGATTCCGGGGTGTTTGTAAAATCTCTTATCTTCCACCGCCAACACAGCATTTTTATAGTCTAAAGGCATCTCATCCAGCGTTGTATAATTCTCTTTTGCCTCTATCTCCCTTACCATCTCCTCCACGCTCTTCTCATCAAGAGCTTCCCGGTAACCCTGGTAGCCCTGCCACACAAAATATGCGGCAATGATAAGCGCGCAGAGCAAAAGAAAAGAACACAGCCGTTTTATCATCTTCATACTGTCCGTCACCCTGTCTTTCGTACTCTTCTTGTCATCCTTGTGCAGCCTTAGTATCCGGTCTGCGACAGTTTCTTTCAGGTTACAGGTACAGTATAGCGAAACTCTCTGTGTTCTTCCATAATATTTTCTTACGATTCTCTGAATTTTCCTTACATTTCTGTAAGGTCTTTCCTATTTTGTGGTGCTTCCGAATCCGCCGTTCCTGATTTCTGTAGCGTCATCGTCAACGGTGATGCCATACTCCACAAAAATTCCCTGCATAAAGCCGGTTCCTGCTTCGATTTCCACGTTCTTTCCCTCTTTGGAATCGTTGGTAATCTTTGCGAACATGTGCCCCTCATTGTCAGAATAGAAATAGTCGCTATCAATGATGCCCACAGTGTTGTTTAACTGAAGACGGTATTTAAAGCCCAGTCCGCTCCTGGGATAACATTTGAGCACCCACTCTGTGTCCATCTCCACGCGCACTCCTGTGGGAACCTTTACGGTTTCCCCCGGCGCGAGCGCGAAACGCACCGGCGCGAAGAAGTCATACCCCGCGCTGCCCGCAGTCGCCCTTCTGGGGAGCTTTACACTATCGTATATCTCCTGAATCTTCTGCTCATCCTGGGGGCCAAAGGTGTCCACCCAGTCTTTCTTAAACTGTTCAAAGCTGACTTTGTGAAATTTTGCGATTCTTTTCATGTTTTCTCTCCTATCGGCAAACCTCTTGCCTGTGTTTTCTGCTTTATATCGATTCTGCCTGGGGCTTACCGGCTGTGCAGCACGATTTTTCCTGTCTGAAGGCTTTCCCTCACATCAATGACCCTCTGATTGGCGCTCCCCTTCCAGTGGAGCTGGGTATCCTTTAGCGCTTCCTCAAATCTCCCGTCCACGACTACATCCACATAAGAGAGGATTTCTTCATCCATAATCTCCTCCCAGCAGTATCCGGTATAGAGCCACTGACTCTTGTGTGGGAATTTTTCTCTAAAGCGCTTTGCCAGAGCTGTCACCTCTCTTTTATTTGCCTTGTGGAGCGGGTCGCCCCCACTGTAGGTGATACCGCTGATATATTCTTTCTCAAGCTGTTCTTCTATTTCTTTTTGTGCCGCCTCATCAAAAGGCAGTCCGCCGCCTGCATCCCACGTCACCGGATTGTGGCATCCCGGACATCCATGGGAGCAGCCTGCCACCCACAATACTACCCGCAGTCCGTCTCCGTTTAGCATGTCATCTTTTGTAATATTGTGATACCGCATCTACATACTTTTCCTTTCCGCGATTTCTGCCATCTTGGCGTCATTTAACCGGGTGTCTCCCTTTACTCTGGAGTAGGACAGATAGCCGTTCATCCGGTCAATCTTCGTCAAATTCTTGCTGCCGCACTTGGGGCACACATCCATATCCAGTTCCTCGTGCCCGCAGTCATCACAGTAGGAAAGGGAAAGGTTCACGCCTTCATAGTATCCTTTTGCCATGGCTCTTCTGACCAGAGCCTTGACCGCTTCCACATTGTAGCTGATGGGATACTTCACGTACTGAATCTTTCCGCCGTTCATCAGATTCCAGAACCGTCCCTCTAAATCCTGCTTCTCAATAGGTGTAATATCCTCTGAAACATGGCAGTGGAAGCTGTTGCTCACATACTCTCTGTCCGAAACATTCTCAATGATACCGTATTTCTTGCGGAACTGCTGTACCTGCACACCGCAGAGATTCTCCGCTGGGGTGCCGTAGATGGCATAGAGATGTTTGTCCTCTTTCTTAAACCTGTCTACCTGCTCATTGATATACTTCAGTGTATCCAGCGCAAACTGCCCGTCCTCCGCCAAAGATTTCTTATTATAAAGCTGCTGCAGCTCATTGAGCGCCGTAATCCCAAAGGACGCTGTCGCTGCTTTTAACAGCGGTTTAATCTTATCGTAGAGCCCTAAATTTCCTCCGTAAAAACCTCCCTCGCAGTACGCCAGCGGATTCGTGGACGCCTTCATCTCTCCGAGGTAATCATAGGTCCTCTGGTGGAGCTTACGGATGAGGTTCAGATAATAGTCCAGCACCTCATAAAACGGCTTGCTCTCCTGGGTTGACTTTGCGTAAATCATGGGAAGGTGGAGACTGATGGCGCCGATATTGAAACGTCCCACAAAAATCGGTTCGTCCTTCTCATCTGCCGGTTCCATACCGCCCCTCTCATACCAGGGTGATAAAAATGCCCGGCAGCCCATAGGACTGATAATCTTGCCGTATTTCTTATACATACTGGGGACATACCCCTCCCCTGTAAGACTCAGCCAGTCAGGGTACATGGTTTTCCTTGAGCACTCGATGCCCGCCTCAAACACATCTTCCAAGGGCTTGCCCGGTCCGTGCAGGTTCTCGTCGTACAGAAATACAATCTTGGGGAACAGAACCGGTTTTTTATGTCCTTCTCTTCCCTGCCCTTTGCGACGTACTTCCAGCATCTTAATAGTGGCAAGCTTCCCGTATTTGCTTGTCTGTGTCCCGGCAGTCACGGTGATGAACGGATAATCTCCCCGGCTGGAGGATACGGAATTAAATTTGTACTCCCAGCCCTGGAAGCCCTGCTCCATCTCTTTTTCCAAATCCGCCCAGGCAACCTCCTGCACTTTCTCCTCATCAAGCCCCAGTTTTCTGTATTTCTCTATCAGCCGCTTGTGGGATTTCTCAGCGTAAGGCTCCAGTATCTCATCCACACTGGGAACCGTGAAGCCTCCGTACTGCTGGCTCGCCGCGCTCAGCACGATATCCCCGATGACATCGAACGCCGTATCCAGTGTCTTGGGCTCATTGTACCAGAGATTTCCCATCTCAAACCCGCCGCTTAAGACATTTTTCACATCGAACAGACAGCAGTTCATGGTGTCGCGTCTCGCCGACATGTCGTGAATGTAGATGTATCCTTCCCGTATCGCCTGAATCTCCTCCACCGTGAGGAAAAACTTCTTATACAGCTCTTTGTTCAGCTCGTTGAATATCAGGCTCCTCTTCGTAGAGACAAGGGCGCTGTCCGTGTTGCTGTTCTCTTTATCGCCTATGTACATGATGGATTGGCTCTTCTTATAGACCTCGTCCAGCATCTGCACAAAATCCTGCTTATAATTGCGGTAGTCACGGTAACTCTTGGCAACCACCGGGTTGACCTTCTCCAGTGCCCCCTCCACAACATTGTGCATCTCCGTAATGGGAATCTCCGTGATATCCATCTGCTTCACCTTTTCTTCCACAAAACCGCAGATATAATCCAATTCCTCATCGGTAAATTTAATCAGCGCACGGTATGCGGATTTATTCACCGCCACCACGACTTTCTGCACATTAAAATCTTCCTTGGTGCCGTCCTTTTTCACTACTCTTATCATCCTGCCTGCTCCTTTTTCTGCCTTTTTCTTGTATAGGAAACTTACTTCCCCATGCTCTCTCTGGGGCGCAAAAATGTGCGATGCACATTATTTTTACTATATTTAGTGTTTCCTTACCATTTTTCTCTCTATATGGTGTACATCGGTACTATCCATAGTATCACCCGGAACCACACCAGTCAACTTGGAATGTTACACAAAAAAGCCGCTTAATTTTCCATTTATTTTTGTCTAAAATATTTCTGCCTTTCCAAGAACTTCCAACATCTCATTTATCGTCTCCAAATCCGCCACAAGCGCCATGCGCACATAGCCCTCTCCGCCTTTTCCGAAGGCACTGCCCGGCGTGACGATGACGCCAGCCTTCTCCATCAAGGTCATGGTAAAATCGAGGGAAGAGGCATAACCGGAAGGAATCTTCGCCCACACGAACATGGTCCCCCGGCTGTCCGGCACATTCCACCCCAGGTCTCTTAATCCCTGACAGAGTGTGCGGTTGCGCCTCTCATATTCCTGTCTCTGGGTCTCAATAAAATCATCCGGCCCCGTCAATGCCGCGATTGCCGCGTACTGTACAGGCAGAAAAATCCCATAGTCAATCTGGGAACGGAAAATTTTTACTTTATCCACAATCTGCCGATTCCCCACAAGGAAGGAAATCCTCGCCCCTGTCAGGTTGTAGGACTTGGAAAGGGAATAAAATTCGACTCCCACTTCTTTTGCCCCCTCAAAAGCCAGAAACGATTTTCCCTGCTTTTCTGTAAAGATAATGTCAGAGTAAGCGTTGTCATGGATGATAACAATCTCGTTTTCCCTGGCGAATGTAATCAATTCCCGATAAAAGTCATCCGGCGCACAGACGCAGACAGGATTCAGCGGATAGGAGACAATCATATACTTTGCACGTAACCGCACGTCCTCTGGTATCTCGGATAGCTGCGGCAGATAACCGTTCTCCTCCTTAATCGGGTAAGTCTCCACCTTCGCCCCTGCCATGATGCCGCTCATCTCAAAAAGCGGATAGCCGGGGTCCGGCACCAGCACCGTATCCCCCGGATTGCACAGCACCATGCCGATATGCGCCATTCCCTCCTGGGTGCCGTACACTGCCGTTATCTCCTCCGGCTTTACCTCCACACCAAAGCGGCGGTGATAGCGGTAACAGACCGCCTCTAAAAGCTGCGGCAGGTCTGTGAGAGCATATTTATAATTCTCCGGGTCTCTGCACGCTTTTTGCATGGCTTCCATAACATGAGGCGCAGGCGCGAAATCCGGTGTTCCCACGGACAGATTATAAACCTTTTTTCCCTGTCTGATGAGTTCCTCTTTCTTCTCATTTAACACAGCAAAGATTCCCGGCTGGAACTGATTTACTCTGTCCGAAAAATGTATCTTGTCCATTTGGCTTCTCTTCTCCTTTAATACGAAAAATAAGCGGAAACAGCCCACGCTGCCCCGCTTATTTATCATATCACAATTTCCCTTCTGTTACAAACGGCACTTTTATTTCCGCCGTATTCCGGCGAGTGAGAGAGAGGCGCCGCCATTTTCCTGCAAAGGGAAGCTGTGAATATTCTATATGATACCGCGAATCTCATCCAGTGATTCCAGATGATTGTCTTCCATATATTTCTCCATACCGGCAATGATATCCAGAGAGATGTCCGGCTTCATGAATGTCGCTGTTCCCACCTGGATAATCTGAGCGCCTGCCATGATGAACTCAATGGCATCCTGCCATGTAGAGATACCGCCCAGACCCATGACCGGAATGTTCACTGCCTTGCACACCTGATGTACCATACGCAGCGCGATAGGCTTGATTGCCGGACCGGATAGTCCCGCATATCCGTTGTTGAACACACATGCTTTTTTCTTGATATCGATTGCCATAGCAAGGAAGGTATTGACAAGGGATACACCGTCCGCGCCTTCCTCCTCGCACATTTTTGCCAGAGATACAATATCTTCCGCATTCGGGGACAGTTTCACAACCAGTTTGTGCTTGCTGATTTTGCGCACTTCTTTCACCAGTTCCCTGGCTGCTTCTGTCTTCACGCCGAAGTTCATACCGCCCTCTTTTACATTCGGGCAGGAGATATTCAGTTCCAGGATATCCAGTTTCACGTCATTTAAACGCTCCACGCCGCGGAAATAGTCTTCTTTGGAATGTCCGCCCATATTTACGACATTGACCACATCTTTTCCGTTAATCCAGTCCAAATCCTTCTCAATGAAAGCTTCGATTCCCGGATTTTCCAGACCAACGCTGTTCATGATTCCGCTGGGTGTCTCCCAGATACGGATTCCGTCATTTCCGCCATGAGGATGTACAATCATACCCTTTGAGGAAAGACCTCCCAGTTTTTCAATATCAAACTGCTCGGCAAGTTCTCTGCCGAACCCGCATGTACCGGAAGCAAGCACTACCGGATTCTTAAATGTAACCCCTGCAAACTCTGTTTTTAATCTGCTCATCTATGCAAACACCTCGCTTCCTAAAAATACCGGACCATCCTTGCAAGCCGTCTTGTTTCCGCTCTTCGTCTTGCAGGTACAGACTTTACACATTCCAATGCCGCATGCCATGCGGTTCTCCATAGAAACATACAGCGGAGCCGTAGCGCCCATCTTTTTACATTTCTCATATAAGACTTTCATCATAATCTCCGGTCCGCATGTCAGAATCACGTCATAATCCAGAGGATTGATGGAGTCTGTGATAAAGCCGCCTACATCGATGATTACATTGTCCGCAACACTCTTGTATTCTTCCTCCAGCATTGCCTGTCCGCTGAAGCCCAGGTAAATATCAACCTGGCTGCAAAGTCCAGCCTCTTTATATTTCTTTGCTGTGTAGTAGAACGGTGCGATACCCACGCCGCCTCCTACCATTGCAATCTTGCCCTTCCCGTCTGTGGGGAATCCGTTGCCGTAAGGTCCCTGAATGTTCAGCTCCTCTCCCGGCTCCAGTCTGCGGATGAGCTCTGTTCCTTTCCCGACAACTTTGTACAGAAAGGACACTGACTCCCCGTCCGAGTCAAATACACTGATTGGTCTGGACAGTACCGGGTACTCCTCCCAGCCGCGCAGCATGTAAAACTGTCCTGCCTTCGCCTGGTTCTTTTCCTCTACCTGTACCAGATAAAAGTCGTCTGATACCTTTTCATTCCTCAGTATTTTTCCCATAACCGGCCTCCTTGTTTATTCTTTATCTTCATACACAATCTTGCCTTCACAGATTGTATACTTCACTTTGCCATACAGCTCCTCTCCGATAAACGGAGAATTGCTGGATTTCGAGTGGAAGTTCTCTACTTTCCACTTTTCAAATTCGTCAAATATCACCAAGTCCGCCTGCGTGCCCACTTCAATATAGCCTGCATCCAGACCATAGAGTCTCGCCGGATTTAAGCTCATCTTCTTTAACAGATATTCCATGGTAAGGCTGCCCGTGCGCACCAGGTTGGTGATACCTAAAGCAAGCGCTGTCTCCAGTCCAATCATCCCGCTCGGAGCCTTGTCGATAGGACGTTCTTTCTCCTCCGTGGAGTGCGGAGCATGGTCTGTAGCGATAATCTTGATAGTGCCGTCCTTCAAGCCCTCGATGATGCCATAGCGGTCTTCCTCCGTACGAAGCGGCGGATTGACTTTCGCATATGTCTTTTTCTCCAGCGCTTTCTCTTCTGTGAGAGAGAAATGCTGCGGGGTCGCCTCCGCCCATACATCCGCGCCGAGCTTCTGTGCCAGTCTGATAAACTCTACAGATACTCTGGAGCTGATATGCTGGATATTAATCCTTGCCTTTGTATTGAGCGCCAGTATGCAGTCTCTCGCCACCATGAGCTCCTCTGCCAGAGCTTCAGCGCCTCCGATTCCCAGCTCCTCGGAGACAGGTCCCTTGTTGATACCTGCCTGGTATACATAATCCGGGTCCTCCTCGTGAAGACTCACCGGCATGTCCACCTCTTTTGCCTTTTTGAGTGCTTCAAACATCAGACGGCTGTCCTTGATGGGGATACCATCATCACTGAGCCCTGCCGCTCCCGCCTGCTTCATCTCTTCAAAATCTGTCAGTTCCTGTCCCTGCATACCTTTTGTCACAGCGGAAACTGACAGCACGTTGATTCCTGTCTCTTTCCCCTTCTCCAGCACATAGGAGAGGGTCTCCGGGTTATCTACCACCGGTTTGGTATTTGCCATACAGATGACGGTCGTGTATCCGCCTGCCGCTGCCGCTGCCGCGCCGCTTTCGATATCTTCTTTATAAGTCAGACCCGGGTCACGGAAATGTACATGTACATCAATCAGTCCCGGAGCTACGATTTTTCCTTCCGCCTCTATGACGCGCTCGTAATCGTTGCTCCTCTTGTACTTCCCGATACCTTTAATCTTGCCGTCTTCGATTACAATGTCTAATGTTTCATCCATTCCGCTCTTGGGGTCAATGACCCGTCCGTCTTTGATTAAAATCATTGATTTTCCCTCCTGATATGTTCGTAGATTACCCTTGCTCCGCTGCAGATGTCATTAATCGTGGCAAATTCCATCTTGTTATGGCTGATTCCCTTATCACACGGGATAAAGAGCATCGCTGTATCACATATATTCGCGAATGACATCGCATCATGTCCGGCTCCGCTCACCATCACGCGGTTGGAGATATTTAAGGACCTTGCCGCCTTCTCCAGCTTCATCTCCAAATCCTTTGTCATCTCGATTGGCGGAATACTGCTTAACTTCTCCTCGATGAGCTGCAGATTCCGTTTTCTGCATATGCTTCTCGCAGAGTCTAACACGCCCCTCTCGATTCTGTCAAGACTTGCTGTGTCGATACCTCTGATATCGATTCCCATCTGTACCTCTCCCGGAATCACGTTCATGGCATTTGGCTTATTGTAAAGCACGCCAACCGTAGCTACGGAC
This sequence comes from uncultured Ruminococcus sp., assembly GCA_900541505.1. Taxonomy (GTDB): domain Bacteria; phylum Bacillota; class Clostridia; order Lachnospirales; family Lachnospiraceae; genus Mediterraneibacter. The sequence continues at coordinate 20,250 of UQKK01000030.1, forward strand.
TGATACATGGACTCTCTCTGTCCTAAGCGCTCCACCTCAAGGATGACCTCTGACGCCGCACACAGCGCGTCATTTCTCATCATCATCGGCGTGGTTCCTGAATGTTCCGCCATTCCATGGAAATAGAGGTTATAACGGATGGGCCCCGCAATGGTGCTGACGATACCGAGCTCGGTATGACATTCCTCCAGGACTTTTCCCTGTTCGATATGCAGCTCTAAGTACTCCCGAATGCCTTCAATCTTCTTTGGACGGATATTGAGTCCTCTCTCTTCAAAAATATCTCCCAGAAGTTTACCGTCCTTAGAAAGCAACCCTTCAATATCCTGCTTGTAAACTTCTTTGGTGATGAGTCCGCTGCCAATCGTACAGCAGCCGAAATTGCTGGACTCCTCACAGCGGAATGCCCCCACGCGGATAGGCACGTTCAAACCATCCTGTTTCGCCCAGCGCAGAACCATCATCCCGGCAATGACTCCGGCAACTCCATCGTATCTGCCTCCCTCCACAACAGAATCCAGATGAGAGCCAATCAGATAATAGTTGTCCTCCCCGCTGTTGCAGATATAAGTATTTCCGACCTCATCCGCCATATCAGAATATCCCAGCTCGTGCCCTGCTGCGATGAGTTCATTATGCATCTCGTCTTCTTTCTCCGTATAACCAAGACGTGTTACCCCTCCGTCTGCAGTCGCACCGATAGCGTAGAATCTTCTGAAAAGTCCTTCGCAATATTGCAAATCTTCCCGACTATGTACCATCTTATTCTCCTCCTACTTTACCATTTCATAAGCGTTCGTGCAAAGGTATTTGTTTGTATGAAAACAGTATATTCCTGATGGCACTCCAATACTATGTTCACAGGCGCAAAAAACAAAGCCCCTTTTTGTTTATTTAGACAAAACAGAAAAAAAGTCCTAAAATAGCAGCGCTTTTTGTGCAATAGGAACATCCTTTTTGCTCCCTTGACATAGAAAAACGGGAAGTTTTCTTATCTCTTCCCGTTTTCTTACTTTATATATATGTAATTTTACTCAGAGCTTTTTTATTTCTCTCGGAACGTTTTATCTGCTACAGAGTTTTTTCTCCAGCACCATGAAATACAGCTTAAAATTGTCTTCCTGATTTTTCACATCCAGCCCGGTCAGTTCTTTAATTTTATTGAGTCTGTATTTTATCGTGTTCTTGTGGGTATACATCCGGCTCGCCGTCTCATCCATATTCCCGTTACATTCAAAGTAGATAACGAGCGTATCCACCAGCTCCTGATTCTTTAATTTCCCCAGAATACTGGTGAACAGACTCTCCTGCTTGTGCTGCAAAATTTCCCGCAGACTGCTGTATAACTCCAAATCCCGGAACTGATAGGTCTTTTTCATGGGCTCCATGATTCTTCCCAGCTCCATCGCCTGCACCGCCTCCTCGTAGGAGCAGCGGATTCCCGCAGCATTTTTACGAATGGTTCCAATGCCCACCTTCCAGTCACAGGGTATGGAAAGACTGTCCAGTATCACACGCATCTCCGTGAGCACAAAGGGCAGATACTGCTCCAAACCCTCCTCTTCCCGGCTGTACAAGAGGAAGAACATTCCCTTTTCCATTTTAAAACTCCCGCAGAATAGTTCTTCAGACAGGCTCTCTGTAAAATTCGCCAGCCTGTCCACAGCGAATCGAATCATCCGAAAGACATTGCCCTCCTGCATCTCATCGGTGTCAAACTCCAGTATCAGAGACTGAAAGAAATCTTTCTCAATATCTACCTTTAAAAGACGCCCCTCTTCCTGGAGCAGTCCCTCGTTGGGTGAAGGATGAAAAATGATATCGGATATATATTTTCCCAGCATCTCCTTGCGGTTGCTCTCCGTCATGATAACATTCATGGCGTCCATGATAATATCAATATACGTCATCTCATAAGGGATACGAAGCAGCGGGAAATGATTCTTATTGGCAATATCAATCATTTTATCACAAATCCGATGCGCATATTTCCCGGTCTTAATCGCAAGACAGGCACTGCGGGTCTCCAGCAAATCGTAGAGAAGACGGCACTGCTTTTCTTCGTCATCACCAATAGCATAGAGGCTTGTAATCAGAAAGTCCTCCCCTCTCAGCCATTGAATCACGTCGGGTACCTCCATCACAGTCACGGTACCCACATTGACATCCAGGCAATCTGTGCCTGTGACCAGTTCCAGATTCTTCAGTGAACGGAACTGCAGTAAATCCCTCAGTTTTGCCATCTCTCTCAGCTCCTGTATGTTATACCAATATATCTTTCAGCTGCTTTAAGCCGCTGATTCTGTATGTGCTCTTCTCATCCTGCCCTGTTTCCTGCACATCACCTCTGATAAACCAGCATGTGTCAATACCGTAGTTCAGTCCGCCTTTGATATCGGAGCTGTAGGAATCTCCGACAATAAGCGCTTTCTTTTTATCAAAGCCGGGAATATGCTTTTCCACATATTCAAAAAATTCTTTTGACGGCTTCTGCGCTCCCACTTCCTCGGAAACAAAGACATCTTCAAAGTATTTGTCCAGCCCGGAAGCCTTCAGACGCTTCTTCTGTGTCGCTGACACACCGTTGCTGATAATGAACATGCGGTATTTACCTTTGAGCCACTGGCACACTTCCTCCGCATCCTCTATCATCTGCGCGCCTTCATTTAAGTAAGAGCGGTATTTCTGTTCCCATTCCTCTCCATTGACTTCCACACCGAACTCCTGCATTGTCAGAGAAAATCTCGTGTTGAGGACCTGACTTCTCTCGATTGCGCCCTCTTCATATTCTTTCCAGAGTCTGTCATTTATCTTCTTGTAAACCGGGAGATATTTTTCCGGTTCTTCATAGCCGTATCCTTCCAGAACATGGAGGAATGACTCCCTCTCATTTGCCTGGAAATCCAGCAGCGTATCATCAATATCCATCAGAAGATATTCATAGTTGTTCGCCGCTTTTATCTCATCAATCTTCTTATTTGTATCGAGTACCTTTTTCGCTATCATCAGCAGGTGCAGCTTGAAGCTGTCCTCCGTATCATGAACGTCAAGACCTGTAGATTTCTTGACATTTGCCAGATACTCTTTGACTAAATCTGACGGGATGTCGAGGACCTTCGCCGTCATATCAATATCTTCTTTACATTTGTAGTATTTTGCCAGCACATGAATCTCTGTTTTTGTGAGCTGTCCGAATACAATGTCTGTAATCTGCTTTCCGTAATTGGTGACCATGGCGTTAATGGAACTGTAAATCTCCATTCCCATGTAATCTAAGAGCACTCTCTCTTTCTTAAAGATTTCGCCTGCCTTCACTGCCTTCATCGCATAAGTATAAGTACGCTTGATTCCCGCGATGCCTTTCTCCGGCAGTCCGATTCCCACACGGACCTTCTTGTCTGTCTCAAGGGTATCCAGACGGTCCACCGCTTCCTTCTTAAATGCGGGGAGTATCTCTGTGATTTCATCCTTGCTGTGTCCTACCAGGAACGTCGCCACTCCGTTATCTACATAAAAGAGCTGGTTCCCCTCGACCGCCTTGTTGACCGAAGGCAATGCCTGCATACCTGCGAGATGCTCTTTTAACTGTTCCTTCTCCTCAAAGCTTCCCTGTTCTGTGGAAGGATAGAGAAAAACCACTGCCAGGAAGACATCTTCGTTCACATCGAAGCCGAGTTTCTTCCCGAACTGTGCCACCAGTCTCTCATCCTCATAAAAATAGTTCACCACATCATTGAAATAGGTCGAGAATCCGATTGATTCCATGCTGCTGTACATCTTACTACCTCCCAATTGCCTGACTCATCATTTCTTTGTCATTATCCTTGTCATGATTCCTTCTTTCCCGTCTTATCTATTCCAGGAAGAAAGAATAATAATACAACACTATTTTTGATTTGTCAATACAATTCGCTGTTTTTACCGGATTTTAGCGCCATCTTAACACCTCACACGCCTTATGTTTATTATGTATTTCTATATTTATAAAAACTTTGTTAAATAAGACAAAATTTTCTATAATTTTTTATCCTATTGAGGATTGTAACTTCTCTCCCTATCCGTTAATATAAATAACATAAAGCGGCGGCGTACAATGGTGTACAACAAATAAGTCACACATGTTCAGTCGCCTCTTCGTTTTTGCAAAAACGTCATATTTTTAACAAGGAGGTTTTCATACCATCATGAAAAAGCAAAAATCTACAAATTCTCTTGCACGTAAAATGGTCATCGCTCTGATACTTGGTATCGTGGTCGGCTTCTTCTTTATGTGGCTTAGAGAGACACTGAACGGTTCCGGAAATGAAGGTGTCTGGAATACCATCAACAATATCCTCTTCCAGGATATCACAGCGGAAGGCGCTAACAGCGCAATCGGATTGTTCTACATCATCGGTCAGATGTTCATCCGTTCCCTGCAGCTGGTAATCGTTCCTATGGTATTTACATCCATCGCTCTGGCAATCGGTACCATTTCCGATACCAGGACACTGGGACGTATCTCATTCAAGACAATCGCATGGTTCCTGCTCTGCTCCTTCTTCGCGCTGCTGCTGGCAGGTGCTGTAGGTATGGTACTGTACTCAAACGGATTCTTTGACGCTAGCATCTCCGGTCTTACTGCTTCCGAAGGTTCTACCTCATCCAATCCGCTGCTCGTTATCCTCAACGCGGTACCGTCCAACGTTACGGCTGTATTCAGCGACAACACCGCAGTACTCGCAGTTGTATTCCTTGCAGTCTGCATCGGATTATGTATGAATGTTGTCGGCGAAGAGAAATCCAACACACTGAAGAAGCTGTTCACAGAGCTCAATGATGTCATCGTTGTGTTCCTGAACTTCATCGTAACAAAAATTGGTCCTTTCGCAATCTTCGTTCTGCTTTCCAGAACCTTTGCTACATATGGTATTGACTATCTGCGTCCGGCACTGGTTTACGTTATCACAACGGTCATTCTCCTGCTCATCTACCTCTTTGCAGGATACGCTTTGATTATCCGTTTTGGTACAAAGTTAAACCCGATACCGTTTGTTAAGAAGATTTCCAAAGTCGCTATGTTCGGTTTCTCCACATCCTCAAGTGCAGCCGCACTTCCGCTGAACCTGGAGACAACCTCCCAGGAACTCGGTGTAGACGAGAAGGTCGCTTCCTTCGTACTTCCGCTGGGTATGACCATCAACATGAACGGAACAGCTATCATGCAGGTCATCGCTACTCTGTTCGTTGCAGGATGTTCAGGACAGCAGGTAACCATTCCTACACTGATTATGATTGCTTTGCTGGCACTGTTATGTTCTGCAGGAACACCTGCAGCTCCGGGAGCAGGCGCAGTCATCCTGTTTACCATCCTTTCCGGATTCGGATTTACGACTGAGCCCGCGCTTCTGGCATACAGCCTGATTCTGGCAATCAACAGACCAATCGAGATGTTATGTACATCCTTAAACGTAGTCGGAGATTCCTGTACATGTATCTATGTTGCGAAATCTGAGGGACTGCTCAACGAGGATGTTTACAACAGCCCGGTTAAATAAGACCTGATTTGCAGATTACACACTAAAGTTTAAAAAATTTCTTTGTCAATATTATCTTACCAAAAAGGTGCTGCCATATGGATATCCACACGGCAGCACCTTTTTATTTCCTCTTTATTTTCTTTCTATGATTTCATGCTATAATCAGGAACTAATGCTCTTATCTTGTAGGAATCAATAGTACCCTCCCGCGGGGCGGTTGCACTCATTCACTGATTGTATTTTTCCGCTGTTGACGCAGGCTTATCCGAGGCGTTATAATATAAGATACGTATAAAAAACGGAAGGATTGAACACAGATGAGTGAAGAAACGCAGCAGAAGGAGCAGAAGCCTTCTAAGAGCGGATATTACATAAAACAGCCATCGTTAAAGACGAGCGGGACATCCAAGATTAAGCAGCAGTTCGGGAAGGGGATGACTATCTTTATCGTCATCGCCGCCTGTATCCTTTTTTATTTCGCGCTGCTGCGTCTTACGGTGATATCGGCTGTTGTGGGGAAAATTATCCAGGTATTAAAGCCCATCATCTATGGCATGGCGATTGCGTATCTTTTAAATCCCATTGTCAAAAAAGTAGATAAATATCTGGTGCCGGCGTTGAATAAAAAATTCCCCCGTCTGACAAAGCAGAAACAGATTTCCCGGGGGATTGGCATTGTAACAGGTCTTGTAGTTCTCATCGCTATTGTGGTGGTATTGCTCAATATGATGATACCGGAATTGTACCGCAGTATACGCGATATGGTGAAGACTGTGCCGAGCCAGATGAATCAGTTTCTGGAAACGTTTACGGAGATGAACACGCAGGATTCTACGATTAGTCAGATTCTCACCAATGTGTTAAAGGAAGGAACGGATTTCCTTCAGAATTGGATGCGCACAAACCTTGTGGACCAGGTAAATGTGGTAATGTCGGGTCTGACAGTAGGTGTCATCAATGTCATCAGCGAACTTTTGAACATTGTCATCGGACTTATTGTCTCGGTCTATGTCCTGTTCAGTAAGGAGAAATTTTCCAGACAGTCCAAAAAGATTGTCTATGCAGTATTTAAGCCGTCATCAGCCAATATGATTCTGCACCTGACTATCAAGAGCAATGAAATCTTTGGAGGATTCATCATTGGGAAAATCATCGATTCCGCTATCATCGGAGTCCTGTGCTTTGTTGGTCTGTCTCTGCTTGATATGCCATATACGATGCTGGTGAGCGTTATCGTGGGAGTGACAAATGTAATTCCGTTTTTTGGACCGTACATTGGTGCCATCCCAAGTGCTATCCTGATTTTGCTGGCTGACCCGAAGATGGGGATTTATTTTATCATCTTTATCCTGTGTCTGCAGCAATTGGACGGAAACATCATCGGACCCAAAATACTGGGAGATTCTACCGGATTATCTGCTTTCTGGGTTGTATTTTCCATTCTCCTGGGAGGGGGATTATTCGGTTTTCTGGGAATGATTCTGGGAGTGCCGACCTTTGCGGTCATTTACTACATCACAGATATGTTAGTGACAAACAGGCTGAAAGGTAAGAAACTGCCGACAGAGACGGACTGTTATGATACATTTAGCTATGTGGATACAGATGGAACTTATGTACATTCTGATGAGAACGAACTAAAAAAGAAAGAAAGAGGAGAGAGATAACATGCCCATTCGAGTACAAAATGATTTGCCGGTAAAAGAGATACTGGAACAGGAAAATATTTTTGTGATGGACGAATACCGTGCCGCGCATCAGGATATCCGTCCCATCAGTATCGGGCTTTTGAATCTGATGCCGCTCAAGGAGGATACAGAGCTGCAGATTCTGCGTTCTCTTTCTAATACACCTCTGCAGGTGGATGTGACTTTTGTGAGGGTGTCAAGCCACGTGTCCAAAAACACTTCCACCAGCCATATTTATAAATTTTATGAATCCTTTGAGAATATTAAAAAGCAGAAATTTGACGGTTTTATCATCACAGGGGCGCCCGTGGAGCTGCTGCCTTTCGAGGAAGTAGATTACTGGGATGAATTGAAGGAAATCATGGACTGGACGACCACCAATGTCACTTCCACCCTGCACCTGTGCTGGGGAGCGCAGGCGGGCGTATACCATCATTACGGGATAGACAAAGAAAAACTCCCGGAGAAGAAATTCGGCGTATTCAGACACCGCGTGCGGAACCGGAAGATTCCTCTGGTAAGAGGCTTTGACGATGCCTTTTACGCGCCCCATTCCAGACACACGACAGTGCCCCAGGACTTGTTAGAGAAAGATGAACGTATCACCATCCTAGCGGATTCCGAGGAGGCTGGGGTATTCCTGTGTATGGCAAAGGACGGCAGGCAGATTTTTGTCATGGGACACCCGGAATATGACCGGATGACGCTGGATGCGGAGTATAAGAGAGATAAGGCGAAGGGGCTGGACATTCAGATTCCTGTCAACTATTATCCTGACGGGAACCCGGAGAACAAACCACTCCTCACCTGGAGAGCCTGCGCCAACAACCTGTATACTAACTGGTTGAATTACTACGTATATCAGGTGACCCCGTATGACTTGTACGGAACGCCGTTTTAAGCAGCCCAATACTTAGTCTGCTTGTATATAAATACTATTTTTCCCTCACCGTCACCGCGATATAATTTACGACAAAGAAGATTGCCGTGGGAATGAGGATTCCGGGAATGTCAAATCCGTTCCTGAAAATGACACAGTACATGAGAAGATAGACGACGAGGAAAACGATGGTATTGACAACTGCCTGTATGATTGGTTTCATAAAAAAGACCTCCGTATGATTATCGTATTGCAAAACAGTGTGTCTTTATTATAGCATGGAATCATAAAACGAAAGAGAGAATCACACTCATCGGATTGGATGAGTCTGCGATTCTCTCTTTCGTTTCCATATGACTTTTTATGCTGCTGTTACATATCCTGTCACATCTTTTTGTGAATCAGGTTTAGCTGCGGCAGACAAATGTGGCACATTCAGTACCCTCACACTGACAGGCGTTGCTGCCCTCCACGCTGATTTTTCCGGCGTTACATTCACAGTTGTGATTATACTTACAATCCGTCGCCTTACAGTCTACACATGCGCAGTCCGATGCGGTTCCTGTAATGTCAGAATAGCTGTTTGTATACCCTTCCTTGCGTTCCTGGAAGCTGTCACAGCATGTCTCCTGCGCTGTCTTCGCGCTGCTGCCTCCTACCTGTATCTTATCCAGGTCACACAAAAACTGTTTGTTGTGCACACATGTCTGCACGGTACATTTTAATTCCGGCATAATGATATCCTCCTTTTTTTACAGAATCTATCAGCGCCGGTGCACAAACAGATGTACACCGACGTTATCATTATGCCCCGCAAAATTTTTATTTATTCTTTTTCTGTTTTCTTTACTTCACGCACGGTTTTTTCCGCAATTTCTTTTTTAATATTTTCGATGAACGCCTCAATCTTCGTCTGACCTTCATCCCCCTCAAAACGGCTTCTCACAGACACAAGACCTTCTTCTTCCTCTTTTGCCCCGACAACGAGCATGTAAGGGATTTTCTGCATCTGCGCTTCGCGAATCTTGTAACCAATCTTCTCGGCACGGCTGTCAATTTCTGCCCGTATTCCCGCGTTTTCAAGCTCTGCGAGCACTTTTTTGCCGTATTCCATATGCTTGTCGGAAATCGGCAGCACTTTTACCTGTACCGGAGCCAGCCAGGTGGGGAAAGCCCCTGCGAAATGTTCGATGAGGATTCCGATAAATCTCTCGATGGAGCCGAATACCACCCTGTGTATCATGATTGGTCTGTGCTTTTCTCCATCGTCCCCTGTGTATTCCAGTTCAAAACGCAGCGGAAGCTGGAAGTCAAGCTGGATAGTACCGCACTGCCATGTCCTTCCGATAGAATCTTCCAGGTGGAAGTCAATCTTCGGTCCGTAAAATGCGCCATCCCCTTCATTTACCACATAAGGAAGACCTAAGTCGTCCAGCGCTCCGCGCAGCGCATCGGTCGCCATCTCCCAGTCCTCATCGCTTCCCATACTGTCCTCCGGTCTGGTGGACAGTTCCACATGATATTTGAATCCAAACAGGCTGTATACCTCGTCAATCAGCTTTGCCACATTTTTGATTTCCTCGCGAATCTGCTCCGGCATCATGAAGATGTGCGCATCGTCCTGGGTAAAGCAGCGCACCCTCATCAGTCCATGGAGCTGACCGGATTTCTCATGACGGTGTACCAGCCCCAACTCTCCCATGCGAAGCGGCAGGTCTCTGTAAGAACGCGGCTCTGACTCGTATACAAGGATACCGCCCGGACAGTTCATCGGCTTGATAGCATAATCTTCATCGTCAATCACTGTGGTGTACATATTGTCTTTGTAGTGGTCCCAGTGTCCCGATGTCTCCCATAGATGGCGGCTTAAGATAATTGGCGTGGCAATCTCCACATAGCCGTTCTTCCTGTGAATCTCGCGCCAGTACTCTAAGAGCGTATTCTTTAAATCCATTCCCCTCGGCAGGAAGAAAGGAAATCCCGGTCCCTCTTCTCTCATCATAAAGAGCCCCAGTTCTTTTCCCAGCTTGCGGTGGTCACGCTTTTTCGCTTCCTCCAGCATATTCAGGTACTCCTCTAACTCTGCTTTCTTGGGGAATGCGGTGCCGTAAATCCTCTGCAGCATCTTATTCTTCTCGCTTCCCCTCCAGTAAGCGCCCGCCAGGGAGGTCAATTTAAATGCCTTCACCGGCTTGGTCGTCATAAGATGGGGACCTGCACAGAGGTCTGTAAACTCTCCCTGGGAATAAAAGCTGATGGTCTCTCCCTCCGGCAAATCTTCAATCAATTCCACCTTGTAAGGCTCGTTTTTCTCTTTGAAATAAGCGATTGCCTCATCTCTTGGCATGGTGTACTGCTGGATGGGAAGATTTTCTTTTACAATCTTCTTCATCTCCGCCTCAATCTTCTCCAGGTCCTCTGTGGTAAAGGGGATATCCCTGTCCACATCGTAGTAAAATCCGTCTGCTATGGACGGTCCGATTGCCAGCTTTGTGTCCGGGTACAGTCTCTTTACCGCCTGCGCCATGATGTGGGACGCTGTATGGCGGAACGCGCCCTTTCCTTTCTCGTCGTTAAACGTCAGGATATTCAGCGTACAGTCTTTGTCGAGGACCGTACGCAAATCTACTACTTCACCGTCCACTTCGCCTGCCGTTGCCACACGCGCCAGCCCTTCGCTGATATCCGCGGCAATCTCAATCACGGACTTACTTTCTGCATATTCCATACAGGAACCGTCTTTCAATGTAATCTTCATTCTCTTATCCTCTTCTTTCTATAAATTATTTGTATTTAACTGAGAAACTTCGTTTTCTATTAAAAAATCTCCGGGAGATGTATACCGGTTTTATGCCCCTGCAGGACTCATTTTTATGATATCAGCCCGCCTGTTCTGCCGGCACTCTGACCCGGTCCGGGTGTTCCCCTGACCAGCCGCACTGGGGCATGGTCTCCAGGCGGTACATATCTTCCTCACTCAACGTAAAAGAAAATACATCCTGATTCTGCTTCATCCTCTCCAGGCTGGATGATTTCGGCAGCGGCACAACGCCTCTCTGTACCGCGTAGCGCAGACAAATCTGGGCTTCTGACACTTCATACGTTTTCGCCATGGTTTTTATCAGCGGCTCCTCTAAAACCCTCTTCCTCCCGATGGGACTCCACGCCTGCACAAGAATGTTTCTCTCCTGGCAGTAGCGAACTGCCGCCTCCTGGCTGTATCCCGGATGAAATTCCAACTGGTCCGCCATGGGTCGTACACGACAGTCCTCCAAAAGATTTTCTATATGGTGAGGCAGAAAATTGCTCAGTCCGATGGACTTTACTCTTCCCTCCTCATAGAGGTCTTCCATTGCCCTCCAGGTCTCCTTATCCAATTCCTTCCAGTCTTTATACTCCGGATTCGGCAGAGGCCAGTGTATCAGGTACATGTCCAGATAATCGGTATCCAAGCGCTTTAATGTCCTCTCAAAAGCCTCTTTCGTCTCTTCAAATCCCATCTCGTCCTTCCAGACCTTGGAGGTGATGAAAAATTTCTCCCTTGGTATCCCACTCATGCGGATTGCCTCTGCGAGATATTCTTCTGTCCCATAAAAGGAGGCTGTGTCAAAATAGCGGTATCCCATATCAATTGCCTGTCTGATGATTTCCGCGCTCTTGCCGTCCGCCGCTTTATAAGTCCCATACGCCATGCAGGGAATCTTTACCCCGTTGGACAATGTATAACAGTCGTTGATACATTTAGGCATGTCTCTCTTCTCCTTTCCTCTTCGCACTCCTAGAATAAAGAGTTCCGCTTGCGGAACTCTCGCGCCGAGCGCGGTCGCTTTAGCGACAAACTTCCACTTTGCGCGAGTGCGCATACCGCGGAGCGTTTTATTTAATAGGAAACGAAATTTCCTATTAAATAAAGCCCCTTCCTGCATCATCTGCAGAAAGGGGCGAGTTTTCATTCCCGCGGTTCCACCCTGTTTGAGCTGGCTTTCGCCAGAACCACTTCATTAACTGATGATAACGGTATCACCGGGCTGTTTTGCAGCCACTCCGAGGTAGTTTTCAGATGGTTCCTGTGACAGGAAGCTTCCAGCCTGCGGCTTCCCTCTCTGTGTCCGTTTCCCAACCTACTCTTCTCATCTGCGTGTTGTCTTATTTCTCATGATATCTCATTATAACATGCCTTATCTCATTGTCAACCGAATTTTTTGCGATTTTTCCGCAGCTCTTTGCAGTCTTGCCGCAAACCTCAGCAACTGTGCCGCAATCCTTTACAGCTTCACCGCAAACCTTAACGACTCCGTCTCACCTTCAGCGCCAGTACCGCAAAAAACTCCCGCACCAGATAGTTCAGCTGAAAGACCGGGTGAGAATCCGCCGCAAGTCCTTTCAATCTCTCATAGCCTTCCCGTTTTCCAATCAGCATCGCGCGGTACAAATGGAAATCGTTGGTCACAATCACCACAGTATCTGTTTCCTTGTCCAGAAGAGCGCTGCTAAACCGCAGATTTTCCCGGGTGGAAGTGGATTTGTCCTCCAAAAGAATACGCGCTCCCGCGATGCCGTGTTCTTCTAAATAGCCCGCCATTGCCTTCGCCTCAGATATCTCCTCACCGCGCCCCTGACCACCGGATACGATGACCTTTGTCTCCGGATGTGCGTTTAAATACTCTTCAGCGGCTTCCAGTCTTTTTAAAAGGGACTTGGTAATCCTTCTTCCGCGCACCTGGGCGCCCAGCACAATGAGATAGTCCACATCGACCGTGCACTTTGACTTCATGGCAAAGAAAATCTGCACTTCCACAATGAGGAAGAGCACCCATCCCGCCAGGATACATACGAAAAGCCCTGTCTTTACAGGATAAGAAAGCGGCACACATCCCAAAATCAGGTGTGTACCGCCTGCTGCCAGCCAGAATCCTGCAAATGTAGAGTTCCATTTTCCTGAATACCATGCAAGTACCAGATAGTAAAGGATTCCAAAGATACCCGCACACAAAAGATATATTCTCATCTATGCATTTCTTCCACAGCACTTTTTATATTTCTTACCGCTTCCGCACGGGCAGGGGTCATTTCTTCCAATCTTCTTCTCTTTGCGAATCGTACCGGACTGCTTCTGCTCACGGTACAGACGCTTCTTCGTCTCCTCGTCAAAGATGCTGTCCCACTGCGGCAGCTCATACAGCCAGTCCGCCTTCGCGTCCACCATGTTCTTGTACAGCTTTTCCTTGTCAAATCCAAGGCTTACAACGGTATCTTCCTCCATGGTCTCAATCGGATTTTCCACTTTCAGACTGTCGTTGATGCCATCCAGGAATCCGACCATCGTCATGACGTCCTGTCCATATTTTTCCGCCAGCTCTTTTACGGTTCCTTTGACTTCCACATCCGGGTCAGTCAAGAGCTGCTCGTAAATCTCTTTCTCTATTTTAAAATAATCACCCCAGAACCGCTCAAGCTGGTCTCTGGACAGTTCTCTGTTGTATGCCATTGCCCGCCACTGGTCTAATAAACTCTTTTCGCTCATTGTATATTGCTCCTTTATCTTAAAATTCAATCGCGCATTTATTATATACCAAATTTGCTTTGCCGTAAACCACTATTTTGGTATATAATGTCCCTGTAGCGCCCATGTATGACAGCCGGTGTGACCGTCTGCAGACTGCCGCTGCCAGCCGGATGCAGATAAACTGTCCTGCCTCCGCGAAATCCATCCGAAAGGGGAAGATATACCATGAATAAATCCAAACGTATCCTCGCTCTTGCCGCCGCGGTACTGCTTGTCTGTATGTACGGCGCCACACTCGTCTTCGCGGTCATCGGCTCCGAATTGTTTTCAAAACTTCTGGCTGCCTCTGTCGCCATGACCATTTTGCTGCCCGTGCTCCTCTATGCCTGTATGCTCATTTACCGCCTGGTAAACAGACACGATGATAACTAAAGCGGCATCTCCGGCTGCGAGAGCCCCGGCTCACCCGACCCAGCCTCCGGTTCATCTGGCTCAGACTCCGACTCATCCTATTCAAGCTCCGATTCACACATAGAGTAATTCTGCCAGTTCAAGGGCGGTGGTCTTATCTTCCGTCCTCTGTTCTTCCTGCCTGTACTTCAGCGCTTCTTTTCTCTTAATCGCCTGTCTTTTCTGCAGGTATTCTTCCAGCGATATCATCTCCTGGTTTCTCCCCTTGTTGCTCTGACGCATAAAAATACCTCCTTTTTACTGAAAACCCCAGCTTTATATTCTATTCTCCCCTGGCTGGGAATATGACGAAAATATGCAGCAACTGTGCCAAAAAATATTCTTTTTGTTCTGGCATGATTTGATGATACCGGACAAATGTGTCCCTCTTATGGAGATTCTATAAAATTTTGATTATGTGATTCTTAATACTTTCTTACGGTCGCGCGCATTCTGACTCCGAGCCTCTGAGTATCTTAAGACCGTGCTCCACATCTTTTAAAATCATCGACAGGCTCTCCTCCACCGCCTTGGGGCTTCCCGGCAGATTGATGATAAGTGACCCCTTGCGGATGACAGAGACGCCCCGCCCAAGCATCGCGCGCCCGGTTATCTTCATGGACTGACTGCGGATATACTCTGCGATACCCGGCGCATTTCGCTCCGCCACCTCCATCGTCGCCTCCGGCGTGCAGTCGCGCCTGGAAAACCCGGTTCCGCCGCTTGTCAGAATAAGTTCTACCTGCCGCCCGTCCGCCAGACGGATGAGTTCTCTTTTCAGACGTTCCGGTTCATCCGGAAGAATCAGCGTCTCCACCACCTCATAGCCCGCTTTCTCCAACATCTGTTTTGCTTTGGGACCGCTCTCGTCCTTTCTCTCGCCGCGTGCGCCCTTGTCGCTCATAGTGATGACTGCCGCCGTAAAGGGACGGTCCTTTTTCGGCAGTTCTACGGTCATAGCATCTCCCTGTTGAATCGTTCCGCCCTGTATCACTTCAGCAAAAACGCCCTGCCGGGGCATGATACATTCTCCCATCCTCTGATAGATGGCGCAGTGGGTGTGACATTCCTTCCCTATCTGGGTCATCCTGAGCACCACGTTGCCTGCTGTGAGCTTAGTTCCCACCGGCAGATTGCGAAAATCCAGACCTTCCACCACCAGATTTTCTCCAAAAGCGCCGTCCACCACGTCTGCGCCTCTCTCATTAAATTCCTTCACCCGGTCATAGGACAGAAGGCTGACCTGCCTGTGCCAGTTTCCTGCGTGGGCATCCCCCTCAATCCCATATGCTTCTATAAAATGCGCGGACGGCACTGTATGCTTTTCCACGCCTCGTCTCTCACTGATACAAATCGCTCTTACAATCCCTGTCTTATCCATCTTTTTATCCTCCTATCGAAGACATTGTATGATTCTCTGTAATATCCTCCGGTGCTTCAAAGCAATGGGCCTCTGCTTTCCTTCTGACTGCCCCCTCCATCGCCTTTAATAGCCTGTCTTCACGTCTTTGTTTTTCCCACGCCCCGTCAAATGTCTGTCCTACGTCCTGGTTTTCACGACTTTTTTCTTCCTGTGCTCCGGCAAATGCCTGCCCTGCACCTTGCCCTTCACGCAGAACCGCCCGTAAATCCGTCCCATCATCGTAGCACAGACAGGTCTTAAGCATTCCCTGGGCGGTCAGCCGTACCCGGTTGCACTGATGGCAGAACTTTCCGTGTATGGCGCTGATAAAGCCGATACTTCCGGCAAATCCCGGAATATGATAGTACACCGCAGGTCCAAAACCATGAGAACTGTGGTCTTCTTCCATCTGCGGATACCATGCTTTCATTTCTTTTTTCAGTGTCCTGTGGTCAATGGGGGAAAATTGCTTTCCATATCCAATGGGCATGATTTCGATGAACCGCACATCTACGGGGTAGGTACGCGCCAACTCCACCATCTCCCTCCAGTCTGCCTTTGCTTCTTCATCTTTGCACTGCGCCGCGAGGTGAGACCAGTCGGCGGACACGCTATTGATTTTCACGCGGATGCCCATATCCAGGGCACTTTCTATGGACTGAAACACCTTCTTCAAATCACCGCCTCCTGTGAGCAGACGGTATAATGCTTCGTTCCTGGTATCCATACTGATGTTGATTCCGTCAATCCCCGCAGCCTTAACCTCTTCCAGACAGGATTTAAGCAAAATGCCGTTGGTCGTCATCGTGACCGTCTCTATTCCTGGCAGTTTTTTTAAGCTCTCCACGAAGCCACAGCATCCTTTTCGCACCAGCGGCTCTCCCCCTGTCACCTTGATATGCTTTATCCCCAGTTTCGCGGCACAACCCGCAATCTCCAGCATCTCCTCAAATGTCAGGATGTCCGCCATGGGGACAGTCTGTATCCCGTCAGGCATGCAGTACCGGCATCGCAGGTTGCATCGGTCTGTGACAGATATCCTCAGATAATCGATATTCCTGCCAAATGAATCCTGCATGCGTCTTCCTCCTTTTTATTGAAAAACCTCTGTCACTGTTTTCCTTATTCTCAAAACAGAGACAGAGGTCTGGTTAAACCCTTATATGATTATTTGTTTCTGTAGATGATGTCATTTCTTCCCGGTCCGTTGCTTATCATGGTGATAGGATAGCCAATCTGCTTCTCCACAAACTCGATATATTTGCGGCAGTTCTCCGGCAGTTCTTCGTAAGCCCTAATTCCCCTGATATCGGTCTTCCATCCCGGAAGTGTCTTCCATACCGGTTTTGCCTTTTCCAGAAGATGTGTTACCGGGAAATCTGTGATAACCTCTCCGTTCACTTCGTATCCTACACACACCGGAATCTCGTCCAGATATCCGAGTACATCCAGTACCGTGAATGCAACGTCCGTGGTGCCCTGCATCCGGCAGCCGTATTTGGATGCCACACAGTCAAACCAGCCTACTCTTCTGG
Organism: uncultured Ruminococcus sp.; assembly: GCA_900541505.1. Classification (GTDB taxonomy): domain Bacteria; phylum Bacillota; class Clostridia; order Lachnospirales; family Lachnospiraceae; genus Mediterraneibacter. Next base: position 37,230 of record UQKK01000030.1, read on the forward strand.
GACGTCCGGTGGTTGCGCCGTACTCGCCGCCATCGCCGCCGCGCCTTCTAAGCTCCTCTGCCTCATCGCCGAATATCTCGCTGACAAAAGCGCCGGCTCCCACCGCGCTGGAGTAAGCCTTGCACACCGTAATAATCTGCTTAATCTCATAAGGCGGAATTCCCGCTCCGATGGCGCCGTAAGCTGCCAGCGTGGAGGAGGAAGTTACCATCGGGTAAATCCCGTGGTCCGGGTCTTTTAATGACCCTAACTGTCCCTCTAAGAGAATACTTTTGCCTTCCTTCAATGCATTGTGCAGATACAGGGAAACATCACACACATAAGGCGCTACCATCTCTTTGTACTCCATCAGTTCTTTATATAAATCGTCCGGATTGATTGCAGGTTTGTGGTATAGATGCTCCAGCATAACATTTTTCTGTTCTGCCACTCTTACGACCTTTTCCTTCAGCAGCTCCTCATCAAAGAGCTCGCTGACCTGGAAGCCAATCTTTGCATATTTATCAGAATAAAACGGTGCGATTCCAGATTTGGTGGAGCCAAAAGATTTGCCCGCCAGTCTCTCCTCCTCATAAGCATCGAAATTCTTGTGATAGGACATCACAATCTGTGCCCGGTCGGATACGAGAAGCTTCGGTTTCGGCACTCCTTTTTCCACAATGGACTGGACCTCCTTGAACAATACCGGGATATCCAGCGCCACTCCATTACCGATGATACTCGTTGTGTGACTGTAGAACACTCCCGACGGCAGTGTATGCAGCGCAAATTTACCGTAATCATTTACAATAGTATGACCTGCATTTGCCCCGCCCTGGAACCGGACAATGATATCGGCTTCTTTGCCAAGCATATCTGTAATCTTGCCTTTCCCCTCATCGCCCCAGTTTGCACCAACTACTGCTTTTACCATTTCAAACCCTCCTGCGTATTTTGCTTTTCCTGTTTAACAGGCAGTGTCCCCGCACATAAATCTTTACAGGAACTGCCCTAAGAATTATACTATACTTTTCAGATTATGTAAAATATTATTTTCACATCAGCGGCGCAATCAGCCGCAATACTCTCCCGCACAGCATCATAAAGGGATTGATTTTCTTCACATCATCCAGCGTTATAAGATGACACTGGCGCAGAGTCTCCTGAAAATCCTGCTCCACCTTATGCACCACTGGATTGTCATAGATGAACACGCCGCACTCGTAGTGGAGATAGAGACTGCGGTAGTCCAGATTGATGGAGCCCACCACCGCGGTATCGTCATCAGAGACAAAACTCTTGGCGTGCACAAATCCCGGTGTAAATTCATAAATCCGCACCCCTGACTGTATCAGGTCTTTATAAAAGGTTTTGGCGACCGCGAAGGCATACCATTTATCCGGAATGTGCGGCATAATGATACTCACCTCTATACCAGTCTTTGCGACATGGGTCAGGGTATCAAGCATCTCATTGTCAATAATCAAATAGGGTGTCATGATATGCACATATTTTTTCGCATGGTTCAGGATGTGGAAATACACTTCCTCTCCCACATTTTCGTTGTCGTAAGGGCTGTCCCCGTAGGGAATCACGAATCCGTTTTTCTCTTCAAACCCTGTTCTCATCTGCGTACGGTATGCCTTATAATTCTCCGCCCTTGTCTCCGTTACATTCCACATCTGCAGGAACAACATCGTCAGACTCTGCACGCCATCTCCCCTGAGCAGGATTGCCGTATCCTTCCAGTAGCCGAAGCGGACAATCTCATTGATATACTCATCCGCCAGATTCAGCCCTCCGGTAAAGCCCACTTTCCCGTCCACCACACAAATCTTTCTGTGGTCCCGGTTGTTCTGCGTGGTGGAGAGCACCGGGCGGATGGGGCTGAATATTTTACACTGAATCCCATAGCTGTTCAATTCCTTCGGATATCCGTAAGGGAGCTGAAAGAGACTGCATGTACCGTCGTACATAAACCGCACTTCCACTCCCTGCTTTGCCTTTTCTTTCAGCACATCCAGCACAGCACCCCACATCTTCCCCTGTGCCACAATAAAATACTCCATAAAAATGAACTTTTCTGCCTTTTTCAGTTCTTCCAGAAGAACAGGAAACCAGACTTCCCCACTCTCAAAGTATTGAAGTTCGGTATTCTGGTATGTGGGAAAATCCAACTGATACTTCATGTAATGGGCCAGGTTTGCATCCGCCGGTTTCTTCTTTCTTAATCGCTCTATAATCTCCTGGTTCTGCCCCATATAGGGGTACGTCTCAATCCGCAGTTTACCCAGGCGCTTTCCGATGTATCTCGTCCCCAACTGAGATTTCACATAGAGATAGAACAGGCAGCCAAACGCCGGAAATACCAGAATCAAAAGGACCCAGGTCATATTGAACGCCGGATTCCCCCTCTGGTTGATGATATAGATGATGACAGCAGCTCCCGCCACTGTAGAGACGCCATATATGTAAAACGCATATTCATGCAGTATCGTCGCCAGCATAAAAATCACATAGAGCTGGATAAGTACCAGCGCCAGAATCAGCGCCGTCCGCCCGAATATCACACTTAATATGCCCTTTCTCGCTTTCTTTGCAGCCTTATTTTCCATTTTTCGCCCGCTTCCTTTCCCCTCGTGAGCAACTGTCGCCGATGTATAAAGGCGATATGGCTAGTGTATCACAAATTAAGGGGTATCGCAATTCGGGACGGGTATTTCTTTGTTCTCCTAAAATGAAATTTTAAATTCCACTTTCCCATATCCTTGTGGAGTTTACTTTTG
>UQKK01000031.1 GCA_900541505.1 uncultured Ruminococcus sp.
ACGTATTCTCTATCACAGGACGTGGTACAGTTGCAACTGGTAGAGTAGAGCGTGGTACACTTCACGTATCTGACGAAGTTGAGATTATCGGTATCCACGAGGATGTTAAGAAGACAGTTGTAACAGGTATCGAGATGTTCCGTAAACTGCTTGACGAGGCTCAGGCTGGTGATAACATCGGTGCTCTGCTTCGTGGTATCCAGAGAACAGAAATCGAAAGAGGTCAGGTTCTCATCAAACCAGGTACAGTAACATGCCACAAGAAATTCACATGCCAGGTATACGTTCTGACAAAAGATGAAGGTGGACGTCATACTCCGTTCTTCAACAACTATCGTCCGCAGTTCTACTTCAGAACAACAGACGTAACAGGTGTTTGTGAGCTGCCGTCTGGCGTAGAGATGTGCATGCCTGGAGATAACGTAGAGATGACTGTAGAACTGATTCACCCGGTAGCTATGGAAGAGGGTCTTCGTTTCGCTATCCGTGAAGGTGGACGTACAGTAGGTTCAGGTACAGTTGCTAAGATTATCGAGTAATCAAAAATAAGCGAAAATTTAAGAGACTTTCGGGTTTTCCCGGAAGTCTCTTTTTTTGGTTTCGACTGTCCTATAGAGCATCTGGGGAACATTTTTGTTTTTTTTTACCGTTCGGCATGCTATAATAGGGACGGATATTTAGGGGCGCAGAAGAGCTTATCCGCTGCTGCCTGAAAAGACATCTGGAGACAGAAAGGAAGAGAGGCATGAAGCATATTGTAATACCGGATACAGATTTAAAGCTTTCTCCCATCGGTTTTGGCTGCGTGAATGCGGGACTGAAATGGGACGGCAAGGAGGCGGATTATCTGTTCGATGCATTCCTGGATATGGGAGGCAATGTATATGATACGGCGCGGGTGTACTCTGACTGGGTACCGCCTGAGATTGGCAGGAGTGAGCGGGTCATTGGAGACTGGCTTGCGCGCAGCCAAAAGAGGGACAGAGTGGTTATTGTCACCAAGGGCGGACACCCGGATATGACCTGTGAGAAACCGGATTTGCACAGAAACCGGGTTACGGCTAAAGAGATGCGCCATGATTTGGAATTGTCTTTAAAGGCGCTCCGCACAGACTGCATTGACATTTATTTTTATCATCGGGACGATGAGTCCATTTCGGTGGAAGAGCTGGTGGAGACTATGGATACTTTTGCGAAGGAAGGAAAAATCCGGTATTACGGCTGTTCCAACTGGAGCACACAGAGGATGGAAGCAGCGGCTGTGTATTGCAAAGAAAAGGGGATTAAGGGCTTTGTTTCCAACCAGGCACTCTATAATGTGGGATATAAGTACATGAATCCGCTGGAGGACGACACTCTTGTATATATGGATGAGGGGATGCAGAAGTTCCATGCAGAACATCCGGGGAATCTTGCCATGCCATACATGGGAGTGTGCGGCGGCTTCTTCAACAAGTTTATTGAAATAGGCGAGGAGAGCGTGAAGGATTCTCCCTATTATACAGAGGGCAATATTGGCGTGGCGCATCGATTAAAAGAAATCATGGAGAAATACGGAGCGACCGCTACACAGGCGGTATTGGGCTTTTTTACCTGCCAGGATTTTGCATGTCTGCCGCTGTACGGACCCAGAGGGGTGGAGAGCCTGCAGGAAGCATGTGATACATTCGAGATTCCATTTGAAAAAGAGGACTACTGTCTGTGAAAAGCGCAGGCAGATATGGTGAAAGCAAAAAATATAAGAGGAAAAAGGAGGATACTGACAATGAAAATCGGTATTGGAAACGACCATTCAGCACTGGAGTTAAAGGCAGAAATTATTGAATTTCTGAAGGAAAAAGGACATGAGGTAGTGGATTACGGTACCCATACCTCAGAGAGCTGCGACTATCCGAAATATGGAGAGATTGTGGGGCGCGCGGTTGCGGCAAAAGAGGTGGACCTGGGAATTTTAATCTGTGGCACAGGACTTGGCATCTCTCTGGCGGCGAACAAGGTCAAAGGTGTCCGCGCGGCAGTCTGCAGTGAACCCTATACAGCAAAAATGTCCAGAGCACACAACAACTGCAATATTCTGGCGTTTGGAGCGAGAGTCGTGGGAGCGGAGCTTGCGAAGATGATTGTGGATACCTGGCTGAATACGGAGTTTGAAGGCGGACGCCATCAGAGACGGGTGGACATGATTATGGACATCGAAGGAAAAGAGGCATAATATAAGAAAGTGATACAAGGCTGAACTGCGCTGTTTAAAAAGAAGCGTGGTTTTAAGGCCGCAGAGAAAAAGAAAAACCTTTAAACTGCACTGCGTATAGTCAGTGAAGCAGTTTAAAGGTTTTCTATGTATAGGAAACTTACGTTCAATTCTTCTTAAGACAAATCTGCCAGAATATCCTCCAGCACATCTTCCACAGAATCTGTGACATAATCTGCGTAATAGGAAATACCCGGCGCGGCATTTGACATGGCATAGCTGGTCCCCGCAAGCTGCAGCATTTCCACATCATTATACTGGTCCCCGAAGGCGACACATTCTTCCGGAGAAATCCCCAGCATCTGAATCAGCTTCTGTAAGGCAGTCCCCTTGTTGATATCGGGGGAGATAAAATCAATCCAGATATTGCCGGAAGTGACAACGCTGACTTCCGACTGGAAAAGGTCCTTGAGGTATTTCAGATATTTATCAATGATATGAGGACCATCGGTCATGTTGCAGATGGCGACCTTCAGGATAGGACCTTCAATCTTGGTGATATCATCTACGATTTTGGTAGTGTTGCGCATCACATTGAGGATGTGATTGACAAACTCAGGGTCATTGTTTTCGATGATGCAGGCATCCTCACGGGAAACGGCTATCTCAAAATGATGCTCTTTCTTCACCTCATGGATGATGCGGAAAGCCAAATCCATATCAAGCGTTCCGCGGGATATAACCTGCCCGTTATGTACACAGAGCGCGCCATTTTCAGCGATATAAGAAATCTCATCCTTGATGGCGTCAAACATGCGCCGCTCATTGTCAAACTGTCTGCCGCTGGAGGCGACAAAATAAACTCCTTTCTGCGTCAGCTCATGAATGAGCCGGACTGCGCGGTCAGTAAGCTTCTGTGCTCCGTTCTGGAGCAGAGTGCCGTCTAAATCGCTGGCAATTAATTTAATCATGAGAACCTCCGGTTTTTATTTCAAATTATTTTTCGTACCTAACCTTCTTTATCATACTGCAAAAATAGAAGTTTGTATAGCCTTGCTGGAGGGGATTTTGTGTGTTATGATGAAAATGGTTGCCAGACAACAGTAGAATTTGCGGAAAGGCGGTACACGGTGAAAATGAACGAAAAACAGTATGATGTGATTATCATTGGGGCGGGTCCGTCGGGGATTTTCTGCGCATATGAATTGAAGAGAAAATGTCCGGATATGAAGGTGCTGATGATAGAAAAGGGAAGAAATATCGAGGACAGGCAGTGTCCGAAACGGAAGACCAAGGTCTGTGTGGGATGCCAGCCCTGCTCCATTACGACGGGATTTGCGGGAGCCGGGGCGTTCTCGGATGGGAAGCTCTCACTTTCCCCGGATGTAGGCGGGACCCTGCCGGAGATACTGGGCTATGAGGAGGCCACGGAACTGATTCATGAGGCGGATGAGATTTATCTGAAATTCGGGGCGGACAAAAAGGTTTACGGGATAGAGGACGAGGAGGCAATCACTGCGATTCGGACCAAGGCAATCCGGGCAAACTTAAAGCTTATCGAATGTCCAATCCGTCATCTTGGAACAGAGGAAGGATACAAGATATACACCCGTCTGCAGGAACATCTGCTGGATGCAGGCGTGGAAATCCTGTTTCGGACCATGGCGACAGACATCCTCATTGAGGATGGCAGCGTAAAAGGCGTGGTGACGGACAAAGGAGAGACCTACTATGCTCCGGAGATTGTATCCGGTGTGGGCAGAGAAGGCTCCGAATGGTTTGCCAACATCTGTAAGATGCATAATATTGAGACAAAAAACGGTACGGTAGACGTGGGTGTGCGTGTGGAAGTGCGCGATGAGATTATGAAGGAGCTCAATGAGAAGCTCTACGAGGCGAAGCTTGTCTACTATACGCCCACCTTCGATGATAAGGTGCGGGTATTCTGTACGAATCCGTCCGGTGAAGTGGCTACGGAATATTATGAGAGCGGCGTTGCCACCGAATATTATGAAAACGGGCTGGCAGTGGTAAACGGACATGCCTACAAGTCCAAGGATATGAAGACCAACAATACCAATTTTGCCCTTCTTGTGTCCAAAAACTTTACAGAGCCCTTCAAGTCTCCCATTGAGTATGGCAAGCACATCGCGCAGCTTGGAAATATGCTCTGTGACGGCAAGATTCTCATCCAGAGATACGGGGATTTCCGCAGGGGAAGAAGGACGACAGAGGAAAGACTGAACAGGAACAACATCACTCCTACTTTAAAGGATGCTGTGCCGGGGGACCTCTCCCTTGTATTCCCTCACCGAATTATGGTGGCAATCGATGAGATGATTCAGGCGCTTGACAAGGTAACACCGGGAATTGCCAGCGATGAGACGCTCCTCTATGGTGTGGAAGTGAAGTTTTACTCCAACAAGGTGCTGGTGGATAAGAATTTTGAGACAAATATCCATGGACTGCGCGCTATGGGGGACGGCGCATCGATTACGAGAGGATTACAGCAGGCGTCCGCCAATGGTTTGAAAGTGGCGCGGGCGATACTGGAAAAAAGAGACGGAAAATAAATGCTACATTCAGCCATGTGGTTAGAATTGTAACAAAAAAGAAATAGTTGTAACTTTTCTGTAAGAAGTATATAATAGATATGGTTATATGCTGAGGCAGAGGGGATTTAGCCTGTACAGGATATTTTTCCAAATGCCGGGGCATAAATATTTACAGATGGAAGATAAGAGGAAAACAAAATGGGCAAATATTTTGGAACAGACGGCTTCCGTGGAGAAGCAAATGTAGGACTGACAGTAGAACATGCCTTTAAAGTGGGACGGTATCTCGGATGGTATTTCGGACAGGAACACAAGGCAAGAGTTGTAATCGGTAAAGATACAAGACGCAGCAGCTATATGTTTGAGTATGCGCTGGCAGCAGGACTCACCGCTTCAGGCGCGGATGCATATCTGCTTCACGTTACGACAACTCCCAGCGTTTCCTATGTGGTAAGGTCAGATGATTTCGACTGCGGTCTGATGATTTCCGCGAGCCACAACCCGTTCTATGACAATGGAATCAAGGTCATCAACCGGATGGGACATAAGATGGAAGCTGAGGTAGAGGAGAAGATTGAGGCGTATATCGATGGAGAGACAGATGAGCTTCCTCTGGCGACAAAGGAGAATATCGGACGCACCATCGATTATGCGGCAGGAAGAAATCGTTACACCGGATATCTGATTTCACTGGCTACCCGTTCTTTCAAGGATATGAGAATCGGACTGGACTGCGCAAATGGAAGCGCATTCAGTATCGCCAAGAGTGTATTTGATGCATTGGGAGCAAAGACTTATGTCATCAACAATGACCCGGACGGTATGAACATCAATACCAACTGCGGCTCCACACACATTGAAGTACTGCAGGAATTTGTCAAAGAGAAGAAGCTGGATGTGGGATTTGCCTACGACGGAGATGCGGACAGATGTATTGCCGTGGATGAGAACGGTAATGTGGTGGACGGCGACAAGGTGCTCTATGTCTGCGGAAAATATCTGATGGAGCAGGGACGTCTGGCAGGAGATACCATCGTCACAACCGTAATGTCCAACCTGGGATTATACAAAGCTTGCGATAAGATTGGTATGAAATACGAGCAGACAGCGGTCGGCGATAAATATGTATACGAAAACATGCTGCAGAATGGTTTCGTGCTGGGCGGTGAGCAGTCCGGGCATATTATCTTCAGTAAACATGCGAGAACAGGTGATGGAATCCTCACGTCTCTCATGATTATGGAAGTCATTCTGGAGAAGAAGCAGAGCCTTGCAAAACTGTGTGAGGAAGTGAAAATTTATCCGCAGCTTCTGAAAAATGTGCGCGTCACAGATAAGAAGACCGCGAGGGAGAACCCGGCAGTGCAGAAGGCAGTAGAAGAAGTCGGAGCGGCTCTCGGAAGCGAAGGAAGAATCCTCGTGAGAGAGAGCGGAACCGAGCCGGTTATCCGTGTCATGGTAGAAGCAGCTTCCGATGAAATCTGCGAGAAATATGTAAACCAGGTTGTGGAAGTTATCGAAAAAGAAGGGCTGACAGCTTAAGAGAATTAAAAAGCAGATAGTTGCAGAAAACAGGAATATCCAGAGATATAAAGACGGGTATTCCTGTTTTTTTGTGGAAATTATACAGAAATAATTGACATACAGTATATTACATGGTAATATCACTGTATAAAATGGTATAGAAAATAATGAAGATATCTATACAGGTATAAAATATATTTTGAATATATAATATGGAATAAAATATGGATAAGTTATATAGGAAAGAGATACAATTATGTTGAAATATGGTATTAGTCCGCTCTATCAGGTAATGGAGCAAATAGAGTGCTATATATTAAAAGAAGGAATGAAAAGCCATGATAAATTTCCAGGAGAAAGGAAACTATGTGAGCAATTTGGATGTAACAGAGTGACTCTTCGCAATGCATTTGAGTGCATGGAAAATATCGGAAAGACATATAGTATACGTGGAATGGGGAACTACGTGGCAGAGCAGAAAGTTGAGATTTGTCTTTTACAGTATCATTCCTTTTCACAGCATCTTATGGAATTGGGACAAAAGCCGTCTTTGGAAATATTGTCTGTCAAAAAAATTGAAGTATCTCATAAGATTGCAAAGCATCTGGACATAAAACCAGAGAGCCTTGTGTGGGAAACAAAGACAATCGTGACAGTTAAGGATATACCAGTAGTATTGGAGACAAGCTGGATATGTGCGGAAGAGTATCCGCAAATAAAAAGGGATGAATTAGAAAAAAAGGAAGTATACGAAGTTTTTCAGTCACAATACCATATAGATTTGGAGTATGGAAATGAGACAATCGGGATTACCAATGCCCAGCCCGAAGAAGCAGAATATCTGGAGATAAGTGACAATGCTCCACTGTTTTTTGTGCAGAGAACAGGCGGGACGGCGGAGAAGCCTGTGATTTATTCACAGGCGGTGGTAAGACCGGATAAGATACAATTCGTCAGTGTTTTAAAGTAAGAGGTGAGGAGCAAAGTGACAGAGAAAGCGAAGCAGATTAACAATCAGTCTCCGATACACGTTCAGGTTAGGGAACAAATACGAGAGCAGATAGAAGAAGGGATTTATTTACCGGGAGATGAAATGCCTTCAGAAATACAGTTGGCAAAAGAATATGGAATCAACCGGCTTACGGTTCACAATGCGATTACCGCTCTGGTGAATGAAGGACTGGTAAAGAGGATACAGGGAAAAGGATTGTTTGTGGCAGGAAAGCTAAAGGAGAGAAACCTAGGGGAGCTCGGAGGATTTACCCAAACCATAAGAAAAGAGGAGGCGTTTCCGGGGCGTAAGCTTTTGTTTAGGGAGGTGCGTCCGGCAGGGATAAAATATGCACGTCTTCTTGATATCAATGAGGATGACAAGATTATCTATCTGCGTAGATTGTTTTTAACAAACAATGAGCCTTATTCGGTTGAGGAGACCTATATTCCTTTTGATGTCTGCCCGGAGTTGGAGAAAGTGGACTTAACGGTATTTTCCCTCTATGAAACCTTTGAATTTCATGGAGTGATTCCTAAAACAGCAAAACAAAGCTTGTCAATTTCTATGCCGGCAGCAAAAGAAGCAAGGCTTTTAAAAATAGGGATGGATACACCGGTACTTTTGTTTGAATATACAAGTTATGATGAAAATGGAAAAAAAATGGAGTTTAATCGTTCATATACGAGAAGTGACAGAAACAGACTTGTTGTGCATTATAAATCAAACGGTGAAGAGATACATAAGATGAGGGAATAATGTTTATTTTCAAAAGAAAGTACGAAAAGATAAAAGAAAGGAGGAAAGCTTTATTAGTCCAACACCAGAAGACTTCTAATTGAAAACATACGACGCCAATCATTTGTTTCACAGATAGTCTTCCGGTGGGATATTTCACAAAACACGGTTAAAATAATCGTGTTCTGCTACTTTCTGCCTAAAAAGAAGATAAACATATCCATATAGTTACAGATGTACTAAGAAAATACATCGTTTATATTATACTAGGAGGATATGAATATGTCAAATCAGTTGAAGAGGAAACTGGGTTTATGGGCAACTATCGGTGTGTCAATCGGCACGACAATCGGCGCAGGCATTTTTACTTCCATCAGCGAAGTGGCAGGTGCAGCCGGTTCTGCATTGTTTACAATTCTTGCATTTGCTATAGGAGGATTGATTATTATACCTCAAAATATTATTTATGCAGAGCTTGCAACAGCTTATCCAGAAGATGGAGGTCATTATGTTTATGTAAAACATGCTGGGTGGAAAAAATTAGCTTTTCTAACGGGATGGGCAACCTTTTGGGCAAATGACCCGCCGGGGATAGCAGTGGTCGCTCTGGCAACTGCTCAATATGCGGCTTTTTTAGTGCCGATGGGCGAATTAGGAGTAAAATTAGTGGCTGTGGCAGTAATTTTGTTGTTTATGGTGATGCACGTGCGTTCAGTAGAAGCAGGCAGTAGAATGAATACCATTCTTACATTTGTTAAAATTTTGCCGTTTGTTATCATTATAGGGTGTGGTATTTTCTTTTTAAAAGGAGAATTAATTACAGAGCCTGCTGTTGCTGGCGCTCCGGTTGGGATAATGGCACTGTTGGCTGGAATTTCAGCCACAACATGGTCTTATGATGGAATGAGTGCATGCTGCTATATGACAGGCGAGATTAAAGACCCGAAAAAGACGATGCCGAGAGCTTTGATAGGTTCTGTTATCATTATTATTGTGCTGTATGTACTTTTAACAACGGTAATTACAGGGATTATACCGTTTGAAAAACTGGTAGAATCTACAGCTCCGCTTGCAGATGCAGCGGCAGGGCTTCCCCTGATAGGCGACTTTGCGGGGAGTTTCATTGCGATTGCTGGAATTATTGTAGTAATGGGAGCCACATCTTCTGTTATTATGTTTCAACCCAGGTTGGAGTATGCTATGGCAAAAGATGGTCTGTTTTTTAAGAGTTTTGGCAAAGTGCATCCAAAATTCAACACGCCATATTTTTCAATCATTGTACAATGTATGCTGGCAATTTTGATGGTGTTTGCCTCTAATATTTCTGACCTTCTCGGATATTTTACAGTTGTGTTGCTTTTGAAAAATACAATGGCATTTGTTACAATTTTTGTGCACCGCAGAAAAGCGGATTATAATCCACTGTGGAAAGCTCCTGCCTGGAAGTTTATGGCGGTTGTCTCTATACTCACCAGTTTGATTTTGGTTGTTTCTACGTTTATGTGGTCAGCATTACAGAGTATAATCGCGGCTGCGGTAGTTGTAGTCACAGGAATGCCGGCATATTATATCTGGACAAGAGCAAAAGAAAAAAACGGAGAGGTAGAACAGGATGAGTAAAAATATAAAAGAAATATTTGGAACAGAAAAACCGATTATCGGTATGCTTCATCTAAAAGGGGAAAGTGACAAAGAAATTCTTGATATTACAGAAAAAGAGTTGAAAATCCTTTTGGAGAATGGTGTGGACTGTGTACTGGTAGAGAATTATTTTGGTTCTCCGCAGCAAGCGGAAATGGTTTTAAAATATGTCAGCGAAACATATCCGGACATTTGCTATGGAATTAATCTGCTTCATGACGATGCATTGGGGTTTCAACTGGCAGAAAAGTATCGGGCAAAGTTTATACAGCTGGATTCTGTTGCGGGGCATTTATCTCCTGAGGACGACGAAAAGTTTGGTGCCTTTATGGACGAGATGAGAAAAAACAGCAGAGTTTTTGTGCTCGGCGGTGTGAGATTTAAGTATCAGCCATATAAATCCGGAAGGCGTCTGGATGAGGACCTGGCAATTGGCATGAAGCGCTGTGATGCGATTGTGGTGACTGGAGACGCCACAGGACAAGAGACAGATTTATCAAAAATCTGTACCTTCCGCAACATGATAGGGGAATTTCCGTTATTTGTAGGTGCAGGTATGACATCCGAGAATGTTGAGGAGCAGATGGGGATTGCTGATGGAGCAATTGTAGGAAGCTATTTTAAAGATACATATAAAGATACCGGAAATATATGTGCAGACCATGTGAAAAAATTTATGGATGAAGTAAAGGCAGTGCGGAGAAATTTTTCGGAAAAAGCAGAGACTGAGATAAAAGAAATAAAGGAGTATTCTATCTATAAGGAAGAACTATTTGCAGGAATCGAGGATTTATCAAAGTTCTGCACGGAAAATGGTCTTGAAGGTATGGAAGTATTTATGGATGATATTATCCCCAGAGATAACCTGCTATTTGCTGATGGGAGAGAAAAGGAAGCAGTGATAAAGAGCCTGGAGGAGAAACATGTAAAACGAATCCATTGCGCGTACTGGGCATATCCTACCAGTTTCCTTACGAAAAATAATTTTGCTGAACTTGTAAATCGTTTTGGAAATTTAGAAGCAGTTGAAGCATACTACGGAGATTTGACAGGAAATCACATGTATGAAAGATGGATACAGGAATATGAAATTGCATGTGCACTGGATGCGCAGGCTTACACCTTCCATTTGATTGATTATGCGCCCATAGATGGAAAGTGGGAGTTTACAATCCCAAGAGACGACATTTCGCAGGCAATGGTTTATATGATTCAGGAGTTTATCAATCGTCTGCTGGAAAAAGGGCTTCTGACAGAAACATCCCCGCAGATAGAAGTGGAAAATGCCGGATGGGGATTAGAATACGGACTTCAGACAGCAGAAGATTTTGAAAAGATGTACTGCCAGTTGTACGACCCTTATGACAAAGTGAGAATTGGCTGGGATATCAATCATTTACTGCATGCAATCGGATTTTCTGAAAAAGAACAGCGGGCAGAATTTTTCCTGATTGATTCTGAGATGACGGAAGAAATGAGAGAACTTCAGAATAAATATGGAAATATTCAGCAGATACTTGCGCAGAAATGGCTGGAGAAAAACCTCCTTAACAGAAGCGTTATCAGTAAGGTCGGCTCTCTTCATGTTTCAGATTGCAGGATGAAGAAAATACAATATTTCAAAAACGGACTCTTGATTGGCAAATATAATGAGGCGATGCAAAGCTTAGAAAACTGGGATGATATGGAAGAATACGGAGTGCGCATTGTTTTGAAAGAATACGATTCCCATGAAATTCTTACAGAAGGCATTTTAAGTGGAGTGATTATGAGAAAATTATTGGCAAGACTGCAAGAAACGACCCCTGATTTTGTCATATTACATGAACTAAAGAACAGTAAGGAGCAATTGCAGGCATTGAAAAAACAAAGAGCAGAATTGTGGACAGATAAAAAGGAGGAAGCGTGATGAAATATATCGTGGCAGGTCCTACGATTGTCAATGATATCCTGTTTGCCGACGGAAGTAAGAGCAGAGGGCATCTGGGCGGTTCTATCTTTTGTGTAGAAGGAATCAAGATATGGGAAGATGACTGCCTGTATGTATCTAATGTGGGAAATGATTTTGAAACATTTTATGGAGAATGGATGGAGAAAAACAACTGTTCTCTAGATGGATTGCAGTATATCTTACCTCATACCCAGTATACGCAGCTTGTTTATGGAAATGAGGGGCTTCACTCGGAAGTTTCTATATACGGCGAGAAAGAAGACAAAGAAGTAGAAAAATTAGATGTTATTTCTGCAAAAGTCATTGCTGCTTATTGCGATGAGAAGACAAAAGGTATTTATGTTGAAGCATCAGAGAGCAGTGGATTTTGGGATGAATTAAATATACTCCGCGATAAGACGCAGGCAAAAATTATGTGGGAGATTCCGACTTCGGCAGCAATGACGGAAAAACGCCATCAGAAGGTGCTGGAATGTATAGAAAAGACAGATATGTACTCTGTGAATTATCCTGAAGCAAAAGCTCTTTTCCATGTTGCGGCAGAAGAGGAAGCCGTGCAGAAAATCACAGAATTGGGCACGCCGTGCTTCCTGCGGATGGGAAGCAAAGGCTCCTGCATGATTGCACAGGGCAAGGCAGAATTTGCAAAGAGCCTGACAATTGGTGAGATTGTGGACCCCACGGGGTGTGGCAATTGTTCTACGGCTGCTGCCATGTATGGGTGGTGCGAAGGGAATTCTCTATATGAGACTGCCATGATAGCAAATATTTCCGCCGCTTATAATTTGCTGCAGTATGGTCCATATCCTGAAATCACGGAAAAAGTACGCGTGCAGGCTAGGCAACTGTTAAAAGAAAGAATGGAACGACAGGAATAAAAGCATCAGAAAATAAAATGTTGAAATGAGCCTTCCTAATTATGGGAAGGCTTATTTCTTAATCTATTCATCCCCTCCATGCCTTCCGGTATGCGAGGGGCGTCATTTCTTCCCGGCTTTTGAAGAGGTTGATAAAGTGGGTGACATTGTTCATCCCGGATTCAAAGGCAATCTCTCCCACCGGCATATCTGTATACTTGAGCAGCTCTTTGGCATAAGAGATGCGGGCATTTATCAGGTATTCATTGACGGTGATACCCATATATTTTTTGAATTCCTTGGAAATATGGAAACGGCTGCGGTGGTATTTTCTCTCAAAGTAAGACAGAGAGAGGCGGCTGCGGAAATCCTTGTCCATCTCCCTGGCAATTTCTTTTATAAAATCCGGCAGGACGAAATCATCGGTCCGCGCGGCGGAAGTCTGCATGAGCAGTTCAGTTAAAAGCCCATCGATGAGGTGGGACACATAGGGTTCTGTGGTGGAGTCTTTTTTCTGATGGCGGGCAATGATATCCCGCAGAGTTACCTCCATGTAAGCATTGTCCTGAAAATCCACGATGTGGAAGCCGCTGCGTGTAAATTCTTTATAGTATCCCAGCGCATTGCCGCCGTTAAAATGAATCCACAGGATTTCCCAGTCTTCCTTTTCGTCGGCGCGGTAGAGATGGTGCTCCTCGCAGTTGATATAGAAACACTGTCCTTTTGTGAGGGTGTAGGTCTGTCCCTCATATTCCAGATGACCTTTCCCGGATACCGTATATATGATGAGAAAGGAGTCCAGGTTCTGCCGCTCGGAAAAATACGGGTAGCTGGTCTTGAAATATCCCGTCTCCTGAGTATAGAAAAAAAGGTTCTTCGCCGTTGTGCTGGGTGTGAGGATGAGCCGCACGGAGTCTTTGCTCCAGGTGTGGATTCCCCGTTCTAATAGCTGTGTCTGTTTCTTCATATTATCACCACAAGATTCTGTTATTTTTGAACAATTTGCTTTGATGTAATTTCCCTGTAAATAGATTATAATGCAATCATCAGAAAAAAGATAGACGCGAAATGAACAAAGGGCAAAATGACAGCAAGATAAAGTTATTTTTCGCGCCCCAAAATTGAGAAGCAACAAAAAAGAAAGTGAAACACAAAAAGGAGGAGTTTTCATGAAAGCAAGAAAAGAAGCAAAAAAACCAAGAATCGGAGTTTATTCCATGGGTCTAAAGCACTACTGGGGACAGTTCCCGGGGCTGCGCGAGAGGATGATTGAATACGGGCAGTTTATCTCGAAAAAGGTAGAAGGCTTTGGTGCGGAAGTATTTTTCTATGGTCTTGTGGACTGCGAGCAGGAAGGACAGAAGGCGGGAGAATATTTCAATGAGAAGAATGTGGATTTGATTTTCGCACACTCCGCAACTTATGTAACCAGTGCATCTGTTCTGCCGGTACATCAGATTTGTCCGGCTCCCACTGTGGTATTGAACCTCCAGCCCACGGCAAGAATCAACTATGAGAAGACCACGACCGGAGAGTGGCTGGCTCACTGCGGCGCATGCCCGGTACCGGAGATTTCCAATGCGTTTAACAGAGCGGGCATCAAATACCGCGTGGTAAACGGTATGCTGGGACTGGACTACACACCGGAGATTTCCATGACAGATGAAGTGACCGCGGACAGACCGGAGGCAATCCGCGCATGGAAGAAGATTGAAGAGTGGGTACTCGCAGCAAAGGTTAAGAGAAACTTAAGCGGCGCAAGGTTTGGTTTCCTCGGAAATACATACAGCGGTATGCTGGATATGTACAGCGATTACACGATGTTCCAGGGACAGACAGGGGCACATCTGCAGGTTCTGGAAATGTGTGATTTAGACAGACATTTGCAGTCTGTGACAGACGAAGAAGTGCAGGCGAAACGCAAAGAGATAGAAGAGTTCTTTGTCATCAGCGATGATGTGGCAGCAGACCCGCTGGCGCAAAAGCCCACAGACGAACAGCTCAACTGGTCTGCGAAAGTGGCAGTGGCACAGGAAAAACTGGTGGAAGAATTTGACCTGGATGCGCTGACCTACTATTATCACGGAGCGCCGGGAAATCACTATGAGGATGTACAGGGCGGCTTCATCGTGGGACACTCCCTTCTGACAGCAGAGGGAATCCCCTGCGCAGGTGAAGGAGATTTGAAGACCTGTCTGGCAATGAAAATCTGCGATATCCTTGGAAAAGGCGGAAGCTTCTGTGAGATTGTTACTGTGGATTACGAGGATGGCACTATTTTACTGGGACATGACGGTCCGTTCCACCTGGAGATTGCCAAAGGCAAGCCGATTTTAAGAGGTATGGGACTGTATCACGGAAAACAGGGTACGGGCGTATCTGTGGAGGCGAAAGTGCGCACCGGCGATATCACCAATCTGGGATGTACACAGACCATTGACGGAAAACTGAAATTTATCATCACTGAGGCAGAGTCCACAGACGGAGACATCATGACTATCGGAAATACCCAGACTCCGGTGAAATTCAAACACGACCCGGATACCTATATGGACGAGTGGTTTGCTCAGGCGCCGACCCATCATTTTGCCATGAGCGTGGGACGCAATGCCAGCCTCTATGAGAAAGTAGCAGACTTGCTGGAAATTCCCTATGTGGTATTAGATAAATAGAGAGAATATTTTTTATGTAAGACAGAAAAAATCCTTAAACCGTGATGAGGAGGTAGGAAATGGCGAAGATTACATTTTTTGCACCGGATACGGATGCGTTTGTGGACAGTGTTGTAAAACATATCAAAGAATATGAGGAAATGACGGGGGATACTGTGACACTGCGAATTATTGGCAGCGATGAATATTTCTCCAATCAGATAGAAGGGTATCTTGATGAGGAAGGCGGCGGGGATGTTTATATGTCCGGTCCCATCCTTCTGTGGGAACACATAGAGGGCGGCTACGTGGAGCCGCTGAACAACTATGTGGCAGAGGGAGACGGTCAGTTTGATTTTCCGGACTTTATTCCCAATCTGGTGAAGGCAAACCGTTGGACAGGAAAATTCGGGGACCCATTGGGCGAGGGACCGCTCCTTGGCATACCGGTAAACTGTGAGTCCTACAATATTGCTTACAACAAGGATGTGTTTGAAGAATTGAACTTGTGTGTGCCCCAGACGTGGGAGGAATACTTCCGGACTGCAGAAGAGATATGTGAGAAAAAGGAAGGGGTTCGCGGCTTCGCTCAGAGAGGCACTACATCCTGGCATACGATGTATACCGGATTTGGCACACAGTACTGGTCCATGGGCGCAACAGATTTTGACGAAAACGGACGCTGCGTGATTGATTCTCCGGAAGGCGTCGCCGCGGCAGAAAAGTTTATCAAAGCATTAAAAGAGTCCGGCCCCAAGAATTGGCCGACCCAGAGATGGTACGAGCTTGCTTTAGATTTCTGTGATGGGAAGTACGGACTCATTGTAGATTCCGACCATTACGTGGGGTATTATGAGAAACCGGGAAAATCGAAGATGAAGGGACACATCGGTTATGCTGTGCCGCCCAAGAATAAAGAGGGCATTGCCATGCCGAATATGTGGACATGGTCCCTTGTCATGAACGGAAAATCAAAAGAAAAAGAGGCGGCATGGAGGTTCATGAAATGGGCATCCGGCAAGGCATTTCTTCTGCGGGCAGCCTTCGAGGGAAATATGAACCCGACCAGAACCAGCGCATGGGATGATGAGGAATTCCAGAACGTATCCGCCGAGTGGGGAGATTTCTGCAAAGTTTCCAGAAGACTTGCGGAGACGGATGGGAAAGTGCTGGTAACACCGTATAAAAATTACCGTCTTGTCGCGGAGCGGTGGGTGAAAGCGCTGCTTACTGCGTACGAAAACGGAGGAGTAAAGGCGGAGCTTGAGAAAGCTGCAAGAGATATTGATAAGATAGTCGCAGGGTAAAAAATATCTCGTTACAGCACATGTGTCCGATACTCCTCCGGGGAATAGCCGAAACGCTGCTCGAAGTCCCTTAAGAACTCCTGGAGGCTCTCGTAGCCACATTCTTTTGCCACCTCCTGGATTGTAATATCCGGGCGGGAGAGCAGGTGAAGCGCCTGTATAAAATGGCTTTCCCTCAGCGTACTGTATGGCGTATCTATGCGGGTGGAGTCCTTGATTTCCTCCGGAAGCCTTGCCGGAATACGAATCTCTACCTCTGTACCTTCGCCGGGGGTGCTGGAATACGTAAGTCCATAGTCGGGACCGTAGAGGACCTGCAGCCTCCGGTGGGTGTTATAGACGGCGATGTTCGTCCCTGAAGTCCGGGAAGAGTTACCGTTTCCTGTCAGGATGGAGGACAGCTTCTCCGGCGGGATTCCCACGCCATCATCGGAGATGAGGAGCACAATGGTATTGTTTTCCATCCACCCGGTGAGCACGATGGTTCCCTGCTTATCTTCCTTTTCCAGGATTCCGTGCAGGATACTGTTCTCTACCACAGGCTGGAAGGTCAGCTTGGGAATGGTGTATTCCATGAGGACATCCGGGATATCGATGAGGAAGTCGATGGTATCGTGGAAACGCATATTCTGGAGCTGAACATAGATGGACACATGTTCCAGCTCGTCCGCTATGGTGCTCAGGCTCTTTTTGCGGCTGAGTGTCAGCTTGTAGAAACGGGAGAGCTTCTGGATGGCGGTGGTAACTTCGCTGACCCTGCCCTGCTGGGAGAGCCAGTTAATCATATCCATGGTATTATACAGGAAATGCGGGTTTATCTGGGACTGCAGGGAATTAAACTCCGCCACCCGCAAATCCTCCGCCGCCTGTGCCTGTCGGTCCATGAGCTGATTGATGACACGGGACATATAGTTATAAGTGTCAATGAGGTCTCCAATCTCATCCTGCGTCTCCGGTTCAGGCAGCGCCACAGGAGGACCGATTCTGGAGAGTGCCATCTGATTGATGACAAGGGAGAGTCGGTTGGTGATGGAATGGGAGAGCAGGGTGGCAATCAGAAAAGCAGCGATGATACAGGCGGCATATATTAAAATAAAGCCCAGTATCAACAGAATACTTTTCTGAATCAGCGGTGTGGAGGGCATGGCAACGACCATGTACCAGTCCGTGTTTTTAATCCTGTAAAATCCGGCGTACACTTCCTCACCCAGTACATTTTTTGTGATGAAATTGTTGGAAGACATAAAGGAATCTTCCACCACATCATAATCAAAGTGATAGATGGAGGAGAGGGAACTGTTGGAGGAGGCAACAAGGCTGTCCCTGGCATTGATGATATACGCCACGTTATTATCTGAGTTCAGATTGTTCTTCAAAAGTTCGGTCAGATGTTCATTGGAAAAATAGATTGCCAGATAACAGGAAGTAATCTTTCCCTCATACATCATCGTGGACTCCGATATATATGCCATGTTCCCGTATTCTGAAATTTCATGGGGACTTAAATAAAAAGAGGGGCAGAAAAGGGAAGAGGTGGCAGGTGAACCTTCAAAAATTCCGTACCAGTAAGTCCCTTTTGCGTTATCTAAAGGCAAGAGTGCAGGATATGGCGTGTCCCCGGCAACGATGGATTCATTCCTGGGGATATCCAGATAGAAGCGGACATCTGTAATCAAGCTGGAAGATTTAAGCTGCTCCACCGTAGTATTAAAATTCTGCACTGCCGATGCGGAGAGGGTATCTTCCAGAGAGTCGGAAGTGTAGGAGCCTGTGATGATACGGTAAAATTCCAAATCAGTGATGGAGCGATGGACCTCGAGTATCTCATTGACAGTTTCCTCGATGAGAGGGGCGGTCTGAATAGAGGCGGACTGCTCCTTGCGGATGGTGTCGGAGACAATCATGCCATACATACTGGTATAAAAGAAAATGCCCAGTACCAGCATGGGAAGGACAACCAGCACAAGATGGGTGATTGTCAGTTTTGACTGCAGATGCAGATTTCTGTAAAATTTAACAAATGACCGTCGTATTGTTTTCATCCGAGTATTTTCTCCCTGTATTTAGAAGGCGATAATCCTGTAAATTTTTTAAAACTTTTACTGAAATAGTTCCCGTTGCTGTAGCCGACTTTAGAGGAAATGTCAGCAATCTGGTAGCGTGCATCGCCCAAAAGCTGTTTTGCCTTTTCCATGCGGTATTCCGTGAGATACTGATTGAGCGTCTGCCCGGTTTGGGTCTTAAAGTAGGTGCAGACATAGGAGGCGGACAAAAATACATGGTCTCCAATCTGCTTAATGGAAAGGTTTTCCTCCGAGTAGTGTTTGGCGATATAGTCTTTGATGAGGAAGATGGTGGAGTCCTCGGGCGTGTAGGTGTTGACAGAATGAAAATAATCTGCCACCTTCTCCGAGAGATTCTGCTGCAGCTCCTGGTAAGAAAAGCAGTTTTCCAGATAGGCGAGGAGGCTTTGTTCCGAGCTGGAAGACCCATATATGGGAGCCAGTTTCATCTTCTGGCAGCAGTCGTTGAGTGTCATAAACAGTTTGTAATATATATCCTTCACCTGATTTGGCAGAAGGGTGAGATTCTCATGGTAAGTTCTATAAAGCTCTTCCAACAGGGAAGTACACATCTCTTCATCGTTGGCGAGAAGTGCTTCTGAAAATCTCTGCACAGATTCAGAGGATAGTGAGTCAGAGCTCTTGCCGGATGAAGGAAAGTCCGGGAGGTCTCCCTTTGATGGTTTTAAGATGGAACCCGGAGCAAAGAAAAAGCAGCTCTGCAGTGTAATGACAGCGCTGGTATAGGAATGGTAGACCTTGGAAATCCCTGTAACGGTCTCGCCTCTTCCTATATAGAAGTCACCGAGACCTGTGAATTTTTCCTGCATATAATTCTCTGCAGCGGTAAAAGCTGTGGAGGAGGGAAGCGCTTCTCCCATGATGTGGAAGACGTGATGTACTCCATGCAGTCTGATGTAGAAGACAGACAGGTGATAGTGAAGGAGAAAATCTTCCAAATCCTCTCTGAGTTCTTTTAACACGGATGAGCCGATATCCGAAGACTTGGTCTTCACGATATAAGTAGTAAAACTACAGCCGGGTTTCAGGCGCAGAGAAAGTTCTTCTGTGAGAGAAAGGATTTCCGCTTCGTTATCCCGGTAAGGGCGGGTCAGCAAAAAAGCGAGCTGGGAGAAGTTCTCCAGAGAGTAGAGGGCTTCGTTCTGTCTTGTGCGCAGCTTTTCCTGGCGCTGAGCGCATGCCTCCATCACCGCTTCTTTAATCTCCTCCGGATTCAGCGGTTTCTCTACATAATTAATAGCCTTTAACTTGATGGCAGCTTTTAAATATTCTTTGTCCGAATAACCGCTCATAAAGATTAAGCTCGTATCGGGCAGAATCTTTTCCAGCTGTTCTGCCATCTCGATTCCCGTCAGGCGGGGCATGCGGATGTCAGACAGGATGATATCAGGCTTCTCAGATTCTGCAATCTTTAAAGCCTTCAAACCGTCATCTGCCTGAAAAATCTCTCTTACACCCAGAGCTGCCCAGTCTATGGAGGCGATAAGACCTTCTCTTGTCAGTTCCTCATCATCTGCAATCAGTAATTTCATATACTCTTCTCCTATAACGAATCCACACTCTTTTTTACATTCTAGCAAAAATGCGACAAAATGCAACATGAAAATCAATTCATGGAACGTTCATAGAAAGTTCAAAATAAATTACCCGGAATCGAAATATTTTGCCATTTTATAAAAATTTTACTAATGCTAATATGAGTACATAAACAAAAGGGAGGAGAAAACCGTGTCTGATTATATTTTGGAATTAAAAGGTATCACGAAAATATTTCCAGGCGTGAAAGCGTTAAATAATGTGCAATTCCAGCTCAAACCAGGTGAAGTCCATGCGCTGATGGGCGAGAATGGTGCGGGAAAGTCTACGTTTATTAAGGTTATCACCGGTGTACATAAAGCAGAAGAAGGCGAGATGTTCCTGGAGGGGAAGAAAGTGGACTTTAAAGGTCCGAAGGACGCGCAGGCAGCAGGTATCGCTGCGGTGTACCAGCACCCCACATCTTATCCGGATTTGACTGTTGCGGAGAACATCTTCATGGGGCATGAGGTCATCAAGACCGGGATGATTCAGTGGAGAGAGATGAATAAGAGAGCTGCCGAGCTGCTCGCGCAGTTGGATGCAGAGTTCAAGCCCACAGATGAGATGGGCGCGTTGAGTGTGGCGCACCAGCAGATGGTGGAAATCGCAAAGGCACTTTCCATGAACGCGAAGATTATCATTCTGGATGAGCCTACGGCGGCGCTGACGAAAAATGAGTCTGAGAAGCTTTACAAGATTGTAGATAAATTAAAAGAAGAAGGCGTGTCCATCATCTTCATTTCCCACAGATTTGAGGATATGTACCGTCTGGCGGACAGAGTTACCGTATTTCGAGATTCCCAGTACATTGGAACCTATGATGTAGATGGAATTACCAATGCGGACTTGATTAAAGCCATGGTAGGGCGTGAAATCAGCGACCTGTTCCCGAAGCCGGATGTACAGATTGGCGCGGAGGTGCTCCGTGTGGAGGGCATGTCCAGAACCGGATTCTACAAAAATGTATCATTCAATGTCCATGCAGGAGAGATTGTAGGACTGACAGGTCTGGTAGGCGCGGGACGTACCGAAGTTGTAGAGAGCGTCTGTGGAATCACCAAGCCGGACAGCGGAAAAGTATTCCTGGAAGGCAAGCAGGTACATATCAGGAAACCGGCTGACGCCATGAAGAAGGGAATCATCCTTCTCCCGGAGGACCGTCAGAAAGAAGGCTTAATCTTAAGCTGGGGACTGGGACAGAATGTAACGCTCCCCACAATGGGCAAATACGCGAAAGCAGGATTTAATGATAATAAGAAGGAACGCGATATCGCGAAAAAGCTTCTGGAGGAAGTGGATACCAAGGCAGTCACAATTTTTGACCCGGCATCCTCTCTTTCCGGTGGTAACCAGCAGAAGGTCGTGGTAGCGAAAGCGCTTGGTCAGGAGATGAAGGTCGTTATCATGGATGAGCCGACAAAGGGTGTCGATGTCGGTGCAAAAGCAGAAATCTACCAGATTATGGGTGATTTGGCTAAGCAGGGATACGGCATTGTGCTCATTTCTTCTGAAATGCCGGAAATTCTCGGCATGAGCGACAGAATCGTTGTGATGTGTAATGGTAAAGTAACTGGCGAACTGAACAGAGATGAGGCATCTCAGGAAGGAATCCTTGAGCTCGCAATGGAAAAA
Source organism: uncultured Ruminococcus sp. (assembly GCA_900541505.1). Taxonomy (GTDB): domain Bacteria; phylum Bacillota; class Clostridia; order Lachnospirales; family Lachnospiraceae; genus Mediterraneibacter. The sequence continues at coordinate 21,701 of UQKK01000031.1, forward strand.
TCAAAGTAAGGAGGAAAAGGGAAAGATGAAAGAAAATAAATCTATTTTGAAAAAAATCACAGGTTCCCGTGAAGCCAGCCTTTTGATTGTCCTGATTGTTCTTTGCGTGGCAATTACCATCAAGAGCCCTTCGTTCATGACATTCAAATCCATCACGGATATGCTGAAGAATAACGTGGTAATCATGATTATGGCACTGGGTATGCTGGGGGTTCTGCTGGTGGGCGGAATCGATATTTCCGTAGCGTCTGTGCTCGGTTTTACAGGTATGATTGTAGGTATGCTGATGAAATATGAGGTAGTGACAAGCACCCCGCTTCTCTTCCTTATCTCCATTGGAATCGGGCTTGCCTGCGGATGTGTGACAGGATTGATTATCGCTTATGGAAAGGTTCTGCCGATTATTGCCACGATGGGATTTATGTACATATACAGAGGTCTTGCTTATGTTATCAGCAACAGTGAATGGGCGAGCGCGGAAAACCTGGGAACATTCAAAGATTTTGCGCTTGGAAAGGTAGCAGGGCTCAACAATGTTATCTGGGTGATGATAATCATTTACGTTATTTTCTTCATTGTCATGAAATGGACAAAAGTAGGAAGAAAAGTATACGCGGTTGGAAGTAACAGAGAAGCGGCCGCAATATCCGGTATCAACACAAAGAGAATCGATGTTATGGTATATGCGGTGATGGGCACACTCTCCGGATTGTGCGGAGCGCTGGCAGTTTCCATCTATGCTTCCGCGCAGCCGAACATGCTGTACGGTAAAGAGATGGATGTCATCGCAGCCTGCGTTATCGGCGGCGTGAGCATGTCAGGAGGACGCGGAAGCGTTCTGGGAGCATTTTTCGGTTCCCTGATTCTGGCAATCATCGCAAAGGCTCTTCCGCTCGTAGGAATTGAATCCATTGCGCAGAATACAGTAAAAGGTTTCATTATCATGGCAGTTATCATTCTGAATGTGCTGGCACAGAGAGCAATGGACAGAAGCAATCTGAAAGGAAGGGAGATGTAATCATGGCAGGGAAATCCGGTAGAAGTATTTCAAATGTACCAGAGAAAGCGATTCGCAAGAATATCGTGAGCTGGGAAGGTATGTTGGTTGTTGTATTTATCCTGATGGTGATTTTTTGCAGGTCTATTTCTCCGAACTTTCATGTAGAAAATGTGTTGAGAGAAATGCCGAAATATCTGGCGGAGGCATTCATCATGCTCCCCATGGCATATGTATTGATTCTCGGAGAGATTGATATCTCCGTAGGCGCTACGGTGTGTCTGTCCGCGACGATGACATGTATGGCATGCAATAAGGAGCTGCCGTTTATCGCAGTTGTGCTCGTGTGTCTCTTAGTCGGGACAGTCTGCGGGCTCATCAACGGACTGGTGCTCACGAACTTCACAGAGCTGCCACCGATGATTGTGACTCTGGCGACACAGATTATCTTCCGTGGAATCGCGGAGATTTCTCTGGGAAGCGGCGGTTCAATTTCTTTGACAAATACGGACGGGTTCCGCATGATAGCAGGAAAGGTTGGGATGGTTCCCTACATCTTCTTCCTGGTAGTGATTTTGGCAGTGATATTCGCGGTGATTCTCGCGAAGACGACATTTGGAAGAAGTGTCTATGCCATCGGTTCTAACAGACTGGCAGCGTACTATGCGGGAATCCCGGTACAGAGAGTGCGTTTGATAATCTACACAGTACTTGGATTTATGTCCGGTTTGGCAGCATTATTCCTCACCTCCGTTTTGTACGGCGCAAACACGACAACCGGTAACGGATTTGAGATGGATGCGATTGCCATGGCAGTATTCGGCGGTATCTCCACAGCAGGTGGAAAAGGACGTCTGGCAGGCGGAATCATCTCCGCGTTTGTCATCATCCTTCTGAGAATCGGACTTGGACAGATTAATATGAACGCACAGCTCATACTGGTTATCCTCGGTGCGCTTCTGATTCTCGCGGTTCTTCTCCCGAACATTGCAGGAGAACTGAAATTAAAGAAAAAAACAGCATCAACAAAATAATGAATTATGGTACTTAGCACGAAAGGGAAGTGCTTCGTATATAAAAATTCCAGAAAGGGAGGAAACGAAACTATGAAGAAAAAATTATTAAGCGCTCTGTTGTGCACAGCAATGGTAGCAACAATGGCTGCAGGCTGCGGAAGTTCAGGCGGCTCTGACGAGGGAGGCAGCGACAGCGGTTCCGATTCCGGAAAGAAGACTTACGCAATCGTAACAAAAGCTGCAGGAAATCCGTACAATGAGAGAGAGGCAAGCGGATTCCAGGAAGTCATCGAAGCGGAAGGCGGAGAATGCATCGTAAAACATCCGGAAGCAGCTACTGCTGACGCGCAGGTTTCCGTTATCCAGTCTCTGATTTCTCAGGGCGTTGATTCTATCTGTATCGCGGCAAACGATGAGAACGCTCTGCAGGCAGCTCTGGAAGAAGCTATGGACGCTGGAATCAAGGTATCCTGCCTTGACTCTAAGGTAAACGCTGACAGCCGTATGACATTTGTTAACCAGGCTGGTACACAGGAAATCGGACAGACTCTGATGGACGCAGTTCTTGATATCACAGGCGGAGAAGGACAGTGGGCTATCCTGTCTGCTACATCCCAGGCTGCTAACCAGAATGCTTGGATTGAAGCGATGAAAGAAGTTATGACAGATGAGAAATACTCCAAACTGGAGCTTGTAGAAGTTGCTTACGGTGATGATGAGCCGCAGAAATCTACAGACCAGACACTGGCTCTGCTTCAGAAATATCCGGATTTGAAACTTATCTGCGCTCCGACAACAGTTGGTATCAACGCAGCAGCAAAGGTTCTTCAGGACGAAGGTTCTGACGTAAAACTGACAGGTCTCGGGCTTCCCTCTGAGATGGCTGAGTACATCGGTGATGACGATGCTCACTCCTGCCCGTATATGTATCTGTGGAATCCAATCGATGTAGGTCGTCTCGGCGCTTACGCATCTATCGCACTTGTTAACGAAGATATCACAGGCGCTGAAGGTGAGACCTTCACAGCTGGAGACATGGGAGAATACACAATCACAGACGCCGGCGATGGCGGTACAGAAATCATCCTTGGCGCTCCGTTCAAATTTGACCCATCCAACATCGACGAGTGGAAAGACGTATATTAAAATATACATAACAGACATGGTTAAAAACCAAAGAAAGAGCAGACCGGACTGGTCTGCTCTTTCTTAAAACATTGCCCTTTAGGGAAGAAAATGGTATCCTTAAAGGGCAGAAGACGAAAAATAAGGAGGTATCGTTGTTATGGTAAGGAAAGGTTTTAAGATGAAACTCTATCCGGGGATGGAGGAAGAGTATGAGAAACGCCACAATGCGCTGTGGCAGGAAATGAAGGATATGATTCATGAATACGGTGGGAAAAATTACACCATTTTCCTGGATAAAGAAACCCTGGTACTCTACGGCTACATTGAATTAGAGGACCCGGAAAAATGGGATAAGAGCGCGGATACTGCCATCAACCGTAAGTGGTGGGATTTCATGGCAGATATCATGGAGACTAATCCCGATAACAGCCCTGTCGCTGTTGATTTACATGAAGTGTTCCATCTCGACTGACATCAGACGGTACGGTAAAAAGAAATGCGGGGCATGGATATTGCAAAAGCAGAGAAGACACTCTGTTTTGCAGTGTTCGTGCCCTGTGTATATTTATGATGCACACGCCGCAATAAGGTATATTACCGTTTTGCGGCATTGCGGCGGGGCGCAAAGTGCAGACCGGTTTTAAAAGGGAGTCCGCCTGGCGTTTTGATATGCTTCTTACTTATAATTGGATTCTTTGGGGAATATAGTATATAATAATGCCATGTTTGTACAGGGGTACACACATCTTAAGGTATGTGGATTCATGGGGCGTCAAAGGAGTATCATATGGAGAAATGGAACAGGGAGAAACTGAAAATATGGCTGGAAGCGGGACTTGCCCTGCTCTTAGTCCTGACGCTGGGGCTTGCCGGTGCCAGAGGTGTTTTTGCAGACAAAACGGATACAGCTTCGGCGAAAACGGCAGTGCAGGTCGATGCAAAAGCCTCGGAGGAGAACGGAAAAGCCGGGGAAGAGGCAAAGAGCGCGTCCGGGAAAGCCTCTGATGATTCACAGCAAAAGAGCGCGGGTAAGAAGGCAGAGGCGGAGGAAACCATCGCAGACGGGCAGTACCCAATCATGGGAGAGAGCGCGGTCACGGTGGAGGAGATGGTTGCCTATTTTGAATCTTCCGGTAAAGCATACCCTGCAGAGGAGTTATCAAAGGGTGGGGCGGACAGTATCGAGACGTTCTGTCAGATGTATTACGATGAGGCGACCGCAGAAGGGGTCCGCCCGGAAGTAGCGTTCGCGCAGACGATGAAGGAGACGGGATTTCTGCAGTATGGAGGCGACGCCCAGATTGAACAGTTCAATTTCGCCGGGATTGGCACCACAGGCGGGGGCGTCCCCGGTAACTCCTATCCCGATGTGAGAACCGGAATACGCGCCCAGATACAGCACTTAAAAGCCTATGCCACAGCAGACGCTCTGGCACAGGAGTGTGTGGATGACCGGTATGAATATGTCAAGAAAGGCGCAGCGCCCTATGTGGAATGGCTGGGACAGCAGGAAAACCCGGAGGGACTCGGATGGGCGACAGGGGAAAACTACGGGTATGATATTGTGGATATGATTGAAAATATGAAGACAATGGGATGAGCAAGGAGACGGTCAGGGAGATTCTTTCTGAATAGAAATAGTACGTTTTATGTACTTTGGTTTTCTTAAGATTATCTAAACTTCTTGACAAATCAGTGTCGGAAAGATATGATAAGCATTAGTTAATTGTTATTTAACAATTTGTTAAAATTTAAAGGTGCTGAGGAAGAGGAGTACAGCATTGCTTCCGACAGAGAGGACCGCCCGCAGGCTGGAAGGCGGTTTGGGAAAAGGATGATGGAAGGTAGCTTCTGAACCGGATATCTGAAACCGAACGCGCTGGGCATTTGAGTTCCGTAAGCGGAATACGTGTTCCAGGGTTATCGGCACTAGGAAATCCCGTCATGACCTACGTTACAGGGTCAAGAGATGTATGGATGGATAGACGGGTGAGAACTGCTTTATAATAGGAAGCGGAAGATGACAGGTTTATCTGTGTTCATATAAATAAGGTGGTACCGCGGAATCCTTCGCCCTTTACGTTTGTAAAGGGCATCTTTTATTTTATAGGAAATTCTTCCGAATTTCCTATAAAATAAAAAACCCTCCGGGCGGGGCGCAAAATGTCCGGGGGACATTTGTTCTGCGCCGGCTGAAGTGGAACAAAGAGTAGTCCGGGATACACATGCAAGTAAAAATCTAAGAGAGAACAAGAGAGGGGCACAAGGAGGAAACAATGAGCAGGGAATTAGCGAAAACTTACAATCCGAAAGAAATCGAAGAAAAGTTATACGAGAAGTGGTGTGAGAACAAATACTTCCACGCGGAAGTGGACAGGAGCAGAAAACCGTTTACTACGGTGATGCCGCCTCCGAACATCACAGGAAAGCTGCACATGGGACATGCACTGGATAATACGCTCCAGGATATCCTCATCCGCTACAAGAGGATGGAGGGATACAATGCATTGTGGGTGCCGGGGACAGACCATGCGGCGATTTCCACAGAGGTGAAAGTGACCAACCAGTTGAAGGAAGAAGGCATCGACAAAAAAGAGCTGGGAAGAGAAGGCTTTTTGGAGCGCACCTGGCAGTGGAAGGAAGAATATGCGGGAACCATTGAAAACCAGCTCAAAAAGCTGGGAATCTCCTGTGACTGGGACAGAGAGCGTTTCACTATGGACGAAGGCTGTTCCAAGGCTGTTGAGGAAGTATTTATCAGCCTCTATGAAAAGGGCTATATCTATAAAGGCTCTAGGATTATCAACTGGTGCCCGAAATGTAAGACATCCCTCTCCGATGCCGAAGTAGAGCATGAAGAGCAGGACGGACATTTCTGGCATATCAAGTATCCCATCGTAGGGACAGAACGTTTCCTGGAGATTGCCACCACCCGTCCGGAGACGATGCTGGGAGATACCGCCATCGCCGTACACCCGGATGATGAGAGATATAAAGATATCGTAGGGATGAAGGCTCTTCTTCCTCTTGTAAATAAAGAAATCCCGATTGTGGCAGACTACTATGTAGACAAAGAATTTGGGACCGGGGCAGTGAAGATAACTCCCGCCCACGACCCCAATGACTTTGAGGTCGGAAAGCGCCATAATCTGGAAGAAATCAATATCATGAACGACGATGCCACCATCAATGAGAAAGGCGGCAAATACGCGGGCATGGAGCGCTATGAGGCAAGAAAAGCGATTGTCAAGGATTTGGAAGAGCAGGGCTATCTGGTGAAGATAGAGCCCCACTCACACAATGTCGGAACCCATGACCGCTGCGGCACCACAGTAGAGCCGCTCATCAAACAGCAGTGGTTCGTAAAGATGGAAGAGCTGGCAAAACCGGCAATCAACGCACTGAAGACCGGAGAACTGAAGTTTGTTCCGGAGCGTTTTGATAAAATCTATCTCCACTGGCTGGAGAATATCAAAGACTGGTGCATTTCCAGGCAGATTTGGTGGGGACACCGGATTCCTGCGTACTATTGCGATGAATGTGGAGAATTTGTGGTGGCAAGAGAGATGCCAGAGAAGTGTCCGCACTGCGGCTGCACGCACTTTACACAGGATGAGGATACGCTGGATACGTGGTTTTCTTCCGCGCTGTGGCCGTTCTCCACGCTGGGGTGGCCGGAGAAGACGGAGGATTTGGACTATTTCTATCCCACCGATGTGCTTGTGACCGGATACGACATCATCTTCTTCTGGGTCATCCGTATGGTATTTTCCGGATACGCGCACACAGGAAAATCACCGTTCCACACAGTACTCATCCACGGTCTGGTGAGAGATTCTCAGGGGCGCAAGATGAGCAAATCTCTGGGGAATGGAATCGACCCGCTGGAGATTATCGACCAGTACGGCGCGGATGCACTGCGGCTTACGCTGGTTACCGGAAACGCGCCGGGAAATGATATGCGCTTCTACAATGAGAGAGTGGAGGCGAGCAGGAATTTTGCCAACAAAGTATGGAATGCCTCACGGTTTATCCTGATGAATATTGAAAATGAAAATCTGGAAACACCGGCGGAAGAGGATTTGACGCTGGCGGATAAATGGATACTTTCCGCAGTCAATACACTGGCAAAAGACGTGACGGAAAATATGGACAAATTCGAACTGGGAATTGCCGTGCAGAAGGTCTATGATTTCATCTGGGATGAGTTCTGCGACTGGTATATCGAGATGGCAAAATACCGCATCTATCACAAGGATGAGGAGCCGAAGGCGGCAAACGCGGCTCTCTGGACATTAAAGAACGTGCTCGGGCAGGCTCTTAAAATGCTCCATCCCTTCATGCCGTTCGTGACAGAAGAGATTTACAGCGCGTTGGTGCCGGAGGAGGAGTCCCTCATGATGTCCTCCTGGCCTGTATACACAGAAGAACGGGCTTATCCTGAGGAGGAGAGAGTTGTCAGCCGTATGAAAGACATCGTGCGCGGAATCCGCAATATCCGCGCGGAGATGAATGTGGAGAATAACCGCAAGACAAATGTGTACGTTGTTTCCGCGGATGAAGGGCTTCGCGGAGGCTTTGCGGCATTGACAGATTCTGTAAAACCGTTGATGAATGCCTCCCAGATTATCATAGAAGCACAGAAGCCGGATATCGGTGAGGACGCGGTGTCGGTGGTTGTGCCGGATGCTTCTGTCTACCTTCCTCTTCAGGATTTGGTGGATTTTGAGCAGGAGAGAGAACGCCTTTCCAAGGAAGAGGAGCGTCTGAAAAAGGAAATCAAGAGAGCGGAAGGCATGTTGAAGAATGAGAAATTCGTGAGCAAGGCACCGGCGGCGAAAGTAGAGGAAGAGCGGGCAAAACTTGAGAAATATACACAGATGCTCGCACAGGTACAGGAGAGAATGGCAGGATTAAAGAAGTAGAGAAGAGAGGTCACACATGAAACGCATTCACATTAAAAAGCCTGACATCAAAGGATTTTTTCATAAGATAAGGCACTTGAAGAAAGAAGACATAAAACAGCATATGAAAGAGCGCAGAGAGCGCCGTCAGAGAATCCTTGAGGCAAGGCGAAACAGCAGGTTTGCAAAAAAGATGCAGCCCGTCTACAGGATGATGGACCGCTTTTCGCTGCCCCTGCATTATGTGCTGGCGTGTATCATCAACTTCTTTATTGAAGTGATTTCCAGACATTCACTGTTTGGAGCATGGGAATACCTGACAGGGTCTCCCAAGGTGTTTCTTTTCAATGCGTTTTTGATATTTGCGACCTTTTCCATCGTGTATCTGGTGCGGAGACGTTTGTTCGCGAGGATATTGATTAGCGTGTTCTGGCTGTTTCTGGGAACCTGCAACGGCTATCTCCTGCTTAAGAGAGTCACGCCGTTTAACGCGCAGGACTTAAAAGTGCTCTCCGATGCACTTTCTCTGACCGGGAATTACTTTAATACGTTTGAACTGATACTGCTCATCGTGGGGATTGCCGCAGTGATACTGTGGATTGTCTCTATGTGGAGGCGGGGAGGTCAGTATACCGGGAAGATGCACCGGATACTGGCGCTGGTCGGTGTGATTTTCTGGCTGGGCGCCTATGTGGTGCTCACCAACATCGCCATCGACAAGCGTGTGGTTTCTAATTATTTTGGCAATATCGCTTTCGCTTATGAGGATTACGGCTTCCCTTACTGCTTCACGGCGAGTATCTTCAACACCGGGATTTCAGAGCCATCGGGATACAGTGAAGAGACCATGGCGAAAGTGAGCAGTAACGGAGAGATTACAAAGAGTGAGACAGGCAGGAGTGAGGAACAGCTTCCCAATATCATCTTTGTACAGCTGGAATCTTTCTTTGACCCGACGGAGGTGGAGTGGCTGCAGTTTTCTGAAGACCCCATTCCGAATCTGCGGAAAATGTTCAGTGAGTATTCCAGCGGATATTTTAAGGCTCCATCCGTAGGAGCGGGTACGGCGAATACAGAATTTGAAGTACTCACGGGAATGAGCATGCGTTTCTTCGGTCCCGGAGAGTATCCTTATAAGACATATGCCAAGACAAAGACATTGGAGAGTGCCGCTACGGCATTGACGAGTCTGGGATACGGCGCGGAAGCCCTGCACAACAACGGCGGGAACTTCTACAGCCGGGCGCAGGTGTTCAACCACATGGGATTTGACCACTTTACAAGCAAGGAGTTTATGAATATTCTGCAGACCACGCCAAACGGATGGGCGACGGATGACATCCTTGTGCCGAATATCATGGAGTCCATGGATACCACGGAAGGGCAGGATTTTGTCTTTACCATCAGTGTCCAGGGGCACGGAGAGTACCCGACGGAGAAGATCATCGAGAATCCGGAGATTGTGGTGAGCGGAGTGGAGGACGAAGGAGAACGCAATGCCTGGGAGTACTATGTGAATATGGTACACGAGATGGATGCCTTTGCGGGCGAACTCATCCAGGCAGTGGAAGAGAGAGATGAACCGACGGTTGTCGTGTTCTACGGCGACCATCTGCCCACTATGGGACTGGAAGCAAAAGATTTGAAGAGCAAGTACCTCTATAATACGAACTATGTCATCTGGGATAATATCGGTCTGGAGAAACAGGATATGAATCTGGCGGCATACCAGATTATGGCAGAAGTGTTTGAACGGCTGGATATCCATTCCGGTACGGTCTTTAATTATCATCAGGAGAGGCGGCAGAGCAAGGACTATCTGGCGGATTTGGAGCTTCTGCAGTATGACCTGCTCTACGGCGAACAATATGTTTACGGAGAGGCGGGTTCCCCCATCACGGAGGGGCATATGGTGATGGGAGTCAAAGACGCCAGGATTACAGACCTTGTCGCCCAGCTCGACGGCACCTACAGTGTATATGGAGAGAATTTTACAAAGCAGAGCAAAGTCTATATAAACGGTGAGAAACAGACCAGCAAGTTTTTAAACAATACGCGGATTGATTTGAAAGAATCCAAGTTGGAGGACGGCGACATCATCAAAGTAGACCAGGTTGGCTCCAGCAATACCATCTTCCGGGAGTCGGTGGAGTATGAATACAAAGACGGAAAACTGACAGAACTTCCGAGAGCGGAGGATGCGGTGGAGACCGGAAGAGATGCGTTTGTGGATAAGGAAAACGAATAGGATATGACATATGAGGAAGCAGCAGAGTATATTTTAAATCTGCCGAAGTTTACAAAGAAAAATAAACCGGAGCATACAAAAAGGTTCTTGTGGTATCTGAAAAACCCCCAGGAGCATATGAAGGTGCTGCATGTGGCGGGGACAAACGGCAAAGGTTCCGTGTGCGCTTACCTGCAGGCAATGCTCCTAAGCGAAGGAAAGACCGCGGGGATGTTTACATCCCCGCATCTTGTAAGGCTCAATGAGCGCATTGCAATAAATGAGGACATGATAACCGACGAGGAATTTGTGGAGGTCTTCTGCCTTGTTTTAAAAGCAGTGCGTAAGATGGAGGGGGAAGGGCTTCCCCATCCTACATTTTTTGAATTTCTCTTTGGCATGGCGCTGTGCGCGTTTGCCCGCGCGGGTGTGGAGTACGCGGTTCTTGAGACAGGTCTCGGAGGGAGGCTTGATGCCACAAACACAGTGGAGCACCCGCTGGTTTCGGTCATCACGTCCATCGGTATGGACCATATGGAATATCTGGGGAATACACTGGAGGAGATTGCCGGGGAGAAGGCGGGCATCCTAAAAGAGAAGGTTCCGGTGTTTTTTGCGGACAGCGGCGAAAAAAGCCGCAGGGTAATTGAAAAAAAGGCGGAGGAAAAGCACTGCTCTTGTAAAAAAATAGGGAAAGATGCGTACGAAATTCTCGGAATCCGGGACAAACATATTGCATTTTCTCCCGTAAATGCGTATTATGGAAATACCCCATGGAAACTGCGCAATACCGGGCTTTACCAGGCAGAGAACGCTATGCTCGCGATGGAAGTGATGCGGTTTTTATTCGGGGAATCGGGGCGCCCCCAAAGGTGGAGAGAAGCACTTGCCGGTGTGCGCCGGGAAGGCAGGATGGAAGAAATTCTGCGGGATATCTACATTGACGGCGCCCACAATGTAAGCGCTGTGGAAGCATTTGCCGAAAGTGTGGAGCTTTCCGGGCAGAGATGTCTCCTTTTATTTGCAGCTATGCAGGACAAGGATTACACGGAGATGATAGAGATTCTCTGTAAAAAGGTCCCGGCAGATTTTTACATGGTGACGGCTGTGGGGGATAAGCGCACAGCGAGCCCTGAGACACTTGCGAAGATATTTCAGGAAAATACAGACAGACCGGTCCTGGTGGAGAAGTCGTTTGCGGAGGCATTTGCCTGCTTAAGAGCGCGCCAGGACGGGCGCAGAATCTACTGCCTGGGGTCACTTTACCTGGCAGGGATGATAAAAGAGCTGATACAGGAGGTCTGACAATGCTCAATTATGAAGAGGAACTGAAGAAATTTAAGCCGAGTCTGGAAGTCGAGGACATCGAGGATGCTGTTTACCAGGAAGATTTATCAGATATGACAGATTTGCTGCGAGAAGTGATGGACCAGACGAAGTAAAGAAAGATTATGGTGAGTATAGATGGATTATACGAAGAAAATCATATACCAGTCAAACTACTGGTACAATGATGGACTGAAGAAAGCCCAGATTCGCGATATGTCCGGGGCGGTCACCTCTCTGCGCAGGAGCCTGCAGTACAACAGGGGGAATATCGCGGCGAGGAACCTTCTGGGTCTTGTGTATTATGGCAGGGGTGAAGTGGCGGAAGGTCTGGTGGAGTGGATTATCAGCAAGAATTTAAAGCCACGTGACAACATTGCGGATTATTTTATCAAAAAAGTGCAGAATTCCGCAAGTAAGCTGGAGGTCATCAACCAGGCAGTGAAAAAGTATAACCAGTGCTTGGTGTACTGTTCACAGAATGGTGAGGATTTGGCAGTCATTCAGCTGAAAAAAGTCATTTCCGACCATCCCAGTTTTTTGAAAGCTTATCAACTCCTGGCGCTGCTCTATCTGCGTACAGAGCAGTATGCCAAGGCGAGACAGGTGCTGCGCATGGCGCGGAAGCTGGATACCACGAATGAAATGACCCTGCGCTACATGCACGAGCTGATGAGCGTAAAAGGGAAAAAGAGAAAAAAGACAGAAAAGGCAAAAAAGGGTGAGACGGTAGAATACAGCCTTGGAAACGAGACCATCATACAGCCAAAAAACTCTGCTGTGAAGGCGCTGGCGAGTCATTTTACCATAATGAACCTCCTGATGGGAGCCGCCATCGGAGCGGCAATCGTCTGGTTTTTAGTCGCGCCGGCGGTGAACCAGTCTAGGACAGAAGCGCACAACCGAGAGACGATTGAATACAGTGAGCAGATACAGGCGCTGGAAGCTCAGGCAAGCGCATTGCAGAAGACACTGGATAACTACCGTATCGCCGAGGAAAACGCCGAGGCGGATGCGCAGGTGGCAGTCACGACCATGGACAGCTATGAGAATTTGATGACAGCTTCCTCACAGTATGATTCGGGGAGCTACTCAGAGGATGTCATCGCGGACACATTGGTCAATATTAACAGGGATGTGCTGGGGGAAAGAGGACAGGCGAGATATGATGAGCTGACAGGCAATATTTATCCCACAGCCTGCGAGATAAAATATAGTTCCGGCAACGAATCCCTGGATGTGGCAAATTATGAGAATGCCATCACACAGCTTTCAGGGGTTGTCAGGATGGATGAATCCTATGACAGCGGAGGGGCTCTTTTAAATCTGGGGCTTGCCTACATGAGAAACGGAGACAATGAGAATGCCGCTGTGTATTTAAACCGCGTCATAGAGCTGTTTCCGGATACGGAAAACGCGGCAGAGGCGCAGACTAATCTGGATACGATTTCCCAGCAGCAGACGGAAGAAAGTGCAGGGACAGAGGAATAACATCCTGTAAAGACAGAGGAACACACAGAGACGCAGGAGTAAACATCCTGAAGACAGAGGATAAAAGAAAGACATTACGAAAGAGAAGGGTACGAAGAGCAGAAGTATCCTTCTTTTTATTTGCGCGATTTGCCGGACGAGGGGCAGATATACTTGTACGAACAGAAGCGCAGCTTTTATTTAATTATGTAACCCGGAGGAGGAGTATATATGAAGTATCAGGTGCAGGAAAACTGCCTGACTATTTATCTGCCGAAAGAGGTGGACCATCACAATGCCGAGTCCATGAAAAAGGACGCGGATACTATTATAGAAAAAAACCATATTAAATATATCATCTTTGATTTCGCGGACACAGATTTTATGGACAGTTCAGGAATCGGGGTCATTATGGGGAGATATAAGACCATTTGCCTGATTGGAGGAGAAATCTGGGCGGTACACGCGAACCAGCGGATACGGAAAATATTGACATTGTCAGGTATGACAAAAATTATGCAGATATATGAGGAGGAAAAAGCATGAAAAACACAAATGAAATGGAGATTATTTTTGACAGCCGTTCTGCCAATGAAGCATTCGCCCGCGTGGCAGTGGCAGCTTTTATGACACAGCTAAACCCAACGATTGAGGAGGTATCCGATGTCAAGACCGCAGTCTCGGAGGCGGTCACAAACGCCATCATCCACGGATATGAAAATGAGATACATAAGATTTCCATTGTCTGCCGGATAGAGGGCAGTGAGATGAGTGTGACAGTGAAGGATAACGGCAGGGGAATCGAAAATGTTAAGGAGGCGATGCAGCCGATGTATACGACCAGACCGGAACTGGAGCGCTCAGGTATGGGATTTGCCTTTATGGAGGCGTTCATGGACAGTGTGGAGGTAGAGTCCGAGGTGGGATGCGGCACAGCAGTGAAAATGAAAAAAACAATTGGAAAAGGTAGGGAGTCATGGACCACACAATCGCTTTGATAAAAAAATCTCACGACGGGGATAAAGAAGCGAGAGAACAGCTTGTGGAAGAAAATATCGGGCTGATTTGGTGTGTGGTGAAGCGGTTTCACGGAAGAGGGGCAGAGGCAGAAGACTTGTTCCAGATTGGCAGCATCGGGCTTTTAAAGGCGATTGACAAATTTGACCTGTCCTATGATGTGAAATTTTCCACCTATGCGGTTCCCATGATTTCCGGTGAAATCCGGCGTTTCCTGCGGGATGACGGTATGATAAAGGTAAGCCGTTCTTTAAAAGAGCTGGCGTATAAAAGCTTTCAGGCGAGGGAAGAGCTGATGGGCATACTGGGAAGGGAGCCGACACTGGACGAACTTGCGGAGAATATGCAGGTAGAGAAAGAAGAGATTGTACAGGCGATGGAAGCTGGCGGGGAGGTGGAATCACTCTACCGTCCCATCCACCAGAAGGAGGGCAGTGAAATCCGGCTTTTGGACAAGCTGGAAGAAAAAGAGAGAAAAGAAGAAAAAATTCTGGACACGATGCTGCTGAAACAGCTTTTGGAGACACTTGACGGACAGGAGCGCACCCTTATCTATCTGCGGTATTTCGCGGAAAAGACACAGTCTGACGTGGGGAAGATATTGGGAATCTCCCAGGTGCAGGTGTCCAGAATGGAAAAACGCATCATAGAAAACCTGCGCAGAATCGGTTCCTGACTCTGTATATTTTGCCCTGAAATCCAGATACTAAGCAAAGACGGGATGAGACAAGAGACAGTATGAAAGAAAAAGGCATGACGAAACAAAAAAACCGGATGGAAGAAAAGGACAGGTGAGAAGTGATGGAAAAGGGCAGAAAACGAGTGTGGCTTTGTCTGCTGGTAATTGTGTTGGCAGCAGTGGCGACAGGAGCGGTCTACTATTACGGAAACAAAGAGATGGAGAAGGACAGCGAGGGCGTTCTGATTCGCGGAGCGGAGGTGCAGGAATATGTCATCTGAGAAGACATTGTATCTGAAAGGCGACCGCAATGTGGAGGTGACAAAACCGGAGGTGACGCTGGGAGATATCCTGTCGCTGGAATGCAGTGACAAGACGATTATCCCCAAAGTAAAGGCAATCCGGCTCTTAAAGATAAAGGAGAACAGCAGGCAGCAGCGTTTTGTCATCTCTATACTGGAGATTATCGCCTGTATCCACGAGAAATATCCTTCCCTGGAAGTCCAGAACCTGGGGGAGCAGGATATCATCGTGACCTATGAAAAACAGAAGACGCCGGGATTTCTCTGGCATATGATAAAGACGGCGGCAGTGGTTCTGATTACGTTTTTTGGGGCGGCATTCTCCATCATGGCGTTTAACAATGATGTGGATGTGACTAAGCTTTTCGGGCAGATTTATGAGCTGGTGACCGGGAATGAGACGGATGGATTTTCCATCCTGGAGGTATCCTATTCCGTAGGTCTCACCATCGGTATCCTCGTGTTTTTCAACCATTTCGGGAAAAAACGCTTTACCGTGGACCCCACACCCATGGAAGTGCAGATGCGCCTCTATGAAAATGATATCCAGACGACCCTCATAGAGGATTCGTCCAGAAAGGGGGACGAGCTGGATGTGGGCAGAACAGATACTACTCGCTCTCATCGGTCTTAGCGCGGGGATTGTCGTGGCAGGCGGATTGTTTTCCTTCATTATAGAATTGGGGGTAGTGGCAGATTTCGCGGACCGTACACATACGGCAGATAAAATCCTTCTATATGAAGACAGTGTTGCGCTGGGCGGAATCGTGGGGAATCTTTTTATTGTCTTTGGGATTCCTATCCCGTACGGCGCGTTTCTGCTTCCCATTTTCGGGCTGCTCGCCGGCATCTTCACCGGGTGCTGGGCGATGGCGCTGGCGGAAATTTTAAATGTTTTCCCGGTGTTCATCAGGAGAATCAAGATTGTAAGGTACATTTCTTTGTTTATTATATTTATGGCGATAGGGAAAGGAGTGGGAGCCTTCCTCTTTTTCTTCCGGAGATGGTAGAGTTTTATGAGCCGGACGACAGCGGTTTGCTTGCGCGGCAGCCAGATGGCAGAGGTTTGTTCCTATAGGAAACAGTGCATGAAAAAGGAGAGTTCTCGTCCCGGTGTAATGGGAAAAGAGCTCTCTTTTCTATATTATTATAGTATATTCCGGTGAGTGCCTTATCTTATTTCCCGGTGAGTGTCCATATCCAGTAGATGAACCCCAGAGCCCAGCTGACGACAATTCCGTAGAGGATGACAGGTCCGGCGATGGTAAAGATTTTACAGCCGATGCCGAATACCTGTCCTTCCTTCTTATATTCAATTGCCGGCGCTGCCACGGAGTTGGCAAATCCGGTGATAGGGACAAGTGCGCCTGCGCCTCCGAATTTGGCGAGGCGGGGATATACGTTCATGCCGGTGAGAATGACACTTAGCAGAATGAGCAGCATGGATGTCCAGCTGCTGCAGTCATCCTTGCTAAGTCCCTGCAGTTCACAGTAATTGTAGATTGCCTGCCCGACGAAGCAGATAGCGCCTCCTGTGAGAAATGCCTTTGCCATATTCAGCCATACATTGTGTACCGGGGTTTTCTTCTTGACGTACTGTTCATATTGCTTTTCCTGTTTCATTTTCTGAACACGGTCCATTGAAAATGCCTCCTTTTTTCTACCAGTATCTGCGATAAGAGAAGAAAATATACCAGAGGGAGATG
>UQKK01000032.1 GCA_900541505.1 uncultured Ruminococcus sp.
CCCAAAATGCCGGTCCTGTATTTTGACTCCTAGCCACAGCTAGGTGGGCAACCGCATCTGCTTTTCTGTCTTCCACTGCGAACGGAGGCTTGACATATTACAGAAATATAAGAATCCCGTTTCAAGTAAATGTAGGTTCAAAATTACAGGGTTGTCGCACATTTCAGGTTGCTCTCTTAACTTCAAAAGTATTATAACCCATTTAAGCTAAATTTACAACCAGTTTTCCTTTATACACACGTGCATTGTTATCCAGAATATGATATAGTTACCATAACGCCGCTGTATTTACGGCGGTATCCAACAGATAAAGGAGTCTTGCTTTATGAAAATGAACGAATTAAAACTTGTCTATTTCAGTCCTACCGGGACAACGCGAAAAGTTATCATGGAAATCGCGAAAAATATCGATTTAAAATCTGTTTCTTTTGATTTTTCCGTACATAAAGAGAAAAAACCTTCCCTGCAGTTTGGGGAAAATGATTTTGTTCTCTTTGGGATTCCGGTGTACGCCGGACGGGTCCCCCAGACCTTTCTTGCGTATTTTGAACAGATTCGCGGGAACCACACTCCCGCGGCTTTGGTTGCCACCTACGGATGCCGGGAATATGAAGATGCGCTTTTGGAATTGAAGACCGAAGTGGAAAACCGGGGATTCCATGTCATCGGCGCTGCCGCTTTCCCTACGGAGCACTCCATCGTCCGCTCCATCGGACTTGGGCGCCCCAACAAAGCCGACCTCAAGGTCATCGCGGATTTCGGCGTGCAGTTAAACCGCCGTCTGAAAGCGGAAGATTCCTTTGCGTCCTTCAACATTGAAGTGCCGGGAAATACCCCCTACCGCAGCGGCGGAGCCGCAGGACTCCATCCGAAAGCAGATGTCAATTACTGCACCGAATGCGGCGCCTGCGCGAAAGTCTGTCCCGCCGGGGCGATTCCCGCCTCTGACCCGAAAAAGACAGACAAGAAAAAATGCATCAGCTGTCAGAAATGTGTGCGCATCTGTAAGCAAAAAGCACGCAGCGTCAGCTCCATGAAGATGAATATGCTGACGAAAAAGCTGACAAAAGTCTGTCAGAGCGATAAAGCAGCGGATATCTTTCTTTAAACCGCCGCCATATCTTTAACATTTGCCTGTGAACTCCTGCTGCCTGTTATCTTATTTACCTGCCGGGAGTTCTCAGAAAGTATGCCCCTGCCCTGTATCCTGCGGTTATGCTTCCTGACGGATACAGGGCAGGATTTCCGGAAGGGACGTTACCGTGCGTATTCCCGGAGCCTGCTTTTTTCCTGAACGGTCAATCAGAATGGGCGTAATTCCTGCCGCCTGCGCACCTTTGGCATCGGAGGAAAGGGAATCTCCAACGTGCACCACTTCATCCGCCCTGCATCCGCTTACCTCGAGCGCTTTTTCAAACAACTCCCTGTGAGGCTTATACGCTTTCACCATGTCCCCGCATATGATTCCCGCCGGGTGCAGAGAATTGACCCGCATCGCCTCCTCCACATAGCGTATACCGTTATTTGTCAGCACATAGATAGGCACCGGACATTTTTCAAAAAATTCTTTCACATCTCCATAGACCGGCGAGTACATCCAGAAATGCTGAAACAGTTCATGCAGTTCTGTGAGATTTTCTTTTAGGTGGAGTTCTCTTACACATTTTTTCAACAAAAGGTCCACAATCTCATCCTCTGTCATAAAATTGTCGAGATAGCTCTTTTCTTCGTATTCCTTCAGATTCTTCCACCAGTAGCTCAGCATCTCCTTTGGGGAAGTCACATCACTGTTCCTGCAAAAGCGCATGACGACCTCCTGCACTGCCGGTAGCACTCACAATCGCTTGTATTTTTCAATGCCTTCTTTGAGCCGTTCCATTCCCTGCCTCACCGTCCGTTTGGGGCAGGCGATATTCACGCGGATAAATCTGCTGCCGTTTCCTCCAAACTGTGCTCCCTCGGATACATAAAGTCCTGTCTCCCTGCGGATAAATGCACACAGGTCGGACGTATCCTCTGTAATCCGGCTGCAATCAAGCCACAGAAGATAGGTTGCCTGTGCCGGTACCAGATGGATGTCCGGCAGCTCTTTTTTCAGGAAATCACCGGCAAATTTCCGGTTCCGGCTGATATATACCCGGAGTGAATCCAGCCAGGGCGCGCCGCAGGTAAATGCCGCTATGACTGCCTCCACAGCAAACACATTGGGCTCTGCCACCTCATCCGTATTGAGTCCCCTCCACACCTTATGCCGTAATGTCTCGTCGGGTACAGACACCGCCGCGGTCTGTATTCCTGCCAGATTAAAGGCTTTTGTGGGCGCCAGACAGGTGATACTGTTGAAACGGCACGCCTCGGACACAGAGGCAAAGGGAATATATTCGCTTCCGGGTTCTGTCAAATCACAGTGAATTTCATCGGAAACTACCACCACATGATATTTTGCGCACAGTTCCCCTATCCGCCTCAACGCCTCCTTTCCCCAGATATTTCCTGTGGGATTGTGAGGATTGCAGAGAATCATCATGGCGGTCTGGGGGTCTGCCAGCGCCTCCTCTAATCTTCCAAAATGAATTTCATATCCCGCGCCGTCATAATCCAGAGGACATTCCAGCACCTGCCTTCCGTTGTTCAGCACAGAATTGAAAAAAATATTGTAGGCCGGGGTCATAAAAACCACCTTTTCCGCCGGGGTCGTCAGCTTTCTCACAATACTGGAGATGGCAGGAACCACCCCTGTGCAGAATATCAGAGAGTCCTCCTCTATCTGAGCGCCGTGCCGCTGCTTCCACCAGTCTGTATACGCCCGCCTCCACTCGTCCGACACCGTCGTGTAGCCGTAAATACCATGCTCCGCTCTTCTTTTGATAGCCGCCTGAATCTCCGGCGCCGTCTCAAAATCCATATCAGCCACCCACATCGGCAACTCGCCCTCGCCCACATCCCACTTCAGGGAATGGGTATTTCTTCGGTCCGTCTCTTTGTCAAAATCATATTTCATGAAATGCCTCCTGTCTAGCACACCGCCTGTTTTCTCTCCTCGTTCAGGATTATGACGGTCTTCTCCGGGTCCACCTTATCTTTCTCGATTTTCAAATCCTTGATATAGTCTGCGCGTATCACACCGCCGGACGGATTTAAGACACTGTCTATCTTTCCGTTAATCTGTGCATCCACAGTGGAATATTCAAATGCCAGCGTGGTGTTTAAAAGCGTACAGTTTTTCATCACCAGATTGGAAATATAACACAATCCCTGAAGGCTTTCGATGGTACAATTGACCAGCGTCAGATTCTTCGCGTTCCATCCCAGATATTCCCCGGAAATAAAGGAATCGTACACGGTCACATTGTCGCTGTTCCAGAAGGCGTCCTTGGACAGCAGGCGGGAATTGCGGATTTCCACATTTTCCGCTCCGTCAAAACAGTAATTCCCGTAGAGGGTCAGATTCTCTATTTTCATGTGGCGGCTGTTCATGGCAAAGTAATCCCCCTTTGCCGTGACTTCCTCCATCCTCACATTAGAACAGTTCCAGAGCGTCTCCGCCGCATTGGAGAAAGACACGTTTCTGAGCGTCACGCCATTGCAGCGTCTGAAATTTTTCGGCGCTTCGATGGCGGCGTCTTCTACAGTGATGCGGTCGGTGTACCAGACTCCCGCCCTCCCCATCTCGAACCAGGTGCAATTTTTTGCAGTGATGTCCTTGGCGTACCAGAGCGGATATTTCCATTTGAACATACTGCCGTACAGCTCGATATCACGGCTTTCTTTCAGCGGCGATTCGCCGTCATCGAATATCGTATCATAAATTCTGAGGTGGCTCCCCTTGAAGAGAGCACGCTCTCCTGTCAAAATTTCCTGTCGGATTTCTTTCATTTTCTGCATCATTTTCTCCTCCACTTCACAACCAATTTATACAGCAGGTCTGCCATTTTACATACTATTAAGAAAAATATCTCTATTCCAATTCATAATTTTTCTTTTTTATCTGGAATACCAGATAGTCGAGACAGTTGATACAAGCTCCGCTCTTATGAAACTGCTCAAGCAGCGCCTCTCTGTGATGTTCCAGCAAATCCAGTGCCCGGCATTCACAGTCCTCGTCCAGAGCTTTCATAAAATCAGAAATCTCCTCCTCACTGCAGTCGCAGTCCTTAAGATTCTCAATAATTTTCTTCCTTGTCATATTCCTCTTCCCTTCTTCCTCATAACGAAAAATCTTAAAAATCACCTGTCCTTTCTTCACTCATATTATATGCGCGCTGCATTATAATGTCGAATACCTATTGTGAATCTTTTATAATGCTTGAAAACTATGATTTTTTCTGTTATGATAAACTTATTCTTTCTTTACAAGGTCACACACACCGCAAAATTTACTTTTCTCAACCGTGTATGTTCTTGTAAACAGTTGGTATGGTGAAACTCCAGATTTGCAGAAAGGAGAGAAATGAAATGGAAATCCGCGTTTTAGAATATTTCCTTGCCGTTGCAAGGGAGCAGAATATCACGAGGGCCGCGCAGTACCTGCATCTGACCCAGCCCACCCTATCCCGTCAGCTTACGGACTTGGAGAAAGAGTTCGGGAAACAGCTGCTGATTCGCGGAAAAAGAAAAGTCACTCTCACAGAAGACGGTCTGTATTTTCGCAAGAGGGCGGAAGAAATCGTAAGCCTTGTGAAGCGTACAGAAGTTGAGATGAAGAACAATAATACTGTTTTATCCGGCAATATTTACATCGGAACAGGAGAATCAGATGAGATTCGTAATATCATCCGCGTCGCCGCCAAATTGCAGGCAGAATACCCGGATGTCCACTTCCACTTTAACAGCGGTGACTCCGGAGATTTGGCGGAGCGGCTGGATAAAGGACTCTTTGATTTCTGTGTGCTCTACGGAAATATCGACCAGTCCAAATATGAATTTATTCCCATGCCTTACCATGAAAGATGGGGGCTGCTCATGCCCTCTGACTGTGAGCTCGCCGGATACGAGGAGATTCCCACAGAAAAGCTCTGGGATAAGCCTTTGATACTCTCCCGCCAGTCTCTCAACAATCCGCAGTATTTCAAATGGCTGGGAAGAAAAAGTGAAGAGTTAAATATTGTCAACACTTACAATCTGGTGTACAACGGCACGCTCATGGCGGAAGCCGGGATGGGCTATGTCCTCACACTGGAGAAACTGGTGAATACCTGCGGGACAGACCTTTGTTTCCGCCGGATTGTCCCGGAACACACCATCCCCCTCTCCCTTGTGTGGAAGAAATACCAGGTCCATTCCCCGGCTGCGGAAAAGTTTATTAAAGCACTGTATGAGTCCTTTGCTGAAGGATAAAATCCAGCGCGTCTTTGATGCTTTTAAGGCTTCTTGCCCTGTTTTACAGTTTTCCGTTTTTTCCCTCTGCTTCTGCCTTCCCAAGCATATAGAGAAAGGCGATAGCTGGGACACGCACAATGGGTACCTTTGTATCATGCCTGGTGATTCCGAAATCCTCCAGGCGCTTTGTAATCAGAAAGGCATTTGTCACGTTCGATTTTTCGTCCCGGCATAACTCAACAATAGCATCTGTCGCCGCGATGTGGGAATTATTACGATATTTCACTTCGCAGAGAATCTTCTGGCGGGGAAGCTCTACCACAACATCGACCTCTTTCTGATTGTCCCTTGCCTTTCTGAAATATCCAAGCTGTGCGGGGCTGCCTTGATAGAAGGAAACCATATGCTTGTAGACGGTGCTCTCTACCATTGCGCCCAATTCGCTTTCGTCTGAAAGCACATCATCAATCATCAACACTGCATTGCGGATTGCCGCGTCAGCAACAAAAATTTTCGGTTTCCCTTTTAGCGCGCCTTTACTTCCTACATCCATCGGTTTTGCCAGATAAATGAGGTTGGACATTTCCAACGCTTTGATGTAACTCTCAATCGTTATAATTGAGGTATTCTCCAGTTCCTTTGCCGCAGTAGTCGCGTTGAAAATCTCCGCCCCATTCATACACAGATAGAGAAACAATTTTTCCATCAGCAAAGGGCTTCGGATATTAAAGAGAGACAGCACATCGCGCTTAATAACCTTATCTACCACATCTTCCCGCAGCATTCTTTGTGCATACGCATCATCATCCGATAACACCAGCTCCGGAAAACCACCAATGGTCAGATAACGGTTAAAATGATTTTTCAGTGAGCCAAACCTATCCATCAAATCGCCAAGCTGTGCCAAACTCATACTTACAAGTTCCGATAAACACAGATTATCCGGCAGAATGGGCAGGTCAAGATTGAGCAGTCTGCAATACTCATAAAAGGACATGGTAGGTATTTTGAGAATGCTCCACCGCCCCGTGCCGCTGTCTGCAGACCCTTTTTCCAAAATAGGACTGGCAGACCCTGTGGCAATCATCCGAATATCCTTTCTGCTGTCGTAAATCACTTTCATCCAGAGTTCCCAATTTTCAGTGTACTGTATTTCATCAAAAAGGATATATCTTGTTCCTTCGATAGGGTACATCGCTTCATAAATTGACAGGACATTTTCCACATTAACGAGTTTCAGAATCGGATTATCAAAAGTGGCATACAGAATATTATTGGGATGAATGCCCTCCTCAATCAGATAATCGATAATCTGATACAAAATTGTCGTCTTACCCACGCGTCTCATACCAGACAAAACGGCAAATCTTCTGATGCTCTTGTGTGTGAGTATCTTCAAAGCTTCATAGTATGCCAGCCGCTTTTGAGGCTTGCTTTCTTCTTTGATAGCTGAAGGTATCCGCCACCACGGATTGTACTGCCGCAATACTTTAATTACTTGTTCATCATTTACAATTGCCATAACACACCTCCATGATGCTAGGATTCCAATGGAGTTCCTATAATATACATTGCGTATCTACTGTTTATTTGCAAAGTATATTATACTAATTAACTAGTAAAATTGCAAGTTATATTATAGAATTACGCAAATCGAGTTTTTTCAGTATATCCCATGCCAGGCGTATTTTGTTTATTGCGCACCAGAGATATAAATTGTATAGAAGGAATGCTTTATATGTAATTTTTTCTCCTTGCATAATTTCCTCAAAATGAATATACTATAAGTAAGAAAATAAGAAATTCTAACTTTCTATTTCAAAAGGAGATGATATTATGTTAGCTGAACTGCGTCAGAAATCACAAATTACCATACCCAAGGAGATTATCGTCAAGCTTGGTCTCTCAGAAGGTGACAAACTGGACATTTTTGAGAAAGACGGCACCATCTGCATCATGCCGGTAGTCGTTTATCCCAAAAACTATCTGTCCGAACTCCGGGAACAAATTGACGATGTCAAAGCAAAGATTGCATCCGGGGAACAGCCTGTCTTTGATAGTGTGGATGCTCTGTTTGACAAATTGGAGGCGGATTAATGGCATATGAGTTTACGTTTACACCTCGTTTCCAGAAACATTTTAAGGATTTGACCGTTCAGGAAAAAAAGCAGCTTAAAAACAAGCTGGAGCTGCTGTCTCAGAATCCTTCCCATCCGTCATTGCGGACAAAACGAATTCAAGGGACAACGGATCTCTTTGAATGCAGCGTCAACATGGACATTCGAATTATCTGGTATTATGAGGGAGACAAAATAATCATTCTAGTGGATGTCGGACATCACGACATCTTAAAACAGTTTTAAAATTGTCGGGTTTATCTCTTTTTACAGGTTCTCCAATACCTCTCCAATATCCCCGTCGATACAGAGAGAACGTTCTTCAATTTCCTTTGGCGCAAACGCCTCCCCCAGATTCACGCAGGCATATACTGCCCTTGGATTCTCTGCCGTCATCCGCCAAAAAGAAAATTTCACTATTCCGGGCGTATTCATGCCTGTTCCCAACTCCAGGAACAAGGTCTTTTTGTCCCGGTGTCTGCGCAGAAATTCCACGTATCTTGAGGATGCCGCATGCCACCCCTCGTCTTCTACAAAGGTATGGTCTGCCCGAAGGTTCATGCTCATAGGTTCGCCGCATACCGGACAGCGGGGAATGAGCTTTGAAGGTATGCGCATATCCTTCTGCTGTCCTACCATCTCCAGGACAGCTTTCTCATTATCGTAAGTTTTCTGATGGCAGGGAACACTGCACTGCCACAGGCCGTAGTCTCCCTGCGTGTAGAACAGCCTCTGCTTATCAAAACCCGCCCTCTGAAAGCAATGGTCCACATTCGTTGTCAGAACAAAATACTCCTTATCCTCCACCAGTTTCAAAAGCTCGTTGTAGACAGGCTTTGGCGGTTCCTGGTAACGGTTAATATAGATATACCTGGACCAGTATGCCCAGTGCTCCTCCAGGCTCTCATAGGGATAAAACCCTGCACTGTACATATCTGTAAAACCATATTTTTCAATAAAATCGGGAAAATACGTTTCAAACCGCTCTCCCGCGTAAGAAAATCCTGCCGAGGCGGACAATCCTGCGCCCGCCCCGATAACGACCGCTTCCGCCTCGTCAAGCGCTTCTGCCAGCCGTTTATATTCCCCTGTCTCTGTCAGCACCTCAGATGTATTTCTGTCAGGATTTAAGTAATCTTCTGTAAATCTCCTCGTCTTCCTCTTTGTAAACATTAAATATCACCCTTTCTATGCGGCAGTCCTTCTCTAAAAATGCTTCCACTGTCCTGACGGCAATCCGCGCCGCCTCTCTCTGCGGAAAATGAAATTCTCCCGTGGAGATACAGCAGAATGCCACGCTCTTAAGTCCCTTTTCTGCTGCCAGTTCCAGACAGGACGTATAACAGTCAGCAAGCTGCGTCCTGTGCGTATCGGTCAGCCTGCCGGACACGTAAGGTCCCACCGTGTGCAGCACAAAACGGCAGGGCAGGTTGTAGGCAGGTGTAATTTTTGCCCGTCCCACAGGCTCCTCATACCCCTGCTCTCGCATCAGCCGGTCACACTCCAGACGAAGCTGTACGCCGCTCACACTGTGGATGATATTGTCCACGCAGGAATGACAAGGCACAAAACATCCTCTCAGAGCGCTGTTCGCCGCATTGACAATGGCGTCCGTTTTCAGCGTTGTGATATCCCCTCTCCAGAGCACCAGACGGCTGTCCCGCCCGGAAGCAGGCAGGCTGTCCCCGTCTACTATCCCCCGCCGCCTTACCTCCTCTTTCAGATAGGCGTCCTGCACGTGAAGAAATTCTTCACTCACCGCCTTCGGCATGCGGATATTCATAAGTCTGCGCAAAAGCCGCTTCTGCTCATCCTCTCCGCAGGGGAGATTCTGCTCTTCACATGACGCATTTTCTTTTTTAGCAGACAGTCCCCGGTTTTCGCAGAGACTTTGCTCCTTTTCCCACAAATCCTGCTCTTTCATAAGCGCCGCAATCAGATAGAAGCGCCGCTCCTCCTGGGTCATTTCTTTTGCTTTATCAATACTTTGCCGCATCTTCTCCATCTCTCCTTTCATCCGCTGGGAAATGCTCTAAGCCCTCCTTTTGTCACGGCTTTTCAGCAGTTCTTCCACAAACGGATTCGCCGGAAATTTCTCCAGGTTTTCCGGGGTATCGTACTGCTGGATGTTTCCTTTGTCCATCACCAGCACCTTTGTTCCCAGGTAAAGTGCTTCGGAAATATCATGGGTGACAAAGACCACTGTCACCTTTGTCTCCCCGTGAATCCTGCGGATTTCCTTCTGCAGCTGTCCCCTCGTAATCTCATCCACCGCGCCGAAAGGCTCATCCATAAGCAGGATATCCGGTGACGCCGCCAGAGCTCTGGCGATTCCCACTCTCTGCTGCTGCCCGCCGGAGAGCTCATCCGGATAGCGGAAACGCAGCTCTTGGGGGAGGTTTACGACCTCCATACACCTTTTCACTGCTTTTGCCGTCTCCTTTTTATCCTGGCGGCGGGAGAGGCTGGGAACATAGGCGATATTCTCCTCCACTGTCATGTGAGGAAAAAGCGCGTTTCCCTGTATACAATAGCCAATCTTTCTGCGAAAGTGTGTCAGCTCCTCCGTCCTTACTTTCTTTCCCTTTACGATGACCTCTCCGCTTTCCGGCTGTATGAGACCGTTTATCATTTTGAGCATGGTCGTCTTCCCGCAGCCTGATGAACCAACTACAGTGAGGAATTCTCCCTTTTCCACAGACAGATTGAAATGTTCCAGCACTTTCCTGTCCCCATATTGCTTTTCCACATCCTGAAATTCAATCGCTTCCATCCCGTTCTTCCTCCTTTTTCCTCTACTTCTACAGCAGACCTTTTTCACGCAGAAAATCAGCTGCCGCCTCCTTTGGCTCCACCTTGCCTACTTCCACTTCATAGTTGAGCGCTGCCATTTCTTTATCCGTCAATATTCCTTCTGTCATCTCCAAGATATCGGAGAGCTCCGGGTGTTCTTGCAGCACCTCACTGCGCACTACATTTCCGCACTGATAGGACGGATAGAACTGCCTGTCATCCTCAAGGACCACGATGTCAGACACACTGTACTGTCCGTCTGTGGTAAAGATTGGCATGACATCAATGGTGCCGCTGTTGATTGCCTCGTATTTCAACCCGATATCCAAATCCACTGTCCCCTTGAAGTTCAGACCGTATGTCTCACACAGCGGCGTGTAGCCGTCCTCCCGTTCATAGAAATCATACTCTGCCCCCATGGTCAGTTCCGGGGCTGCCGCCTGCAAATCAGAGATTGTCTCCAGTCCATACTTATCCGCCGCCTCTTTTCTCACCGCTATGGCGTAAGTATTGGCAAATCCGTACATTCCTTCCCACTGCAGCCCATAGTCCTCCATATAAGATTCCTGAAGTTCATCAAAGGAATCTTCCGTATAAAATTCCTGGCGTTTGAGCACCATATTCCAGCCTGTGCCGGTATATTCCGGGTACATGTCAAATTCCCCTTTTTCCATGGCGGGCTGGATATTGGAAGTGCCGCCTCCCACTCCCTGGGTGATTTCCACCTCCAAATCCGTATTCTCTTCAATGAGCAGCTTTAACATTTCCCCCAGTATATACTGCTCTGTCATCGGTTTGGTGGCAATGTGTATCGTCTTATCTTCTGTTCCTGCCGCATGTTTTACAAAAGTCGTGATACCAAGCGCCGCTGCCAGAACCACGCAGATTGCCGCCACCCATGTTTTTCTGCTCCGCTTTTTAAGCCGCCTTTCCACCACGCCCAGCAGGAAATCGGACAAAAGCGCCAGCACAGCTGCCAGGAGGCTTCCTATCACTGTCATCGCAGCATTGTTGGTGGTGATACCGCGGTAGATAGCGACTCCCAGACCGCCTGCCCCGATAAAAGAAGCAATCCCCGCAAGAGCGATGGTCATGACCGCCATGCTGCGGATACCGGAGAAGATGACCGGCATTGCCAGAGGCAGCCGGATTCGGAATAATATCTGCATGTTGGAACTTCCCATGCCCCGCGCCGCCTCAATAATAGTCTCCTCCACATTCGTAAGCCCGGTGTAAGTGTTCCTCACCATGGGGAGCAGGGCGTAAAGACTCAGAGCAATCACTGCCGTCGTGTTGCCTATGCCGGAGAGCGGAATCAGAAATCCCAGCATGGAGATGGAGGGAATCGTGTAGAGAAAGTTGATGATTCCGAGCACCGCCTTAGAAGTCCCCCTGTACTCACTAATGAAAATTCCCAGCGCTCCGCCTGCCAGCACCGCAATGAGGACAGACACTGCCGCGATTGCCACATGTTCGCCGCTCAGTTTCAAAAAAAAGTCTTTGTTGTCATATAAAAGTTGTGTCATTTCTGTCAGCATATTCGTTTCTCCTTCCCTTATTGACATCCCGGTATATCCGAATGGTATTTCTCTCTATACACATTGTTCTCTTACCTTTTTTGTACCGCTGTTGCCGGGCAGACTTCCTCACACCGCCCGCAGTGCAGACAGTTTTCCTGAGCGATTCTATAGGGGCGGCCGGGAATGATGCACTGCTGAGGGCACGCTTTTAAGCATGTGCCGCATAATATACAGTTTTCTGTGATTGTAAATCCCTTTTTATTCTCTGCTTTTTCTTCTGCATTTCCCAGATATCCGTATTCCCTGTATATGGGATGCCTGCCTAAATGAAAGTATTCCGCCGTCCCTTCTTTTATGCAGAAGGGCTCCAGGATATACCTGGATTCGCCGGGATATACAGTATTCATAACCGGATTTTCCTCAAAAATACGGTCTATCCATTTTTTCTGCTCATCCAGATGTATCGCCTCACCGTTTATTCTCACCATTTCCCAGTCTTTTGTCAGTCCGGTCACTGCCAGCGCTTTCTGCTGTATAAGCTCACTGTAAAATTCTTTTCCTCTGGCGGTACAGAAATAAACTGCTCCATTCTCCGCCAACATCACATCGATGATTCGCACCTTCGGTCTGCCCTCGCTGTCCACCGTCGCCATTGCCGCACTTTTTATCTCTCTTAAAAGCCGCACACATTTTTCTCCTGTTGTTTCCATTTTTTCATCCTCCTATTCCATTCGTTCCCACAGAAACTTTCCTTCCTCCCTCTCATGGATTCCAGCCGTTTCGCCTCATGGATTTCGGTCGTTTCGTTTGACAATCCTCTTTACAGGTATTATATTATGGCTATACAGCCATATTCGCAAGTAGGCACAATAAAGTGCGATAGGCACCAAAAAGTAACTATTGCGTGTTTTCAGGGATAAGGAGGGGTTTATATGCAGAAGTTACCGGACTGCCCGGTGGAGACGACACTGGGACTTATCAGCAACCGCTGGAAAGTTTTGATTATCCGGGATTTGCTGGAAGGAAAAAAGCGTTTTGGAGAATTGAAACAATCGATAGGAAATGTCTCGCAGAAAGTGCTGACATCGAACTTAAGAGACATGGAGAAAGCAGGACTGCTCACCAGAACTGTCTACCCGGAGGTGCCGCCCAGAGTCGAATATGAACTCACAGAGCTGGGACTGAGTTTAAGCCCTGTGCTGGATTCCATGATTGTGTGGGGCACAAAATATAAAGAGCTGAACCAGTGAACGCATCTCCTTCTTTCACCCATTCAGATAAAGGAAATCTTGACAGTTCCCTCCGGACATTTTGCGCCCGGAGGGTTTTTCATTGTGCAGGCAAGTCCGAAGAACTTTCCCGCATAAAAGAGGGACATCCCCCGTCATCAATGACAGTAGGATGTCCCTTTACATTTCTTTTATTCTCTTATAAATTACTCCTGCGGACCTGCTGCAACGAGTGCTTTTCCGATTTCATTTCCTTCGTATTTCTTGAAGTTCTTGATAAATCTCTGAGCAAGGTCTTTTGCCTTTGCTTCCCACTCAGAAGCGTCAGCATATGTGTCGCGCGGGTCAAGGATTGCCGGGTCTACTCCCGGAAGCTCTGTCGGCACCTCAAGGTTGAAGTGCGGAATCTGCTTCGTCGGTGCGTTCAGGATAGAGCCGTCGAGGATTGCATCGATGATACCGCGTGTATCTTTGATGGAGATACGTTTTCCGGTTCCATTCCATCCTGTGTTAACGAGATATGCTTTCGCACCGCTCGCTTTCATTCTCTTAACCAGCTCTTCCGCGTATTTTGTCGGATGTAACTCCAAAAATGCCTGTCCAAAGCAAGCGGAGAATGTCGGAGTCGGCTCTGTGATTCCGCGCTCTGTTCCCGCCAGTTTTGCTGTAAATCCGGACAGGAAATAGTACTCTGTCTGCTCCGGAGTCAGGACAGATACCGGAGGAAGTACGCCGAATGCGTCAGCGGACAGGAAGATAACATCTTTCGCTGCC
The DNA here is from genome assembly GCA_900541505.1 of uncultured Ruminococcus sp. Taxonomy (GTDB): domain Bacteria; phylum Bacillota; class Clostridia; order Lachnospirales; family Lachnospiraceae; genus Mediterraneibacter. The sequence goes on from UQKK01000032.1 coordinate 13,753, forward strand.
GGAGCTGTGGAGACCGGACGTACAATCTTCTCGATGTGGTCGATTGGGTAGGATACACGTGTATTCTCTGTCACGCTCTTGTCTGTGAAGTCAATCTTTCCGTCTGCATCCAGTGTAACGTTCTCAAGCAGAGCGTTGCGCTTGATAGCATTGTAGATATCCGGCTCGGAATCTTTGTCCAAATCGATAACTTTCGCATAGCATCCGCCCTCGAAGTTGAACACGCCCTTGTCATCCCAGCCGTGCTCGTCGTCACCGATGAGGAGACGTTTCGGGTCTGTGGAAAGTGTTGTCTTACCTGTTCCGGAAAGACCGAAGAAGATTGCTGTATTCTCTCCGTTCATGTCGGTGTTTGCAGAACAGTGCATGGATGCGATGCCTTTCAGCGGCAGATAGTAGTTCATCATGGAGAACATACCTTTCTTCATCTCTCCGCCGTACCATGTATTTACGATAACCTGCTCGCGGCTTGTGATGTTGAACATTGCCGCTGTCTCGGAGTTTAATCCCAACTCTTTGTAGTTCTCTACTTTCGCCTTGGAAGCGTTGTAAACAACGAAATCCGGTGTAAAGTCTTTCAGTTCTTCCTCTGTAGGAATGATAAACATATTTTTAACAAAGTGAGCCTGCCAAGCCACTTCCATGATGAAGCGGATTGCCATACGGGTATCTTCGTTCGCGCCGCAGAATGCATCTACAACGAACAGTCTCTTGTTGGAAAGCTCTTTGATGGCGATATCTTTTACTGTATCCCATGCTTCCTGTGATGCAGGATGGTTGTCGTTCTTATACTCATCAGAAGTCCACCATACTGTATCTTTGGAGTTCTCATCCATAACGATAAATTTATCTTTAGGAGAACGTCCTGTATAGATACCTGTCATAACATTAACAGCGCCAAGTTCACTTACCTGACCTTTTTCATAACCTTCCAGATTCGGATTTGTCTCTTCCTCAAACAGCATTTCGTAAGAAGGATTGTAGACGATTTCCTTGGTTCCGGTGATACCATACTGACTTAAATCAATGTTTGCCATGTTACACTCAACCTCTCTCTCTTAAAATATGTGGAAAAATCATGCCATAGTTCCCAGCATGTAGATATTATACTGAAAAAGCAATCAAAAATCAACAATTTTTTCGCAAACTTTATATCCGCTGTGACATACAGTATACGTGGAATACAAAATGCAGGAGAAGCTTCCTATGGAACACCCCTCCCGCACTGTATGTCATTAAAAATATCGGTTCACTAAAAATATTTGTTCTTCAGCCTCGTCGTATATACCATAAACCAAACAAGGACGATGAGGAACAGGACCATGCCAATCATATCGATAACCTCGATGGGCGCGACAAAATAATGGTAGATATCCACAGCCCCGTAGAGGGTCGCCGCAACAGCAAATACCAGCACTGCCGGCATCGCCTTACTCATATAGGCTTCCTTATCCTTGCACATCTGCTCTGTAAAATTTTTCCCCAGCAGCAGCGTATCATTGATATGTCCGTCCCGTTTCATCTGGATGTAGGCATAGAGACCGTAAATGCCGCATCCGAACACCATGACGCTGATAATCCCGAAAAAATCATCCATCTTCTACACCTCTGCTCCCAGAATCTCCCTGACTGTCGCTTTCATGTCGTCCGCATCACATTCTCTCGTGTGCAGAACCTGGGCGCTTCGAATCTCTTCTACCGCCCTTGGAATCTCCATTCCCGACACGCTGTGCAGTTCATCAATAAGCGCGAAATCATCCATATCGCTGTATTTTCCATCAATCGCCGTCATCACGCTGTGCGCGAATTTATAAGGGCTCGCTGTGGAGGCGATGACTGTCTTTTTACTGTCCCCGCTCGCCTTTCTGTACTCCCGGTATACACAGGCAGCGACCGCGGTATGCGTATCCATCACATAACCGGTCTTCTCATATGTATCCTTTATGGTTGCGGCAGTCTGCTCCTCTGTGGCAAATCCGCCCACAAAGTCTGCAAGCTTTTCCTTCATTTCGGCTGTAATCTCATAGACGCCCTTTTCCTTGAGAGCCCCCATCAGCTCTGCATTCTTCTGGGCATCCTGCCCCGCTATCGTATAGATAAGGCGTTCTAAGTTGCTGGATATCAGGATATCCATAGACGGAGAGGAGGTGAGCACAAACTCACGGTTCCTGTCATATTTCCCTGTCTGGAAGAAATCAAAGAGCACTTTATTTTCATTGGATGCGCAGATTAACTTGTCAATCGGCACACCCATCTGTTTCGCATAGTACGCGGCTAGGATATTCCCGAAGTTTCCGGTCGGCACTGTGACATTGATGGACTCCCCGTCGGAAATCTCCCCATTCTCCAGCAGTTTCGCGTATGCGTATACGTAGTACACGACCTGCGGAACAAGACGTCCGATGTTGATGGAGTTCGCGGAGGAGAACTGATAGCCCTTCTGCGCCAGTTCCTTCTCCAGCTCTCTGTCCTCAAAGATTGCCTTCACACCGCTCTGTGCATTATCAAAATTCCCGTGAATCGCCACCACAGAAGTATTGTCACCCTTCTGGGTCACCATCTGCAGCTCCTGCACCTTGCTCACGCCGCCCTTCGGATAGAAGACGATAATCTTCGTGCCCGGTACATCCGCAAATCCCGCGAGCGCCGCTTTCCCGGTATCTCCCGATGTCGCGGTGAGGATAACGATGTCATTTTCCACGTGGTTTTTCTTCGCCGCCGTTGTCAGCAGATGAGGCAGGATAGAGAGCGCCATATCCTTAAATGCGATAGTCGCTCCGTGGAACAGCTCCAGATGATAAGCATCCCCCACTTTCGCCAGCGGCGCGATGACTTCTGTATCAAATTTAGAATCATACGCGCAGGCGATGCAGCGGCGCAGTTCCTCCTCCGTATAATCTGTAAGGAATTGTTTCATGACCACATACGCTGTCTCCTGGTATGTCATCCCCTTAAGCTCTGCCATCGGCACATCCAGCTTTGGGATGCTCTCCGGCACAAACAGTCCGCCGTCTTCCGCCAGACCCTTCAAAATTGCCTCGGATGCCGTCACCTTTTTCTCTTTGCTGCGTGTACTGCTGTATAATAACTCCATATCTCTGCCCTCTTTTTCTTTCACTGAGTCTTGTGTCAGCGCGCCGGAAATGCTCTCTTCTGAACCCCTCCCAGCTTCTTCTAAACCTCACTGCCACTACTGCCCTGCATTATATCACAAGTTCTCCCTTTTATCAATTTACTTTTCCTTATGCCTTTGCCCTGTTTTTCCTTACGCCTTTGCCTTGCCTCCTTTATCCTGCCTGCGCAGAGCGATTGCCGCAAGACCGCAGACCGCCATGAGAAGCGGATATACCAGGTAGGGAATGATGTGAAGAGGCGTCAGCCCGGTCAGCGTTGCTGCCGAGAGAAGCTGCGCGCCATAGGGAATCAGCCCCTGTCCCACGGACGTAAACATATCCAGAAGGGAGGCGGAACGTTTGGGGTCTATCTCAAACTCTTCGCTGATTTCTTTGGCGATTGGTCCCGCCATGACGATTGCCACGGTATTGTTCGCTGTACATAAATCTACAAAAAGCGCCAGCAGCGCGATTCCCAGCTCCGCGCCCCGTTTTCCGCGGATGCGCCCTTTCACCAGCGTGAGGATAAACTGGATGCCTCCGTATTCCCTCACAAGAGAGACGATACATGCCACAATGATGGAGATGACTGTGATATCATACATAGAGGTCACTCCATCCCCCACTACCGTAAAGATTTGTGACACCGCGATACTGCCTGTAAAAACCCCCACCAGAAGAGAAGCTGCAATTCCGCTAATCAGCACCAGGAATACATTGATGCCAATCAGAGCGCCAATGAGGACAATGAGATAGGGCAGCACTTTCCACAGATTATAGGACAAATCCCCCTCCATCTGGTAGCTTGCATTTCTCGTAATCAGCCAGAAAAAGACGACCGTTATGATTGCTGCGGGAAGCACGATACGGAAGTTTGCCTTGAACTTATCCTTCATCTCACACCCCTGGGTCTTAACCGCGGCAATGGTTGTATCGGAAATCATCGACAGGTTGTCCCCGAACATGGCGCCGCACACCACCGCCGCGATGCAGATAGACAGAGAAAATCCTGTCTTCTCGCTGATGCCTACCGCAATCGGAGCCAAAGCCGCAATCGTTCCCATGGACGTACCCATGGAGACGGAAATAAAGCAGCCGATGATAAAGAGCCCCGCCACCGCAAAATGGGAGGGAATAAGGGATAATCCCAGATTCACAGTACTGTCCACACCTCCGGCGGCAGTCACCGCCCCGGAAAATCCTCCGGCACACAGAAAGATAAGGACCATGGTAATGATGTTTTCCTCCCCCGCGCCATTCGCAATCACGCGAATCTTCTCTGAAAAGCTGAGGCTTTTATTCTGCAAAAATGCTACAAAAAGGGCAATCAAAAACCCTACGATGGCAGGCATGGCATAGAAATCTCCGAACACAATGCCAGCCCCCAGAAAGATAACCAGAAATACGCCAATCGGCAGAAGCGCGATGGCTCTTCCTCTATTTTCGTTGTTTGTCATACATTCTTCCTTTCAAATAGAAGTCCAAAGAGTTCCGCAAGCGGAACTCACGCGCAAAGCGCGACCGCTTTCGCGACAAATTTCCACTTCACGTGAATATGCATCGCGCCAAGCATTTTGTATAACAGGGACTGAAGTTCCCTATTATACAAAAGGAGACTGCTCTTCCAGCAGTCCCCTACTACTGATTTCATCAGATTTTGCCCTTTTCTCAGGCTTTCTTTTTGCTGTTCGTATACTTCACCAGCCCGCCTGCGGCAATCAGCTTCTGCATAAATTCCGGGAACGGCTGTCCCTGGAACTCGGTGCCTTTGGTGCGGTTGTAAATCTTACCGCTGTCGAAATCCACTTCCACTTCATCGCCTGCTTCAATCCCTCTTGCAGCCTGCGGACATTCGATAATCGGCAGTCCGATATTGATGGCGTTGCGGTAAAAAATACGCGCGAAGGTCTCCGCGATGACGCAGCTCACCCCTGCAGTCTTTAAGCAGAGAGGCGCGTGCTCTCTGGAAGAACCGCAGCCGAAGTTTTTATTTGCCACAATGAGGTCTCCCGGTTTCACCTTTTTCACAAAATCCGGGTCAATGTCCACCATGGCATGGCTCGCCAGCTCTTTGGCGTCAAAACTGTTTAAATATCTCGCCGGGATGATAACGTCTGTGTCTACATTATCCCCGTATTTGAATACATGTCCCAGTGCTTTCATTATTTCTCACCCACTTTCTCAGGATTCGCGATACATCCGGCAATGGCGCTGGCTGCTGCCACCTCCGGTGAGGCAAGGTAGATTAAGGAATCCACATGTCCCATACGTCCCACAAAGTTGCGGTTCGTGGTGGAGACACATTTCTCTCCCGCTGCCATAACTCCCATATGTCCGCCCATGCAGGGACCACAGCTCGGCGTATTCACCGCGCATCCCGCATCGATAAAGATATCCACAAGTCCTTCTTTGATACATTCTTTGTAAATCTTCTGGGTCGCCGGCACCACCATGACACGCACATCCGGATGTACCGTATGTCCTTTCAGGATTGCCGCCGCCTTGCGCATATCTTCCATTCTGCCGTTTGTACATGACCCGATAACAACCTGGTCAATCTTGATGGGTTCCATCGCTTCCACCTCGTCGATGGTCTTGGCGTTCCCCGGAAGATGCGGGAATGCCACTGTCGGGCGCACCTCGCTCAAATTGATTTCCACGACTTCGTCATATTCTGCATCCGCATCTGCCTCATATACCTGATAAGGCTTCTGTGTATGTTCTTTCAGATAAGCCTCCACCTTCTCGTCTACCGGGAAGATGCCGTTCTTCGCTCCCGCCTCGATTGCCATATTCGCCATCGTAAAACGGTCGTCCATAGACAGGCTGGCGATGCCGTCCCCGGTAAATTCCATTGATTTATAGAGGGCTCCGTCCACCCCAATCTTCCCGATAATGTGGATGATGATATCCTTGCCGCTGACATATGGACCGGGCTTTCCTGTGAGCACGAATTTGATAGCGCTCGGCACCTTGAACCACAGCTCGCCTGTCGCCATGCCTGTGGCGATATCCGTTGTACCGACACCTGTGGAAAATGCTCCCAGCGCGCCGTATGTACAGGTATGGGAGTCCGCCCCGATGATACACTCACCGGCAGCCACCACGCCCGCCTCCGGGAGAATGGCGTGCTCCACGCCTGATTTGCCCTGTTCAAAATACCACTTCAGTCCCTGTTCCTTTGCAAATTCGCGGATTGCTTTAGAATTTTCCGCTGATTTGATGTCTTTATTTGGTGTGAAATGGTCCGGCACCAGAACGACCTTCTCCTTATCGTAGACCGTATCCGCCATCTGCTTAAAGATAGGCAGCGCCATCGGTCCGGTAATGTCGTTCGCCATGACCACGTCCAATTTCGCTTCGATTAACTGACCGGCTGTGACAGACTCAAGACCTGCATGCGCCGCCAGGATTTTCTGCGTCATTGTCATTCCCATTGTGACAACCTCCTTTTCCTTGTTCCTCTGTGACACATTTTATCACACACCGGCTCCAAAGAAAAGACAAGATATTATCTTCTTTTCCCTCCTTTTCTCCAGAAACGCCGTTCTGTCACTGCCAAAAGGAGCACTCCTAAACTGGCAAGGATACCTGCCGCGTACATGCCGACGACCGCCTCATCCCCGGTCTGTACCGTCTTCTGTCTTTCTTTTGCCGTCTCCTTCTGCGTCTCTTTTTCAGGCGTTTCCTTTTCACCGGGAGTTTTTGGCATGTCCCCATTCTCTATGGTTCCCATATCCAGCACAAAGTGATTTCTTGTGATGGTAAATTCTCCCTGATAAAGAACTTTTCCCTCATTTTGCATACAGGGCAGTTCCTCTATGGTGTAGGTATCGTAGGGCAGAGCACCCAGCCCATCATCTACAGGCACAGTTTGCCCTTCCAAATCCAGCCCAAACCAGAGCCCGGCTCCCGCTTTTTCCATGTTGGTGTCCAGGGAATGCCTGATATATTCGGACGAAGAGGAATAGTAACCGTTCTCGTCTGTCACAATAACATGGTTCTCCCCTGTTGTTTTGGAGGTGATGCGAAAGGGAATATCCGCCATCGCCCTCTGTGACTCCTCCTCAATCTTCGTGAAAGAGAAATCGCCCCGTACGACTGCATCCGCAGCTTCACAGACATTGCCGCCCTCTATGTACGCCGTATCCCCATCCTGCTTTATCGCAAGGAGGCACGTCTCATTCCAGATGTTTTCCTGCTGCCCGCTCGTATCCGATACCTGGCGAAATACGGCGCCCTGAAGCAGGTAGCCTTCCGGTGCTTTGCTCTCCTCCACTGTGAGCGTTCCGAGGGGTAAGATGCATGTCCCGTCCTGCGCACGGTAAAAATCATCCCCTGATACTTTATATTCTTCTGACAGTTTCCATCCTGCATACAAATCTCCTGTCTCCTCATCCGTTTCCTCCTTTGTCTCAAATACCCAGGTACAGTCCGCTTCTTCAGGCAGCGTGTCCGCCGTATAATATCCCTCGTAAAAGCGCACGGTAAACTGCGCGCCGCAAAGGGAAGCAGCCCCCTGGGGAGTACTGCTTTTGCTTCCTGCATCCAATTTTTTCAGCTTTAATTCCGCCGCTGCGCTCACAGGGTTATCGGTCACCTCCACCGTTGATGTCTGGGAAGATTTCACCGTCACTTGATATGGCGTGACATCTATCTGGTAGCCCGGCGGCGCCTGAATCTCCCGGATGGTGTACTCTCCCACATCCAGCTTTTCACTGCGGGCGTATCCGTTTTCATCCGTAGTCAGCACTGCCTTCTGCTGCTCCCCCTGGTAAATCCCATACTGTGCCCCTTTCAGGCTGTAGCAGTTATTTCCTTCAGTAAACCCGGTATCGGAAGCAGATTTTTTCATCTCCACATAGCCGCCCGCCGGATGATATTCCCACTGGCAGAGGTCTTGTCCGTTCCCTTTGAGTATGACGCCGCTGCACTCCCACTTTGCCCGCCATGCCGGGTCAGTGGCATTCTCAATCCCATACTGGAGCACCTGCCAGGTATACTCCGACACATAGTGCACCCCGTCCGGACACAACACATTGTTGCCAAACTCCAGGGTGATACCCGGGTACCATCCATGCACCTCATTTAACACCTCCCAGACAAGAATCTGCTTGAAGAAATAATCCTGACTGGAGGTGAAGGTAAATCCCAATGTGGTCTTCCACTGGTCATACCAGGCAAAGGCACATCCTATGGTGTCAATGGTATACTGGTTATAATATGAGGCAGCATTGTACACCGTCTTATCCCCCGACTGGAATCCGGTCGTGGGGTCTGCGCAGAACGCCCATTCTCCATCTGCTCCGAGCACTCCTTCCGACCAGCTGTCCACCATATCCCATGACTGCCCGTCCTCACTGTAGCGCACCATGTCGATGGTGCCCTGGTCTGCTGCCAGCACGCTGGTCGAGACACGTCCTCCCGCGGACGCCATACGAAGCTTTGCAGAATCTGCAGAATTGACATTGTTTGCGGAATCTGCGGATTCTTGAGGATTCCCGTCGGCAAATCCCACCCCCTCAAGAAGAGCGGACAGATACGCCGCATCGTATCCCGGTTTCCGGACACTCGTTTCATCCTGCATGTTTTCTCCCTGCATTTCTTCTCCCTGCGTTTCTTCTCCGTTTGGCACACCCTCTTCTGTCCCGGCGGCTGCCACGATACGGCAGCAAGACAGGACAAAGGCAAATATAACCATCACAAATAAAAGGGTCTTAGCGCCCCTTTTCCAATTTTCTTTTTTTCCTCTCATAGATGTCTCCTGATACACAAAGAACCTGTACCGAGAGCACAGCCTGCACTTCCCAGCCTAAAAGACTGTGCGGCAAAGCATATTAACACCGGATATGCGAAATAAACGTCTCTTTCCTCCTTTCCTCTGGATAATTTTCTCACTCGTTCTGGAATACAGGGAGGAATCTCCCCTGATAAATTGAATGTAAAGCTGACTTACACTTACACAAAGCTGATAAGATAATTTGACTTGTCATTCTGATTTGCTCTCTGGACGAGTATTAAAAAGAAAAACCGGGAACAATGTCCCTCACGGGATATTGTTATATCATGGAACAAAAGACTTTTCCCTATGATATAAAATAAATTGTCCCTCGCGGTTTCTGTGCTGGGATACTCATTATAGCACCCTTCACCGCGAGGGACAACTCGTAAATTTTCACAAAGATTTCTCCAAAAATTTTACATCCTGTCTCTTTGCAAGGGCATACACGCTCTCGTAAATAGAAGATACCCTTTATTTTGCCTCGATATAACCTTTTGCCGTCAGAGCCTCCGCGCAGAGGACTGCGCCGCCCGCCGCGCCTCTCACCGTATTGTGGGACAGACCGATAAACTTATAATCATACATGCTGTCTTCTCTGAGACGTCCGATAGACACACCCATCCCCTTCTCGTAATCCACATCCATCTTCACCTGCGGACGGTTGTCATCCTCCAGATACTGGATAAACTGCTTCGGAGCGCTGGGAAGTTCTGCCTCCTGCGGGAATCCTTTGAAGCTTACCAGCTTTTCGATGAGCTCTTCTTTTGTCACCTTTTTCTCAAAATTGATGAACACTGCAGCGGTATGTCCGTTCAATACCGGAACGCGGACGCACTGGCATGTAATCTTCGGCATCTCTGCTTTCACAATCTCGCCGTTTTCTACTTTACCCAGCACACGCAGCGGCTCCTGCTCGCTCTTTTCCTCTTCTCCTCCGATGTAAGGGATGATGTTCTCCACCATCTCCGGCCAGTCCTTGAATGTCTTGCCGGCCCCGGAGATTGCCTGGTATGTGGTCACGACCAGTTCTTTTGGTCCAAATTCCTTCCAGGCTGCCAGGCAGGGCGCATAACTTTGAATGGAGCAGTTTGGCTTCACCGCGATAAATCCGCGCGTTGTTCCCAGACGTTTTTTCTGGTCCGCTATCACGTCGAAATGCTCTGCATTGACCTCCGGGATAACCATCGGCACATCCGGTGTCCATCTGTGCGCGCTATTGTTGGAAACCACCGGAGTCTCTGTCTTTGCGTACTCTTCCTCGATGGCACGGATTTCTTCTTTTGTCATATCCACTGCACTGAATACGAAATCAACCGTGGAAGCCACATGTTCCACGTCGTTTACATTCATAACAACCAGCTTTTTCACTGCTTCGGGCATGGGGGTATCCATCTTCCATCTTCCGCCCACTGCCTCCTCGTATGTCTTCCCGGCAGAACGGGGACTTGCCGCCACCGTCACTACCTCAAACCATGGGTGGTTTTCCAGAAGAGAGATAAATCTCTGTCCTACCATCCCCGTTGCTCCTAAAATCCCGACTCTTAATTTCTTCTCCATTTTCCTTCTCCTTCTTTCTATTTATCTGTACATGCTGTTTCTGCAAGATACGCTTTTGCTCTCTCAATGACCTTCTCCATCGCCTTCTGACCCGGAGCTCCGATGGTATTTCTCATCTCCACACAGGTCTTCATGCTGATGGCATCGTAGATATCTTCCTCAAATACCGGGGAGACTGCCTGAAATTCCTCCAGGCTCATATCATCCAGCGCCATATTTTTCTCAATACAGTAGAGCACCAACTGTCCCACAATCCCATGTGCATCGCGGAACGGCACGCCGTGGTTCACCAGATAATCCGCCGCATCTGTGGCGTTGGTAAATCCGCGCTTTGCACTGTCCTCCATGCGGTCTTTGTTAAACTTCATGGTCTTTAACATGCCGGTGAAGAGAGCCAAGCACCCCTTCGTGGTGTCAATCGCGTCAAACACCAACTCCTTGTCCTCCTGCATGTCCTTATTGTAGGCAAGCGGAATCCCTTTCATGGTTGTCAAAAGGGACATCAGCGCCCCGTAGACACGTCCGGTCTTACCGCGTACCAACTCCGCAATATCCGGGTTCTTCTTCTGGGGCATGATGCTGCTCCCGGTACTGTAGGCGTCATCAATCTCCACGAATTTATATTCATTGGAGTTCCAGATGATGACCTCCTCGGAAAATCTGCTCAGGTGCATCATGACCGTGGACATGGCGGAGAGCAGCTCAATGAGATAGTCCCTGTCTGCCACCGAATCCATACTGTTCTGTGTCGGTCCTCTGAATCCCAGAAGCTCTGCCGTATACTCTCTGTCCAGGGGATAGGTAGTCCCTGCGAGGGCGCCGGACCCCAGCGGGCACTCGTTCATCCTCTCGTAGATATCCTGCATACGCGAACGGTCGCGCTTGAACATCTCAAAATAGGCGCCCATGTGATGAGCCAGCGTGATAGGCTGCGCCTTCTGTAAATGAGTAAATCCCGGCATAAAGGTCTGTGTGTTCTCCTCCATAATGCAAAGGAGCACTTCCAGTATCTCTTTTAAAAGCCCGTCCAGCTCTCTGACCTCATCTCTTATATATAATTTCATATCCAGGGCAACCTGGTCATTTCTGCTCCGCCCGGTATGGAGCTTTTTGCCCGCCTCGCCAATGCGCTCCGTTAAGACCGCCTCCACGAAACTGTGGATATCCTCATATTTATCGGTAATCTCAAGTGCTCCGCTCTCTACATCCCTAAGGATGCCCTGAAGTCCTTCTTTAATCTGCTCCCGCTCTTCCTCTGTTAAGATGCCCTGCTTTGCCAGCATCTCCACATGGGCAAGACTGCCTCTGATATCCTGTTCGTACAGCCTTTTATCAAATGAAATCGATGCGTTGAAATGATATACCAACTGGTCTGTTTCTTTTGTGAAACGCCCGCCCCATAACTGTGCCATATCTTTTCCTCTTTTCTCTGTCAGTTTCTTTCAGCGTCTGCGCTGTATTTTTCACACTAGTTTATCACATCCCTGTGCGGACTGTCCAGTTTTATATAAAAAATTTGCTGTCCTGTGAGAACAGAAGTCCTCCACAGGGCAGCAAAATTTCATTCTATGTTTCTTTCCCTCTCTTACAAGAGCATACACGGTCGACAAAGAGAGGGGACTCTTCTTCTATTTACAGAAGCTCTTTCTGGTGTGTCGCGTACAGATATTCATCAATGGTATTGATGATGCGGTCCTCCACGAGAGCCACCGGCTCATTCTCAAGCAGACCTTCCCGCACCTTCGTATACTGGATTGGCATGAACTGGCTCAACAGGTTGAGCGGTATCCCCTGTGTCCGCAGATTTTCAAGAAGCCGCCCCACTGCCGCTTCCACTGCCGGTGTCGGCATATAATATCTGCACCGGTCGGAGAAAGAATATTTGCGCTTCCTGCGCACTTCCAGTTCTGTCCCCTGATAATGCTTGCGCCAATATTTGTCATCCTTTAACATTTCTGCATCTAAAATCTCGGAGAAATTGCTGGGCGTAATATCTGTCCCGTAGAGCACTTCTTTTTCAATATGTTCCAACGCAAACATGGCTTCCCGCATGGCGAAGGTGAGCGCCGGTCCCACTTTTAAGATTCCCACGCCGTCCTCGATAAGCTCGCGCAGCTTTCCCTTTGTCTGGTAATCCGTGGAATGACCCTCGAATACAAGATTCGGGAAATCCTTGATAGAAGCCATGAGGTCTTTCGCCTTGTCCCGGTCATATTCTGTACATCCGCTGTCTTTTTCCTCCACACCCGGCTGTACCACAACACCGATAACGCGGTCCCACACATCCTGTCCAAGTCCTGCCGCCTCAAATGCCTTTTCAAATGCCGCCACTGTATTCTTAAAATCGTCCACCTTTGTCACCTGGACGCCTGTGTCCTCGCTGCCCACAGCGCCTCCCGGAATCGGTACCTCACTGCCGATGATATAGACCGGAGGGATGGCGTCCGGCTCGCTTTTCAAAAGCTCGCGGTAAGTCTCCTCAGCCACCTGTGCCAGACGCGCACCGCGTCCCGCAATGATTTCATCAGACAAACGCACATCCGCCGGGTCGCTGTTCACCTTCATGCTGGTATCGATGTGAATTTTTGTAAATCCTGCCCCCACATAGCAGCGAATGAGTTCCTCGGCATCCGCCATCGCCTCCGCCTCGTCTTTTCCGGCAAAGGTCAGAGGACCTAAATGGTCGCCGCCTAAGAAAATCTTCTGTTTGTCAAATCCGCTCTTCTTGGCAATCTTCAGTACAAATTCCTTAAAGTCCGCAGGAGTCATCCCCGTATACCCGCCGTTCTGGTCGCACTGGTTCGCCGTACTCTCTATGAGTACGCAGGAACCGTCTGATTTCCCCCGTTTGAGCGCCGCCTCGATAACATACCCATTTGCGCTGCACACAGAGTATATCCCGACATTTTTCCCCTGTTTCTGCAGCTCTACAATTTTTTTCAGTGGATTTAGAAGCATCGCAATCTCTCCTTTTTTGTTTTCATCGTAGCACGAAAAAACAAGGCATACTTTGGATTTATTAAACAATCGTTTGCATTTTTTAAGAAAGCCAGAAATGGGAAGACAAAAACAGGGTTTGTGTGCTATACTGTTAGCAAAATTATAAAGAATCGAGGTTATTTCTATGTCATTGGTTACCACAAACGAGATGCTCAAGAAAGCCCAGGAAGGGCATTATGCAGTCGGTGCATTTAATGTAGAGAATATGGAAATGGTCATGGCGGTCCTCCAGGCTGCCGAGGAGATGAGGGCTCCGGTCATCATGCAGACCACCCCCTCCACTGTCAAATACGCAGGGCTGGACTATTACCTTGGGATGGTACGCGCGGCTGCCGAGAGGACAAGCGTTCCGATTGCCATGCATTTGGACCACGGCAGCAGCTTTGAGCTCGCTATGCAGGCGCTGCGCACAGGCTATACTTCTATTATGATTGACGGTTCCCACGAGTCCTTTGAGGATAATATCGCGCTGACCCGCCGCGTGGTGGACGCATGCGCTCCTTCCGGCATCAGCGTGGAAGCAGAGCTTGGAAAAGTCGGCGGAAAAGAAGACGATTTAGAGGGCGGAGATGACAATCCGTACACGGACCCGCAGCAGGCAAAAGAATTCGCAGAACGCACGCAGGTGACATCTCTCGCCGTGGCTATCGGAACCGCCCACGGTCTGTACAAGGGAACTCCCAAGCTGGACTTCGACCGCTTAAGCGCAATCCGCGAAGTTGTCTCCATCCCGCTGGTACTCCACGGTGCTTCCGGTGTGCCGGATGACGCGGTACGTGAGTCCATCACCCGCGGTATCTGCAAGGTAAACTTCGCCACAGAACTGCGCATCGCTTTCAGCGATGGTGTGAAGAAGTATTTAGGAGAAAATCCGGATGCGTTTGACCCCAAAAAGTACGGCAAGGTTGGTATCGAAAATGTCGTAGCTCTCGTGAAAGAAAAGATTGCCGTGTGCAATTCACAGAACAGAGCATAAATTCGCATAGAACAAAATATAGATTCGCATAAAAAACCTCCGATCTGCCACCAGTAAAAGAAGGCAGCCCGGAGGTTTTTCTACCATTTCTTTTTCTTTTTCGGATTCTTACGTATCTTCACAAGAGCAATGACATGCAGCACACTGAAGTATACGCCCACAAGTGCCAGACAGCCGCTGAACACCATAAGCCCCACAGCGTATTTCTGCTGGATTGCGTTCAATATGACTAATACCGCAAATGCCAGATACAACACCGCCAGAGCGATGACTCTTCCTTCCTCTTTCTCTGTCACAATATACTCCAGCGCGGAAATTCGCTTCTCAAAATCCACGTCCGTCACCGGTTCCAGCTTTTTTAAGAAGGAAATACGAAATGTCACTTCCGCCAGCGCCAGCATCACCGCGCCTGCAATGACTGCCTGCTGCCAGGTAAGGAACGTAGCGCCGAAGAGGATTGCCGCAAAAAGAATGACGACGAAACGGTTTTTAAAGAACAGCGCTGAATTTTCATTTTTCTTCTCAATGAGATAGCCTTTCTTCGTCACCCAGTCATAGTAAATCGTGCGCTTACGCTTGTCTGTATAAATATTTCTGCCCGAAAGCCGGATTTTCTCCACCGGCTTTGTGTACTTTTTCTTACTCATCTGTCTTCCACATCTTTCGTTTATTTCCGTGGGGTCTCACCTCCATGCGGGGAAGAAGAGTGTCTTCTTCCCTGGCGGCTGCCCCACGGTATTTTGTTCTCTTTGTCTAGTTCAGCATCGCATTTCCCATGCAGTATGTCTGAAGCACTTGATAATCTCGGTCCAGTACGACCATGTCCGCATCCATCCCCACCTTGATAGAACCTTTCCGGTCGTCAATCTTAAGACACGCTGCCGGATTTTTTGTACAGGAATTGATTGCCGTGTCAATAGGCACCAGGGCTTCCTCAATGAGGATGCGAAGCCCATCGTTGATATGCAGGGTAGAACCTGCCAGCCCTTTGGTGGAGGTCAGATGCGCGCTGCCGTCCGGATAGATTTCAATCTCATTTCCGCCGAAAATGAATTTGGAGCCCGCCGGGGAGCCTTTCGCCATCAGCGCATCGCTCACCATCATACCATAGTGGGGACCCTTAGCCTCAAAAAACTGGTGCAGAGCAGCCGGTGTGGAATGATTGCCGTCGCAGATAATCTCCCCATACATGCTCTTCATGCGGTAGGCCGCTCCCACCAATCCGTTTGCCCGGTGATTAAACGGAGTCATCCCATTGTACACATGGGTCATAGACCGCGCGCCGTGCGCAAACGCCTGCACTGCCTGTTCGCTTGTGGCAGCGGAGTGCCCGATGCTGACAACCACACCATTTTCCGCGCAGTAGCGGGTCAGGGCGAAATCCTCGTCCGTCTCCGTCGCCATGGTGATGTATTTAATGAGTCCCTTTGCCGCCTCCTGATATTGTTTAAACTGTTCCACCGAAGGCTTGCGGATAAACTGCTCCGGCTGCGCGCCTTTGTATTTCATATCCAGGTAAGGTCCCTCAAAATGGATACCTAAAATCTCCGCGCCCTCGTAGCCCTCTTCCACCACCTTTGCCACATTTTTCAGAGCGTTTGTGAGCACTTCCTCGCTCTGCGTGATGGTGGTCGGCAAAAGTCCTGTGACTCCTTCCGCCACAATATTCTTTACCCAGTTGCGTAAACCTTCTTCCTGAGCGTCATTGGTGTCAAACCCATACGCGCCGTGGCAGTGCACATCGATAAATCCCGGCAGTATCCAGCTGCTGCCGTAATCACAGTCCACCGGTTTTGCCCCATATTCGTAGAGATTGACAATCTTTCCGCCGGCAACTTCTATCTGTGCCTCCACAAACTGGTCTGCCAGCCAGACTTTTTTACTTTGGATAATCATGCCCATTCCTCCTATCTTTTTCGCTCACACCCTTCCCTCAGATTCCGGATGCGATTGTTTCGTTTCCTCAATGCCGGATGTCGTTTCTATCCTTCTCTAAGTGCGGGAAACCTTGATTTTTGCCATTGGTTATACTATAATTTTTGTAATCATTCCGGTGATATGCCGTCTCTTTTTTCACAGAAAGAATCTGCAGATACCGGATAATCTATTGCAATGAGAGGGAGTCTGTCTATGATACATCAAACCACTGATAACCGTTTTGACGCATTTGGGACCTTCTATGATGAACCAATCGATGTGCAGAAACACGGGCTAAACCGTCGGGAGATTGCTTCCACTTCTAAGAAGATTAATCACCTTTATATGTTTTCCTGCGAGACATACATCGAATGTACCCAGGGACTGGCTCTGCTTTTGATTGCCAGCTCACCCGATATGGATGATTTAAAGACTTTCCCGGTACGGCATTATCTGAAAATCAATCCCAACATGTACTTCAACCTCATCCCTCTGACCACACCATTCACCTGGTCGCTCATTGCGCCTGAGCTGGAACCCCGTACGGTTTTACTGCCTGCGCCCTACACATATCAGCCTGTATTTGCGCCATTCCATGTCCGCAGAATCTTAGACTGCTGGTTCACAAACCAGATGGAACCCTGCCGTATCTGCAAATCCGCCCATAAATCCTATGAGCTCATCTATGTGTACGAGGGCAGCCTTGATTTGACACTCTCAGAAGAGACCTACTCTCTCCAACCTCATGATGCCATTTTGTTCCAATCGGACAATGTCATCCTGGAGAACACTACTTCCTGCTCCTATCTGACTGCTGTCTTTGATACCAATCAGCGCAAGCCGCTGCACATCTTAAGGCATGTATTTCACTGTACCAGCGAGCTGCAGCAGATTCTCTGGAAGCTGCTCATTGAGAGTTTTGAAAACTCTTATTATACGAGGACTCTGATGGTCTGTTACCTGCAGGAAGCACTCATGCTGCTCATGCAGTTTTACGAGACAATCAACCACAAGACTCTGTTCTCAGACACGAAAACGCATATGAACGATTTGCTCTCCGAGATACTTGCCTACATGAATAAGCGCATCACAGAACCCATCACGATTGAGGAAATCTGTCATGAATTTTATATTTCCCGCTCTTCTCTGCAGGCGCTGTTCAAGACACATTTAAACAGCTCGCCCAAAAACTATCTGCTCAATATCAAACTGCAGAAGAGTAAGGAGCTCATTCGGGAAAACCAGTATACCATCAGCGAAATCGCCTACATGCTCGGTTTCAGTTCCATCCACTATTTTTCCCGGCTTTTCAAAAAATATTTCAACACCACACCCAGTGCTTATGCGAAAAAAATAGCAGAAAGCCAAAATTCCCAGTAAAGCGGCTTATGCCGCTTTTATCTTTTATGCCTATCCTGTAATCACATTCTGGATACTATAGCGGGAAATCTGCACAACTGTGCTTTTATTGATTTCCACATCAATGACATCCCCTTTAATCTTCACAATCTTGCCGTAAATACCTCCGGCAAACATAATCCTCGCGCCCACCTTGATATCCTGCTGGAGCTGGCGCATATTTTCCCGGTTTTTTTTCATATTTCTCGATGAGATAAAGACCAGCACAATAGCGCAGATTGCTATCAAAACTCCCACTGTCACACAGGTCCATCCAATCACTTCCCAATTCATAAGTGTTCTCTTCTCCTCCTTGTCAGGAGGCTGCCGCAAAGTTCTGCCCACATAGGGAAAGCGATATCATCTGCTGACCAGCTCTTTTTTCCCACTGTGTTTATATTTTGCGACAGCCTCTTATTATCTGCTGTTTTTTATTTTCTTGTATATGGATAAAGTGTTACACCTTTTACCACTCTGTTTACCTCGCCTGTCGGGCATGGGTTGTCCGGCGTGATTGCCATGGCAAGGGACTTTAATACTGCCAGTGTCTGTGCAAATAAAATATAGTCCAGACCAAGCAGCACATTTTCATTGTCTCCCTCCAGACCATATACGACAGTGTAATCCACCAGTGCAGATACTGCCTCATCTGCTCTGCTCATCACTGCCACAATCTTGTTGCCTTTGCGCTGTCCGCTCATCTCTTTGAGCAAGTCCACCTCATACTGTCTTGTGTACGCGTCATCACTTAAATATACCACTGTAATGGTATTGTCATCAATGATGGACTTCGGTCCGTGACGGAATCCCAGCGGTGTGTCATACATGGTAACGACCTTGCCCGCTGTCAGTTCCAACATCTTAAGGGCAGATTCCTGTGCTGTCCCTTTCAGCGTATTGCTTCCCAGGTATACAATACGGTTGAAATCATACTCTGCTACGATATTCTGTGCAATGCCATAGCCGTTGTCCAGGAAATCCTGTCCTGCTGCCACAATTTTCCCGACTGCAGCTTTTGCCTCGTCAAGTTCTCCAAGATGGAAACACAGATATGCTGCCAGATACATGTTAGAATAACTGGAAGTCATGGCAAAACTCTGGTCATGAGTCTCCGGTGTCAGATTGATGGCATAGCAGTTCTCTGTAGTATCCGCGCGTTTGGATAATGCCCCGTCCTTATTGCAGGTAATGAAAAGATGATAAATATTGTCACAAACACTTTCTGCCGCATCGATTGCACCTACAGACTCCGGTGAATTGCCGGAACGCCCGAAACTAATCAAAAGAGTTGGTTTCGTGCGGGACAGGTATGCCTCCGGCGTCGCCACGATATCTGTTGTCCCGTAGGATTTCGCCTTGTGATTTAATACCCCTGCCAGATGCGGAAACAGCGCATTTCCGACAAATTCACTGGTCCCCGCACCGGTGAGGATGACATCAAAGTCCTCGCATGTGATAACCTGGTCAATAAACTTCTGAATCTCGTCCTTATTTGCCTCAATCTGCGCGCATGTCTTCTCCCATGTCGCCGGCTGCTGATAAATCTCTGTCAGAGTAAAAGTGGAGGTGGTCTCCTGCATCTTCTCCTCTGTGATATCAAAAATCTTACTCATCTTTCTTCTTCCTTTCTTTCTGCCCGGCAGATACACCGAGCCGAGTCTCTCTTTCTATAGTATGCAGATATCAGATTCCGTCATCCGACTCCTCCTGTGCTACCTGCTTAAATTCGTATTTTGTCACCTGTTCTCTTCCTGTTTCCAGAACCGAATCCACCAGTCCATCCAGGTCATCCATGAATTTCCTGGACATCACGATTTCTACCAGCATCGGCAGGTTCGTTCCGGCAATGATTCTGACTTTCTCTTTTCCGTGTCCGAGCTGAGCCGCCACATTGAACGGCGTCCCGCCCATCAAATCTGTAAATATGATAAGACCGTCACAGTCTTTCAATTCCTCCATCGCCGCTGTCAGCTCTTTCGTTAAATCCTCTGTGCTGTACGTCGGCAAAAAATCTACATAGCGATAATCTTCCTGTTCTCCTGCAATCAAATTTACGGAGCTTGTCATACCTGAACCAAAATTTGCATGTCCTGTTACCAATAATCCAATCATGAATCTCTCTCCCTACTCTAAAATATGTGCACCGCCTGCGCCTGACGGACAGCCGATTTCCACTGTGCTTTATGCTTCCGCCTCCGCCTCTTTGAGACATTTATCAACTACAGGCATATAAACCGACTTTGGATGAAAACATGCTTTCGCACTTTGATAATAAATTACTGCATTCTTCTTGTCCTGCAGATAAGCATACTGCTTTGCAACCATAAATAATATCGCGCCCAGCGCGAATCCGTAGTACTGTTTGGAATTAATTCCCTCTTCCATCTCCGCAATCAAGCTGCTGTTCTTCTTTAGCATCACCTCATAGGACCACTCGTTGTAACGGATAAACGCCGCATCTTCTGTCTTTTTAATTTCTTCCAGTATCCAGTCCGCATATTTCTGATTTCCTTTAATCAGAAATGTATGGAAATAGGTCTCCAGAAAACTCTTTTTGTCTGTCCCATCCCGGTAAGTCCTATCCAGCATATTCCGGAGCATTTTTTCAAATTTTTCCGTCTCCTTCGCGATATAGTAAACCCGCAGTTCATACAAATCGCAGACATATTCTCCCAGTAATTTGCGGGAAAGTGTCATCTGCGCGATGCGCTCTACCATATCCACATCCCGCCTTTTCAGCCCCGTATTCAGACTGCGCAGCTGAAAGCTCTTTATGCCCTGGAAAATAAGATACGCCGCAAAGGCGATAAATATCACTGTCAACGTTACTTTACTCAAATAGCCACCTGATTTCTCTTTTAGATTAAGATGAGGGGGGATAAAAATCCCTCCCCTCATCAATGACAGCACACTCTGTGCCATACCTTATTCCTATCCGGAAATCCTGCCTATGCAGTCTTCCCGCCATATCACTGATACATCTTACTCAGGCATATTTACTTCAACGCCGGAATCCTGCAGTTCATTCACTACGGAATCCAGAGCGTCCCAAGCTTCCTGTCCGGATTTCTCAGCCGGAGCAGGCGCCGGATATTCATACCACTCAACAAGCGGTGTGTATCCGCCCGGAAGCGCATTTCCGTCTTCATCCATAGCCTTGGAATCTCCTGACCAGATACCGAACGCACATCCTACAATACCTACTACGAGGATAAGAACGATACATTTAACCGGTGTCCAGCCCTTCTTGATAAGAGCGTAGATTCCCAGTGTAATAAGAAGCGGAATCAGCTTCGGCAATACGCCGTCGAGCAGTCCCTGAATGTTAATCTGTGTATCACCAACAATCATACGTACTGTAGTACCGCCATAGTTCGCAATCAGTCCGCCGACTACGAAAATACCGAGGATACTTGCCGCACGTGTAAATTCCTTCGCGTTGGAAGTCAAAAGTGTCACTGCCTTTGTACCAAGTCCATAAGACCAGTACATCAGTCCGAAACGTACAATAAACTGTACTACATTGAAGATGATGAGGAAGAGAATCGCACCTGCAATCTGTCCCTCCAGCGCCATATTCGCAGTCAGACCAGCAGTAATCGGAACCAGTGTCAGCCAGAACAGTGCATCACCGATACCACCCAGCGGACCTGCCGCGGAGATACGTACGGAACGGATTGTCTGTGTCTCTGCCTTATTCTGCTCCAGTGAAAGAACAATACCCATTACAAATGTTACAAGGAATGGATGTGTGTTCAAAAAGTCCAGGTTGTGCGCCATAGACGCTTTTAAGTCTTCTTTGTTTGTATGTATCTTCTGCAGACCCGGAAGGATGCCCCAAAGCCATCCACAAGCCTGCATTCTTTCATAGTTGAAAGATGCCTGTAAGAAACAGGAAAGCCAAACCATCTTGTTGAGGGTTTTCTTATCCAGCTGCGGTGCCGGAGTCAGGTCTTGATATCTATCAGGAATATTATATGCCATCCTCGTCACCTCCTACAAAGCCGGCGCCTGCGCCTGCGTTCTGTTTAATCTTTGTCTGCATTGAGAAGTCATAGATAGCAATTGCTACACCTACGAATGCACACAGAATCAATGTTGCTCCAGATGTTGTCGCATTCGCGCTGCAAACCAGTGCCATTACGAAACCAGCCAGCAAGAATCCCCACATCTCTCTGGACATCATAACCTTCATCAGGATAGCGAATCCGACGAACTTCATCGCGCCGCCCGCCGCATCCAGACCAGCCATTACCCATGAGAAATCGTTGGCGAAATCTCTAAGTGTGTTTCCAAGTGCTGTACCACCGTACAGACCTGCAACAGCCAGAACACCAAATAAGCATCCGAGAACTCCCATCTCCAGGAAGTTTAAGTTGCGAATACCTTTTACATTGCCTTCTTCCGCATATTTGTCAGCTTTTGTCATCATACCGGACATAAATGTAAAGGTCAGTGTAACCGCATACTGTCCGAATACTGCGAATGGAATCGCAAGACCAAGGGCTGTACCTACACCGTCCGGTGTAGCTTCCATACCGAGAGCAACCGCAAATACCGTTGCCATGATACCTCCCATGATAGCATTTGGCGGCTGTGCTCCACCGATTGGCATACTACCAATCTGAATAAGCTGATAAGAGCCACCTACTACGATACCGAGCTGAAAGTCACCTAAGATTGCACCGATAATCGGGCAGGTAACGATTGGCTGGTACAGAGACTCTAAAAAGCTGAACTGGTCAATACCCATGATAAAGGCAACCACAAAGACCAGAATCGCCTGGATAATTGTAATATCTCCCATGTTTGCTCCTTTCCAATAAACCAATAAAACATCTCTAGTTATTTGAATAATTTGTCAATACTTTCTGTCGGTGTGTCCGGAACACGTTTGATCTCCAGCTCCACACCAAGCTCCTGCAGCTTTCTGAAAGCCGCAACGTCGTCGTCATTGACTGCAACAGAAGTTGCAACCTGACGCTTACCGTCAGCCATGTGCATGTTTCCGATATTTACCTTCTTAATCGGTACCCCGCCCTCAACCAGCTTGAGCACATCCTGAGGTGTTTCGCAGATAATTGCAATATGCTGATTCGCAGAAGCTTTGTGGATGATATTGATTGTCTT
>UQKK01000033.1 GCA_900541505.1 uncultured Ruminococcus sp.
CTGTCCCTCCCCGGATTCTGTATAATAACACTTCTTCCCGTTATATGTAAAATATGCCATTTTAAACCTCCCGCCTTATCTCACAGGGACATAATCTATCTGCGACTCCTCCTCCGTCGCTTCCAGCTTGAAAATAACCGGGCGCAGTCCGTCATTGCAGCTACAGATTGCAACACCCGGTTTCTTTATCCAGTCCCCGTAATAAAATGTTTCCTTACCTGCTCCGTGAGCCAGCGCGAAGACATACTGGTAGATTGCTTTCCATGCCTCATCGCACAACCCCTCCGGTTTTGCATAGTCCGCATAAAATACCTGACCTGCCTTTAACATCGGACAGGCGCCAAGTCCTTCCGCTCCGTATTCTGCTGCCAGCTCTTTGTCCAACGTTGTCTTTAAAACTGTAATCTTTACTTTCTTCATTATAAATCTCTCCTTTTTTGATTTTCTCATACTGGGTCTGATATTCCCGTTTCGTTTACCAGGTTAACATTTTTATTCTACCATATACGCGGATTCCTTTTCCAGAATTCTGTGATATAATAATATGGCATTGTTACAATTGTTACTGTTCGCAGGTACCTGTGAACAGCAACTTACAATTCACAGAGAGGCTTGCTGATATGTCACTTGAGATTATAATTTGTGATGACGAAAAAACACTTCGCAAGAATTTGAGAAAAATCATAACAACAGAACTGGATTTGTGCGGATTCACCTACCACATTACAGAATTTGAAAGCGGCGAAACACTTTTGCTTCACCTCAAAGACTGTACAGCTAAAGGAAAACAGACTGAACCTCAGATTGTTTTTCTGGATATTGAGATGAAGGAGTTAAACGGGATTGAGACGGCAAAGGCGCTTCGGGACCTCGGCAGCCGGGCGCAGATTATCTTTGTCACCTCCTACCGCGATTTTGTCTTTCAGGGATATGAGGTGCGTGCCCTGAATTATATTTTGAAGCCCTATGAGTCGGAAAAGATTACAGAAGTACTCCACACTGCCTTAAAAGAGCTGGATATCACAGCGGAAAAGTATTTTCTTGTGGAAAAGAAGGACCTTCGTATCTCACTGCCCCTCTCCTCCATCAAATACTTTTCCAGCGACAGGCGCCAAGT
Source organism: uncultured Ruminococcus sp. (assembly GCA_900541505.1). Taxonomy (GTDB): domain Bacteria; phylum Bacillota; class Clostridia; order Lachnospirales; family Lachnospiraceae; genus Mediterraneibacter. Next base: position 1,118 of record UQKK01000033.1, read on the forward strand.
CCGCGCTGTCACTACGCAGGGCGACTACTCCTTCTACGACAGACTCAATGACCTGCCCCGGCGCTTAAATACTTCTTTTGTCCGCATCCACAACCGGTATCTCGTGAACCTGAACTTCGTGCAGAAAATCACAGGCAACACGGCAGTGGTGGCCGGGGAGGAACTTCCTGTGAGCCGCTCCTGCCAGGCGGAACTGGAAATGGCATTTGCAAGATATATGTTAAGGTAAAAGCCACCCGGCACAAGAAGATGTTTTCCTGTGAATCTTCTCTGCCGGGTGACTTTTCTTTTATCATGATTTTATTTGGTTCAGAAAAAACTGCAATGGCACAATTTTACAGTTACCTTAAGTCCATACAATTCATGATTACACTTATCATCATTTCTTTTTCTTCCGGGTTAGACTCCGCAATCATGATAGTAAGTGCCACCAGTGTATGGTCATCCATCAGCTTCTCGCCCTCATAAAAGAGAGCCTGGTTCCTATCCAGAAAATAGAGGAACAGTGTCGCCGCTATCCGCTTATTTCCATCGGAAAAGCTGTGGTTTTTCGTAATGAAGTACAAAAGATTTGCCGCTTTTTCTTCCAGCGTAGGATACAAATCTTCCCCTCCAAAGCTCTGGTACACAGCCCCTATACTACCCTTGAAAGAATCATCCTTTTCATTTCCAAACAACGAACTGCTGTCCCCAAATTTCATGCTGTCAATCACTTCCCTGCATTCCTCATAGGTAAGTACATAGGTCGCTTTATTTCCCTTCGGGCGTGTCATATTCTGATGGTCATATGCATCCAAAAGTTCTAACGCCTGACTGTAGCGTTCCACCACGGTCAACACTTGTCTCGTATCCAAATCCGTCTCTACACGCTTCATAATCCGTATCACCTCGTTCAGTTGATTCATACGGTTATGATTCACAGCGTACCCTTTTATTATGTAATCCTTTAAGACCGTGTTCGCCCAACGGCGGAACTCTACGCCGCGTTTGGACTTTACCCGGTAGCCGACAGATATGATGACATCGAGGTTATAATGCTCCACCATATAAGTTTTCCCATCAGATGCAGTTGTCGCAAATTTTGCGACAACTGAATTATCTTTGGAAAGTTCTTCTTTAAAAGCGTTATTAATATGTTTTCCTATCGTTTTAACATCCCGCTCAAACAGCTCTGCCATCTGATTCCTGCTAAGCCAAACCGACTCATTCTCCACTAAAACGGGCAGCAATATTTTCCTGTCTTCTGTCTCAAATAACGTAATTTCATTTCTTTTCTCCACTCAATATCACTCCTTATTATCCATTATCATCCTCCATTCCTCCCCTATGAATCCTCTGTTTTTATATTGTACAGCCATCCGCTGTATAAAACAATTTGGCATTTTTACCAGAAAAAAGAAGACCATCCCCAAAAATCGCGTGATAGTCTTCTTAAATCCTATTTATACTATGGTATCTGGCTACTGCACCGTTGCAATATCAATCAGTGTCAGTTTTTTGATATCTGTATTTTCCAGGCTGGTGATAAGCGCGTTCGCCGTATCAATGGCAGTCAGCACATTGACGCCTGTCTCGATGGCATTCCTTCGGATGACGAATCCATCCTTCGCGTGTTCTGCCCCCTGTGCCGGAATATCGATGACAAGGTCTATCTTATGTCCCAAAATCAAATCCAAAAGGTTTGGAGATTCCTGCTCTATCTTGCGCACCGCCGTCGCCTTCACCCCTGCTTCATTGAGGGCGCGGGCGGTTCCGCTGGTGGCAAAAATATGATAGCCGATGGCGGCAAAACGCCGTCCAATCTCCACTGCCTCCTGCTGCTCCTCATCGCGGACCGTCATAATCATGTTTTTAAACTTCGGCAGTTTGATGCCTGCGCCCAAAAACGCCTTGTAAAGCGCCTCGTCGAAAGTCTTAGCAATTCCCAGGCACTCTCCGGTGGACTTCATCTCCGGCCCCAGACTGATGTCCGCGCCGCGAATCTTCTCAAAGGAGAAGACCGGCATTTTCACCGCCACATAATCTGCCTCCGGCTGCAGTCCCGGTGTATATCCCAGTTCTTTAATCTTGTTGCCGATGATGACTTTGGACGCCAGCGGCACAATGGGAATCCCCGTCACTTTGCTGATATAAGGCACCGTACGGCTGGAGCGCGGATTGACCTCAATGACATAGACGTCTTCCTCGCCGCACACGATAAACTGGATGTTGATGAGTCCCACCACATGAAGGGATTTCGCCAGACGCCTTGTATACTCGGCAATCTTCTCTTTCGCCTTTTTTGTAAGACTCTGCGCCGGATAGACAGAGATACTGTCCCCGGAGTGGATTCCCGCGCGCTCGATGTGCTCCATGATACCCGGAATGAGGATATCTTCTCCATCGCACACCGCATCCACTTCAATCTCCTTGCCCTGCAAATATTTATCTACAAGGATAGGGTGATCCTGCGCAATCCGGTTAATGATTCCGATAAACTCGTCAATATCGTGGTCGTTAATGGCAATCTGCATGCCCTGACCGCCCAGCACGTAGGAAGGTCTTACCAACACCGGATAGCCCAGACGGTTTGCCACTTCTTTTGCTTCCTCGGCAGTAAATACCGTTCCCCCGGTGGGGCGCGGAATCTCACACTCTTCCAGGATTTCATCAAAGAGCTCTCTGTCCTCCGCCTTGTCCACATTTTCCGCGGAGGTACCCAGAATCGGCACACCCATCTTCATCAGCGCTTCTGTCAGCTTAATCGCAGTCTGTCCGCCAAACTGCACCACAGCGCCGTCCGGCTTCTCAATGTCCACGATGCTCTCCACATCCTCCGGCGTCAGTGGTTCAAAGTACAGTTTATCCGCGATATCAAAGTCTGTACTCACGGTCTCCGGGTTATTATTGACGATAATCGTCTCATACCCTTCTTTGGAAAACGCCCAAGTACAGTGCACAGAGCAGAAGTCAAACTCGATTCCCTGTCCGATACGGATAGGACCGGAGCCCAAAACCAAAACCTTCTTGCGGTCGCGTGTCTCTTCGACTTCGCTCTCACTGCCGTAAACAGAATAATAATACGGAGTCTCCGCGGCAAATTCCGCGGCACAGGTATCTACCATCTTATATGCCGCAACAATTCCGTTTTCGTGGCGCATGTCATGAATTTCTCTCTCGTCCTTTCCGGTGAGGCGGGAGATGACATTGTCAGGAAATTCCATCCGTTTTGCTTCTTTTAAAAGCTCGGCTGTCAGTTCCTCCGTCTTCAGAGCATTCTCCATCTCCACAATGCGCGCGAATTTATCGATAAACCATTCGTCAATCATGGTGATTTCATGGATGGTCTCATAGCTGATACCGCGGCGCACTGCCTCGGCGATACGCCACATACGCATATCGTCCACAATCTCAAGCTGCTCTGTCAGCTCTTCCTCGGTAAGATGAGAAAAATCATAGGACATGAGGCTGTCCACATGCTGTTCCAGAGAGCGGATTGCTTTCATCAGCGCCCCTTCAAAATTGTCGCAGATACTCATGACCTCGCCGGTCGCCTTCATCTGTGTGGTCAGCGTTCTCTTGGCGCTGATAAATTTATCGAAGGGAAGTCTCGGCAGTTTTACTACGCAGTAATCCAGCATAGGCTCAAAGCTTGCGTATGTCTTCTGCGTAATGGCATTTTTAATCTCATCCAGCGTATAGCCGAGGGCAATCTTTGCCGCCACTTTCGCAATCGGATATCCGGTCGCCTTGGAAGCAAGGGCGGACGAACGGCTCACGCGGGGGTTGACCTCGATAACGCAGTACTCAAAGGTCTCCGGGTGCAGAGCGTACTGCACGTTGCACCCGCCGGTGATGTTCAGTTCACTTATGATATTGAGCGCGGAGGTACGCAGCATCTGGTACTCCTTGTCCCCCAATGTCTGGGAGGGCGCCACCACGATGCTGTCCCCAGTGTGTACACCCACGGGGTCGATATTTTCCATATTACATACCGTGATACAGTTGCCGTTCCCGTCCCGCATCACCTCATACTCGATTTCCTTCCAGCCTGCGATACAGCGCTCCACAAGCACCTGTCCCACACGGGATAGCCTGAGCCCGTTTTCCAGGATTTCCACAAGCTGTTCGCTGTTCTTGGCGATTCCGCCGCCGCTTCCGCCCAGAGTATACGCCGGACGCAGCACCACCGGATAGCCGATTTTATTGGCAAACGCAAGTCCGTCTTCCACATTTTCCACCACGAGGGAGGCAGCCACCGGCTCCCCGATTTTCTCCATGGTCGCCTTAAATTCCAGGCGGTCCTCCGCTTTTTTGATGGTCTCGGATGTGGTACCGATGAGGCGCACATTGTTCGCCTTCAAAAATCCGGCTTCCTCCAATTCCATGGCGAGGTTTAAGCCCGCCTGCCCACCTAAGGTCGGCAGCACACTGTCCGGCTTTTCCTTTAAAATGAGCTGTTCTACCACTTCCACCGTCAAAGGCTCGATGTAGACTTTGTCCGCAATATCCTTATCCGTCATGATGGTCGCCGGGTTGGAGTTTAAGAGGACAACTTCAATCCCTTCTTCCTTCAGGGAACGGCATGCCTGTGTGCCCGCGTAATCGAACTCCGCCGCCTGTCCGATGACAATCGGTCCGGAGCCAATCACCAATACTTTCCGAATACTCATATCTCTAGGCATTATTTCGTCCCTCCCATCATCTCAATAAATCTGTCAAACAAGTACCCCGAATCCTGTGGTCCCGGACAAGCCTCCGGGTGGAACTGTACGGTAAAAATGTTTTTTCCCACATAGGAAAGCCCTTCGTTTGTGCCGTCATTTACATTTACAAATGCCGGAACTGCTATATTCGTATCCACACTCTCTGTGTCCACCACATACCCGTGATTCTGCGAGGAGATATACACGCGGTTCGTCTTTAAATCCTTCACCGGATGGTTGCCGCCGCGGTGTCCGTATTTCAGCTTGTGGGTCGTCGCTCCCGTGGCAAGCGCCATGAGCTGGTGCCCCAGACAAATTGCAAAGATGGGTACACTGCTGTCATATAACTTCTTGATTTCTTGAATAATGGAAATACAGTCTGCCGGGTCTCCGGGACCGTTTGATAACATGATTCCGTCAGGATGTGAAGAAAGGATTTCTTCCGCGGTCGTCTGCGCCGGATAGACGGTCACTTCACAGCCGCGCTGATTGAGAGATTTGGCAATATTATTTTTCGCCCCCAAATCCAGAAGAGCGACTTTTTTTCCGTTTCCTTCCAGGACATATTTTTCACTGCAGGTCACTTTGGAAACCACGTCCCCCACTTTATACGCCTTCAGCTTCGGCAGAATTTCCTCCAGATTATAATTTTCATCTGTGGTAATCATCCCGTTCATGGTTCCCTTTTCCCTGAGAATCTTCGTCAGCGCGCGGGTGTCAATCCCTGCGATTCCCGGAATATCCTGAGCCTCAAGAAATTCCTGGATTGTCCCCTCACACCGGAAATTACTCGGCATGCGGGATAACTCCCTCACAATATAGCCGTCCGGCCATGCCTTTTTGGACTCCATGTCCGGTGTGATGCCGTAATTGCCGATTAACGGATAGGTCATCACCACTGCCTGCCCCGCGTAAGAAGGGTCGGTCAATACCTCTAAATAGCCTGTCATGGAGGTATTGAACACGATTTCGCTAATCATATCTCTTGTGGAACCTATGCTTGTCCCCGTAAACACGGTCCCGTCTTCCAATATCAGAAATGCCTTCATCTGTTCACCTTATCCCTTCGTAGATTTAGAGTTTTTCTTATACAGAAAACAAAAATTCCCCATACAAGAACAAAGCTTCCTATACATATACATAGGAAAGGCACTCTTGGAGTCTTTTCGTCCAGAGCGCCCACTTTCTCAAATTGTAAAGATTATACTATATTTAACTCCAGATTTCAATACTGCAATTTTCATCATTTGTACACCTGTTTTTCCTTCCCGGCAGCAATTTTTGACAGAACTGCCCGAGCGTTTTTTCCGTCTTACTGCTGTCCGTAATCCCAGAAAACGGTAATCTTACGAAGTTTTTCTTCTGCCACGTAACTGTATTTCACACTGTCCATCCCGTAATAATCCCCGAAATTTTGTGCCGCAAGGGGTAAAAGTTCGTTTATCACCGTATCATACGCCTCCTGATAGAGCCCTTCGTCGGAAAATTTACAGGTAAAAGCTTCTTCCCCGGCATAGAAGCTCTCATTCATCTTCTTCAGCATCTCTTCCGAGTCAAAGGTTTCATAATACATCCCGCCGAGCCGGTAATAATTCAAATCATCGGAAGTGCATGCCGGATATCCCATCCCCTCCGCCATCCGGTGGGTTCCTATGATTTCCGCATCCGTACAGCACAGATAATCATAGTTGACTGCATTTTGCGGCAGGGCGGTTTCTCCCTCCTCCGCCAGAAATACAGGGTCCCCGAATGTCACATCCACGTGGTAGTAAAGACCACCGCAATTGACAATATTCCAGGCGTGCGAGCCCTGGTCTTCTATGACGCCGATAACATAGATACATTCCATCCCCAGACGCTCCAGCAGATATTGTGCCGCCCTGGAATATCCCGCGCAGACAGACCTTTGATTCACCAGGGCACTGTAGATATTCTGATTGTCCGGGGCATCCGCCTGGTAATCTACGGTGTCCACCAGATATTCAAAGATATATCGGACCTTCTCATAGTCTGTCTGCCTGGCTCCTGCTTCCCGGAGGCATAACTGCGCCGCCTCTTCTATCTGGCTTTCTTTCTCCTGCTTTACTTCTCCAGTACAGCTGTAACCCGGACGAAACTCGATGTGGTCTTCATAGACCGTCATGCGGGATGTGCCGTCACACCAGAACAATTCCGGTTTATCATACAGCAGATACTCATATATCTGCGCCGTTCTCTCCCCATCCACGGCTGGAATATCCACCGTTTCCGCTTCTTCCTGCACACCTTGCAGCAGCGCCCCGTAGATTCTCTGCTCCTCAGAAGACAGCTTTCCAAAATAAAATCCCCCTTCTGCCCCGCTAATTTCTGCCGGTTCCTTCTCTTCACCGCGGGGAGGTATAAGGGAACTGACCTCCTGTACCGGAAAGTACTTTTCAAACACAGAAGGGGCGAACCTTACAATCCCGAAGAGCAGACATACTGCTAAAAGGAGAAATACCGTTCCTCCCAGACAACCTCTTATTTTTTTGTTTTTCTTTCTGCGCTGTCTCATTTTTCTTCTTTCCATACTCAATATTGCAATTTTCTCCCACTCATACCCTGTTTTATGGTACTATTTTACTTACCATATAAGGAGGGGCGGATTATGATGCATGTCTTTTATTGCATAAAATGCAAAAGATACCACTACACCAACAATAAAGCTCATGCCGTCTGTTGCGGACAGCCGATGTATTTTGTGGATGTAGATTTCACCGATTTCGTCCGTATGGATGAATCTGAACGTGAAAATTTTCTTATGCTTTATTCTCTCGCAGAATAAATTTCGCCGGAGCAGAACCTGTCTTTCTGCTCCGGCTTTTCGTGCTCTTACCTGGCAAATATCCTTTTGGTCCCGGCAAAACTCTTATCGGTTCCGGCAAATGTTCTATCTGCTCTGTCAACTCCCTTTTATACCAGCTCCGCTATCCGCGATACTCCCACGTAGATGCCGGATATCTTATACCAGGTGGCATAATCCACCTTTCCCGTCACCGGCAGGTCGAACACGGACTGAAATTTCTCCACCGCCGCCTGGGTAGCCGGTCCGTAGATGCCGTCCGCCGTGACCTTGGGAATTGCCGGATAGGCTTCCGCTATGACATTTAACTGCTCCTGCATCTGGCGCACCTTATCCCCGCTGGAACCGACCTCCAGTGTATAGCCCGGCCATGAAGAAGGAATACCGGAAATCTCCTGCGCCATATTGATGTACATATCATCCCCGTAAAAATACCGGAGAATCTCAATCGCCGAATACCCCTGGTCCCCCAGAGACTTCGAGCCCCACTGCGTCATCCAGTTTGGACAGGTCACCCGCCGCCCGTCGCAGTACTGCGTGAGGATTGGCTGCCGCACATTGGGGCGGGATAGATAATTAGAGAACAATTCATCCACCACAACAGAGATAGTATCATAGACATTCCTCTCCGGTATCCACTTGTGGTCGAAAGCAGTGGAAGATGTGATGGTAAAATCATACCCTTTATTCCGGTACCACTCCGTGTACACGCGGTTTAAGGTAAAGGACATGATAGCCAGCACGTTTGCCCGAATCGTATTCGTAGGCCAGGTGGCATATATCTCACTGGACGCCACATTCTTGATGTAATCTCTGTACCTCACATAATAATTTTTCGCCGTTGTATCCCTGGGCGAACCGTCATGTACCACGATGTACTCCGGCACAACTACCCGGCTTAAGACAATCTCCCCGGTCTCATTTACCGGCTTTATCTCATCCTCCGCGATTTTCGGAGGGTACTCCGCATACAGCGTATGCGCAGGAATCACGAAGACCTCTTCCTCCTCTGTGCCGTCCGCCCTGGGACGCATGCGCACATTCTGGATTGCCTTCACATCTGCCAGTATCTCTGCTCCCGAGATACTCACCGGCTCAAATCCCGGCGCGCTGATATCCAGCGTATATTCCGCGTAGGGCTGTATATCATTGTCCACATCCAGACTGTACTCCACCGGCGGGGCGTCCAAGTCCACTGTCTCCGTCTGTCCCGATGAATCCGTATCGAGCTGTTCCAGCGTCCCGCCCGGGATTCCCGTGTAAGAAATAGAAATCCTGGCATCCGCCACCGGATAATTATCTACCGATGAAGTGACATTTACCTGAAGCTGCCCTTTTCCTCCTGCTGCATTTTCATTCTGAGCTATTTTTACCTGATTCATGAAATTCCTCACAACACGACTCTCTCCTAAATATATGCAGCGTTTTCCTGTTTTGGAACTTCAATCCTCATTTTTACATAAACAATTTAGTGATGTCATTAAACATGACAAAGACCATCAGCACCATCAAAAGAGCGAATCCCGCAAAGTGCACCATGCCTTCCTTCTCCGGCGGCACCCGCTTTCCTCTTATCGCCTCGATGATGAGAAACACAAGCCTTCCCCCGTCCAGAGCCGGAATCGGCAGAAGGTTCATAATGGCTAAATTGGCGGTAATCAAGATGCCTATGGTCATCATATTGAGCACCACCACCCTTAGGCCCGCCGCCGCTGACTGCTGATATGTGCTGTCCACAAAATCCACGATTCCCACCGGTCCGGAGAGGTCTTTCATTCCCGCCTGCCCGGTCACCAGCATGCGCAGGCAGTCAAAGGTATAGTCCACCCAGTACTTCACATTGTAGGCGCCATACTGAAGCGACCCCAGAATACCAGGATGTTCTGCTTCACCGCTGCTTGCCACACCCAGCTTTTTGTAGGCATCATTCTCCAGCTGCCGAAGCTCCAGCGTCACTGTGTATTCCTTTCCATCCCGCTCATAGACCACTTCCGCTTCCTCTTCGTCCGCGTGGGTCATGGTATACAGGCTGATTTCATCCCAAAGGTGGATATTCTTTCCGTTGATTTCTTTTATCACATCGCCCGCACGGATTCCTTCTTCATAGGCTGCATACCCAGGCTCCACCGCATCGACCTTCGGTGAAAGATAGCCGACCCAGCCCACCATGATGGTACACAAAATCCACGCCAGAATCAGATTGAACAGCGGTCCCGCGAAAATAACCGCCATCCGCGCCCACACAGATTTGCTGTTAAAGCTTCCCTCTGACATATCGTCGGCGTCGTCCTCTCCCATCATACACGCTCCGCCCAGGGGCAGAAGCTTTAAGGAAAACTTCGTCTCACCGAACTGTTTTCCAATCAAAGTCGGTCCAAGCCCTAAAGAAAATTCATCTACACGGATTTTATTTGCCTTTGCGACAAGGAAATGTCCAAGCTCATGGAATATGATGATTCCGCTGAACATCAGTATCGCTATAATGATTCCCATACACTACCACCTGTTTTTAATAAATTCATATGTCTCTTGCTCGGTATTTAGTATTTCCTCTACTGTGGGATTTACGATATTTTTATGGTTTTCCATACACGACTGTATGATTTCCGGTATCTGTAAATACTTTATTTTTCTGTCTAAAAACATCCCCACCGCTTTTTCATTTGCCGCATTGAACACTGTCGGCAGGCTTCCGCCCTGTCTTCCCGCCTCATACGCCAGCTTCAGCCCGTAGAAAGTCTCCATGTCCGGCGCCTCAAAGGTAATCTGTGACAGCTTCCAGAAATCCAGCCTGTCCCCCGGCAGATATCTCCTCTCCGGATAATACAGCGCATACTGGATAGGCAGTTTCATATCCGGCGTCCCGAGCTGCGCGATGACCGCTCCGTCCGTATACTCCACCATGGAATGGATGATGCTCTGGGGCTGTACGACCACCTCGACTTTCTCTACCGGGACATCGAACAGCCATTTTGCCTCTATCACTTCCAGCCCTTTGTTTACCATAGTGGAGGAATCGATGGTAATCTTCCTTCCCATCTCCCAATTGGGGTGCTTGAGCGCATCTTCCACCTGGATATTTTCAAGTTCTGATTTCTTTCTGCCCCTGAATGGTCCCCCGGAAGCTGTGAGCAGAATTTTTGCCACCTGCTTTTTCTCTCCGCCCTGAAGGGACTGAAAAATAGCGCTGTGCTCGCTGTCCACAGGCAGGATAGACACCCCGTGTTCCTCTGCCAGCGGCATGATGAGATGCCCCGCTGTCACCAATGTCTCCTTATTTGCCAGCGCAATGTCTTTCCCTGCGCGGATGGCTTCGATGGTGGGGAGGATTCCTATCATTCCCACAATGGCAGTCACCAGAATCTCCGACTCCGCAAATGCCGCCACCTCAAGAAGTCCCTCCATACCGGATGCCACCTTCACATCCAGGTCTTTTATATTTTCCCTAAGGCTCTTCGCCTTCTCCTCGCTCCATACAGCGGCGAGCTTCGGACGATATTTTCGTATCTGCTGTTCCAGCAGTGTGATATTAGAGCCCGCTGCCAGCGCGCACACCTCAATATCTCCGTTATTGTCCACCACTTCCAAAGTCTGGGTCCCAATGGAACCCGTAGAGCCCAATATGGCTATTTTCTTCATCTGTATTTCCTCCTACAAAAGAACAGCCAGACAGTAGATAATCGGCGCTGTGAAAATCACACTGTCAAACCGGTCCAGGATTCCCCCATGCCCCGGTATCAGCTTTCCGTAGTCTTTGATATTGTGCTTTCTCTTAATCGCGGAAGCCGCCAAATCTCCAATCTGGGAGACCGCGCCTCCTACCGCGCCGATGATGGCGTAGCTAACCGCGTTTGCGCCCGCATCGCCCCAGTGGTTCACTGCGAGAGCATACAGCACTCCGATAAGCGCTGCTCCGATGATGCCGCCGATTCCGCCTTCCACGGATTTCTTGGGGCTCAAAACAGGAGCCATCTTGTGCTTCCCGATGAGCATCCCCACACAGTACGCGCAGGTGTCACAGCCCCACGCGCAGATGAATACCAGCCAGACTGTGAATACGCCGCCGTCAAGGATTCTCGTCTGATAGATAAAGGACAGCATAACTGCCACGTAAATCATGCCGAAAAATGCCGCCATCACCTGCTCAGTCCGGTATTTCGGATAGGTGAAGACCATCACTGCCATCAGGCAGATGAGCATCGCCACAAAAAGCAGGACAAACACTTCCGGCAGCCGTTCCATCAGCATCTCCTTGTGATAGAGCGCCGCGTAGTAGAGAATGGCAAAAATGTAGCCGCAGATTCCCAGAGGACTTTTGTGTATCTCGAAGACTTTGTACAATTCCGTCATCCCCACCAGGCTGATAACAAGCATAGTCGCAAACAGGATACCGCCGCCGGAAATCACCGTGATGAGAGCGATGATTACCAATAGTATTCCACTTAACAAACGTGTCTTAAACATCCTGTCCCTCCTTTACGCCTCCGAAGCGCCTGTCTCTCTGATTGTACTGCGCAATCGCTTTTTCCAGCTCTTGTTTTGTAAAATCCGGCCACGGAACTTCAGTAAAATAAAACTCCGTGTAGGCGAGCTGCCACAGAAGATAGTTGGACAGCCGCTGCTCGCCGCTGGTGCGTATCAGTAAATCCGGGTCAGGGATTTCCCTTGTATCCAGATAGGAGGCAAAGAGCGCCTCGTCAATCTCTTCGGGATTCACCTTTCCGTCTGCGCAATCCTTTGCCAGACTGCGCGCCGCGCGGGTCATCTCGTCCCGGCTCCCGTAGTTGAGGGCAATGGTGAAATTCAGTCCCCCATTGTCCTTACTCGCCTCCTCCAGCTCGCGAATCCGGCTCTTAATATCCTCATCCAGGGGCTCGATGTCCCCGATTACCCGGATTTTCATGTCATTTTTCTCTGCTGTCTTCAGGCAGATCTTCATATAGTTGCGGAGCAGTTTCATCAGAGCATCCACCTCATTTTGGGGGCGGTTCCAGTTCTCCGTGGAAAACGCGTACACTGTCAGATATTTAATCCCCATGCGCCATGCTTCCTCACAGATTCTCTCTACGTTCTTGCTCCCCTGGGCATGACCGTAGTTTCTGGGCATCCCTTTCGCCTTCGCCCAGCGCCCGTTTCCATCCAAAATAATCGCAACATGCCGCGGTACATTCATTGTACTATCCTCCTAAATCGATAAAAAGGGGCTGCAAGTAGGATGTACTTAAAGCCCCTCTAAATTCTCTCCCCGGTCATTCAAATCCCGCTTGAGCGGGCGAGCCGGAAAATCGGCTCGAATCGCACTTGTGCGATGATTATACCGTAAGCACTTCTTTTGATTTTGCCTCGATTGCCTTATCAACCTGTGCAATGTATTTATCTGTCAGTTTCTGCAGTTCATCTTCCAAATCCTTGATTCCATCCTCGGAAATCTCTGTGCCCTTTAATTTCTTGAGAGCGTCGTTTCCGTCCCTGCGGATGTTGCGGACCGCTACCTTCGCCGCCTCGCCTTTCTTCTTGACATCCTTTACCAGTTCCTTTCTGCGCTCCTCGGTGAGCTCAGGGAACACCAGGCGGATAGCAGAACCGTCGTTGGTCGGGTTAATGCCGATATCGGAAGTGAGGATTGCCTTCTCAATCTCCTTGAGCATGCTCTTCTCCCACGGCTGAATCTGAATCATGCGCGCCTCCGGCACAGATACATTCGCCACCTGCTGTATCGGTGTAGGAGCTCCATAGTAATTAACACTTAATTTGTCCAGCACATGCGGATTGGCACGCCCTGCACGTATCGTCACAAGCTCTGCGTTCAGATTGTTGAGTGTCTTTGTCATCTTCTCATCGTAAATTGTCAATTTTTCATTCATATCCAAGTCCTCCTACACTGTTACTTTTGTTCCGGTAAATGTTCCGTTTATGGTGTTTGCAATACTGTTTTCCTCGTTAAGCCCGAATACCAGCATGGGCATCTTATTCTCCATACAGAGGATGGAAGCAGTCATATCCACTGCCATGAGCTTTTTATCTATCATCTCCTGGATGGAAATCTCGGCGTACTTCTTCGCCTCCGGGTTCAGCTTCGGGTCACTGTCATAAATCCCGTCAATCGCCTTAGCCAAAAGCATGGTATCTGCCTCGATGATGATGGCTCCTAAAACCGCCGTCGTATCTGTCGAAAAATACGGATGACCTGTCCCGCCCGCAAGGAAGATGACCTTTCCGTTCTCCATCGCTTCGAGCGCGGCATCCTTTGAAAATACGGAAGTGAAGCTCCCGCATATAAATGGGGTGAATACCTCTGTCTTCATCCCCGCGTACCTGAAAATGTCGGAAACATAAATACAGTTCATCACCGTGGCGAGCATCCCAATCTGGTCCGCCTTTGTCCGGTCAATCGTCTCACTCGTGCGGCCTCTCCAGAAATTGCCGCCTCCGGTCACCACCGCGACCTGAATCCCCGCATCGACAAGCTGCTTCACCTGGCGCGCAACCTCCAGACAGGTCTCCTCGTCAAACCCGGTCTTCTTCTCCCCGGCAAGTGCTTCCCCGCTTAACTTCAGCAATACTCTTTTCATTTTTCCGGCTCCTTTAATCTTACGTTCTGTATAGCGCGGTCGTCTGACCGCAGCTACCTAAAATGAAGTATAACATAACTTTTCCAATTTGTCATGTAAATATCCGGCATCCCGCTCATCTGTCATGACCGTGAGCTTATCTCCCGCAAGAAGGATGGTCCTGCCTTTGGGAATCTGCTCCTTTCCATCTCTTTCCAGTGCCACCAGCAGACAGTTGTCCGGCCATTTGATTTCCTTTACAGAGTGTCCCTCCGCAGAAGAACCACTCATGACCGCAAACTCCAGCAGGACTTTCTGCCCTCCCGCCCGCTTCTGGCTGCCGAAAGCTTCCGGATTCTCTTCCTGTCCCGTCTCTTTTTGCCTCTGTCCCTCCAGGATTCGCTCCAGAAGGCTCTCGTAAATAGGCGCGGACTTCAGAAGTGTCGCCACGATGTAAGCGGTGACGGAGACAATTGCCAGCGAGAGCATCTGACTCACTGTGCCGGACATCTCAAAGAGCAGGATAATTCCCGTGATGGGCGCCCGCACCACTGCCGTAAAAAATCCCGCCATGGCAAGAAGCACAAAATTATTGATATACACGCTGTCCAGTCCGAACAGGCTGCCCGCTGCCATGGCAAAGATTCCTCCGATAAACGCGCCCAGGATTAACAGCGGGAAAAAGATACCGCCCGGCGCGCCGGAGCCAAAGCTCACTGCGGAAAATAAGAACTTCACAAGCAGGGTCAGCACTGCCGCTTTTAAAAGCAGTTCCCCCTCTGTGAGGGACACAATAAGACCATGTCCGCTGCCCAGTACAGAGGGCATCACAAGTCCCAAAACACCTGCTGTCAGAAATGCCGCAATCAGCCGTCCCGTTTCCTGAAAACGCTTTGTCCGCTTATATAATTCCTGGGCTTTTAACATCGCCCAGTTGTAGAAAACTCCCGCAAGTCCCACTACAACTCCCAGAAGCAACAGCAGCCAGTAGTAATCCTGGGGCAGCACCTTTTCCAGCTGAAACTGAAAGACCGGGTCCAGCCCGATGATATAGGATGCGATATAATCCGCAGTCACAGAGGCTGTCATCACCGAAATTAAAACCGAGACGGAAAAACCTTTGTGGATTTCCTCCAGAGCGAACATCATTCCCGCCAGGGGCGCATGGAATGCGGCTGCCAATCCAGCGCTCGCCCCGCAGGTCATCAGATGTCTCTCCTCCGTCTTATTTCTGTCCAGCGCCTGGGAGATTCCCTGTCCCGCCATGGCGCCGAGCTGAATGGACGGACCTTCCCGTCCCAGGGAGAGCCCGCCCAGAAGACACAAGAAACCGCCCAGAAATTTGGCAGGCAGCACCCGCCTCCAGTTCTGTGTAAGCTTCCCTGTGATTTCTCCCTCCACCTGGGGGATTCCGCTTCCGGATATCATAGGCTCCCATTTCACCATCTTTCCCACCAGCACTGCCAGCAGAATCAACACAAAAAACCACCCTGCAATGCGCAGCGGATTCCTGCCGATAAAGGCAAGAATTTCCTCCAGCCATTTGTCGGCAAACTGCAGTGCCACCCGGTAAAAGAGAACCACCAGACCTGCAAGCACGCCGGTAAGAAGCCCCTCTCCAATCAGAATGACCGGGAAGCGCTGCGCCCGCTTCAGCACATGTGAAGTATCCTTTTTTAAAAGCTTCTTCATTCCCATCCCCGCTTTCCTTATAAGAAACACATCGAGATAAGCACGGTAATCATCCCGCACACTCCAATCGCCAGACCGCTCATAGCGCCTTCCACCTCTCCCAGTTCTATCGCCTTCGATGTCCCCATGGCATGGCTGCACGCTCCGATGGCAAGTCCCGCCGTGACAGAGTCCGACACCTTAAAAATGCGGATAAAGAGCGGCGCCAGCATACTCCCCAAAATTCCGGTGAAAATAACTGCCACCACCGTCACAGGCACCACGCCGCCATGAGGCTCTGCGATACTCACAGCGATGGGCGTTGTCACAGACTTGGGAAGGAGCGCTGTGGTCAGACTCTCATCCAGATGAAAGAGCCTGCACAGTCCGTACACACTCGCCATAGAAGCACAGGACCCTAACGTGCACCCCACAATGATAGGGAGCCAGTACTCCTTTAGTATCTGTATCTTCGTGTAAATCGCCACTGCCAGACATGCCGTTGCCGGAGCCAGGAACAGATTGATAATCTCTCCGCCTTCATTATAGGCTTCATAGGGAATATCCAGCGCAAGCAGCAGGCCGATAACTAGAAGAATAGCGATAATCAGAGGATTACAGACTGCCAGCTTTGTCTTCTTCTGTATCTTTACCCCTATCCCGAAAGCGATGACACTCACAGCAACACCAAAATACGGAGATTCAAACAGTTCACTCATCTGCGCTTCCTCCTCTCCATCATCCTGACCACAAGCTTCACACTGTAGGCAGTCACCGCGAACGTGACCACCGTGGAGACCACGCAGATAATGACAATCTGCAGCCAGCTCTCCTTTAACAGGTCAAAATAGTTCATGATGCTCACACCTGCGGGCAGGAAGAAAAACGCCATATTCTCCAGCAGAAAGTCCGCCTTCTCCTGGATATGTTCTATCTTCAAAAATCCTGTCAGCAGACAGACAAGGATAAACAACATGCCGATAACACTTGCCGGGAAGGAAAACGGCAAAAACTTCTCAATAAGCTGGCTTATCCAGCACACGCTAAAAATAATTCCGATTTGTTTGATAATTTTCACTGTGGGCTCCATTTCCGCTGTTATTCTGTCTTACGGCAAAATCCAGCAAAATTACTATTGACCATCTCTGAAACTCTGATTAAAATACACTACATATAGGAAAATGTCAATGAAAATCATTGACATTGCCCTTTTAATGTTTTATGATATGAATGATTTCACACTTTAAACAGATAAAATTTTACAGTGCGAAGTTAAAATCTATCATGATTTATATACATATTGTAACATGTGGAGGACACGAAAATGATTATTGTATTAAAGCCAAATACCAGTGAAGAAAATGTCACACGGGTCGAAAACCAAATTAAGGCAAAGGGACTTGACACCCATATCGTACGCGGTACAGGACTGACCATCATCGGCTGTATCGGAGACACAACTCTCATCGACCCCCGACTTTTTGAAGTCGATTCCTGCGTGGATAAGGTTATGCACGTACAGGAACCTTACAAACTTGCCAACCGTGCTTTCCACCCGGAGGATTCCATCGTGGATGTCTCCGGCGTAAAGATTGGCGGCGGTCACATGGGTCTCATCGCCGGACCCTGCTCTGTGGAGACATTCGAGCAGGTGTTAAGCGTAGCCAAAGCTGCGAAAGCCTCTGGTGCCAACCTTCTTCGGGGAGGCGCTTTCAAGCCCCGCACCAGCCCCTATTCTTTCCAGGGACTGGGATTAAAAGGTCTGGAAATCCTCTGTGCAGTGAAAGAAGAGGTGGGACTCCCCATCGTCACAGAGCTCATGTCCCCGGAATATCTGGATATCTTCAACGAGAAGGTAGATTTAATCCAGATTGGCGCCAGAAATATGCAGAACTTTGACCTGCTCAAACAGCTCGGACAGGTAAAGCGCCCCATCCTTTTAAAGAGAGGCTTAAACGCAACCTACGAAGAGTGGGTAATGTCCGCAGAGTATATCATGGCGTCCGGTAATGAGAATGTCATCCTCTGCGAGCGCGGTATCCGTACTTTTGAGACATTTACAAGAAATACTTTAGATTTACAGAGTATCCCGGTGCTTCGCAAAAAGACGCATCTTCCTATCGTCGTAGACCCAAGTCACGCGGGCGGAAAATGGTGGCTCGTTGAGCCGATGGCAAAAGCGGCTGTCGCTGCGGGCGCGGACGGACTGATGATTGAGGTCCACAATGACCCGGAGAACGCACTGTGCGACGGCGCCCAGTCCTTGAAACCGGAAAAATACGATAATCTCATCAAACAGGTAAAACAGATTGCCCAGGTTGTCGGCAAAACCTTATAATTCCATTCCCCTGCCCTGCTTCTCACGGTGCAGGGGAATTTTCAAAGCAGGAGGTATCTTCGTGGAACTGACAGTAAATTTAGGTGAAAACAGTTATCCGATTCTTATTGAAAACAACATCCTCTCCCGCGCCGGAGAGGAAATCCAGAAGGTCTACAGCGGAAAAAAGATTATGGTCATCTCCGATGACAATGTGTTCCCTCTGTACGGCAAAAAGGTTCTGGATGCGCTCTCATCCTGGGAGTGCCATCAGCTCGTCCTCCCGCACGGGGAGACCACCAAGAGCTTTAAGACTCTGCCCACCATCTACTCTGCCCTCTTAGAGGCAAAGATTACCAGAAGCGACCTCATCATCGCTCTGGGCGGCGGTGTCATCGGCGACCTCGCCGGGTTCGCGGCGGCAAGCTATCTGCGCGGCATCAAGCTGATTCAGATACCGACCACCCTGCTGGCACAGGTGGACTCTTCCGTGGGTGGCAAGGTGGCAGTGGACCTCCCCCAGGGGAAAAATTTGGTGGGCGCTTTCTACCATCCGAAAATGGTACTCATCGACCCCGAGGTTTTACAAACCCTGCCGGAACATTTCATCAGTGACGGCATGGGCGAAGTCATTAAATACGGCTGTATCAAGGACAAAGCACTCTTTGATACGCTGACTTCCCGCACTTCCTTCGATGATTTAAAACCGGATTTATCTTCCGTCATCCTGCGCTGTGTGGACATCAAGCGCCAGGTCGTGGAGGAGGACCAGTTCGATGTGGGCGAGCGGATACTTTTAAATTTCGGCCATACCCTCGCCCACACCATCGAACAGCATTACCACTATGAGCGGGAGAGCCATGGAGAGGCGGTGGCTATCGGTATGTATCAAATCTGCCGCGTCGCGGAAGCAAAAGGGCTCACCGCTCCCGGCTGTGCAGACGCCATCAAAAAGGCGCTGGATATCTATGGGCTGCCCCACGCCTGCGGGCTTTCTGTGGACACCCTCACCGATGCCATGTCGCTGGATAAGAAGAATCTCAACGGGCATCTCAATGTGGTGCTCTTACATGATATCGGAGACAGCTATGTCCATCCCACGGACATCAGCTTTTTCAAAGAAGTGGGAGGTATCTGACCATGCGTTTTGGAATCTTAGGGGAGCACCTTCCCCATACACTCTCACCGGAACTGCACAGCGAATTATTCCGTCTTCAGGGAATGGATGCTTCTTACGATATACTGGAGCGCTCCAGGGAGGAAGTCGGCGGTATCTTAGATGAAATGAAAGAAAAGGGCATCACCGGAATCAACGTCACCATTCCCTACAAGGAAACCCTCTACAAAATGGTGGATGTACTGGATTCCCACGCCAGGGAAATCGGCGCCATCAACACGGTACATTTAAAAGACGGCGTGACTTACGGCTATAATACGGACTTTGTCGGCACTGCCAGTATGCTCAAAAAAGCCGGAGTCACTGTCCGCGGGAAAAAGGCTGTCATCTTAGGCAGCGGCGGAGCTTCCAGGGCAGTTATCTACGCCCTGTACACAGAAGGCGCTTCCGATATCACCGTCGCCGCCAGAAATGAAGCCGCAAAAGCCCAGCTAAAGCAGCAGTTTCCTTACATTCATACCTGTACGCTGGATGACCCTTTAAGTGGAGATATCCTTGTCAACACGACTCCTGTGGGTATGTATCCCTATACCGGGATAAGCCCGGTCCCAGCCTGCGTTTTTAAAAACTTCTCTGTGGCTGCGGACATCGTCTATAATCCACTGAAGACAGAGTTTCTCCTGCAGGCGGAAAAAGCGGGGCTTGCCACAGTCACCGGGCTTATGATGCTCGTGGACCAGGCAGTCGCCGCCGAGGAAATCTGGCTTAACAAACCACTGGACTATGCCATGGGAGATAAAGTACACGATAAGTTGAAAGAGAGATTTTTGTAAAAAAGAGGGAGCTTAAATCATTTTAATGCTCCCTCAAAACACAACAAACAAATCTATTTTATACCATCTTCAAGATTTTCTTTGTGTATCCTGACATTATAAAACCACCCTTATATTTTAAAAAGGCAAATTCCAAAACCAATTCTTTAAAATAAATTGGACATAATAAATTCCGTCTAAATCAAGAACGCAATCAAAATTATGTGTACAAATTTGATACTATATGCTATTATAGTGTCAAGTTAGAAATCCAGGAGGTGATACTATGGTTGATTTCGGTTTACTAAAAAAGCTCGTCCGAGAAAATGGCTATTTGTATACGAAAGATGTAACCAACGCAGGTATACGCAGGGAGCAGTTAAAACAATATGTGGACGAAGGCCGTCTAATCCGGGAAAGTCGGGGAATTTATTCATTCGCTGACACCATCAATGATGAATTTGCATTATTGCAGAGCCGATGTAAAAAGGGAGTCTTTTCCTATGGAACTGCATTATATTTTCATGGACTTTCGGACCGCTTTCCTCAGATAATTTCCATGACTGTACCAAAAACATATAATGTATTTTATCTGAAAGAGGATTTCTTCAATGTAGAGTTCCATAGGATAAAACCGCCACTGTGGGATATCGGAATTATGGAGATGACTTCACCGCAGGGCAGACAAATTAAGGTTTATAATAAAGAACGATGTATCTGTGATATGATACGCAACCGAAAAAAAAGTGACCCACAGATTTTCGTCCAATCTGTCAAAGAATATTTTTCTTCAAAAGAGCGCGATAATATCCGATTAATGGAATACGCAAAGTACTTTCGTATTGAAGAAAAAGTACAAGAATATATGGAGATATTACAATGAAAACACCGGAACAATTAAAAGGAGCTATCCGCAATCTTGCCAGGGAAAAGGGACTCCATGCACAGGAAATCCTGCAGATTTTTATGTTTGAACGGATTATCGAACGCCTTTCTCTTTCCCCTTATAAAGACAAGTTTATCTTAAAAGGCGGACTTCTAATTTCCGCCATCATTGGCATCGAAGAGCGCACTACAATGGATATGGATACAACTGTAAAAGGGCTGCCGATGGACAAACCGAATATATGGAAAGCTATAAATGAAATTTTAAATCAGCCCGTTGATGATGGGATGGAATTTCATCTTTTATCCCTATCGCCTATCCGTGAAGATGATAAATATGAAAATTTTCGTGCTGCAATTCAAGGCATATATGGGAAAATGAAAATCCCTATGAAGATTGATATTACAACCGGGGATGAGATTACACCGTCAGAAATTCAGTTTTCTTATCCTTTTCTATTCGATAATCGTCAGGTCTTTGTAAAAGCCTACGCATTGGAAACCATTTTAGCAGAAAAATATGAAACCATTCTTCGTAGAAATGTAGGCAATACTCGTTCCAGGGATTTTTATGACCTGCATGTTTTATACCAGTTGTACAAAGATAATGCAGACTGGACACTCTTAAAACAGGCAGTTCTTGCCACAGCAAGAAAACGAGAGTCTTTACCCTCTCTTAAGGATACCCGGCAGATTCTGCTTGCATTAAAAAATTCAACTGGTCTGCAGAACTTATGGAAAAGATATCAAATCCAAAATTTGTATGCAAAAGATATTACTTATCCTATGCTTATGGAAACTGTAAGCAATTTTTCCGAAAAAATCGCATTATAAAATAAAAAAAGAGGAGGTGAACATGCACTAAGTCCCCGCCTTATACTATACTGGATGACAGCGCATCGGGCGGTAAAGCCGCCCCACACAGCAATCCCCCTCATTTTTCACAAAATCGCCCATGGGTCTTCTCTCCCTGCTTCTCGCAGGCAGCAGCTCTCGATGGAATTTTTTACCATATCGCTGACAGCCTGGTCTGTGTAAAACGCCATATGCGGCGTCACAATGACATTGGGAAATCCCCGCAGGATGTAGAGGTCCCGTTTGCTCAGCACGTCAGCTTTTCTGTCGTAGTAATACATGCCAAATTCATCTTCAATGACATCCAGCCCTGCCGCACCTATCTTCCCGGATTCCAGCCCTTCAATCAGTGCCTTCGTGTCGATGAGCCCGCCTCTGGCGGTATTGATGAGCACAACGCCCTCCCTCATTTTGGCAATTGCCACTCTGTCTATCAGGTGAAAATTTTCTTCCGTCAGAGGCATGTGCAGGGTAATTAAATCACATCGCTTATAGATTTCATTAAGGCTTACATACTCCGCAAACTCCTTCACTGCCTCATTTTCCCTGACATCGCAGGCATAGATGTCACATCCGAATCCTTTCAAATCGCGGATGACAGAATACCCGATACGTCCGGTGCCAATGACTCCCACAGTAAAATTGTGAAGTTCCTTGCCCTGGATGCCCGGTAGGGAGAAATCATTGATTTCCTCCCTCTGCAAAATGCGCTTCATCTTTCGAATAGCCATCAGCATGAGCATGACCGTGTAATCCGCCACGCACTCCGGGGAGTAGGAGACATTGCTGACCGCGATATGGCACTGTTTTGCCGCCTCCAAATCAATATGGTCATACCCCACGGTCCTGGTGGATATCATTTTCACCCCAAGAGAGGCAAACTTCTCCATCAGCGCTCTGTCTATCTTTGTCGTGATGATGCTGACATACGGATACCCTGCCGCCAGATGAGCATTTTCCAGTGAAGGGGCCTCCCTGTAGATTCCCAGTTCTACCTGATATTCTTTTGAAAATTCTTCAAAAAATTCTGCTTCATCAAAATCTCGGTAATTATAAACAAATATCTTCATCTCTATCACCTTATATCAGCCCATAATGCTTGAGCGCATGGGCTATCCCGCCATCCTCCACATTTTTTGTCACAAACTCGGTATGCGCATCCAACACCGGGTCATGTTTTCCCATAGCCACTGTATGCACGGCATACTCAAACATGGAGAGGTCATTGCTGCTGTCACCGAAAACGTACGCCTGTCCGATATCCATTCCGAACTTTTCGAGGATAAACTCACAAGCCGTTGCCTTGGAAAATCCTTTCTGGACAATCTCACAGGCATTTTTTCCGCGTATCAACGCTTCCATATCTTCTTCAATAAACTCAAGGAACTCCTCTTTTCTGCTCTGTTCATCCATATAGACAAACAGCTTGTCATACACAAAATCACCAGTCTCCAGGTACTGTTCCTGTCCGACGCCCTCCCTGTAGAAATATCTCCTGGTACTCTCCAGAGGTTCAAAGCGGGAGATGCGCTGGGGCATATAGACATCTTCTGTGCCCTCCGCGATTCCGTCCACATGGCACTCTGCCATTTTCTTTATGATTGCCTTCCCGCGCTCCTTCGCAAGCGGATGTGCAAGCAGCACCTCATCTCTGTATACAAGATAGGTTCCACAGCCGCACAGATACCCGTCAAAGGGGAAACGTTTGAGTTCCGCCGGCACACTGCAGTATGTACGCCCGGTATTGATAAACAACAGATGTCCTTCTCTCTGCGCCGCTTTGAGCGCTTCCACAGCACTCTCTGGAATCTCGTGTGTCTTATCGCTTAAAATCGTTCCGTCAATATCAAAAAATAAAACTGATTTTTCCATTTTTTTCTCCTAACCCTGAAATACGGGCACTTCTGTACCCGTAATCACTTTATCACCCTTTCCGGGAAATGTCCAGCAGACGCCGCATAATCCGCAGTTTCTTCGCATAAACTGTGGAAAACGTATGTTGCGCCGGGGCTTTTCCGCTGCCGGCGCTATGGTGATTGTATGCGTATGACAATGCCTTCCCGCCACACAATAAAAAAGACCTTCGGGCTCTGCCTGCTCTTTGCCGCCGCCTTTTTCCTGGGTGGCATCATAGGAAAGCTCACTTCCCCTTCTGCCGCGGAGGAAACCATTCCCACCGCCGCTTCCGCGGAGGGCAACTGGGGCTTAAGTTTCCAGGAAGACGGCAAAACTCCCATCGGGAACGCCACCATAGAAGAATTGAAGCAGTACGATGCCTACTATGCGCAGGACACGGAGGAAAAAGTCATCTATCTCACCTTTGACGCGGGATTTGAGAACGGAAATACCGAAGCTATCCTTGACGCTCTCAAAAAGCATAACGTCCAGGCTACGTTTTTTGTGGTGGGGACCTATATTGAATTCTGTCCGGAGCTTATCAAACGGATGGATGAAGAAGGACACACCGTAGGAAACCACACCTGGCATCACCCGGATATGTCACAGATTTCCACAATGGAAACATTTCAGGAAGAACTAGAGAGTGTAGAGCAGGCATACGAAGAAGTGACCGGAAATGCTATGACGAAATATTATCGTCCGCCCCAGGGCAAATACAGCGAATCCAACCTGCAGATGGCGAAGGAGTTAGGTTATAAGACCTTCTTCTGGAGCCTCGCCTATGTGGACTGGTATGAGGATGACCAACCCACAAAGGAGGAAGCCTTCGACAAGCTCCTGACCCGCATCCACCCCGGCGCCATCGTCCTCCTGCACAGTACCTCTCAGACCAACGCGCAGATTCTGGATGAACTGCTGACAAAATGGGAAGAAATGGGCTACACGGTAAAACCTCTGGAACATCTGGCTGATGCCGGCTGAACCAGAGTTTTCTCCTCGTACCTGACTTTTTTCAGCGCTTTTCTCATCGCATAGAAATAGAAAGGTACAAGGGGAATCAGCGCTGCTATCCATGCCGCCGGGTCAGTCAGGCAGACTCCCGCGAATCCGGTCCTACCGGATACGATAAGGACGATTCCCGCCCTGGCGAGCAGTTCGAACACGCCGCCCAGCATGGGAACGATACCGTTTCCCATCCCCTGCAGCGCATTGCGGTATAAAAAGATACATCCCAGGAAAGGATAACACCATGCCACTGTCCTGAAATAGATGACCGCCGCATCGATGACCTGCTTTTCCGAACTACTGATAAAGAGGAGCACCATATACTTCCCGAAAAGATAGATTGCAGCCATCATCACCACACTCCATCCCAGTATCATCCACTGGGTACAGCGCACACCGCTCCTTACCCGGTCCATTTTTCCGGCGCCCCGGTTCTGTCCCACAAAGGTTGCCACTGTCGCCCCGAAGGAGGCAAATACTGTGGCAATGATATTCTGCATCTTGCTCGCCGCCGAAAATCCGGCGATGTACACTGCGCCGTATACATTGACAGCACCCTGCACAATGATAGTCCCCAGCGCTGTGATGGAAAACTGCAGCCCCATAGGAATCCCCAGCCCCAGAAGCTTTGCCATGCTCCTTGCGGAAATCCGAAAATCCTCCCGTTTCAGGTGCAGGATAGGAAACTTCTTGATAACATATATAAGGCAGAGCAGCGCGGAAATTGCCTGCGCAATGACCGTGGCATAAGCACATCCCGCAACGCCCATGTCAAACTGAACAATAAAGACAATATCTAGTACCACATTGATTGCCGCGGATATCATCAGAAAATACAGTGGCGATTTTGAGTCTCCCAGAGCGCGCAGTACCGCCGCCAGAAAATTATAGGCAGAAGTCACGAACAGCCCGGCGTAGATAACTCCCATATAGGCGCCGATATCCCCAATCAGATTATCCGGTGAATTCATCAGATGCAGGATGGGAATATTGGCAATTTCCAACCCCACTGTCATAACAACAGAAAACGCCGCCATCAGATAGATGGACATGGCTACATAATGCCGCATCACATCAAGCTTCTTTGCTCCAAACCATTGCGCCACCAGGATTGCGAATCCACTCGCCAATCCCTGGAGCCATCCGGTGACAAAAAACATCAGCGCCGATGTCGCGCCTATAGCGGCGAGAGCATCCACCCCGATAAACTGTCCCGCAATGATAGAGTCTGCCAGATTATAAAGCTGCTGAAAAATATTCCCCAGGCACATCGGTATCATAAAACGCACGATGATTCCCAGAGGTCTGCCGTTCGTCATATCGTTTGTCATATGTCATTTCCTTTCCATTACAATTTCAATTTCTCAATCCCCGGAAGTGCCGACAGGTACGTTCCGGATGTATAAGGTATAAGCCGACGCCAAAGTTTTAGAAAAAGCCCTCACTTTGGCTCGTTGCACCGCCTCAAAAAAAGATATGCCTTTCAGATGAAAAGCATATCTTTTGATTGCCGTTTTACAACGATGACTATTATACAAAATACTCCGGCTGTTGTAAAGTAAATTTTTTAATCTTTATAAATCTATGTGCAGCCTCTGTTCCTCAATCTTATGCCGCTTCACATAGCCCGTCAAAATCATGGTGAGCGCTCCGTCCCCTGTGATATTGCATGCCGTACCAAAGCTGTCCTGCAGGGCGAAGATGGTCAGCATCAGCGCTGTACCTGTCTCGTCAAATCCCAGCACACCCGTGATGAGACCAAGAGACGCCATGACAGTACCGCCCGGTACTCCCGGTGCTCCAATGGCAAAAATGCCGAGCAGCAGGCAGAACAGAATCATCGTTCCCAGTGAAGGAATCTCGCCGTAAAGAATCTGGGACACCGTCATGACAAAGAACACTTCTGTCAGCACGGAGCCGCACAGATGGATATTTGCAAACAGCGGAATCCCGAAATCAACCATATCGTCCCGCAGCGTAGGCTCCGATTTCTTCGCGCAGCGCAGCGCCACCGCCAGCGTCGCCGCTGAAGACATCGTCCCCACTGCTGTGATGTAAGCAGGTCCATAATTTTTCACCACGTTAAGCGGATTGCTCTTCGAGTAGAGCCCGCCCACAAGGTAGAGCACTGCCAGCCAGATATAATGTCCCGCCATAACGATAAGCACAATCTTAATGAAGACCGGAAGCTGTTTCGTGATGGTTCCTTCATAAGACAGCGCGCAGAACGTAAACGCGATAAATATCGGCAGAACGGGTATCACAATCCTTGATACCACTTCCAGTACGATTTTCTGAAATTCATCCAGTACATTTGTGATGGTGCGTGCCTTTGTCCATGTAGCGGCAAGCCCGACCAGGACCGAGAATACCAGAGCACTCATCACGGACATAATCTGCGGAATGTCTAACTGGAACACAACCTCCGGCAGCTCTTTCAATCCATCCACTTCCGATACAATGGACAGATGCGGAATCAGCCCGTACCCTGCTCCCATCGCCATAAATGCGGCAAGTATGGAAGATATATAGGCACAAACGATTGCCACCCCCAGCATACGGGAAGCATTGTTGCCCAATTTTGTAATGGACGGCGCGATAAAACCGATGATAATGAGCGGCACACAGAAATTAATAAACTGTCCCAACACATATTTCACCGTTACAACAACGTTCATCACGCTCACCCCTGCTACCTGACCCACCAGGATTCCGATGACCACTCCCAGTAAAAGTCGAAACGGCAGACTGCTGAATATTTTCTTCATAGTTTTAGATTCCTCTCTTCCTCTTTTCTGCACACGTAAAATGCAATATAGAAGTATTATAATCTATATATGCCGTTCTTACAAGAAAGTTTCCGAAAAAGGAAAGTCTTTCTTGTTTTAACGTTACTATACATTTTCGGCAAATTGTGATATTTTAATCTCAGCATAAAACGATGCCGTCTCTGCGAGGGGAAGCAGCAGTCATAAGGTATGTTTTCCCGCACAGACCTGGCAGAAAGGACTACTTAGAAGACTATGAGCAGAAATATCAACCTCCTGGAAGGGGATATCCTCTCCTCCCTGACAAAACTTGCCGTTCCCATCATGGCGACCTCCCTCGTCCAGATGGCTTACAATATGACCGATATGATTTGGATAGGACGCATCAGCAGCAATGCTGTTGCTGCCGTGGGCGCTGCCGGGATGTACATGTGGTTTGCCAACGGCATCGCCACCCTCTCGCGCATCGGCGGGCAGGTGAAAGTGGGACATTCCATCGGGGAAGGAAAAGTCGCTCTTGCTGCCTGCTATGCGAAAAACGCCCTCCAGCTCACCATGTTTCTGGGTGTATTATACGGGCTTTTGACTGTCCTCCTTAACAGACCGCTGATTGGATTTTTCCGCCTCACAAGCCCGGATGTGGTAGCGGATGCCCGAATCTATCTGATGATTACCTGCGGACTTGTTGTCTTTTCCTTTTTGAATCAGGCGCTGACCGGAATCTACACCGCCATGGGGAACAGCCGTATCTCCTTTCTGGCAACGGCAGTGGGGCTCGTCATCAACATCATTCTGGACCCGGTGCTCATCTTCGGCATCGGTCCTTTTCCGGAAATGAAGGTCGCCGGAGCCGCTGTCGCCACGGTCTTCGCCCAGGCGGTCGTCACCGCTGTGTTTATTCCCGCTTCCATCCGGGACACTTTTCTATTTTGCCGCGTCAGACTGCTGAAACGCCCGGATACGGCAATCATCCGGGAACTCATGCGGATTGGCTTTCCCACTGCTGTGCAGAGTATGATTTTTTCCGGCATTTCCATGGTCATTGCCCGCGTGATTTCCGGCTTCGGGGATGCCGCCATCGCTGTACAGAAGGTGGGTTCGCAGATTGAATCCATCTCCTGGATGACGTCAGACGGTTTCGCGGCTGCTGTCAATTCCTTTGTGGCACAGAATTTCGGTGCCGGGAACCAGGTCCGCGTCCGCAAAGGCTATCGCTGTGCCATGACCGTTGTCCTTCTGTGGGGCGCTTTTACCACATTCATACTCTTTGCCTTCCCGGAACCGATTTTTAGCATCTTTATCACAGAGCCGGAGCTTTTGCCGATGGGCGTAGATTATCTGCGCATCCTCGCCGTATCCCAGCTCTTTATGTGTATGGAGATTACCACCGCCGGGGCATTCAACGGGTTGGGTCATACCATTCCGCCCGCTGTGGAGGGAATCCTTTTAACCGCTGCCCGGATTCCTCTTGCTCTCCTGCTCATCCTCACGCCTCTGGGACTCAACGGAATCTGGTGGGCAATCACCATTTCCAGTGTATTGAAAGGACTGACTTTATTCAGTTGGTTCCTTTTCAAGATAAAAAGTTACCTCAAGGCAAATACGGCCTCCACTGCCGCATAACCCGAAAAAGATAACACATCGTACAGAAACGGTGCTGTATCGCACAAGAAAGGAGATTCCATGAAAAAGAATGATATTATCCTCGCCCACGGGCTGGACTACAAAAAAATGGCAAAGAAGGTCCTTGAGACCGCCAATTTAACAGAACTCATCGGCGATAAACAAAAGAAAGTAGCGCTCAAGCCCAATCTCGTCACGACCACACCACCCTCTGCCGGAGCCACCACACACGCGGAAATCCTGGAGGGCGCTTTGGAATATCTGCGGGAAAACGGATTTTCTGATGTCACCGTTATGGAAGGCTCCTGGGTGGGAGACCGCACACAGGATGTGCTGGATGTGGTGGGATACAGACCCATTTTGAAGAAATATGATGTGCCTTTTGTGGATTTGCAGAAAGATTCCTGGACAGAATATAACGCCCAAGGCATGAAGATTAAACTGTGCGACCAGGCGCATCAGACAGATTTTATGATAAATCTGCCTGTATTAAAGGGGCATTGCCAGACTTTGGTGACCTGCGCACTCAAAAATAATAAGGGTGTCATCCCCAACAGTGAAAAACGCCGTTTCCACACTATGGGGCTGCACAAACCCATCGCGCATTTAAACACCATCGCCCGCAATGATTTTATTCTTGTTGATAATATCTGTGGGGATTTAGACTTTGAAGAAGGCGGAAATCCTGTAGAAATGAATCGTATCCTGGGCTTTCGCGACCCGGTCCTCTGCGATGCCTTTGTCTGTGAGACCATGGGATACTCCCCGGAAGATGTTCCCTATATTCCGCTTGCGGAAGAACTTGGCGTGGGAAGTACCGATTTGAAAAATGCCAATCTGATTTATGTCAACCCGCCCCAGTCCAGAGAACAGAGTCTCCCACCTACAAGGCGGGTACAAAGCCTTTCCCGTTACGCAGCTCCCTCGGACGCCTGCAGCGCGTGTTATGGTTCTCTCATCTATGCCTTGGCAAGGCTGGATGACAGCGGTCGCCTAAAAAAATCTCTGCCGAAAATCGCCATCGGGCAGGGATACCGGGATAAAACCGGGGAAATCGGTGTTGGACAGTGCACCTCCTGCTTCGCCAAAACGCTGCAGGGATGTCCGCCCAAAGCCATCGATATCCTTAAATTCTTATCAGAAAACTGGAAGCAGCCTCACCTATAATCGTTAAAAGCCCTGCCGCCAGTATCTTACCGCGTAACTTTACGCAGCCTGATACGGCACAGCAGGGCTAATTTCTACTCATCCTCATACGGCGCAGCAGGGCTTATTCCTGCTCATTCCGATACGACGCAGCAGGGCTTATTCCTGCTCATTCCGGCACAACAACCTCTACTCATCCTCATACGGCACAGGGGTCGTATCCTTCTCGTCTATATGATTTAAATACTTCTTCGTCTCCGCCACGATAACCGGCGATAAAAGCAGCACCGCTATCAGATTCGGAATTGCCATAAGCGCATTGAGTGTATCTGCAATCAGCCAAACCAGATTCAGCGATACAATTGGCGCTATCACTGCCACCACGATATACAGGAAACGGTACGGGATAAGCACCCATTTTCCCGCAAAATACTCCATACAGCGCTCACCGTAGTACGCCCACCCCAAAACAGTGGAAAAGGCGAAGGAGATGATACCCAGCACCAAAATGACAGGTCCCAGCACCGGAATCTGTGCGAAGGCAAGACTTGTCAAATCGCCGCCGTCTTTGATTGCTCCCATATCAATGGAAGGATTTTTCATGATACTTGTCACCAGCACCAGACCGGTCATGGCGCAGACTACAACCGTATCCCAGAAAGTGCCAGTACTGGAGACAAGCGCCTGCCGTACCGGATTTCTCGTCTGTGCCGCTGCCGCCGCGATGGGAGCGGAGCCCATACCGGATTCGTTGGAGAACAGTCCTCGCGCAACTCCAAAATGGAGCGCCTCCACGATTCCTCTGCCAACCAGACCGCCAGCCGCCGCGCCCGGCTGGAACGCCAGCTCCACAATGGTCTTCAACGCCGGAATCAGATAATCATAATTGAAACACAATATAATGATACATCCCAATACATAGAAGATTGCCATAAAGGGCACCAGCTTCTCACATACTCTGGCAATTGACTTGATTCCGCCGAATATGACAAGTGCCACCAGAATCGCTACAACCACACCCACTGCCCATTCCGGGATACCGAGATTTTGATTGCAGACAGAAGCAATGGCATTGACCTGTGTCGCACATCCAATCCCAAAGGAAGCAAGTCCGCCAAACACCGCGAAAATGATTCCCAGCCATTTCATATGCAGACCGCGCTCCAGCGCGTACATCGCCCCGCCTAACATTCTGCCGTCCCTTGACTTCACCCGGTATTTTACGGAAATCAAAGACTCACTGTATTTCGTGGCAATCCCGAAAACACCAGTCAGCCAGCACCACAGAACTGCTCCGGGACCTCCCAGCGCAATCGCCGTGCCGACCCCGATGATATTTCCCGTACCGATGGTCGCCGCCAAAGCCGTTGTCAGCGCGCCAAACTGGGATACCTCTCCTTCCGCGTCCGGTTCCTTGGAGACAGATAAACGAATCCCCTTAAAGACCTTTCTCTGAATCCCACCTGTCCGTATAGTCATAAAAACATGCGTCCCCAGAAGGAGAAGAATCATTCCCCATCCCCAGACCTTGTCATTGACTGCCGTCACAAATCCATTGACTGCATCGTACATTTTTATCGCCCCTCTCTGTGCATTTTCCTTCTCTCTATATAAGAGCATACATCGTCAAGAAAACATGTATGTTGAAGTGTATGCTCTTATATAGGGAGGATACCTTATCCGGCAAAAAATAAAGAGACATATGACCTGCAAAGTACATACGTCCCTGTATCACTTCTTCCCCGGATAAATTAAGTATAGTTTATACTATGAGGGAAAATTTGTCAATATGCCTGAGGTTGGAGGTGCCAAAAGAGCTCCGGACTGTCCGAAGCTCTTGTCTGCTTAGCTGTATCTGTTGTTTTGCAGCGTTTATATTACATTCCAGCCTGTGCCGCTACTTCAGCTGCAAAGTCGTCTACTTTCTTCTCCAGACCTTCGCCTGTCTCGAAACGAACCATTTTCTTTACAGTTACGTTTGCATTGTTCTCTTTTGCAACTTTTTCTACGTATTTTCCAACTGTCAGGTCAGAATCCTGAACATATACCTGGTCTAACAGGCAGATTTCTTTCAATTCCTTGTTGAGACGTCCGACAATCATCTTCTCGATGATGTTGTCCGGCTTCGGCTTCTTGCTCTCTTCGTTCTCTTTCTTAGCTGCCGCGAGAAGGATTTCTTTCTCGTGGTCTAAGTATTCCTGGGACACTTCGTCACGGGATACATATTTCGGAGACATCGCTGCTACCTGCATAGCTACGTTCCTTAAGCAAGCCTTGATGTCGTCATTTACAACATCTGTGTCTGCCTCGATGAGAACGCCGATACGTCCGCCGCCGTGGATGTAGGATACAACACAGCCGTTGTCTGCTGTCACTTTCTCAAATCTTCTGATGTTCAGGTTCTCGCCGATTACCGCGATTTTCTCTACCAGCGCATCCTTTACTGTCTTGGAAGTATCAGAAGCCCATGCCTCTGCCATGAACGCATCCATATCTGCTGCGTTAGAGTCTGCAGCCTGATTTACAACTTCCTCTACAAAGCTCTGGAACTCTTCATTTTTTGCAACAAAGTCTGTCTCAGAGTTTACTTCAACAATTGCAGCTACCTTGTCATCTTTAACAACAGCCTTAACGATACCTTCTGCAGCGATTCTTCCTGCTTTCTTCTCAGCCTTAGCCTGTCCGTTCTTTCTCAGGAACTCTACTGCTGCATCCATGTCGCCGTTTGTCTCTGTAAGAGCTTTCTTACAGTCCATCATGCCTGCGCCTGTCATTTCTCTTAACTCTTTTACCATTCCTGCTGTGATTGCCATTCTTATTTCCTCCATTTAATAATTTCTTAGTTTCTCCAAAAAATGCTCCAACCTGTCATGTCAGGCTGAAGCATTCCCGTTCAAATTATTAAGCTTCTACAGTCTCTTCAGCTTCTTCTGTCTCTGCTGCTACAGCTTCTTCAGCTTCCTCGTAATACATTTCCTCTGCACCGGTCTCGCCCTGGTTTGCCTCGATAACTGCATCTGCCATCTTGGATACAATCAGTTTGACTGCTCTGATTGCATCATCGTTTCCTGGGATGACATAATCCAGTTCTTCCGGGTCACAGTTTGTATCACAGATTCCAATCAGCGGAATACCTAACGCATGTGCTTCCTGAACGCAGATTCTCTCTTTCTTCGGGTCTACGATAAAGATAGCATCCGGGATTCTCTTCATATCCTTGATACCGCCGAGGTTCTTCTCCAATTTCGCCCACTCTTTACGCAGTGCGATAACTTCTTTCTTCGGCAGTACATCAAATGTGCCGTCTTCTGACATTCTCTCGATTTCTTTCAGACGCTCAACTCTGCTCTGGATTGTCTTGAAGTTTGTGAGCATACCGCCCAGCCATCTCTCGTTTACATAGAACATTCCGCAGCGCTCTGCCTCTGTCTTGATGGCATCCTGCGCCTGTTTCTTTGTTCCTACGAAAAGGATTGTGCCGCCCTCTGCAGCGATGTCAGAAACAGCTTTATATGCATCATCAACCATTCCTACAGATTTCTGCAGGTCGATGATATAAATACCATTTCTCTCTGTGTAAATGTACGGAGCCATTTTCGGGTTCCATCTTCTTGTCTGATGTCC
>UQKK01000034.1 GCA_900541505.1 uncultured Ruminococcus sp.
GTAGAGCACTCGGCTGTTAACCGAGTTGTCGTTGGTTCGAGTCCAACAGGGGGAGTTGTAGGTGTTGCCCGATAGTAAAATTAACGTTTTGCTGTCGGGTTATTTTTATTATTCAGGGGGACCTTGCATATACTATAAAAAAGACAGTTATAGAATAGAAAACTGTATCAGGTTGCAAAAATCTATTCTAAAACTCAACGGTTGTGTTGTTTTTCGGCAATTACATGGGTATAATAGAATAGAAAACTGTGTGTAGTTGAAAAAAACTCCTGTCCAAAGATATAGCTACGGAATTTGCCGGTCGTGGTGATGAAGTTCATATGTATCCGTTGAGTTTTGCGGAATTTATGACTGTATATAAAGGTGACAAGTATATGGGACTGTCCGAGTATATGCTTTATGGCGGCATACCTCTGGTTGTTCTGCGTGAGGATGCCGGAGACAAGGCTGCCGCATTGCAAAATTTGTTCAATGAGATATATATTCGGGATATTACCCAGAGAAATCGTGTGAAGAACATCGGAGAACTAGAAGATTTGTTGAACAGACTTTCCTCTGCCATTGGCTCTCTGACCAATCCTGAAAAGCTGAAGAATACTTTCAAGACTGTGAAGAAATCCAAAATTACTTCTGCAACCATAAAAAAATATCTGGATTATTTTGAGAACTCTTTCCTGATTGAATCGGCACAGAGATATGACATCAAAGGAAAAGCTTATATTGAAACTCCAAAAAAATATTATTTCTCTGACCTTGGGCTTCGTAATGCCAGAATTAACTTCCGCCAGTTTGAACAGACCCATTCTATGGAGAATGTGATTTACAACGAACTTCGGATGCGTGGTTACAGCGTGGATGTAGGTGTAATGCCGATTGCCGAAAAGGATAAGGGAGGCAAGGTGGTTCGCAAGCAACTGGAAGTAGATTTTGTCTGCAACCTTGGCTCTTCCAGATACTACATCCAGTCAGCTTATTCGCTGCCTGATGAAGCAAAACGTATTCAGGAAACCAGACCGTTCAGAAAGATTGGAGATTCCTTCAAGAAAATCATCATTACCAAAGATATTGTTCAGCCGTATTATGACGAGTATGGCATTTTAACCATCAACATCTATGACTTCCTGCTCAATCCACAGTGTTTTGAAAAGTAATTGCTGCCATCTATCTGATGTGCGGGATAGCCGGGCAACGTTGGAGGAGCTTATTGCCCAACTGTCAGTCAGAGCGATGACCAAGCTTTGTGTAGGCAACTTCCGATGCGGAGACAGAGGTGAGAGTATGGAATGAGGATGTACGGTCTCTTGATTTCAAGGGACCGTTTTTGTGTATGACGGACTTGCCCATTTCAGCACCCTCCCTATACAAGAGCATACTTAGTCGATAAGGGGAGAGCATTCCCCTTAAACAAAAAAATTCCACATGAAAGCGGAAATTTCAAAGTTGAGGGTGGAAAAATTTAATGATACCTTAATATCAACAAAGCTTTTAAAAGTAATACATACTGATTCCGGGATTAGAAATAAAGAGAAAGAAGGTATTTATTAAATGAAAAAGGGATATGGGAAGGGCTGGATTTTGCTTATCTATGGATTTCTGGCTTACTTTACAGCCACAGCAGTAGGTAGTGCAATGAATGCTGCTTCAGGAACTCTTGCAGAGCTGCGCGGATGGAATGCGGCATTTCTTACCAGTCTGATTTCAGCAGGTTCCATCGCCAATATTGTCGCATGCTTTGTTCTTGGACGTTTAGCAGCAAAATATTCTGCAAAGAAATTGAGCATCGGTTGTTTTATCATTTATGCGGTAGTAATGGTTGGACTCGGCGCCACAGCAAATCTGGGAATTTTTGCGGTATGTCTGATTCTGGCAAACGGTATTTCATGCGGAATCGGTTATCAGTTAGCGCCTGTTATGTTTGCAAAGTGGTTTCCAAAGAAAAAGGGATTGGTAATGGGAATCGTAACCATGGGAATCCCGCTCTGCTCCGGTGTCGCGACAATGATTTATCAGGCTGGATATGGAGTCATGGGTTCTGTCGGCGGATTCCTTCCGTTTATTTTGATTGCGATGGTTGCGATGTTGATTCTGATTTTCCTTTTGTCCGACAATCCGGCGGACCGCGGATATGTTCCTGATAATGGCGAGGTAGGAGAGAGCAAGGAAGAAGAAGGAAAACCAAATCCGATGTGGACGACAAAGAAATTGCTCGCCACTCCGCAGGTTTGGATACATGGAATCACATTAGGCGTGCAGCTTCTGTTTGCAAGTGGATTGATGGTACAGTTGTATCCGAGACTTTTGGAAATAGGTATCAATCCGCAGAGCGCGGGTTTGATGATGTTAGCTTCCGGATTATTTGCTCTGCCGGGGTCTTACATCTGCGGTGTGATTGATTCCAAGATTGGCGCGAGAAAAGCAGCCTGCACAACATATGTTTTCGGACTGGTGGCTATGCTCTGTAATCTGACAGGCAATATTGTACTGGTATGGGTATCTCTTGTATGTATTGGTGTAGTAGTAGGTGGTGCGGCTAACTGGCCGGCTTCCCTGTGTATAGAAGAATTTGGACCGAGTTTTGCCAGCGGATACGGCGTTATGCAGCCCATCATTCAGGTAGTTGGAGCAGTAGGACCGGCATTCTTCGCACTGTTCTATGGAATCACAGGAAGCTACAAGATTCCCTATGTATGCGGTGCAATTCTTATGGTAGTAGGTTTGATTGCATTTATGGGCTTAGCAAAACCTGGCTTCGCAAAGAAAGAGGAAGAAAAACCAGCCTCTTAATGAGAAAGAAGAAAAATCAGCTTCAGAATAAAATATTGAAAAGGGAATGTCGGAAAATTGGCAGTCCAAAACAGGGGCAGGTGCAGCTCACATGAGTCACATCTGCCCCTGAAATTTATTCATTGAAAAAGAAAAAGGGCTGTCGGTTTATATCGATTTCTGTGTTTATACATCCGCAGAAAGGGAAAGCAGATTCAGGAAGAAGTCGGTAACCTCTTTCTGCGATTTCATCATTTTCAAACTGTCAAGGTCATATGCTGTACCGGAAAAAATATGTTTCAGGCGGAACAGCAGATTTAAGTCTTTCTTTCGAAACATTGCCATGACGATGGTACGAATCTTTTGACCATTCCATATAATCCTGTGATTCAGAGTCATAAAAGCAATCTGTGTTTTCTTCGCTGGCAGAACCGTGTGCAGAAAGGTAAGACCAGGGCGTGTGGTATAGGAAGAGATGGATTCCCGCTTCAAAATATAGGTTAAGTGTTGTTCAGTGGCAATCCCTTCCCGGATGAAATCAGTAGCAAGTGTCTCAATGATGGGAAAGCGTTCCGTAAGAGAGACATTCTCATGCCAGAAAGCAGAGGTAAACAGGCTCTTCAAATCGACACCGGGGCTGGGACAGAGCGAACGAATCGTATGCTGTTGAATATAGTTGCTGATGCTGTAAAGGTCAGATGGCGTCAGCAGATAACTGATTTGCAGAGTATCTGTATGCGGTCCTTTGATAATATTTTTATTTACTGTCGACAGAACCAGGCTGGTCTGTGAAAAGTCAAAAGCATTTTTGGTATTGACCGGAATCAAATCAGTAATATCGAGATAATTGCTGAAAGCTCCCAATACTTTGCGCTTGAGCGCCCAGGCAGACGGCATGTTGCGGTGGCAGCAAAGGACGGTGCGCAGCTTCTTTTCCGGGTGGGTGACAAAATAAAATTCCAGCGCTCCGGAGATACAATGTGACAGGTAAATCAGCTCGGTTTCAGAGAGCTGATGACCGAAGTACTCTAAAGAGAGTCCCTGGAACAGCCAGGCAATTTCCAGTTCGGCGGAAAGAGATTCTTTTGCTGTATTGATATTCCCCTGCTTATTAAATATGGTTTGATTTGTCTGCAGAGCCCGGAGGTAGAGGAGCAGTGTGATGTAAAAGTCATCGTCCCCTGAAAAATCCAGACCGAAAGTCTCGGAAATCATCTCCAGATATCGGTTGCCAATATCAATTGTGACAGGACCGATATAGTCCGCGACCGTGGCACGGGTAATCGGGGACACGTCGGGAAGGCTTGCCGCGGATACCTGATGATAAATGTTTTCCTTTTCAGACTGCGGAAAAGAACATCCGAATTCACTTTCAAGAAAATGAAAGAGGTCTAAAGTCATCAGATGGGCATCTGTATCGGTATGAGCAGAAACATCCTCGTCGGAGAGAAAATGTCCGGTTTCGCAGCGATGATACATGATTGCCAGAGAAAGCTCCAGGGCAATGACGCTGGGGTCTTCCATACGGATGTGATGCTGTTTCAGAAGAAGAGGCACTTCGTCTAAAATCTCCTCCATGACATCCTCATCCAGAAAGTGATAGCGGTAGTAGGCATTGTCATGTGCATTGTAGTCCCATTCATCGTGGAATAAGCGGAGCAGAATCTGGCGAATCTTATATTCGTCCTGCTTAAAACAAATGTTGTTTTTGGACTGAGTCAGACGGATATTCGGTTTATTTAAAACATAGTTGAGTTTTAGTGCGTGCAAATCATACATCTGTGTCGTGTGACTGATGAACATTTCATCTTCTAAGTCATATAAATTTAATGGCTCATCGGAAAGACAGAGACGGTAAGTAAGATAACGCACCCTGTCTTCTTTTGTAAAAAACGCAGTGTCTATGCGGTTCAATTCTTTGATTTTCCCCGGGTCCTGCGCCTGATAGAGATACCCCTTACTGCGCTCGGAAAGTATCTGCGCGCCGTGGAGCGCGATTGCATCGTTAATAGCGACAATATCACTGCGGATAGTGCGGGGTGAGACATTCAGCTCCTGTGCCAGCTGCTGCCCGGTGATAAAATCGGTTTTATCTTGAATGATATGGAGAATTTTCCGCTGACGCAGCGTGAGATTTAATGTTTCCATGGTATGGCACACTCCCTTTCTTCTTTTGTATTTTTCACTGACTTTGTGCGCTCCACCTGAAGGGCGTTTATAGAATAAAAAAAGTATAGCATATCACATTGCCGTTTTAAATAGGAAAAAGACAATTTGAGATGGAAAAATGGTACAGGTATGATAGGGATGTAAGGAAAATGAACGATAGAAAGGACAGGATGAAAAGATGAGTTTCAACTTTTTTGTTAAGAGCAACATCACATTCGGCAGAGACGCAGTGAATGAACTTTACACGGCATCGCCCATACATTGAGCGCGCACTTCGGTCTGGCGCACGGAATGGCAAATGCGGTCGTACTTCCTTATGTAATGGAATATAACGCGCCGTCATGCCCGGAGAAAATGGTGGAACTGGCAAAATCGATAGGGCTTGCGGTTTCAGGGGATATGGAAAAAGACCAGTATCTTCTGGCTGAAGAATTGAAAAAGCTGATTCGGGAATTGAAGATTAAAACATTGTCAGAGCAGGGAGTTGAGAAAAAAGATTTCGATATGGTGGCGGACGATGTGCTCAAAGAACCGGTTCTCGGCTTCAATCCGTGCCAGAATATAACGAAAGAAGATATCCTTTCTATTTTGGAGAAAGCGTTTTAAGGAGGAACATCTGTGAGCAGAGCAAAAAAGACAAGGATTATCATTGCAATTGTATGTATCTCCTTTATCCAGGGTTTGCAGTTCAGTGTTTCCCCGGTACTTGGACAGATTGCGGATTACTATCAGGGAATTGACGTCAGTCTGGTACAGATGCTTGTTACAGCGCCCTCTATGGTGTCTATTGTCGTTGCGGTCATATCCGGATGGCTGGTAGTAAAAATCAGCAAAAAAAAGCTCCTTATCTTTGGCAGCCTGGTAGCGGGGGTGACAGGGTTCCTTCCACTGTTTGTGGACAGCTTCCCGGTTCTGTTCGCATCGCGGACCGTATATGGCATCGCTCTGGGATTGGCAACGACACTGAATACAGCGGTAGTGGCGGAGTTTTTTGAAGGTGATGAACGTGTGACGGTCATGGGAATCCAGGCGGCAAGCATCGGAGCCGGCATGGTTGTGATAACGACAGCAGGCGGATGGCTGGGAACAGAGAATTTCAGGACATCCTATTTTATCAACGTCATCGGATTTATCGCCTGTGTCCTGATTGCGGTATGTCTGCCGGAGACAAAGACAGCGGCGGCGGAGAGGTCGGAAAAGATTCGTCTGAATAAGGAGGTGGCGCTGACTTCTGTCTTTGGATTTTTGGAATATTTATTCCTGATTACGTTTACGACGAATATCGCCATGCATCTGGGCGGCGCGCTGGCAGGCAACACAGCGGTTTCCGGAAATTTGACCGGAGTATTTTCCGCCATACAGATTGTCGCCGGTTTTATCCTGGGAGGAGTTACGAAAATCGCGGGAAAATATACACTCCCCGCAGCCATGTTCAGCTTCAGCATAGGGGCGGTGCTTTTGGTACTCTTTCCGTCCAATACGGCGATGCTGACAATCGGGGCTTTATTCTGCGGATTTTCCCAGGGCGTGTTCATTCCCACGGCGATGGTCACAGTCTCCAACGCTGTGGCGCCTATCGCGGCGGCTATGGCATCCGCGTGCTTTACCTGCGGGATGTGTTTCGGGCAGTTTGTTTCGCCCACAATCTTAAATACCGCCTCATCGGTGTTCTTTGGTGAGGTGACAACAGGACATGTCTATCTGATTGCGGCAGTCGGTATGGCGGTCTCGGCAGTTCTGGCATGTATATGGAGAAGTGGTAAAAAAGAAAGTAATAAATCATAAAAATAATGGAGGTAGAAAAAAATGAAGAAAAAAATGGCGCTTTGCACTCCGATTCCGGAGAAACAGATGGAGTTTATCAAGGAGTATTGTGATATTACAATCTGCGGTGAACTCAAACACGGAAAAGGAAATGCGGTGGAGGAGACGACACGCGAAGAATGTATGGGAA
Source organism: uncultured Ruminococcus sp. (assembly GCA_900541505.1). Lineage (GTDB taxonomy): Bacteria > Bacillota > Clostridia > Lachnospirales > Lachnospiraceae > Mediterraneibacter. Next base: position 6,887 of record UQKK01000034.1, read on the forward strand.
ATGAACTCATCGTATTAGGTGATGAGTACGCCGGGGCAGACACCATCCGGGCGTGGGCAGAAGCAGGCATGAAATTCATGGGAGTGGCGAAAGGAACTCCGGCCACCGTTGACTATGCGGCGATTGAGGAGGCGGGGCTTTCCCTGTCTTATACGCCGGGCAGGAACCGCGTGGCAGTTGCGGAGTTTACCGTGGGTCTGATGATTGCGGCAGCCAGAAAGATGACCTTGAGCGCTGCCGGGCTTATGAAGGGAGAGCATACCAGCGAAGCCATGGAAGATTTGTATGATGTGCCGGATGTAAAGAATGTCACATTCGGTCCGTTGGATGAGAATCACCCGTTTATGGATTACGGTATCGGCTTCGAACTGTATGGAAAGAAGCTGGGAATCGCCGGATATGGTGCGATTGGACGCGAGGTCGCTGTGCGCGCGAAGGCATTTGGTATGGAAATCCTGGCATATGACCCCTATCTGTCCGCGGATAAGATTGAAGCGGACGGAGCCAGAGCGGTAGATTTGGATACCATGCTGGCGGAGAGTGATATGATTAGTATCCATCTCCCGGTTGTACCTTCCACCAAAGGAATTGTGAATAAAGAGTGGTTCAATAAAATGAAACCTACTGCTTATGTAATCAACACAGCAAGAGCAGCGGTCATTGACCAGAAGGACTTTGTGGAAGCGCTTCAGAATAAAACAATCGCAGGGGCAGCCATCGATGTCTACTGGAAAGAACCGGTGCCGGAAAATCACCCGGTTTTAAAGATGAGAAATGTCGTTTGTACTCCTCACATGGCAGGTCTGACAACGGATGTAGACAAATGGTCCGGCACGATGATGGGCGAGGAAGTCATCGCTTATCTGAAAGGTGAGCCGGGAAAGTATATCTGGAAAGTGCGCAAATAAGCGGGAGGTCGTTTGTATGGAAAAGCAGAAATACATAGGAAAAGAGAAATATCCACATCTATTTTCCCCTATTCGGATTGGAAATATCCGCATGAAAAACAGGATTATCGGGGCTCCCACGAGCCCTAGTATGATTACCACAGAGGGACATTTTACTCCGGAGATGATTGCCTATCTGGAGGAAAAGGCAAAAGGCGGAGCGGCTGTCGTAACCTACGGGGAAGCAATCGTACATTCCGCTACCGGAAAATCCCATAATAAACAGCTGCAGTTGGATTCTTTCGGCGTAAAACAGGGAATGGCGGAGGCTGCCCGCGCAATTCACAATGCGGGGGCATACGCAAACATTCAGCTCTCCCACGGCGGAAAATATGGCGGTCTCGCCAGCGTAGGCGGAGACCAGGATACCTGTGCGGTTGCCTACGGACCGAGCCATGAGATGACACCGGAGGGTGAAGTATTTGAGATGTCCAGGGAGATGATTTTTGAGATTGCCGACTCCTACGGAAAAGCCGCGAAACTCTGTAAAGACTGCGGATTTGATATGGTGCAGGTACATGCCGCCCATGGATGGCTGTTCTCCCAGTTCCTCTCCCCGGTCATGAATCAGAGGACGGACGAATTTGGCGGCAGTCTGGAGAACCGCGCCCGTTTCCTTTTATTGGCTCTGGATGCGGTGCGCAAGGCGGTTGGTCCGCGTTTCCCCATTGAAATTCGCATTTCCGGGGATGATTTAACGGATGTGGGACTGAATATGGAAGACTGTGTAAAGGTCGCAAAGATGGTGGAAGATAAGGTGGATTTATACAATGTCTCCTGCGGAAACCACGAGGACCCCGCGATGTTCTGCCGTACCCATCCTTCCGCATTTTATCAGCGGGGCGTGAATGTCTATCTCGCGGCGGAAGTAAAGAAACATGTGAAGAAACCGGTGGCATGTGTGGGCTCTCTGAATGACCCGGCGCAGATGGAAGAGATTATCGCCACAGGGCAGGCTGACATCGTTGAAATCGGACGTGCGCTGCTGGCAGACCCCTGTCTTCCCAATAAAGCATTGATGGGCTGTGCACAGGACATTACTCCCTGCCTGCGCTGTTATGAATGTTTTGGTGAGACGAGCAAGAGTGAAACCGTAAAATGCACGGTCAACCCGACGATGGGACAGCAGCTCTATATGCTGGAGCACCCGTGCAAAACGAAGAAAGCAAAGAAGGTATTGATAGCAGGCGGCGGTCCTGCGGGCATGGAAGCGGCAATCACAGCCGCCCGCATGGGACACGACGTAACCCTGGTGGAGAGAGCGGACAAGCTGGGCGGAAATCTGCATCCGGCGGGGGCGCCTTATTTCAAGCAGGATATCGCAAAGCTGTGTGAGGTATTATCTGCGAGAGTAAAAGAGGCAGGTGTTACAGTCATCCTCAATACAGAAGTGACACCGGAATATGTGAGAGATTTCGCTCCGGATGCCCTGTTTGTGGCGATTGGCTCCAATGAGCTGCGTCCGCCAATCAAAGGAATGGAACTGCCTCATGTAGTTATGGCGATTGACGCGGAGCTGCATCCGGAGAAATTGGGACAGCGCGTGGCAATCATGGGCGGAGGCCTGGTAGGAGGGGAGGCGGCAGTCTCCTTCTGTCATGAGGGAAAAGAGTGCTCTGTCATTGAGATGAAGCATGAGGTAGCGGAGGATGTCAATTCCTTCTACCGCGGCGGTCTGATGCCGGAAATTAAAAAGGCGGCGACGCTTTACACCGATACTATGGTAAAAGAAATCGTCCCCGGAGGCGTTGTCTGTGAAAAGGATGGAGAAGAGTTCACCGTCGAGGCAGACTCCGTGGTGTGTGCGCTTGGATTCCGCGCGCCTTATGACAAGGTGGATGCCCTGTGCGATGAGGCGGATGAGTATTATATCATCGGCGACTGCAAAAATGTGGGTCAGATATACCATGCAATCAATCAGGCATATTATGCGGCATTATCCTTATAAAAACCGGAAAATGACAGGACCAAAGGTTTGCCGTAAATATGCGGAAATAATGAAATTGCGGCTGTAAAGCGATAGAAATATAATGATAGCAGAGTCAGAAAGAAAGACAAAAAAGTGAAAAAAAGAAAGGAAGTAATAAAAAATGAAGTATGAGAATACGAGAAAAATTGTGTTGGATGCGATTTTAGATGCGCTGGACCAGGGACTGATTCACGGAACCTCCGGCAACATTGCCATGCGTGATGACAACGATGATGTCGTGGCTATTACACCCAGCGGTATCTCCTATAAGACCATGACAGCAGACCAGATTGCGATTGTAGATTTGAATGGAAAATGGCTGGACGGTCCTTTTAAACCATCTTCAGAGTGTCCGATGCACACGGCTGTCATGAGAGCGAGAAAAGATGTAAGAGCGACAATACATACACACGGCATGTTCGCTACGATTGCGGCTATGGGCGGAGAACTCCTTCCGATTACACCTCCGCAGTGCGAATTTGTTCCGGTGGGGATTGTGCCGTTCACAATGCCGGGCAGCGATGACGTGGCGGAGAAAGTTGTAGAGACTCTCGGAGCAGAGGGACGCGCGGTAGTGATTAAGAACCACGGAATGTTCGCATGTGGAAAAGACATGAAGGCGGCGATGGCTGCGACTGTCTATACAGAGGAGATGGCACAGGCGACGTGGTACGCGAAGGTTGCCGGAATCTACAATCCGATGCCGGAAGAAGCAGTAAAGAAGATGAAGGAACTGATTGCGGCAGACCAGGCAGTTTAATGAATGAGGGGAATTATGGAGCAGTATTTACTTGGAATGGATTGCGGAACAACGAATCTGAAGGCAGTACTCTTAAGAGAAGACGGAAAAATCGTAGCATCGGCAAGCCGTCCCAGCACAACCATCCATTGCGGTCCCTCCATGGTGGAACAAAACGCGGAAGAATGGTGGAACAACACCGTTGAAATTTTCCGGGAAATCGCACATAAGGCGGGGCAGACAGTGGTTTCACAGATAAAGGGTATCGCTATCAGCTCCCACACAGTAACCCTCCTTCCGCTGGATGAAAACCGCAGACCGCTGAGGAATGCGCTGACCTGCCAGGATGGGCGTTCCGCGGGGGAAGTACATGAGATTGTAGAGCGGATGGGATTAGAGCGATTTGTCTCTATCGTAGGAGGTCAGCCGGCAGCGGCGTTTCTGCCGAACAAGATGCTGTGGTTTCGCAGACACGAACCGGAATTGTTCGCAAAGACCAAATATTATATACAGGCAAGCTCTTATCTGAATATGAAGCTGACAGGCGTCATGGTCAGTGATTTGGACCAGGCGGCGCGGACACAGTGTCTGGATATTCGCACCATGACATGGTCACAGGAGATTGGCAATGTGATTGGCGTGGATTTAGAGGCAGTCATGCCAAAGCTGGTACCCGTTGATGAAGTGATTGGCACCGTATCTGCCGCGGCAGCAAGAGAAACCGGGCTTGCCGCAGGCATACCGGTACTGGCGGGGTGCAGCGATGCGATGGCTTCCATGTACGCTATGGGTTTGAGCAAACTGGGCGAGGCAGGGGAGTCATCCGGTACCACCTCCCTGGTATTTGTAGGAAGCAGGCAGCAGAGTGAACCGGACGTACCGGTTGTCACAAAGCCCTGCGCGATTCAGGGAATGCCCTGGATTTTTGATGCACCCATTCAGTCTACCGGCGCTTCCATCAAGTGGTTCATTGAAAAAATGGGAGCCGAGGAACGAGCGGCGGCAGAAAAGAGCGGTGTAAATATCTATGATTATTTGAATCAAATCGCTCTTGAGTCTGTACCGGGTTCCGGCGGGGTATTCTTTTACCCCTACCTTTTGGGAGAGCGGGCGCCGCTGTGGAATGAATATGCCAGAGGGATGTTCACCGGGATGAGTATGTTTATGAAGCGCAGTGATTTAGTCCGTTCTGTATTTGAAGGAACTGCCTACGCTGTGCGGCATGTCATCGAGACCGTGAGAAAATCAGGCGGCGAGGCCAAGAAACTTCGCATCTGCGGCGGCGGGGCGAAAAGCCGCACCTGGTGCCAGATTAAAGCCTCCATGCTCCGTATGCCGGTCTACCTGCTGGATGATACTTCCGGGGATGTACCGGTCGGCGCTGCTCTGATTGCCGGACACAAGGTCGGAGTTTTCCCCAATCTTTCCAAAGCGGTGGAAGAGATTATACACGTCAAAGAGGTCATTGAACCTGTGGAAGAATGGGCAAAGGTCTACGATGAACTTTACCCGTATTATATAAAGATGTACCGCCAGTTGGACGGCACTTTGAAAGAGCTGAGGGAAACAGTCGTCCATATACAGGAGAACGGATATTTTGCAAATGCAGGCGTTCATCCTGTGCGATAGAGAGGAGAAGCGATTATGGATAAGATTAAAGTGATGCTGATTTCCGGTAAAGTGACATCAGAGCACTATTACCCGAAAGCAAATGAGGCAATCCGCACGATGCTGGAGTCTACCGGGCGGTTTGAGGTGAAAGTGGTAGAGGAATTTAACGGAGCCACACAAAAGACCCTGGATGGATACGACTTGATTTTTCTGAACTACGACGGCAAAACGGAACCGACGGCATCCTATGAGCGTTGGGAGCCGGGCGCGGAAAAGGTCTTTTTCGATTTCGTAAAGAGCGGAAAAGGACTCTATATCCATCACTCCAGTGTCTGGCTGGAGGAAGGACTGCCGGATGAATACAAGGAAATGTGGGGCTATTATCTGACGATGCCCGAAGGCAGAAAATGTCCGGAGGATGACCTTGTGGTACAGAATGTGGCGCCGGAAGACCCGATTATGAAAGACATCGAAGACTTCATGATTATCGGGGACGATTTGTTCAGCGGTGTGCAGGAGATGCCGGGGAAAAAAGAAGTGCTGGGCGCCATCTACGATGATATAAAACTGTACCAGAAAGACTGGTGGCCGCCGAAACACCATCCGGTGTATATCCCTGATGGGAAATTGGAGAATATGCGCGGAGTCAACACCATGCAGCCGGTCATCTGGAAAAATTATTACGGCGAAGGCAGAGTCTTCGGATGCAGCATCGGGCACGGCATTGACACATACCGTCGCCTGAACTATGTGACCATTCTCGTCAGAGGAGCAGAGTGGGCGGCGACCGGCAAAGTAACGCTGGAGAAACCGAAACGGACCGGGGACAATCGCTTTAACGAGTGGCCCTATTATCATAATAACTGAATAGGAAAAAAAGTTCCTGTATAGATTCAGGGACACTTTTATAGAAAAAGGAGGAACAGTCATGACAAGAGAAGAAGTTTTGGCAAAAATGATTGAATTTGCGGCAATGGCATTTAACAAAGAAGCATCTGAAATCAAGGAAGATACAAATATTTCTGAGGAGCTTGGAGTGGCATCTTCACAGCGTGTGGCGATGACGGCTTCTATCGAGAATGAGTTTGATGTCATGATTCCGGTTGCGCGCTTTGGAAAGTTCGAGACCATCGGAGCTCTTGTTGATTTTGTGATGGATGAAATGTAAGGAGAACAGGTATGGTAAACAATGTAAAATTAGGAAAAAACTTGAGAAGTGTCTCCATCGTCGGGATAGGCGCGACACCTTTTTTCAACGGTGTGGAGAATCAAACGTATAAAGGGCTTACAAACGGGGAACTTTTCGGACATGCGGCGCTGGATGCCATGAAAGACGCGGGAGTGGAGCCGAGAGATGTACAGTATTTCTTTCACGGCTCTGCCAATCCGCACGTATTAAATCACTGTATCACACCGAATCTTCAGGTGGCAGACTGGTTCGGAATGAGGGGGAAAGGTTCTCTCTCCCACTCAGAAGGATGCTGCACCGGGTATATCGCTTTAGAGGAAGCTGTGATGGCAGTTGCCAGCGGCGCCTACGATATTGTCCTGACAGGGTGCAGTGAGCAGGGAACCGGGATGCCGGACGGAAATACACCGGACCACATGCGAGTGCCGCTGACTTCGGAAGTACTGTTCCCGGATTTGGATTCTATTTTTGACCGCGCCTATGGACGGTATCTCGGCGGCGGTCCGGGCATGAACCATGATGACTGGATTAACTATTACGCAAAAGAAAACGGGTTGAGCGCGGACGAGATTGACGACGTGCTCTCCCATCAGGCATACCATTTCCGCCGTGCGGCGGCGCTCTGCCCGCGCGCGATACGCCGGACTCCGTTTGAGGAGATGGCAAAAGAGGCGGGATATGATGACGTGTGGGAATTTATGAAGTCCCCCAGCAATCCGAAAATGACACAGTATTTAAGAACGGCAAGTGATTCCTGTGTGGCGGACGGAGCAGCGGCTTGTATCGTGGTGCCCACAGAGATGGCAAAACAATTTACAGACAAGCCGGTGGAGGTACTGGGAATCGGAGCTTCTGTGCTGGATGCGATTGTACCTCATCTGGAGAAAAAGGCAACGGCAGAGGCAGCGCGCCAGGTATTTGAACTGACGGGGCTTACCGCGGACGATATAGACCTTCTGTATGTCAATGATTTCATCGGCTCTTCCGCATTTCTGGCGGCAGAGGAAATTGGCTACCTTCCCAAAGGAGAGGGATGGAAATACGTACTGGATGGAAGAATTGCATATGATGGGGATAAGCCTATGAATACCAACGGCGGAAGAACCTCCTACGGTCATGCGTTTGGGGCTTCCGGTATGGCGGATGTCTTCGAGGCAGTCACCCAGATGCGGGGAGAAGCCGGTGAACGTCAGATAAAGAAACTTCCGAAACGCACATTCCTGAGAGGATTTGGCGGCGCACAGAATGTCCGCGCAATCATCCTGGAATCAAAATTTTAATTAGAGAACAGGAGGTTTTGAAATGAGCGCTGAAAGAATGAAAGCAGAAGAATTTTGGAATCCGGAACACATAGTAGAAAAGTTCTGGAATGGTTTAAAAGAAGGCACAATCTACGCAAGAAAGTGCAAGGAATGCGGGGCGGTTGAGTTCCCGCCGCATTTAGCCTGCAACAGCTGCGGATATCATGAGACGGAATGGATGACATTGAGCGGAAAAGGCGAGCTGAAGAGCTTTGTATTTACGGGAGTGTTAAATGCCAGACTGGAACTCGAGGACAGAGGGCTGAAATATGTGTGCGGCGAAGTGCAGTTTGATGAAGGTCCTTCCATCAATGCGGTAATCTTAGGAATCAATAAGAAAAAAGCACGCGAGATAGAAGGAAAACTTCCGGTGCGGGTGCGCCCGGTCTTCTATGATATGGGAAGGTATACCACATTATTCTTTGAGTTGGATGAATAAGAGGCATCGGAGGAACAATCTATGAGCGTTTTAGATGAGATTTATAAGAGAGCAAAGACGGATGTTAAGCGGGTTGCCTTTCCGGAAGCTGCCAATGAAAAGATGATGCAGGCGGCATATGAGACAGGGAAAGAAGGGTATATTATCCCTGTTCTGGTGGGAGATGCAGAGGCTTTGAAAGAGCTCGCGAAGGAGAGGGGATACGATGTATCGGTCTTCACCTTTGTGGATATCAATGATGAAACCTATAAGCAGCAGATTATTGAAAAGTACGTAAGCCTGCCGGATACCATTTTTAAAGAAAAAGCTATGAGCCGGCGTATGCAGGACCCCTTATACTTTGCCATGGCAATGGAAAAAGTAGGGGAAGCGGACGTGACGTTCGCGGGGATTGACAATACCACAGGGGATGTCCTGATGGCAGGACAGATGATTATCGGTATGAAACCGGGAATCAGCACGATTTCCAGTATTGGTCTGGCGGATATACCGGGATATGAGGGCAGCGAGGGCTCTCTGCTGGCTGTCGGTGACAGCGCGGTATGCACAAACCCCAACGCGGAACAATTGGCGAGTATCGCCATCTCCGCCTGCGATACGGTACGGGAACTTTTAGGATGGGAGCCAAGATGTGCCATGATATCCTATTCCACGCTGGGAAGCGGACAGGGGGAATTGATAGATAAAGTGACCGAGGCGTTGAAAATTGCCAATGAGCTGCGCCCGGATTTGGCAATCGATGGGGAATTTCAGTTAGATGCGGCGATTGTCCCGGCGGTAGCTAAGAAGAAGGTCCTGCGAGAGAGCAAAGTGGCAGGAAAAGCCAATGTGCTGATTTGGCCGGACTTAAACGTAGGAAACACGGCGGTGAAACTGATTCAGCAGTTCGGTCACGCCGATGCGTACGGACCGATGCTCCAGGGATTCAACAGCGTGGTCTGCGACTGTTCCAGAGGAGCGCCGGTCTCTGAAATCAAAGGAAATATCGTCATTTCTGCTGTGCGGGCAGCAGGCAGTAAAAAGTAGGACGGTCTGTTTGGACAGACTTATCTATTGCTCCTGTCTGTTAAAGTCACAGGGGTTTGGCTGTCCAGATAGCAGAGGGAGAGGATATACCCCTTAGATAATGTTTCCTGAAAGCACGAAACGCCGGAGTCGGTACATTGAATTTGATAAGGCGTTTTGCTTAAGTCAAAGGAAAAGGAAAATTCTGTGAGATTCGTATCTACGCCGCAGCCGGATTTTTTCACATAGGCTTCCTTCAGGGTCCACAGGCGATAAAACCATTCCTGCTTCAATGCGGGGGTGCTGCCTGCCGCCTGAAGGAAGTCTTTTTCTGACTGGGACAGAGCGCGCCGGATGAGGATGTCGGGAAAATAGCCGGGCAGTTCCACGTCAACCCCCACGGGATGATGGTCAAAAGCACAGGCGACGAGTCCACTGCAATGACTGATGTTAAAAAAGATGTCAGGATAGCCTGGCAAATAAGGTTTGCCATTCTCATCGGCTGCAAGCAGGGCGTCCATCTGCTCACAGGAGTAAGTAAGCCTGTACAGGTCTTTTAAGCCCTGCACAAGAAGACGGTGTCCGAGGCTGTGCTCCTGGGCGCTGATATCAGGGATGTTTTGTGAAATTGGAGTGTAATAGGCGTAATAGATAGCAGGCATGACGGTTCCTTTCTTGCTGTAAATGGCGGATTCCCGCGCATGTGTATAAATCGCGTATGGATATTTCTAAAATGACGGATTTAGCTGTGTCTATTATAACGCATAGAGAGTTGAAAAATCCAGTCCCCCGCGGACTGGATTGAGTCTGCCGTTCACAGCCGATTCCGCTGCAGCTTACGCAAGGAGGGGCTGTAACGATATGAAAAAGGAGGATAAAATGAGTTCTTATAAAGTGTTTACTGTAAATCCAGGTTCCACATCAACGAAAATTGCGCTGTTTCAGGGAGAAGAAAAAATATTTTCAGCGAATGTCAGCCATGACGCAAAGGTTCTGGCACAGTATCAGACGTTGGAAGAGCAGCTGAAATACCGGGAGGAGACCATCCGGGAACTGCTTCAGGAGAATCACATAGATTTGACAGGCCTGGATGCCTGTGTTGGTCGCGGAGGCGGGCTGCTCGCCATGGAGGGCGGCGTGTATGAGATAGACGATTTGGTGCTGGACCACTCCATCCATGCGGCGAACGGAGTCATCCACCCGGCGTGTTTAGGTCCCAGCATTGCCAAGCAGTTCGCGGAGCAATACGGAGCAAAGGCATATGTGGTAAATCCGCCGGATGTAGATGAACTTCAGGATTTGGCGAGGCTCACCGGTATAAAGGGCGTGTACCGGGTGATTCACCTTCACGCGCTGAATCTGAAGGAAACGGCGATTCGTCATGCGAAAAAAATCGGGAAAAAGTATGAGGAGTGTAATTTTATCGTGTGTCATATCGGCGGGGGAATTTCCATTTCCGCCCACAGAAACGGTCGGATGATTGACGGATACGACATTGTGGGAGGGGAGGGCCCCATGGCTCCCACCCGCTGCGGCAGCATTTCGGTGGCAGACTTGCTTGGATATGCCGAGGAGCACGATTTGAAGGAAATACAGCAGATGTGCACGAAGAGTGGAGGATTTGTCAGTCACCTGGGGATTTCTGATGCACGGGAGCTGCTTGACCGCGCTGATAAGGGCGACCAGTATGCCCGGCTTGTGTGGGATACCATGATATACCAGATTACAAAAGGAATCGGCGCGATGGCGGCGGCCCTGCAGGGCAAAGTGGAGGGGATTCTCCTGGGCGGAGGAATGGTCTACAATGAAGACCTGGTTCACCGGATTACAGAGAGCTGCGGCTTCATCGCGCCTGTAGAGGCATATCCCGGCGAATTTGAGATGGAGGCGATGGCATCCGGAGCTGTGCGAGTATTGGATGAAACAGAGAATGTTAAAAAGTATACGGGAGAGTGTTGTTTTAGAGGATTTGACTTCATAAAATAAAAGAGAATCGTTCCTTGTTTGGGGCTCAGGTTGATTTGATTCGTACAAATCTGCCTGAGCCTGAATTTTCTAAATCTTGTATATAAAAAGGGAAAATGGTATACTAAAGAAAATTATTTGATAAGAAGGATAAACGAGTGGATAAAAACTTAAAGAAGAAGACCGGAACAGTACTGATTGTAGATGACAGCGAGATAAACAGAGCGGTGTTGGAGAATATTTTTGCATCCCGGTATAGGGTCATGGAGGCGGAAAACGGAAAGGAAGCGCTGGATATACTCCTGGAACGCCAGGGGGAAATATGCGCTGTACTGCTGGATGTGATTATGCCGGTGATGGATGGCATCGAGGCTCTGGAGAAGATGAGTCTGCTTGGCATTACGGAGCATATACCGATATTTCTCATTACCTCAGAGACGGCGGACGATACGCTTAAGAAAGCATATGGCCTGGGCGTGATGGACGTTGTTGCGAAGCCGGTGATACCGTTTGTTATAGAACGGCGTGTCGGTTCTGTTATCGAACTGTTCAGTGCGAGACGCAGTTTAAAGGCGAAGGTGAAAGAGCAGCAGGATGAAATCGCTGCGCAGCAGGAGCATATTATCGAGCTGAACATCGGTATGATTGAGGCGCTTTCGACAGCGATTGAATTCAGGAGCGGCGAGTCGGGCGGGCATGTCCGCCGGATTCACGATATAACAGAGCATCTGCTGAAAAATACAGAATTGGGCGAGGGGTTAAGCGACGATGATATCATAGATATCTCGCTGGCCTCTATTATGCACGATGTGGGTAAGATTGCCATACCTGACGCTATCCTCAATAAACCGGGGAGACTGACACCGGAAGAATTTGAGATTATGAAGACGCATACCACGCAGGGCGGAGAGCTTTTGAAGAAAATCCCGCAGATGAGAGAACATGAGGCTTTTCGGTATGCATATGATATCGCGATGCACCATCACGAGCGCTATGACGGCAGCGGATATCCGGATGGGCTGAAGGGGGACGAGATTTCTCTCTGGGCACAGATTGTCTCCCTGGCAGATGTGTATGATGCCCTCACGAGCAAGCGGTGCTACAAGGATGCTTTCGGGGCAGACGAGGCGGTGCAGATGATAAAGGACGGCAAGTGCGGTGTATTTAATCCGAAATACCTTGAGATATTTCTGCGGGAGGAGCCACAGTTCAGAAAGCTTTATACAAAGTAGGAATGTGAAGCATATAGGTTTTATAGGCACGTATAGTTATATGTAGATGGAGTGTAATGGGGGATGGATAAACGAACATTTGAAAAGGATTATATGGAGAGGGCAGCAGAAAAAAACAGGTCTGTTTGTCTGTTTATCAGTACTTTGTCAGCATTGTTTCAACTGTTTAATCTATACCGTGTTTTTTTCAGGACAAATGGAACGGGAATCAGTACGCCCAACAACTTTATCTATTTTTCTTTTTATCTGTCCCTGCTGCTGCTTTGTGTTCTGTACTTATATTTGGATAAAGTAAGAAAAATAAGTGGTATGAAGCTGTACTGGATTCACATGGTGGGCGTGACGCTATTCCTTCTGTGGCAGACAATGTTTAATATCTACGATGTCATACGCTCGGAATCGCCGGGCAATCTGACTCTGTCTGTTTCCTTTATGGCTTTTTCAGCGATATTTATGATGAAGCCGCTTTATTTTTCCCTGAACCTGGGTGGGATGTCTGCGCTATTTCTGTTCACTGCGGGACGGACGGTTTCTTTTGGGGTGAAGTACAACTATGTGTTGATGGTGCTGCTCTGTGTGGTTGTCTACTTTCAAAGATATCGTTATGAAAAGAGAGAACTCAGCCAGAGTCGCGAGATGGAGAGTGTGAAACAGGCATATAAGGCAGAGCATGAACGCTCCAGGCTGACACACGAGCAGTATGAAATCGTCTGCCGTTCCAGCCAGATTATCACGTTTCGGTGGGATGTCAAAACAGGCAGCGCGTATTTTTCGGAACAATGGAACGCGGTGTTGGGACATCCCTTATATATCCCCAATCTGGTAGAGTTTGTCAAAGAAATTGATGGGATTGCGGACGCGGACAGAGAGCGCGTACTGGAGTGCGCGGAAAATGTGAAGAATAAAGTGCCTTACCAGAGGATGGAGCTGAATGTTCTGGGAAGAGACGGAAAGCAGCACTGGTATGAAGTGAGAGTCACTACGCAGGAGAACGATAAAGGGGAACCTGTTTTTGGAATTGGCACGCTGCTGGATATTATGGAGCAGAAACAGGAAATCAAAAGAATACGCCGGAGAGCGGAACTGGATTTCACGGGCGGACTCAACAAAGCCGCGATAGAGAAATACGGAAGAGAGCGCGTCAAACATTTAAGTGAGGAAGAGACATTTATTATGCTTTTGTTAGACCTGGACAATTTCAAATATGTCAATGATACCTGGGGACATCTGGCGGGCGACCATGTCTTGACAGAACTTGTCTCCTATATGAAGGAGAATGCCATTCCGGGGATGCAGATAGGGCGCATCGGCGGGGACGAGTTCGTGGCGCTCTATGCGGGAACAGATACGCTGGGACTCAGACTCGTTGATGATTTCGCGAAGAAGATACAGAAGTATACACAGAGCGAAAAGCTCGTTGACGGAATGGTGCCGGTCTCTGTCAGCATCGGTATTGCGGCTCTGGGCAGGGAGGAAAACAAGACGTTTGATGAACTCTACACAGAGGCCGACAGAGCCCTCTATGAGGCGAAAAGAGCCGGGAAAGGCAGAACTATGTGGGGGGGGGGTATCGGCTGCCGGAGAAAAACGCCTCAGATAAGCCATACAGCGCCCGTGCAGGGGGTACAGGAAAGCATACAAAGAAGTAAAATTTTTACAGAGAGAGTAAATTTGCAGCTGGGGAATTGACAAAACGAATGGCAAATATTAGAATGGACTGGTATACATTGCCGGGCGAAGCCCGCCATCCCGAAGGAAATGCATTACGGTATATCCTTTAGGGGGTAAAAATGTAAATATATAAAGGCAAACCCGTTGAAAGGCGGGGGCGCAAAGCTATGAGTCTAAGGCAGAATGTCAAATGACAATGATACGTTTTTTTGCTAAGATAGTCAGGCTGCAAATATTATTTGGAAGTTTTTCCGGAGATATTTGCAGCTTTTTCTTTGTACGGAAAGCAGAGGTGACAAAAGTGAACGAAGTATTGCGTCAGGAGAAGAAATATCTGATGACCCTCCAGAATGTAAAAAGCTTGTCGGGGAAATTGAGTCAGGTTCTTATGGAAGATGAACATAACGGGGCGAATGGATACAGTATCCGTTCCCTGTATTTTGACACTCCATATGATGATGATTTCTACGATAAAGAGGATGGCCTTCTTCTAAGGAAAAAGATACGGCTCAGGATATATCATCCGACAGCGAAGACAGCAAAGCTGGAAATAAAGCAAAAGGAAGGCATGTTCCAGAGAAAGAGGTCGCTGAAAATGTCAAGGGAGGATGCAAAGAGGCTCATACAGGGTGAATACGGAGTGCTCCTGAAATATCCGGAGCCGTTCGCGGCAGAGTGCTATGGCATTATGTGCATGAAGGGATACCGCCCGAAAACAGTGGTGGAGTATTTAAGAAAGGCATACATAGCAAAAGAAAATTCCATCAGAATCACCTTTGATTCGCAAATCAGGGCGACGGAAGCGAGGTACGACATATTCGCGGAGGATTTGAACATGTATCCGGTACTTGATTCCTTTAACGCAGTTCTGGAAGTGAAGTACAACGGTTTTCTGCTCAGCTATATCAAGAGCCTTGTTAATGCAGCAAACCGTTCGGAACTGTCTGTGAGTAAATATTGTCTTGCCAGAGGAATCAGCTGCGGATTTGAAATTTAAAGAAGGGGCTGAAGCTGCAGATTCAGAACCCGTAGGATGGTCTGAAACTGTCTGAAACGCAGATGACCATAAGAAAACGAAAAAGGAGAAAAAGTATGAAAAAATTAATTTTAGACGCGATTGAGGCGAGCGGCGATTTGTCCGCGGAGGCAATCATCATAAGACTGTGCGCGGCGGCAGTGATTGCAGCTTTTATTTTCCTGTCGTACAGAATTTCCCATGACGGGAGCATATACAGCAGCAAGTTCAACATCTCTCTTGTTGTGCTGACGCTTGTCACCACGACGGTCATGATTGTCATAGGAAATCACATCGCGCTGTCCCTTGGTATGGTGGGCGCGCTGTCCATTGTCCGTTTCCGTACAGCGGTCAAAGATTCCCGTGACGCGGTCTACATATTCTGGTGTATCACAGTCGGCATCTGCTGCGGCGCAGGCGACTACGTGGTGGCGGCATGCGGAAGCGCGCTCATTTTTGTTGTATTGCTTCTGTTTGGCAGGATTAAGAATGACAACCGTATGCTCCTCATCATCCGCACGGCGCGCGTGAATGACGAGAAGGTGGAGGCTCTTATCTTCCAGTATTTCAAGGGCAAAGCGCGGATGCGGGTAAAAAATACGACGGAGTCGAGTGTGGAGTTTATCTATGAATTGAGTAAAAAGACACTGGATAAGACGAAGTTAAAGGATAAGAGTATCACATCAGCAGTCTATGAGATTGGCAATATTGAGTATTGTAACCTTGTGATGCAAAATGACGAGATTGGGAGCTGATTAAGTGAGGTATAAAATAACCGGAATTATAGCAGTCATCTGTATGGTTGGCGTGATGTTCGGATTTTCACAGGTGAGTACGGACAATCCGAAGGTGCGGGTACACCAGCATCTCCAGGAGATTCCACAGGAATGTGACTGCGATAACACGCAGCTTTGCACCCATCTCCCGCTGGTGGTCATCGAGACGGGCGGAGAGGAAATCCCCGGCGCCATTGTAGGCTCAAGTCCGCAGAAGGATGCCCTGGCAGAGGAAACAGAAGATGCAGAAGGGACAGAGGAGATGGAGGCGGAAACAGAAGCGGCAGACGCCGGAGAGGAAGAACACTATACTACGACATCAGACGGCTCGGAGATGCTCTCGGTATCTGTGAGCGTCATGGACAATCCCGACAAGCGGCATCATCCGGATGATGAGCCGGATGTAGAGTCTTCCGCACTTATCCGTATCAGAGGAAATTCCTCCAGGCGTTTTGACAAGAAGAATTATCTCCTGCGTTTTACGGATGAGGACGGCAAGTATCAGGATGAAGAGATTATGGGGATGGACGCCCATTATGAGTGGGCGCTCCATGGTCCTTATCTGGACAAAAGTCTCATCAGAAACTACATGTGGTATAACATCGCGGGGGAGATTATGGACTATGCTCCCAATGTCCGCTTCTGTGAAGTGATACTGAACGGGAACTATATCGGGCTGTATCTGATGACGGAGACCATCACGAATGGGACGGACTGCCGTCTGGACATTTCCGAGCCGGTGGACAATACGACGGAGACAGGATACCTGCTGAGGCTGGACAGGTACTCCGAGGACCAGCTCAGAAATCTCGATAATTTTACGGCTTACACCTTCAGAAACAATAATCAGATGGAGATACGCTACCCAAAGAGCGGGGCGCTCACACCGGGGATGCAGCGGGCAATTGAGCAGGAGTTTTCTGACTTCGAGAAGGCAATTTATTCTTTTGATTATGATACGGATGACTATGGGTATTGGCATTACATAGATACAGGCTCGTTTGTGGATTATTGGATATTGAATGAGTTTACCTCGAATACGGATGCCGGGAGATATTCCACTTACTTATATAAAGACATCGGGGGACGCTATAAGACGGTCATCTGGGATTTTAACTCTGCGTGCGACAATTATCAGGCGAGCGAGACAAGTCCGTACACCTTCCACATGCAGGATGAAGTGTGGTTCTACATGCTGATGAAGGATGAGAATTTTACGGAGCGCATCATCGAACGCTACGGGGAACTGCGGAAAACATATTTAAGCGACGAGTATTT
This sequence comes from uncultured Ruminococcus sp., assembly GCA_900541505.1. Lineage (GTDB taxonomy): Bacteria > Bacillota > Clostridia > Lachnospirales > Lachnospiraceae > Mediterraneibacter. Next base: position 24,024 of record UQKK01000034.1, read on the forward strand.
AGAGAATTACATCGACGAGACGCTTGCCTATCTGGGAGACGCCATAGACCGCAATTTCTCTGTGTGGGGATATACGTTTGAACTGGAGCTTTTGAGACCGGAGAGCAGGAATATCGAGAGCCACGAGGAAGCGGTCACGCAGTTAAAAGAATATATAGAAATCAGGGGCGGGTGGATGGATGAGAATATCGACGTCATCAGCCAGTACAGCCATGCCTCTAAAAATAAGCGGTATAATCACTAAAACAGGATGCAATTACAGAATACAGTTCAATCACAAAATACGATTCCATCACCAAATGAATGGAAAAAGGCGATTGCAGGAAAGGAGGGTGTATGAAAAAATTTATCATTGCGGCAGCCACAGTCATACTGGCAGTTTTTATCTGGCATACGGCATATTACCGTTTGGGAATTTATATTGACATACATCCGAACGCGCCTGTGGAATCGCTCATGACGGTAGAAGGGAAAGAAATATATAGGATAGAGGACGGCGAAAAAGTGCCCTTTGAGATGCGTGGGGTAGACTTGGGGAGCGGCATGCCTGGGGAGTGGTCAACGGACTATGCCATAGATGAGGAGACCTATCTGCGGTGGTTTGAGCAGATTCAGGAGATGGGAGCCAATACCATCCGGGTATATACACTTCTGGGGGATGACTTCTACAATGCGTTTTACGAGTACAATGAGGACAGAGAGGAACCGCTCTATCTCATCCACGGTGTGTGGGTCAATGATTATATCCAGTATTCCCACAGGGATGCGTACGATGAGGATTTCCGGGAGACATTTATAGATGACTGCCGTACAATCATCGATGTCCTCCATGGGAACAGGACGGTCTCTCTCGGCTATGGTCTGGGTTCGGGAAGCTACAGAAAGGACATTTCCCAGTGGGTCATCGGATATATCTTAGGTGTCGAGTGGGAAGATACCACGGTAGCGTACACGAATGAAAAATACCCGGAGCGCAGCGATTATGAGGGGAAATATCTCTATACTTCACCGGAGGCGACACCTTTTGAGGCAATGCTCTGTGAGGTGGGCGACAAGCTTTTGGAGTATGAGAGCGGCAGGTACAAAGAGCAGAAGCTTATCGCCTTTTCCAACTGGCCGGATACAGACCCGTTTGTATATCCGGGGCTTTTGACCCAGTATTTCCAGAAATGTGCCCAGGTGGATGTGGAGCATATCAAAACCAGGGACACCCTGCTGTCCGGGCAGTTCGTCTCCTACCATGTCTATCCGTATCATCCGGGATACCTGGAATATATCGAGCACGCGGATGCCCTCCTTGCCGAGGGAATGACAGACCGGGAGCTGGGGGACTATATTCTGGCACAGCTTGAGAAGTCAGGGCGGCTGGAGTCCATGACAGAGGAAGAGATAGAGGCAGTCGTCCAGAGTGAGAAGGAAGAGATTTACATCCGCCGTGAGACGATAGACAGGATAGAGGAGCGGAATGCAGAGAAGAACGCGCCCTACATTGTAGACTATGTGCGGGACGACTATCTGGACCCGGACGGAGACCGCAACACGTATTATACTTATCTGAGAGTGCTCAATGAATATCATACGATGCCGGTCGTCATCTCAGAATTTGGCATCCCCACATCCAGAGGAATGTCCCAGGACGATTTGTCCTCAAACCGCAATCAGGGATTTATGACGGAGGAGGAACAGGCGGAAGGTCTGGTTGAGTGCTGGCAGGACATTCAGGACGCAGGTTGCGCGGGCGGTTTTGTATTCTCATGGCAGGATGAGTGGTATAAACGCACATGGAATACCATGCACGCAGTGGATTTGGATAACTCGGTTTATTGGAGCGATTACCAGACGAGCGAGCAGTTTTTTGGGCTTCTGACCTTTGACCCCGGCGAGGAGGAGAGCGTCTGCTATGTGGACGGCGATATCTCGGAGTGGGATGAGGAAGATGTGGTCATGGAGACAGAAGACATGTCACTCTCTGTGAAATACGATGAGAAATTTGTCTACCTTCTTTTATATAAAGAAGATTTTGATGAGGAGGAAGATACCCTCTACGTTCCCCTGGACATCACGCCGAAAACCGGGAGTACCTATTGTCAGGAACCGGAAGTGTCCTTTGAGCGCGCGGCGGATTTCCTCATGGTGATAGATGGAGAAACGGACAGCAGAGTGCTCGTGCAGGAGCGATATGACGTGCTGCGGGCAATGTACTGCCACGAGATAAATGCTGTCGATGCGTATTTGAACCCGGTGGATGCGGACTCGCCAACGTTTGTCCCCATACGCCTTGTCCTCCAGACAGCCACCGTGTTTACAACGGAGGATTTTGCCGCGGCGTCTGATACATACGAGACAGGAAAGCTGCGTTACGGGAACGCGAATCCGGAAGATAAGGAGTTTGATTCTCTGGCGGACTTTATATTTGCGGGGGATTATGTGGAGGTACGCCTGCCGTGGCAGCTCCTGAATTTCTCCAACCCCTCGGAGATGCAGGTGCACGATGATTACTATGAATGTTACGGCGTGGAGAATCTGTCCATTGATGAAATCTATTTAGGTATCGGGGAGGGCGGCAAAGAGAAAGGACGCATCCCCATGGAGGCAGTTGAGCTCGAAGGATGGGGAGAAAAGGTGACTTATCACGAGAGACTGAAAAGGTCCTACTATGTCTTACAAAAGCTGTGGACAGAAGAGGCGGATGATATGACAGGAGGCGGCAGCACAGATGTCGGGAAGTGAAGTTCTGATATATGGATACGGCGCAGTATGCTTGAGTATGATTGTGTTCAACATTGTCTACAATATCATACTGAGGAAAAAAGAGCCGGAAACGACCATAAAAGCAGAGCATATAAAAGAGGCACTGCTGAAAAATTACAGTCCGGGAAACATGCAGACTGTGGAGGCTGGGGAGTGTAAAAGACCAGGGGCCGCGGAGCAAACACCGGAAGCTTCAGCATTTTTAAGGGCACAGGGGTTGGATACGGGCAGGTCAGAGCATCTGCTTTTGTTTTCCGAGGCGCTCACTTTGCTCGTCGATGAGGGGCAGGAAGATGCGGCGGAGCGTTTTATTAAGGGACTGCAGCCGCTTTTGCCCGCGCTTGCTGGGGAATATCTCAAGAAGGACAGTATGCAGACCGCCTATTTCGCGGTGTTTCTCCAGAAATACAGGCGGGATTCAGAATATGACAGCGTTATTTTGGAGATGCTTTTGCAATATGCGGCGCAGGAAAATATGTACTGCCGCATCAATGCGCTGGATGCCCTCTATGCCATCGGAAATGAAGAATATGTGGTGAAAGCTGTGGCAATACAGGACAAGATGGATGCCTTTCTTCACGAGAAAGTGCTGACGGAGGGGCTGCTGAGTTTTTCGGGAGACCACGGGAAACTGATAGAAAAGCTTATCGGGCGTTTTGAGGAGTTTACAGATAAGACTAAACTGGCAGTTTTGAACTATATCCGCTTAAAGTCAGACGGCTGGAAAGAGTTCATGTTCCGTATTATGACAGATGAGGATGAGGACCGGGAGCTGCGCCTGGCTGCGGTGAGATACTTCGGGCGGTATCCGTGGGAGAGGGCGCGCGGCGTGCTCATCGGCTTTGCGGTGGATAAAGAGGTGCTTCGCTGGGAGTACGCGGCGGTGGCAGCAGGAGCCCTGAAAGACTACAGCGGGGAAGATGTCATATCCGCCCTGAAAAGCGCCCTGTCCAGCTCGGTCTGGTATGTCCGCTACAACGCGGCGGTAAGCCTGGAAGCAAAAGGGCTTTCCTATGCACATCTCATCGACGTGATGATGGGGAATGACCGGTATGCCAGAGAGATGATGGAATACCGCCTTGAGGAGCGGAAGCTTATGGAAGAACGAGAGCTTCAGAAAGAGGGGAACAACAAATGAAAGATATATATCAGGTGTTTTTCCAATATGTTGGAATCTTCTTCGTCCTTTATCTGGTCGGTTATGCCAGCTTTCTTATGCTGTCTGTGACAGTGGGAAGTTCTGAACTCTGGGATGCCAGACGACGGGAAAAATTGAAGAATGAACTGATAAAAGATTATTATGTCCCGGTGACGATTGTGGTGCCCGCGCACAATGAGAGCGTGACCATTGAAGCGACGGTGCAGTCCCTTCTGTCATTAAAGTATAATCTGTATGAGATTGTGGTGGTGGATGACGGCTCTACGGACGGGACTTCCGATGTGATGGTGCAGGCGTTCTCTATGAGGCAGATTGCCAGACCCATCCAGAGGCAGCTCAAATGCCAGCCGGAGGAGGCGGTATTTGAGACGAGGGCATTTAAGGTGCCTATTACACTCATAAAGAAGAAAAACGGAGGGAAGGCGGATGCCCTCAATATGGGTATCAACGCTGCGCGTTTTCCCTACTTTATCTGTATGGACGCGGACTCTGTTTTGCAGTATGATTCTCTGGAAAAGGTTGTGCGCCCTGTCCTTGAGGATGACCATGTCATCGCTGTGGGAGGAACGGTCCGCCCCTGCAACGGAGCGAAAATAAAGGACGGATATCTTGTGCGGTACGGGCTGCCTAAGAAACTGCTGGCGTGTATGCAGGTACTCGAATATGACCGCTCGTTTTTGGCGTCCCGCATCCTGTTTGACAAGTTCAACGGGAGCATCATCATTTCAGGGGCCTTCGGACTGTTTAAAAAGAGCATGGTAATCGATGTGGGCGGCTATGATGCGGGGAGCATGGGAGAGGACATGGAGCTTGTCGTAAAGCTTCATGTGTACTGCAGGGAGAACAATATTCCATACCGGATACGCTACGCGGCGGATGCGGTATGCTGGACGCAGGTGCCGGAGCGTTTCCGGGACCTTGTAAAACAGCGCAGGCGCTGGCATATCGGGCTGTTTCAGAGTATGATGGAGTTTAAGAGGATATTTCTCAATCCCAAGTATGGGCTGGTGGGGGTTGTATCCTATCTATATTTCCTGCTGTACGAACTTTTATCGCCGTATATAGAGATATTTGGGGTGCTGACAGTACTGTTCGCGTTTTATGTGGATTTGATTAATGTACCGTTTATGATATTGTTCTTCCTCATATACGCGGTATATTCGGCGGTGCTTTCGCTGACAGCGTTTTTCTCGCGGGTACATACGGCGGACTTAAAGCTGTCCGCTTCGGATATGCTGAAAGCGGTAGGACTGTGTTTCTTTGAAGTGTCATGTCTGCGGTTTGCGCTGGCGTGGGTGCGAGTGACCGCGCTGATTGGATACCGCAGAAAGAAGAATCACTGGGGACGCATCGAGAGAAAGAAAATTAACTTTGATTAGCAAAGAGAAAGAGGGCAGAGGCTTTGGCGGCAGAGACAATCTATGTGTCCGGGAATCCGGAACTTTATCCGATAGAGTACTATGACAGCGCGGACGATACCTTTGAGGGCGCGATACCGGAGATACTTGCAGATTTCGCGGAAAAGAACGGGTATGAAATCGTATATTATGAGGCGGATGGGAAAGACCATAGGGAACAGCATTTTAAAAATATACAGACAGATGTTGTCTCCGGTGTGGGAGGAGATTTCCGACCAGAAGGGGAAACGGTCAACATCTTTCTGACAGAGCAGGGCGGAGAGAACATCTCGTACGGCATCACATTTACGGAGGCTGCGCCGGAGCATTTCAAAGAGGAACTGACAAAATATTTGGAGGGTATCTCAGACAGCGAAAAGATGGGGCTTCTTGTGACAGTGGCAAATGAGGAGCGCGACACCAGACCTGTGGCAAAAAGCGTGATTGCCGCAGTTGCTGTGCTGGTTTTGGCAGCGTGCATCCTGGGGATATTGCTCCTTCGTTTCCGCAGGCAGGCACGTCAGACAAAATCCAGACTGGGTTATGACAGTGTGACAGGTCTGGGAAACAGGGAGTATCTTGAAAAATATTACAGTCAGTTTATCAATGACCACAACAGGGTCGTGTATTCCGCGTATTATTTCTATGTGGATACAGAACGGCTGGCGAGACTGGCAGGGCGGGAAGAAGCCGAGGCAGCGCTTCGGTATGCAGGAGCCGTCCTTCAGGAGTTCACAGGGGAGCTGGACATCCTTGCCCGCGTCTCACAGGAAGGCATCGTGCTGCTCAAACTGACGGGGAAGGACAGCGGGCACAACGAGTGGCTTGACACAGCGGTAAATAAGATAAGAGACTATTCAAGACAGTTTGAAAAGCCATATGACATTCAAGCGTGGGCCGGGGTGTACGCTCTGAAACAGACGGACAGGAATCTGGACCTTATCATCGAAAACGCAAGGCAGACTGCGCATCTTGCCTGCCGCGAGAATGTGGACTTCCTCATCTGTTCCGATAAAATGCTCGTGCGTTTCCGTGAGGAAAAGGCAATAGAGGGCGATATAGAGAGGGCTTTGACAAACGGAGAGTTCCAGATGTATGTGCAGTTCTATGTGGAGGCACAGAGCGGGGAAGTGTGCGGCGGAGAGGCACTGACAAGATGGCAGCACCCCACAAAGGGGCTGCTGACTCCGGGCGCGTTTATACATATTCTGGAAAAGACAGGATACATCAGCAGATTGGATTATCTTATGCTGGAGCGCGCGTGCGCGTTTCTGGAGCGGAATTTCGGCAAAGAAGGAGACGGTTTTTTCCTCTCCTGCAATTTCTCAAGAACCAGTTTTACGGCGGAGGATTTTGTGGAGAAGTGCACTGCCATTATTGAAAAATATGAGTTTAACAAAAACCTTCTCACTTTTGAGCTGACAGAGAGTCCGGACCCCGGAGATACCGCGCAGATTAAGAAGAACGCGGAGCGGATGAAAGAGTATGGCATCCGGCTTGCTCTGGATGATTTTGGTGAAGGGTTTACATCTCTCAGGGATTTGCTGAATTACCCCATCGATATCGTAAAGCTGGACCGAAGCATGACAAACAGCATCACAGGCGAGAAGGGACGAAAGATTGTAAAAGCATTGATTCGTGCATGGCATAAAATGTCTGTAAAATGTCTTGCCGAGGGCGTGGAGGATGAGGAAGTCCTAAGAGTGCTCAGAAAGCTGTCCTGTGATGTGGTGCAGGGGTTTATGTTTTATTATCCGCTGCCCGAACAGGAGGCGGAACGAACTCTGTCCGCCGGGCGGAACGGATACTAAAGTGTTCAGGGAACAGGAGGTATTTGAATGAAGAAACAGAGAAGGCAGATAAAGAGAAAAAATATCATGCGTGCCCTGCGTTTTAACCTCTTAACATTCATTGTACTGGTCGTGGTAGGTTTGTCGAGTTACGCCATATTGAAAAATGTACTTCTCAGAAATTCGCAGGATATGGGAACTTCCCTGGCGGGAAGCTGCGCGTCGGAAATGCAGGGCAAACTGTCTGTCTATGAGACACTTCTTTCATTTGGTGCGGACTGGACAGAGGTAAGGGAGAATATAAGTGAGGAAGAGAGAGCGGAGCGGCTGAAGATTTATTTTTCCAGAGTGATTCGCGTAGTGGGAGAGGATATCATAGACCCCTACGCGGTAGTAGATGGCGCGATTGTGGCTGCCAATCCATGGGAAGGCGACGACGAGTACGACTACGCGAGTACACAATGGTACCAGAAGGCGATGGAGAACGATGGGGAGCCGGCATTTTCAGATATTTACATGGATGCAATCCAGAATCGTCCAATCATCACCATTTCTCAGAGAAGTGTATCGGGGAACGCTGTCCTTGCCTTTGACATATTTCCGGAAAATTTAAAATCAGACTTTGAATCCATTGTCCTGCCGGAGGGCGGTTCCTATTTCCTCTTCGACAGCACGGGGGAGATTATTCTGGAAACGACAGAATCCGGGGAATATGTGTTTAAGGCAGAGGATTTCAATACCCTTTTTGACGGTATCAAGAAAGGAGAGCACGACACCTACGATTCCAGCATCGAAGGGGCTGACGGCAAAAGATACGGAGTTTACTATGAGGCGATGCCAAACGGCTGGTATTCCGTAGTGGCCATTCCGTACGCAAGCATCCTGCAGAATGTGGAGCGGGTCTTTACAGGCGTTATCATTATCTTTGCAATACTTCTGTTCCTTCTGGGGCTTATCACATACAGGGATATTGTCTTTCAAAAAAAGATGGGACGCACAGACGAGACTGTGCGCGTGCTCGGCAATTCCTACTATGCGATATACAGGATTGATTTCGGGCAGGGTCTGTATGATATGATTAAAGGCTCCGATTATGTGCGCCAGCGTATTTCCCAGCAGGGAAAGTATGAGAGGCTGATGGATACAATGGCGGAAGTCATTGAGGAGGAGGCAAGGGATGATTTCAGGGAAAGCTTTTCTCTGCAGAATATCAGAAGGCTTGTCAATAAGCGTGTGCGAGACTTTGGCGGGGATTTTCTGAGAAAATTCGGGGATGAGTACCGCTGGGTGAATGTAAATGTCCTCTTCGATGAATCACTGGCGCCTGAGGAGGTTGTGCTCTGCTTCAGAGAGGTGACTGCTGAAAAACAGCAGCAGCTTCAGGAGCGTTCCCTCCTTGAAGATGCACTGGCGGCATCGCGGCAGAGCGAAAAGACAAAGCAGGCATTTTTCAGCAACATGTCCCACGATATGAGGACACCTCTCAATGCCATCATCGGATTGTCAGAGTTAGCCGAACATTCACTGACCAATCCGGAGAAGACAGGAGAATATATCCGGAAGATTAAGTTTTCAGGCAGACATCTTTTAGAATTAATCAACGATATCCTTGACATGTCCCGCATGGAACAGGGGGAGATACAAATAGAGCGTCAACAGTTCGACCTTCAGACGTGTATTTCAGACTGTGCGGACAGTTTCAGATATAAGGCGGAGACCGAAAAGAAGAAGTTTCATACCGCATACCATGTATCACAGCGCAGAGTGAGCGGAGACCCCTTCCGCGTCACACAGCTGTTGAATAATCTGCTCTCCAACGCCTTTAAGTTCACAGAGGAGGGCGATACCGTCAGCCTTGAACTTACACAGGTGGAGAATCAGGAACATGCAAAGTATAAGATTGTTGTGTCAGACACCGGCTTAGGCATGTCCGAGGAATTTTTGGGAAAACTCTTCGAGCCATATGCAAGAGAGACAAGGTTCACTGCCCGAAAGATTGTCGGGACCGGTCTGGGAATGTCTATCGTAAAAAGTCTTGTGGACCAGATGGAGGGACATATCAGTGTGGAGAGCCGTCTGGGAGAGGGAACTACTTTTACACTTGTACTTCCCTTTGGAACAGTGGATGAGAAAGAAGAGCCAGATATACAGACATATGAGGAAAAAGAGCCGTATGCAGCCTTTTCCTTAGAAGGAAAGAAAATTCTGCTTGCCGAGGACAATGAGATAAATATGGAGCTGGCAACAGAAGTCCTGACTATGCACGGAGTGCAGATTACACAGGCGTGGAATGGAAAAGAAGCTGTGGATATATTCTGCGCGTCAGAGGAATACAGCTTTGACGCAGTGCTCATGGATATGCAGATGCCTGAGATGAACGGATGCGAGGCGGCGAAGCTTATCAGGGCTTCCGGGCGCGCTGACGCAGAGAGCGTTCCCATACTTGCCGTCACCGCCAATGCTTTCGCAGAGGATATCGCGGCGACCGCGGAAGCCGGGATGAATGCGCATATCTCTAAACCTATAGATTTCAACATATTATGCGAGACACTGGGAAGATTCATAGGAGGGAAACAGGGCACACAGAAAGAAGGCAGAGTCAAATAGGTGCTTTGTAAGTACTGTAGGATACCAGTGCTTTGGATTCAGAAAAGGGAGGGCGCTTTCGCGCATTACGCTTGTGATAGGAGGCGCCTTCCTTTTGAAAATCGTGCGGGATTCAAAAAAGATATATGAGGGAAGCCGGGGTAAAGAAAGAAAAAAGAACCCAAAGTATGGAGAAAATGAGTTTTATGGGAAAAAGCAGACAAAAAGCGGGAGAAAAATTAAAAAATCCTCTTGCGAAACCTATGATATTATGGTAAGATAACACTTGCTGATAAGATAATAGTTGTCTAAGAGACAGCCGGAACAGTTATTTTGGCCCCGTGGTCAAGCGGTTAAGACATCGCCCTTTCACGGCGGTAACACGGGTTC
>UQKK01000035.1 GCA_900541505.1 uncultured Ruminococcus sp.
AAAAGGCCCCCCCGCCGCCCCGCCAATGAATGCCGCAAAGAGCAGCGTCCTCTCCGGTATCCGCCACGCTCTTTTCTCCGCCCGTCTCTTATCCAGCCCGAAAAGCAAGAAGGCAAAGAGATTGCTTGCCAGAAGATACCATCCCCACAGCCTCATACCTGAATTTCCTCCTTTAACGTAAAGGAATAGATAATCTTTTCTTTCACCGGCTTCTCAAGAAGCTGTTCCAGCGCCCGCGCATAGTACTGAAGCTGTGCCTGGTATTTGTCTTTGAGTTCCCTGCCCAATCTCACCCGGTCTGTCTTATAATCCAATACCACCAGTCCGTCGTCCTCCTCGAAATAGACGTCAATGATTCCCTGCACAAGGATGGTCTCTGTCTGACACTCGTTACCGCGGTTTTCAGGCTCTTCCGGTTGTGTTTCTGTGCGGAAGACCTCTTCGGGATAAATCTCTGCCGCATCGACACCCAGCACAAAGGGCTGCTCTTTGTAGAGCCTGCCTTTCGCTGCCGCCTGCGACATCCGCCTGCCGCTTGCGCTGTTTAAGAAAGTAAGGATATCCTCTACGCGAATACAGTCCGCCATCTCCGGGGAGAGTTTTCCTTCCCCTCGAAGCTTCTCTATCTGCTCTGCCAGACTCTTTTCATCATACCGGGCAGAAAAATCCAACAGTTCCAGAAGCTTATGGTAGGCGCTTCCCCTGGAGGCGCCTTTTAGTTCCTCCTCTTCCTTCAGAAACTGAGGAATGAGAGGCACCACATCCGGCTCTTCATACAAAGCCTCGCCCGCCTCCTCAGAAAGATACTCCCTCTTTTTCAGTTCCGATACGGTAAATTTTAATTTGCGCTTTCCTTCCTTCTCATATGGATATACAAAGGAGAGCTGACTGGTCAGCTTTTCTCTGTATTCCGGAAGGTAAGAGTGATGCGGGTTCCAGTTTTCCAGCACTGAGAGCGCGATTTCCTCCGCCAATTCTTCTGTCTCCCCGGCAAAAGAAAGTTCCTTTGCGCCAATCAGCCTGACTGTGAAGGGATTTTGTGGTTCTTTTGGAAAGACAGCGGTAAGAATCCAGTCCAGGCAGGTCTTCGCCCCCGCCAGGGCAGAGAAGGGAATTTCTTCTCCCCCGTCTTTTCGCGTCTTCGCCGCTTCTTCCTCTGCTTCCAGCGCCGCTTCCGCTTCTTTTAAGGTTCCGGTGAGAATCAGCTTTTCCTTCGCCCTTGTCATTGCCACATACAAAACCCGCAGCTCTTCCCCCAGATTTTCCAGCGCTGTCTCCTGCTGTATGACTTTCTTTAAGAAGGAGGGCGCCTTTGTCCGCTTTTCAAGGTCCACTGCATCGATTCCCACGCCCCACTGGGGATGGATGACAAGGCTGCCGGAAACGTCCTGCATGTTGAAACGTTTTCCCATGCCTGCCACAAAGACAACCGGAAACTCCAGACCTTTGCTCTTGTGTATGCTCATGATGCGCACCGTGTCCGCCTGCTCGTCCTCCATGCTGGCTTCCCCGTAGTCCACATCGTATTTTTTTAATTGTTCAATATAACGCACAAAATGGAACAATCCCTTGTAGCTCGTCTTCTCAAAAGCGGATGCCTTCTCCACCAGCATCTCTAAATTCGCTGTGCGCTGTCCACCGGCGGGCATCGCCTCCATGAACAGCCCGTATCCCGTATCCTCCAGAATTTTCCATAAAAGTTCATGGATGGGGGTGTAGGGCACCATCTCACGAAAATGCTCATATTCTTTAAAGAAACGCTGCAGTTTTTCACTGTCTCCTGCTGCAAGCGCCACCGCCTCATGGAAGGGCACATCCGGGTAAGCTGTGCGGATGTCAGCCAGCTCCTGCGCATTTAATTTTCCGATGGGGGAGGTCAGCACTGCCGCCAGCGGAATATCCTGCTTAAAATTATCCAGCACTTTCAGATAATCCAGCAGCACACTCACTTCGTAAGTCTCGAAATATCCCTCCCGGCTGGCAGCATAGGCGGGAATCCCCTCCCTCATTAAAATAGAAGAAATCTCCTTCGCCCACCCTTTGATGCTCCGGGTCAGGATGACGATATCCCGGTACTGTATGCTCCGGTAAGCGCCGCTCTTTTTATCCAGCACTTTTCCTTCCTTCAGCAGCTTTTTGATACGCCAGGCAATGAGATATGCCTCTTTCTCCTTCTCGTCCTCCCCCGGCAATTCAGCCTCGTCTCTATCCGCGAGAAGCAGCTCCGCCCTGCACAGGGAATCTCCGTTTTCGTCTGTCTGCGGGGCATACTCCGCCCCCGGATAGAGCGCCGCCTCTCTGTCATAGGCAACCCCGCCCAAATCTTTTCGCATAATCTGTGAAAACAGAAAATTGGCGCTGTCAAGCACTTCCGTGCGGCTGCGGAAATTCTTGTGCAGGTCAATCCGCTGGCACACGCCGCCCTCTGTATCGTAGGAATCGTATTTCTCCATGAAAAGCTCCGGGCGAGACAGTCGGAAACGGTAGATACTCTGCTTCACATCCCCCACCATGAAAATATTGTTCTGTCCCTGCCCCATGCGGGAAACGCTTGTCAGAATCGCTTCCTGGATAAAGTTGCTGTCCTGATACTCGTCTATCATCACCTCTAAAAACTGCTCCTGGTACTCTCTCGCCGTCACAGAAGGCACTAAAGCCCCATTCTTTTCCTCCGTGAGGATGGAAAGGGCAAACTGCTCCATATCGCTGAAGTCAATAAGGTTCCGGTTTCGCTTCTCCTTGGCGAACGCTTCGGCAAACTCCCGGACAAGCCCCACAATAACGCGGATGGAGACGCCGCAGGTGCGCATATCTTCCATCTGCCTTTCCAGAGAATCGTAAAAATAAGTGTCCCGCAAATCGCCTGCCTGCTTTTTCACCCGGTCCCGGATTGCCTTGACCTGCTCCTTCTTTTCCTCAGACACCGTCTCGTCCTTTTTCCCTGACAGGCGCTTCCAGGAAACTTTCTCCATCATAGAGCCCATTTCCCGGAAGTCTTTGGCTTTCTGCACTGTGCTGATAATCTCCAAATCGCTTTCCAGCATGGGGGCGTACATGTAGGGTCCGTCCGCCTCCTCGCAGAGTTTAAGCGCCATATGCAGCATCTTTTCGGAATCCGCCAGATATCTCTTTGCCAGCAGTGCTGCCCTGGAAAATATCTCCGGTTCCCGGAAATTCCCTGCTGCCCCATCCGTCTCAACTGCGCTATCTGTCTTGACCGCCTTGTCCCCTTCTCTGATCCCGGCAGGCGCCTGCGTTCCATCCCTTTCCATCTCATAGGCACAGACGCAGCCTTCCAGCCATTTTTCCGGCTGGGGATAGCTCAGTGAATATTCATGGAGTTTTAAAATGATGTCCTCAATCTTCTTGTCACTGCGCCCGCTGCTGTATTTCTCCGTAAATTCCAGAAAGTCCTTCTCCCCCTGCACATAGCGTTCTTCCAGCAGTTCTTCCAGCACGTCCTGTTTTAAGAGCTTTAGTTCTCCCTCCTCCGCAATACGGAAACCGGGGTCCAAATCAATCACATGAAAATGCTCCCGAATGACGTTTAAACAAAAGCTGTGGATAGTGGTAATCTGAGCGCTGTGAATCAAGGTCGCCTGCCTCTGTAAGTGCACATCCTCCGGATGAGATTCCAATTCCTTTTCAATGGCTTCCCGTATCCTCTCTTTCATCTCGGCGGCAGCCGCCTCGGTGAAGGTCACAATCAAAAGACGGTCCACATCTACCGGGGAATCCTCGGTGAGCATCTTGATGATACGCTCCACCAGCACTGCCGTCTTCCCGGAACCCGCCGCGGCGGATACAAGGATGTTGCAGTTTCGAAGGTCAATGACCTTCTGCTGTTCTTTTGTCCAAGTCACCTTCATGCTGTCTCTCCTTTGCCATTTTCATCCATCCTGCCGGGACTTTCTTTTTCCCGAAACTTTTCCGTCCCATCGAGGGACTTCTCGCTGCTATGTTCTCCCATCTTATTCAGCGCCTCTTCTCTGTCGTACTTCTCCATCTCCCGGTAGTCATAACCCTCAATCCGGGTATCAAAGCCGCAAATATCCCGGTAGGCGCAAAAGTCGCACCCGGTGCTGTTCTCCAGTTTGTAGGGCAGGGCGTCTGCCTCCCCCGCTCGAATCCGCCGGGTCAGTTCTTCTCTCTTTTCCCCGGCATAGCGAAGGAATATGGAAAATTCCTCCCCAGTCAGTACTTTAGAGCTCTTACTCAAGCTCCCATCCTTGTTTCTGCCAAGGGGAAGATAGCGGGACGTCCCTCTTAACTCTCTCTCCATGTGGGAGAGCACCGCTTCGTCCGCGTTCACCAGTCCGTCCAGCTTTAATTCCTTTAAGATTTTTTCCTCTGTCTCCCCGTCATTTTTGCCTCTGGCAACAATGGGGTCCTGCATGCGATAGTAGAAAATTCCGGCGGGAACCACTTCCTGCCCCGGATGTTTCTTCTCCTCCACATCAAGCGCCGCGTTTAAGTATACCGGAAGCTGCAGCTGCAGCCCGTGATAAAAGGCAGTGATGTCAAAACTTTTCATTCCCGTCTTGTAGTCCGTCACCTTCACATATACTTTCCCGTCGTCCTCGCAGGTGTCGATTCGGTCTATCTTCCCGCTTCCAAAGTTCAATTCATAGCCGCTGGGCTTGAAATCCCCGCACGCCATCTGCTTTGTCAGCGCCCACACAGAGCGGTGGACAAGCTTTTTTATGCGGGTGATGAGATACTCATTCCTGGCAGAACTGTAGAGCACCGTATTTCCATAATCCACGATACTCTCCTCCACACTTTCTTCCACCAGACTGTCCCGCGTCTGCTCATCCATGTCCTCCCATTTCAGATGCTTCTCATCTGCTTTCCTGGAGAAGCGCTCCATCGACTGATGGGCGATATTTCCCCAGTCCAGCGAGGCAAAGGCATACTCTTCCCGCTCACAAAGTTTCAGCCCGTAGGAGAGGAAGTGGGCGTAAGCGCAGGCAGAGAATTTTTCCAGCCTCGTGACACTGAAGTTCCCTGTTTCTCCGTAAAGCCTGTTTGCCGAGTCCGCTGTCAGGCTGTTTGCTTCCTTCCGGTAAAATCCAGCCTGCAATATCTCTTCTACTTCATTTCTATCTTCCTTCTCCCAATACCATGTGTAGAGCTCTTTGAAATCTGCCCCTAGCCCGCGGCTTCTCTCCCGGAGACCTTCTGCCAGATAAGTAAGCCCGGTCTTTCTCGTGAGCTCCCGCTCTGTCATCCGCTTTTCCTCTTCGTCTGTGATAACAAGCTTCGGGAAAAGACGCCGGATATCTTGTACCAGGTAGGCAGGGCGCAGGGCTTTTCCGTCCGCCGACACCTTACTGTAAGACAGCACCAGCTTTTCCGTAGGTTTGGTGAGGTTCATATATAAATAAAATTTCTGGATATACGCCTGCTCTTTTGCTCCGGGGGAGAGGACAATCTCCTCCTGTTTGAAGCGTTCCCTGTCCCGCTCTGTCAAAAGTCCCCCGGTGCCAAGATTCCCCGGCAGCAGAGTGTCATTGACCCCCACAAAAAACAGCGCCCGGATATTCTTAAGCCTCGTCCTCTGCATATCCCCCACTACCACCTGGTCGAGACTGGGCGGGATAACGCCCACTTTCGCCTCCTGCAATCCCGCATCCAGCAAGTCGCAGTATTCTTTGAGGGAAATCCTTTCCTCCCCCAATAGCTCCGCGAATTTATCAAACAATTCCAGGGTAATGCGGTAAATCTGGGCGTACTCCTTGGCAAGCGCCAGTTCCTGCCCATCCTGGAAACGCTGCTCCATCAAGCTTAACTGTTCCTGCATATGCTCCTGAACAAAAAACTCGTACACTGCCTGGGTCACATCGCGGACAGTTTTACTCCTCTGCTTTAAAATAAAGACCAGACCATCCAGTTTTTCCACAAAGCGCACCCGCAGATGATTTAAGCGCTCCAACTCTTCCTCCTGTGCATTGGCGCTCTGCCGCACCCACACCTGCTGCCATTTCTTCCATCCTTTGACACCCAGCGCCAGCACGTAGTTTTCCATCTCATCGATTTCCTCATTGGAAAACCCGGTAAGTCCTGTGCGCAGGAAGCGAAAAACACTCTCATAGGTAAAATTCTGCTCCACCATCTTTAAAAGACTGCGCACATACTCCACAAAAGCATTCTGCAGGATGCTCTTCTTGTGGTCCATAAAGCAGGGAATGTCATACGTTGCAAATGCCTTCTCCAGATGCGCAGCGTATGTCTCCATATCGCTGCAGATGACCGCCACATCCCGGTAACGGTAGCCTTCTTTTCGCACCAGAGAGCGCACGGTCTCCGCCGCGAACTGCGCTTCCTCCTTAGGACTTCTCGCCGCATGGATACTGACTGCCTCCTGCTCCCCGTCATACTGCTCTTTGGAGTAGCGAAACAGGGCAGATTCCAAAAATCCAAGCGCCGGATTTTCCCGGAAACGGTAAACGGGCTTCTCATAGAGCGTCACCGGCTCCGCAATCTCCACTTGATTCTTACGCGCAGTTTCCACAAGGGAGACCACCATCTGTTTGCTGATTCCGAACAACTGATAGGGGTGGCGGTAGACGAAGGGATTTTCCCGTCCATCCATCTCCACTGTCACCAGCAACTTGCTGCATGTCTTTAACAATTCTCCTAAAAGGCGGTTCTGCACCGGGGTAAATCCGGTAAACCCGTCCAGGGCAATCACACTGTCCTTTAAAATTTCCGACTTTGCCGCCACAGAGCTTAACACATCCAAGAGTTCCTCTTTTGTGATATATTTATCCGCAAGGTACTGTTCAAATCCTTCGTAAACCCTGCGGATATCCTTTAATTTATAGTAGAGATAGCTCTCAGAATCCAACCGGTCAAGCAGAGAATCCAGCACCTCAAATCCCACGCCGTACTGGGTAAACTCCGAGATGACGGATTTCACCTCGCTGATGTAACCCTGCTTTTTCAGATTTCCTTTTAATACCTTTAAATCCGGCTCATATTTTCCCGCAATCCTGCGCAGAATCAGATTCTTTCCCTCATCGTCCAGTATCCGTTTGTTCTCCGCGCCCGTCTCCTCAAAAATACGGTGTGCCAGGCGCGCAAAACTTAAGACATCAATGTTCATGATGCCCCCTCTTGGGTGCGCAAGGCACAAATCCTTCTGCGTCTGCATGGTAAACTGCTCCGGCACCAGCACGAGATAATTCCTCTTTGGATGCCTGACCGACTCTTTTACAATATAGTCATATAAATAATGGGATTTTCCACTGCCCGAATTTCCGAAAATGAATTGTAATGACATGCAATCCTCCTGTATGGCTGCCCTTTTTATTTTGCCTTTTATTATACTGTATAGAACAAAATTTGTGTACCCTTTAGGTTGCTATTCACAGCCGACTCCAAATTGTCAGCAGAGGTGTCGTGCTCGCACGTAAACCGCTGGTGTCAATTTGGAGTTAGGACTGTGAAACAGTCACGCCTTTAGGGTATACCTTATCGGGCAAAACATTTTCGGGTTGACACCTTCTCTCCTTTTCTGTTATGATAGCGTCGATGACAATAAACCGCTTCCTATACACCGGCAGCGCCGACAATGTACAGGACAGCATAAGATTGGAGATGAAAAGATGAAGAATTTTTCCTGTTAATGATTCGTGCACAGACAGAAGTTTTGACGAAGAGATTTCATCTGTCTTTTTGTCGTGCAGACACAGGAAAGTTCTTTCATCATAATCCGGATAGATAGAACACGCGCAGGCTTTCTTGCGCAGATTGTAACGACGTACCGGGAACCGCGGAAGGCTTTTCTGTGGTTCCTTTTTTTGTACGCGCAGAGGGCACTGCCCTGCGTGTCATACAAGACTCGCCCGCGAGTCTTGGCGCGGGATTCGGGTCAGCTCTGCTGACATCATTCTTTTCCGAATCCCTGCGCATCCTCGCGGAGCGTATATCAGAGGGAGATTGACCCCCGCCACTGATACGGATTTGTTACTCACCGCCTATAGAGGCGGGAGTCATCTTCCTCTGATATACATTAGATTGGAGGTACAAATTCTATGTCGAACATACAGATTCATCACCTTACCTTTGCCTACGAAGGCAGCTATGACAATATTTTTGAAGACGTGTCTTTTCAGATTGATACCGATTGGAAGCTCGGTTTTATCGGGAGAAACGGACGCGGCAAGACTACATTTTTAAATCTCCTGCTGGGGAAATACGAATACAGCGGAAGTATATCCGCCTCCGAAAGTTTCGAGTATTTCCCCTTTCCTGTAGAGGACACCTCGCAGATGACCCTGCATATCCTGGAAACACTGAATCCGCAGATGGAATTGTGGCAGATTTCCAAAGAGCTGAACCTCATGGGTTCAGACCCGGATGACATCTTATACCGCTCCTTTTATACACTCAGTCAGGGGGAACAGACAAAAGTGCTGCTGGCAGCGCTGTTTTTAAAGGAAAACACCTTCCTGCTCATCGATGAACCTACCAATCATCTGGATACCCAGACCCGCCAGAAGGTCGCCCAGTACCTTTCTGCCAAGCAGGGGTTCATCCTGGTATCTCATGACCGGGTTTTCCTCGACACCTGCATCGACCATGTTCTTGCCATTAACCGGCAGAATATTGAAGTACAAAGAGGAAATTTTTCTTCCTGGTATGCCAACAAACAGGCAGCTGACAATCTGGAAGCAGAGAGAAATGAAAAACTGAAAAGAGACATCCGGCGGCTGGATGCGTCAGTAAAACGCACCTCCGGCTGGTCGGACAAAATCGAGAAGAGCAAGATTGGAAACCGCGACGCCGAAGCGAAACCTGACCGGGGATATGTCGGTCATCAGGCGGCTAAGATGATGAAACGCGCCAAATCCATTGAGAACCGGCAGAAAAACGCCATCCGTGAGAAAGAAAGCCTGCTGAAAAACGTGGAGTCTGTCGCAGACTTAAAATTGAACCTCCTCTCCCACCACAGCGACCGTCTTGTGACCATGCAGGACCTCACCATCGCTTATGGAGCGTCGCCGCTGTTTTCTCCTCTCACTCTGGAAATCCATGCAGGGGAGCGCATCGCCCTGACAGGAAAAAACGGCTGCGGCAAATCCAGCATCCTAAAGCTTCTCATGGGGGAATCCATTCCTTTTGAGGGAGAATTTCACATAGCTTCAGGACTAAAGATTTCCTATGTCCCCCAGAGCGCCTCGCATTTAAAAGGAAGCCTTTCGGATTTCGCCAAGCAATGGCAGCTCGACCAGGCTCTCTTCCTGACCGTCCTTGCCAAGCTGGGACTTGAGCGCGTGCAGTTTGAGAAGCAGATGGAGGAGTTCAGCGAAGGGCAGAAAAAGAAAGTGTTGCTGGCAAAATCCCTCTGCGAGCCAGCCCATCTCTTCATCTGGGATGAGCCGCTCAACTATATTGATATTTTTTCGCGCATGCAGCTGGAAGAACTGCTGCTGAAATTTAAGCCGACTCTCCTGTTTGTGGAGCACGACCAGGATTTCCAGGAAAAAGCCGCGACCAGAAGGGTGCCCGTAGTGAATCAATGAAATATTATGCCTTTACAGCATGTTTCGGCTTGATTTAAAATTTCAGGGGCAGAGGAAACCAGATAGGCTAATACCATCTGGTTTCCTCTGCCCCGTTATCTACTGGATACGTTCCACTTTCTTCTGCTCAGACATCGAACTCTTAAATTTACATATTTTTGATAAATTCTTCTATTACTGTTTGTTCTTCTTCCAGTTCATCTGCTATCTGAGCCGGTGTTTTTCCTTTCTGAAGTTTTTTCTGTATTAATTCATTCAGCTTGCTTTTTTCACCTTCTGCAAATCCGGAGTCACGACCTTCTTCCCATGCCTGTTCGCGCTCCTGTCT
Organism: uncultured Ruminococcus sp.; assembly: GCA_900541505.1. Taxonomy (GTDB): domain Bacteria; phylum Bacillota; class Clostridia; order Lachnospirales; family Lachnospiraceae; genus Mediterraneibacter. Next base: position 9,859 of record UQKK01000035.1, read on the forward strand.
GATATGCTTTTCCTGGTCATATTCGAATATACTCACTGCTCTCACCTCTGCTCTATGCTTTGTAAGAAACTCCCGTAAGATATCTTCTCTGATACATTCTTCAATCGTGCGCTCCGCTGCTGTCTCAATGTCCATCGTCTTCGTATACTTTCGCATTTTGTCAGTAAAGATGGCATACTCACGGAGAGTACGACAGGCATCCTTTAATGCTTTGTTATTGTCCCCGCAAATATTGAACAATTCTGCTTTTAATTCCAGCCTGTAGTCCTTTTCCTTAAACGTTCCGTCAGTTCCCTTAAAAGTATACAAATCTGACAGCTTCAGCGTTTCCCGTTCCGGCCGCTCTTCTTCCCCGTTATAAAAGATGATGAACTCCGGCATAGGTATCTGTACCTTCTTTGTGCCGTAGAGGTTATCCTCCTTTGTCATTCCCGAATAGAGGTTCGAGATATAAAACAAGAATCGAAGAGGCAGGTTCGGGCTGTAAGTAGACTGATGCTCATATAAGGACAGTCTCCCGTCCATGAGGAACGACACATCATTCCTGATGGACATATAAATCGCGTTTTCCAGAGTGTTAATCTCAAGGAGTTCCGGGTCTGTATAATGTTTCCCGCTCATGGCATTATATAACTCCAGAAGATTTTCCTTCTCCTCGAACAGCATGATGAATACAGTCGAGCGGTAAGTTCGGTTTACATGTGTCACGTTCGTGTTGGTCATAGACAAGTCTCCTTTCTTAAATGGTGCAAAGAGACTTATCTCTTCCTCAAAAGATATACTCTCTGCTCTTGTTCATTGGAAATAAAAGCATTGAGATATATCTTTCGATGTGTTTCAGATTCCTTGACGCGGCAACTGCAAACCGCTGAGAAAAACAATTGACAGAAATATAATGCTTTGAATGTATAATAGCACAGATAATACACATTTGTCGAGATGAATCATCAACTGCCGGAACAGGTTTGCCCTGCGGCTGCAAACTAAGATTTATCGCATACAGGCATTGACAAAAACGAACAACCCGCTGTCCCCATGATTTCATTTCTTCCTATCTGCTCTTTCGATTTTTCCAGACATTGTATAAAATATCTTTAAGGACTAACATTGCATTTTGTTCACTAAAACCATATTCTTCTTTTAATTCATCCAGCATAACGCCGATTCTATGAGCATATTGGGGGATATTTACTTTCGACTGATATTCAAGAAGAATAGGGTATCTTTTTCCCCACGCATTTGTCCAGTTGATTTTTTCTTCCGCTTCCTCATTTGTTCTGTCAATAGCCTCCTGTATCTCTTTCATATCAATATCAAAATCAATCAGTTCATCTAAAGAGATATTATAGAGCATTGCCATTTTCTTGGACTGTCGAATATCCGGAAGCGTTTCATCCGTTTCCCATTTTGAGACAGTTTGTCTGCTTACACCTAATTTTTCCGCCACAGCTTCTTGCGAAAGTCCGCATCTTTTTCTTGCATGAAATAGACTGTTTCCTAAATTCATTTTTTCCTCCTTATCATTTGATAGATTTATTATATGGTTTGATAAGGACAAATTCTACCAATTATAAACAACAAATATGCCCGTTTTTTATACATCTAAAGTTGTATCCGTTAACTCTACATTTTCAAGTGATTTCACGGATTAAATTCGTTTTGCAATTTCTAAAGCAATATAGAATTTATCCAAATTATGATTGGCATCGTTGAATCTTTCCATCTCGTACTTATCTTCCGACAACACATCCCCTGTCACCAGATGCGTCTGTGGTCCATACTTTTCCTTTTACATAAGGGACACGCAGTTCATCAAAAACAGCACTCAGCTTTTCGTGATTTTTAATCTTGATGTAATCATTTGGCGGCGCATAATGATAAGAAATCCCTTCGTCTCTGTAGGCTTCTGTCGGAATAATAAATCTCCCTTGCGTTTTTTCTTTATTGAGACTTCCTGCCGAGCCAAACATGATAAATTGCTCAGCACCGGTTAGCCAATTTGCCTCAATACAATATTCAGATGTTCCGGTAGAACCGATTGCAGATAGATAAAAGGCAATTTCTTTCCCTTCAAATAGGAATTTATAAATCGGAACAGCCCCATTGGGTGCATTGATTTCCGTAATTTTTGTGCAGTCATAAGTGGTGAGAACAGTCTCGTAAATTTCTTTGGAAAAAATAATAATGCAGATGTCAAGGAACTTTTTTCTTTCTCCATAAAAATCCTTCAACGTGAATATAGGTTCCGTTTTGTTGTCGAATGAATCCGTAATCATAATTTTAATCCTTTCCAGCAATTTTCTTTGTATAAAACAGGCAGGTTAAAGGAATTTTCTTTTTATCCAAATCAATTACAACTTGGCGTTCCTCCGAACGTTCAAAGCCTCTATGCTCATAGAATTGATAAGTACAAGCATTATCTGTATATAAATAAACAAGCTTTCCTTTTTCATCTTCTTCAAATGCAGACAACAACGCTGTTCCAATACCTTTAATTTTGCAGTCAGGGTCGGCAGCAAGAAAAATAATTTCTCCATCGGGATTCTCCTTTTGGCAAAAAGAGTTATGCATATCCCTATTTGCTTCGTCATATTCGCCGACTCCTTTTCCTGCAACAAGATGTTGAAGCCAATCAAATATTTTTACATAAATCTCTTTTGATAAGCTGTGATAACATTTCGGTTCATTCTTCATTTCAGCCAGCAAAACACCCACAAAAGTATCATTCACATAAGCACCATAAACTTTTGTTGCACGATTCAATTCCATATACCAAAAATATTTTGCATACAAAGTCAAAACTAATTTGCTATCCATATACCAATCTAAATGCATTCCTCGTATTGCAAATTTTTGTGCTTTTTTATAATCATTTCTACGAATTTCTTTTATTTCAATCAAACAGTTTTACCTCTACAATTTATACTTCTCTTCTCATCCCATTTTAGCCCTAACGCAGATACAAAAGCTCCGAAGCGGACAATTATGCCAGACATATCATTCTTGCATACTTATTCTCTGAATCCTCGATAACTGCTATTTTGCCTTTTAGCAATTCCCCGCCTTTTGTAATTCTGCATCTGTGGTTTCATCTCTTCCCCACTGCTCCTGTGCATGCATGGAATAGATAAGTTTCTTACGATACTCACTGTCTATTTCTTCTTTTATATTGCCGATATCCAGCATGAAGCCCAGACAAATCACTTCATCAGGCGTCCCTTCAATCCATGCGCCCTTTCCCCTTTCCGGCGGCCTTTTCTTCCCGGCCATCCATATAGAAGTCGGACCATCTGCTTTTGCAATTACAATTGTATTCTTTGCCACTTACATTGAAGCAGCTTCGCTCTCGGCAAACAGTACTTCTATCATAGTCACATCATAGCTCCTTCCTAGCAACAGTATCGCCAGACATTACTGTACTGGGATTTAAAAATCATAAACAATGACCACACCATGTTTCAGTGAAAATTCTGCCGCCTGCCATAGAATGGAAAACGCAAATTTGGCTAAAGATTCTGTCTCATATGTTTCATGTACAGTTCCCAGCCTGTATCCGGATTCCTTGCTGTATTCCGCATCCGCAGGATATCCTTCTGTTGTACTCCATGAAAGGATGGTATCTCTGCCTGCATTCCACTCGAACTCATTATATCTTTTTAGTTCCGCAAGAAGCAATGCGCTTGTCGTCAGGAGACTTTTTTCTGAGTTTGGCAGAACATAATCAAACATGATATTCTTCTCAATGGGAAGCCACCACCCATTTCCATCAAATAAGGTCAATTGAAAGTCTTTTGTCTCAAGAAACTCTTTTACGATAGGGTGCTCATAAATGTCTATATCTTTCTCTATCATAACCGGCACTTCTTTATTGCTGTATTTTGCGGAAATATAAAGCAATAAGGCGCTTAATGCATCCCAATCCGGTTTATTTGTATAATATGGGGTGACGTCATAATCTTCATTCCACACCGGCACAGGGTCCAAATTAAGACCGCTTATAATACTGTCACGCCATTGGGTTACAATTTCTTTCACTTCATCAGGGGAAAGCTCATCCTCATTGTCTGTCTGCGGTCTGATAGTCTGAAATTCCATCCCATTAGCTTCAGCAAACTGCTGTGCCGCTGTTTTCCAATTATGCGTATAGTAACGTGTCAATGTCCCTGCATATATATCCAGTCCCATTTTTTCTTCTCCTTATCAGTTCCCAACTTACAAGGCTTTCCAGCCTCCTGCACTTTCTTTTAAGAAACCTGCCTCGCATTGCGCGGTCTAATTTTTCTTCATATAAACTGATTATATCATTTTATACGAACCCCAACAATCATATCAAAAAGAAAACCCTCGAAGGCATAGTATCACATCACTGCCTCGGAAGGTTTTCTTTTTTCTCAAAACAGAAACAAACAAAAATATCTCGGCTGTTCCTTTCTCTTTATTCCTTTTTATTTGAGCATCGCCAGCACTGCGCTCTTCGGTTTTGCTCCCATATCTCTTGCCGCCACTTCTCCGTTTTTGATAACGATAAACGTCGGGATACTCATAACACCGTATTTCTGCGCAATCTCCATCTCCTCGTCAATGTTCAGTTTGCACACCTTCGCATCGGACACCTCATTGGAAATCTCCTCCACAACCGGACCCATCATCTGGCAGGGACCGCACCAGTCTGCATAGAAATCAATCAGCACCGGTTTGTCGGACTGCATCACTTCCTTGTCAAAATTTTCCTTTGTCAATTTTACTACTGCCATTTTATATCCTCCTTCTTTCCCTGAAAAATCTGTTTTGTTCTCTATTACGTATGCCCGTATCCATATCAGGTATGCTCTTAGTATACCACAATATTTTTAAAAGTCTGTGACAAAATCACATTTCGAGAAGAGATATCCTGGCAGCTTTGACTGCTGCTTCCCACTACACTGATATTTCTCATTGTATTTTTGACATAATGGTAATACAATACTACTATATAAAATTCGTTGTTTCATTGGAGGTACACATGACGCTGAAAAACAAACTGGGGATTGACAATTCCGCCGAGCCTCAACGCTATATCTTCCCCAGCCTTTTTTCATCCAAAATTTCTATTTTCCCTCTGGTGAGCTTCACCAGACCATCTTTCTGGAACTGCTTTAACAGTCTTGTCACGACCTCCCTGGCAGTCCCCACATCCCTGGCGAGCGCCTCGTGAGTGATGACAAGTATCTCTTTCTTTTCCAGCACGCGATGCTCCAAAAGCGCCCCGGCGAGGCGGGATGCCACATTGGAGAACACATACTGGTTAAACAGCCACATGATGTCCGAAAATTTCTCGGAAATCATCTCCAGCGTATAGTCCTTTACATCCCCGTTTGTATCGTAAAGGATTTTATAGACGGATTTGGGAATGGTGCAGATGATGGTGTCGGTCTCCATCTCCATATCCATTTCAATATCCATGCCATTTATCATGCACGCAGCGCTCAAAATGCTTACATCTCCGGCAAGCAGTCGGAACAGCGTAATCTCTCCGCCGTTTTGGGATGTGATGAAAACGCGCGCCCTGCCTGTTTCGATAATCTGCACCCCGGCGCACTCTCCGCCGCCAAAATGCAGGGCAGTCTTCTTTGCACAGAAAGTCCTCGTTGTCTTGCCGAGGACTTCCCGTCTCTGTTCGTCTGTCAGTTTCATCCAGAACGGCAGCGCCTGTGCAAGTACCTGCTCCAATTTACTGCTTTCTATTCTCGCAGCTTCCATCCTGCCGTCCTCCTCTTGCCTTTTCCTACATTTCCCGCTGCTTTTTAAGCCTCGTCAATCGCCTTTCCGATATCATGGCGCATGTATTTGTTGTCAAACTGTACCCACTCTGTGGCCTTGTAGGCATTTGCGCGGGCTTCTTTTAAATCTTTTCCTTTCGCGGTCACGCCCAGCACGCGCCCTCCGTTGGTCACGATATTGCCGTCCGCAAATTTGGTTCCCGCGTGGAAGCAGTAATAGCCCTCATGGTTTTTAAATTCATCCAGTCCGCTGATGGCAAAGCCCTTGTCATATTTCACCGGATAACCGTCGGAAGCCAGCACGACACAGACTGCCGCATTGTCCTCGAACTGCAGGTCAATCTCATCCAGTTTCCCGTCAATACACGCCTCCACCACATCGATGATATCATTTTTCATCCTCGGCAGGACCACCTGTGCCTCCGGGTCACCGAAACGAGCATTGTATTCCAGCACTTTCGGGCCTTCCTCTGTCAGCATGAGTCCAAAGAAAATCACACCTTTAAACGGTCTGCCCTCTGCCGCCATAGCGTCTACTGTGGGCTGATAGATATATTTCTCGCAGAACTCCTCTACTTCTTTTGTGTAGAAGGGGCTGGGGGAGAAGGTTCCCATTCCGCCCGTATTTAGCCCAGTATCTCCGTCCCCCGCGCGCTTATGGTCCTGGGCGCTTGTCATGGTTTTAATGGTCTTTCCGTCCACAAAGGAGAGAACCGATACTTCTCTTCCTGTCATAAACTCCTCGATAACCATCTCATTGCCCGCGGAACCAAACTTCTTATCCAGCATGATAGTCTTGACGCCCTCTTTTGCCTCCTCTAAATTCTGACAGATTAAGACGCCTTTTCCCAATGCCAGACCGTCTGCCTTGAGAACGATAGGAAATTTCGCCGTCTCCAGGTAGGCAAGCGCTTTTTGCGGGTCTGTGAAATTCTCATAGGCAGCCGTGGGGATATTGTATTTCTTCATCAAGTCCTTGGAAAATGCCTTAGACCCCTCCAGTATTGCCGCGTTCTTCTTAGGACCGAAGGTGCGGATTCCCGCTTCCTCCAGCACGTCCACAAGCCCGCCCACCAGCGGGTCATCCATTCCCACGATGCACAAATCTATCTGTTCCTCTTTCGCAAAAGCGGCGAGTTTACCAAATTCCATGGCGCCGATATCCACACATTTCGCGTATTCTGCAATCCCGGCATTTCCCGGAGCGCAGTAAATTTCATCCGCCTTATCGCTCTTTGCCACAGCATAGGCGATAGCATGTTCTCTTCCGCCGCTTCCAACAATCAATACTTTCATCCTAATCTCCATTCTGCCGCCCTAAGACAGCGGCTTCATATCTTAACCCTGCAATCAATCACAGCTTCCTGCCTCCACAGTCGAGGCATCTGGGCTTTACACCTATGCAGCCAGAGGCGTTCAGCCTTCAATTCGCTGTAATCAGCGCCTTTTTGTTTTCCACCTTCACTCTGCCGTTGGCGATGAGGTCTATCGCCTGCGGTAGGATTTTCCACTCCGCCTGCTCCATCACCCGCCTCTGCAGCACTTCCGGCGTATCTCCCTGTTTTACCTCCACAGCCTTTTGCAGAAGGATGGGACCGGTGTCCGTCCCTTCATCCACAAAATGTACGGTAGCGCCGACCACTTTCACTCCCCGCGCAAGAGCGGCCTCGTGCACTTTCAGCCCGTAAAATCCTGTCCCGCAAAAAGCGGGAATTAAAGAAGGGTGGATATTTATCATACGGTTTTGATACTTCTCCGTCATCGCCGGAGGAATCACAACAAGGAATCCTGCCAGAACAATCAAATCCGGCGCAAAGCCATCCACAGTTTCAAGGAGGGCTTCGTCAAATTTCTCTCTGGATGCAAAATCCTTCGGTGAAACGCAGACATTCGGGATTCCGCTTTCCTGGGCGCGAACAAGCGCATAGGCATTTTTATTGTTGCTGATGACTCCCGCGATTTCCGTATTGGAAATCGTGCCGTCCTTCACTCCGTCAATGATTGCCTGGAGGTTTGTGCCGCCCCCGGACACCATCACAACAATCTTTAACATAAGGTAACTCCTTTTTCGCCCGCTTCAATATGTCCCACTACATACGGCGCTTCCCCGACCTCTTTGATGGCAGCCATGGTCTTTTCCACATCCGCCTCATCCACTGCCAGCACCATACCAAGTCCCATATTGAAGGTATTGTACATCATGTGCTCCTCAATATCGCCATCCACCGAGAGCATGTTAAAAATCGGCGGAATCGGATAACTGTCTTTCTGAATCACCGCGTGGGTGCCTTCCCTTAACATGCGGGGTACATTCTCGTAGAATCCGCCGCCTGTGATGTGGCTGCACGCCTTGATAGTAACGCCCGCTTCTTTGACGTTGCGGAGTGCTTTCACATAGATTTTCGTAGGAGCAAGGAGCGCCTCACCCAGGGTACAGCCAAGGCTGTCATAGTATGTATCCAGTGCTTCCCGCTTCATGTTAAACACTTTTCTGACAAGGGAGAATCCATTGCTGTGCACACCGGAGGACGCCATGCCAATCAGCACATCCCCTGGCTTTAAGTCTTTCCCGGTTATCAAATCTTTCTCATCCACAACGCCCACCGCAAACCCGGCAAGGTCGTACTCATCCTCCGGATAGAAGCCCGGCATCTCCGCAGTCTCACCGCCGATGAGAGCAGCATTGGACTGTTTGCATCCTTCTGCCACACCGCTTACGATGGTGGCAATCTTCTCCGGCTCATTTTTCCCGCACGCGATATAGTCCAGGAAAAACAGCGGTTCACCGCCGGCACACGCGATATCGTTGACGCACATTGCCACGCAGTCAATTCCGATGGTATCGTGTTTCTCCAGGATGAATGCCAGTTTTAATTTCGTGCCAACCCCGTCCGTGCCGGATACCAGCGTCGGTTTTTCCATATTTTTAAATTTTTCCATAGAAAAGGCGCCGGAAAATCCGCCCAGATTTGTCAGTACCTCCGGACGCATGGTCTCCTGGACATGCTTTTTCATCAATTCTACTGATTTATATCCCGCCTCAATATCCACACCTGCATTTTTATAATCCATACTGTCTTCTCCTCTATCTTCTATATGCGTATCCGCTTATTTTCTGTTCAGATACTCTTCATATCCCAGTTCTTTAAGTTTGTCCGCCTTGCCCTGTACTGTCTCTTTCATCTCCTGGGAATACGCTTTTAATTTCTCCAAAATTTCCGTATCGGATGTGGCGAGGATTTTCGCCGCAAGGATTGCCGCGTTCATTCCTCCATCGATGGCAACCGTAGCTACCGGGATTCCCGGCGGCATCTGTACAATAGAGTACAGTGCATCCACACCGTCTAAATTCTTGCCTGACATCGGCACTCCAATCACCGGCATCGGGAAAAGCGCCGCGCACATTCCCGGAAGATGTGCAGCCATCCCTGCCCCTGCGATGATGACCTTGATTCCCTTTCCTTCCGCGGCTTTCGCCCAGTCAAAAAATACATCCGGCATGCGGTGAGCGGAAATAATCGTCATCTCATAATCAATCCCCAGCTTTTCCAACATGGAAGCCGCTTTGCTCATCACCTTCAGGTCCGAGTCGCTGCCCATTACAATTCCTACTTTTGGCATTTGGTTACCACCTTTCTTATGTTTATTTATTAGCTACCCTTATAAATTAGTCCTATCAAACGGTTCGTTGAGCGCCTCCGTTCCCTCCAGCACAAACCGTCCATCCTTTAATAGTATAATCGTTTTCCCCTCTTTTGTCACTACACTTATTTCTTCTAATTCTTCATAAGGTATGGTTATATCTGTGTGACACTGAAAATATGCTTTCTGCACATCTTCCTTCCGCAAAATGGAGATAGAATTGTCCTTTGCCACAATCTCTTTTCCGTTGGGATTGTATACCCGGATGTCCTCGCTCCAACTGTAGCACGTATCCCCCACCGCGAAATGCGGTCCTGTCTTCTCCGCAATCAGGATGGGCATCTTCTCCTCGATGCCGTATTTTTTCGCTGTCACATATGCCGTCGTATTGGTGCCGATGGCAAACTCACCCAGAGGCAGGCTCTCATGGTTGTGCAGTACATTGTCATAGATATATTTTTTATTTTCCTCCTCGGAAGCAAAATTGCCGCACGTGTAATCGGTCACTCTTCCGTCCTCAAAGTGAAACTCTAAGTCTTTATACTGCAGACCATTGAGATACACCTTGCTCACATGCAGTGTTCCCTTCGTCCCCTCCAGCACCGGGGAAGTAAATACTTCTCCCACCGGGATATTTACATCTGCCACGCAGTTTTCAAACTTTGTCTCTTTTGACTTATCCTTCAGCGAAATCAACTGTACCGTCATATCTGTCCGGTTCTCACCTTTGCCGATGACCCGCACATATTCCCCTTCATCGAGGGCATCTATCATGGTCTGCTGTACCCGCTCATAGAGGGAAGCATCCAGTGTATTAATCTTGATAATCTCATCGAAAATCTCCGCATAGTCGTCCCCGATTTCCGGCACGGGATAGGCGATGATAGTAAAGCTTCTCTCCTCGCCCTTAATGTACTCGTTCGTAATCTGCCCGGATTTACTGTCATAGAAAAGTGAGAGTTCTCTTAGCTTTTCCGTGTAGGAGGGCGCTTCCTCTTTTGACAGCGGAGAGAAGGGAGTCTCCCCGAACACTTCCATCACCGCCGGACCTGCAAATAACGCCGCCTGCTCTTTATTCTTCTCGTACACATCCCGCAGGACACTCAATTTGCGTTCCATATAACGCTTGTCCATAAAAAGCGCCTGGTCCAAGCGGTGGTCGTAGTCGTACTGGGGATTGGCGATTGCCCCGTAGTATCCCACCTTATACTGCTCCTTGCGCGTGATGACGCTGGATGCCGCCCGGTAGATAACAGGCTTTAACCCCATTTTCGCGAAATTTTCCACAGAGCGCTTCACCACCCTCTCAAATCCCAGTGTGTAACGAATATTTACCACGGATTTGATGGACAAATCTTTCCCTGTATTGATAAAGCCAATGCGATACCCTTCCGTAAATACATCCGCCATTTTCTGTATCGTCTCGTCCGGGAGATTCCTAAGATGTTCCGCGGTCTTTAATTCGCTGTCCGTGACATATTCCCCAAACCAGTACAGGTAATCGTCCGAATCTAAATCCGCCTCCCGCAAAAATTCTGCCGCGAAAGAAGCCTCCGGATAAAGCTGTTCTTCAATGCGGTCTTTTAAGAACACATCGCAGTAATCACTGGCATACCAATAAAAAATCTCCTTTATCACCTGGTATTTCGGCTCCTCATCCTCCTCAAAGCAGTGATAAATCTCCAGAAACAATTCATTCAAAATCGTCAGATAATCCATGCGGTTCTCAAAGGCGCAGGAAATCCCGCCGCGCATCTCCGCATACAGACAGGAGAGCAGCACACCCATCTGGCTGCCAAGCATTTTAGCTGCATACGCCGGATTCGCATAGCTCTTCTCATATGCTTCTCCTACGATGTCCCCATACAGCGCCTGGTTAATCTGACGTTTGTCCACTGTCTTAAGGCGTGAAAACGTCCCTTCCTCCACCTTCCGGCGCACCGCCTCCAGCTCCAGAAGAAAAACAGATACCGTCTCAAAGTACGGCAGATATTTTTCCGCCAGCGTCTCCTCCGTCACGATTTCCCGCAAACGGTCCACGGAGAGTTGATGCCTCATTTCATATTCTTTGTTCTTCTCTCGCTGCTTCTCCATCCATTTCATCTATCTCAAACCTCCCGTAAATATCAAAATCAATAGAAGCAGGACCAGGACGTTCAGAATGATTCCCACTCTGCAAGTGATGTAGTTCTTCTCTCTTTCCCGCAGTCCTTTGATACCTGCCCTTAACCCAAGGATTCCCAGAAAGACAGATAAAATTCCCATGCCGCCTACGATACCGGCTGCCGAACCAGCCGTCATATAAGCAGTCAGAATCCCCACTGCCAGGAGGCAGATAGTGATTCCCGCATAAAAGCAGGAATACACTCCCATCCTGGAGTGTTTCAGCTTCGCCTGTCCGTATTTCCTTGTCCCCCGCTTTTTCCTGTCTCGCTCCCGCTGTCTCTCCCTAGCGTTTCTTTCGTTTCCCAGCATAATGTTTTCTCCTTATTCCATTGCAGATGATAAAACAAATATATCCCAAAATGCCGCCCACTGTATTGAGCAGCAGGTCGTCCACGTCAAAGCTTCCCACTTTTGAAAAAAGCTGAAAAACCTCCACGCAGAGACTTAAGCCCAGACTACAGGCAAAGGTCATAAAAAACCGTCTCGTCCTGCTCGCCATAGAAATAAAGAAACCATAGGGGACAAAAATCAGGATATTCCCGAACAGATTCGTAAAGACCGCAAAGGGTCCCAGAATATCCCTGTATATGATAAACCGTTTGATTTCTTTAAACAGCACTAAATTATATCTGTATTCTTCCAGCAATCCTGTCCTTCCATACCAGTCTGAAAAAATCAGGAAATATATTAAAAACGCAAGATACAGCACAAACAGTATCTTACCAAGTCTTCTCATCTTCTTTACCTGCTGCCTGCCCAAAATATGACTCCCTCTTATATTTTATCTGTCGTCCGCCAGCCTGCGGATGGGTGCGCCTGTGCGCGATGCGGTTTTCCCTTTTTTAGGATACCGCAATGATATCCTGCGGGCGGGCGTACTTACGCGCGATAAGGGCAAAAGGGGATGTGCTGTGTACTCACATCCCCTTTGTCTCCTTTTGCCGCCCCGCAGGACGGATATCTCTAAAATGTAATCTCTCTCTTATTCTTCAGCAGGCGCGTTCCATTTACAATTGCCAGAATCCCTGCCGTCACTCCTGCAACTATCATGATAATACCAAGAGCGATATTCCCTGCCCCTGCGCTCTGCATCGTACGGTATGCTTTTTCCATAAACCTGCCTCCTCACTGAATCGCTGTTGCGGCTGTTCCTTTTTGGACCATCCGCCGCCTAATTCATATACTGCTGACTAAGCTTTTTTGACCCCATATATTTCATAGTATGAATCAAGGGCTGCCTTTAATGTATCATCAATCACAATTTTTCCATTGTACGGCTTATTATAAAGATGTTCTACTACATCCTCCATGGACACAATCGCATTCGTCTCAAATCCGTACAAATCTTTTATCTCTTCCAGAGCGCTCTTTTCTCCGCCCTTGCCTACTTCCATACGGTTCAGGGAAACCATCAGCCCCTTGATTTCCACATCAGCCTGCGCTTTCAGGATAGGGAAAGTCTCTTCAATCGATTTCCCGGATGTAGTGACGTCCTCGATAATCACAACCCTGTCGCCGTCCTTCAACTTACTTCCCAGCAGGATGCCGGTATCGCCGTGGTCTTTCACTTCTTTTCTGTTGGAGCAGTAACGGATGTCCTTGCCGTAAAGCTCACTGATTGCCATGGTCGTTGCCACTGTAAGCGGAATCCCTTTATAGGCAGGTCCGAAAAGCACATCAAAATCCAACCCGTAATTGTCATTGATAGCTTTCGCATAATACTCGCCCAGCTTCCGAAGCTGCGTCCCTGTCACATAAGCGCCCGCATTCATAAAAAACGGAGATTTTCTCCCGCTCTTTAAGGTAAATTCTCCGAACTTCAGCACATCGCTGTCCACCATAAATTCGATAAATTCCTGCTTGTATTGTTCCATATCTTTTAAACCTCCGTATTTTATCAGGAAATGATTCTTAAATTCTTTACAATTTTACCATACTCATTGGAGATTTTCAATTCTGGAAATGGCTGTATCCCGTATCATCTCCACAAACTCCCTCGCTGCTGGGGTCAAATCTTTTAAATCGTTGGCAAAAAGTCCAATATCAAAGGTAATTTCCGGCGTGACTTTGTATTTCAGCCAGCCCGGTGCAAGCGTATCCATCGTATATTCGGAGACAATGCCGACACCTATCCCCTCCTTAACCATCTGGATTGCCGTCTCCGCGTTCTGCACAATCAGTATTTTATCCAGTTTTATCAAATCTTTCTGCGTAATATAATCGAGGATTGTCTCATAAGCCGGCTTATTAATAATCAGCATCTCTTTGGGATTTTTCAAATCTATATCATATCCGGTTTTATCGCCGGGCGGAAATATTGCCATGATACGGTCTCTCAGCAGAGGCAGGGCATCGAACTTTCCGAACGGAGAACAGGAAACCGCAAAGTCAACTGCATGCTCCTCCACCATTTCAAAAATACCATTCGGCGTCCCTTCCTTGATTTCTATATCTATATCGGGATACAATTGGCGGAATTTCTTCAATGCTCTTGTGAGAATCGTAGACACGAGAGAGGTCAGCGCCGCAATCCTCACCCGTCCGCTTATCATCTGCCTTTCCCTGTAAGCAGTCTGGTAAATACGATTATCGATGTCCTCCATTTGCTTTGAGAGAAGCAGAATCTCTCTCCCCACATCTGTTAAAATCAGCCCTTTCCTCTTATCGCGGAAAAACAATTTCACACCTAATTCTTCCTCCAGCTTGGCAAGGGCATTACTGATAGCCGGCTGGGTAATATAGAGTATCTTCGCAGCTTTCGTGACACTTCCGTATTCAGCAACTTTTATAAAAATTTCCAGGTTTCGGTTTAACATCACTTTTTACTTATCCCCTAATAATAAAATCAGAATTTTACTTATATGATATCCTAGCATACAATACATTTAGAAACAAGATAAGGAGGTACAATCTATGAAAACGATTTTTATTACCGGAGCATCTTCGGGCATCGGACGTGAAACCGCACAATACTTTTCCAGCCATGGATGGCAGGTCATCGCAACTATGAGAAATCTTACAAAAGCCGGTGACCTGCAGACTCTTCAAAATACCGTCCTATTGCCATTGGACCTGACTGACCCCGCACAAATCCGCGAAACATGCCGTAAAGCATTAGAACGGTACGATGTAGATGTGCTGTTCAACAATGCGGGCTATGGAATTATGGCGCCATTCGAGAAACTGCCCGAACAGGAAATCCGCAAATTATTCGATACGGATGTCATTGGCACCATGCTCGTGACACAGCAATTCATTCCTCACTTCAAAAAACGCGGGAAGGGTGTCATCCTGACAACGACATCCCTCGCAGGTATCATCGCTCTGCCGCGTGACGGCGCATATGGGGCAGCCAAGCGTGCGCAGCAGGGAATGGTGGAGTCTCTCTATTACGAACTGAAACCCTTTCATGTCAAAGTCGCTGCGATGATTCCAGGCGGAACAAAGACAAATTTTCAGACTCCAGTCAATATACTGGACGGATACGAGGAAGCAGCCAAAAGACAGCGAGAGTACCTTCTTGACGGCAACGAAGAATTTCCGGGACCTTCCGAGGCGGCAAAAGTTGTCTGGGATGCGGTAAATGATGGGCAAGACCAGATAAACTATCCCACAGATTCTGTGTGCGCGAAGCTCTATGAGCAGTATCGGGCTATGGATATGGAAGATTTTAAGCTTTCCTTCTATGAAAGGATTTTCGGAGAATCCAAATAAACCGCCCTGCGCGAAAAAACAGACCTTTTGCGATATATCAACTTCCAATCTACCGCAAAAGGTCTGTTTTCTTCTTATTTATTCATAGCATGCTATATTATTTTGCTGCTGCCAGCGCACCGCTGATATCCTCCACCATGGCAATCACCGCTGCCCTCGAAGCGTCTCCGAAATTCTTCGCTCCATATTTCGCATATGCCTCCTGCTTGTACGCGGCTATGATTCCGCGGGAAGAATTTACGACTGCTCCCAGCCCGTCGTCATTAAAAAACGGCACTAAGTCCTTACCCTGTCCTCCCTGTGCGCCGTAGCCCGGCACAAGGATAAATGACTTCGGCATGATTTTTCTCAGGACACGTCCCATCTCCGGGTAAGTAGCCCCGACAACCGCTCCAATGTAGCTGTATTCCTTACCCATACACTCTTCGCCCCACTCGGCGACTTTCTCTCCCACCAGCTCGTACAGCGGGCGTCCGTCTATCAGGCGGTCCTGGAACTCCCCGCTGGAGGGATTGGATGTCTTGACAAGGATGAACAGCCCCCTGTTCTCCTCCTTACATACATCCATGAAAGGATAGATTCCGTCTGAACCAAGATAAGGGTTCACGGTGATAAAGTCTTCGCCAAACGGAGTAAATTCGTTTCCTCTGATGCTGATTTTCCCCAGATGACCTCTCGCATAAGCTGTGGAAGTTGACCCGATATCTCCTCTTTTGATATCACCGATGACAACAAGGTCCTTGGATTTACAGTAATCCACTGTCCTTTTAAACACTTCGAGACCGGGAATCCCGAACTGCTCGTACATTGCTACCTGTGGTTTCACTGCCGGAATCAAGTCGTATGTCTTATCAATGATTTCTTTGTTGAACTGCCAGACAGCCTCGGCAGCCCCTTCCAGTGTTTCTCCAAATTCAGAAAACGCCGCTTCCTGTATATGTTCTGGAATGTAATTCAACATCGGGTCCAGTCCTACAGCAATCGGCGCTCCTGTTTTTCTAATCTTTTCCACTAACTTATTAATCATTGTTTTTCCTCTTTCTCTTTTTGTTCTTATACAGCTCAAAAATTATTCAACTAATATAATAACATAAAACCGCCCGATTATAAATTAATTTTTTCTAATATTAGATATTTTTTGGTATCCGTTCAACCATACAGTCTTGCAATTGGCTCTGCTTAGGCGGCAGCAAATATACCGCCTAAGCTCTGACTGTTTCAGGACTGTGAGAGAATATCCTGAATTTGTGCCTCATCGGGCACGACATGGTAGAACAGCTCATAAAATTCTGCTATTTTTTCTTCAATATCCACATTGTAAACCTCCGGGTACAAAAGTTCGCCCAGCCACCACACTCCAATCATCCTGTTTACAGACGGCGGGCTGTTCATGTAGCTGTAGGGCTTATATGGGATAACAAAAATCCGTCCTTCCTGTACTGCTGTCACATCCTGCCACAGGCTGTCCTGCGTGATTCCCTCATACAGCCATGGAGTCTCTGCCAGAATAAAATCCGGCTGCCACACAAGTATCTGCTCAAATGATACGGTTCCCACCCTCGCCGAGAGCGCATCCTTTTGTGCCGCGTTGACGGCTCCAATCCGCTCCACTACATCCGCATGAATGGACTCTTCCGTGGTTGTGGTCAGTCCGTCATCCCCCATCGCGAAATAGACGGTCTTTCTCTCCTCCTCTGGAATCTGCGCGGCTTTTTTATCCGCATAGGCCAGGGTATCCTCACAGTACTGTGCCAGCGTCTGCGCCCGCTCCGGCTCGCAGCCCAGTTCTCCCAGAGTGCGGTATGCTTCCGCCATGGTCGGCAGCGTTGCCTCCACAAAGATGACAGGAATGCCTATCTGCTCCTGCAGACCGTCCAAATCTTCCGCCATATTTTCTTTCTTTTCTCCGATATCGATGATGACATCGGGCTGCGCTTCCATCAGTGCCTCCAAATTGAGAGTCGCGCCGCTCCCATAGAGCTGCCCGAACAGCGGGAGATTTAAATATTTTTCATCTACAAAATCAAACGCATAATCCGTAAATCTCTGCGACAGTCCGCAGAGCATATCCGGGCACAGAGTATACAGCATCACCTGTGCCACCATCCCTGACGGCGCCACGCTCTCAATCGTCTCCGGGAGTTCCACTTCTCTCCCCACGGAATCCGTAAACATCCGTGTTCCGTTATCCGTCTCTGTCTTCGTCTGCTCTTTCTGTGCTTTCTGTCCTCCTGAAGCCGGACTGCCGCAGGACACCGCTGCAAGGAGCACAGTGAACACAAGCAGCAATATGATTCCCTTTTTTACTCTACTCAATGGCTTCTCCTTTCCTGATGACATGGAGCTGCCGCCCACCGCCTAGAGGCGGGAGTCATCTCCTGTCTGATATATAGATTTTGGTATACACACCTTGACACTGCTTCCGGACACGGAATACAGCTCCATGTCTATGTGATACATTTCCGCTAAAAGCTCCTCTGTCAAAATCTTCTGCGGACTGCCAATCCCCGCCGCGCGTCCATCCAAAAGGGCGAGCGCCTGGTCCGCAAATAAAAAGGCATGCTCCGGATTGTGTGTGGACTGTATGACAAGATATCCCTCCTGCGCCAGTCTCTTCAAAGATTCCAGCAGCCGAATCTGATTGCCGTAGTCTAAGTTGGCGCACGGCTCATCCATGATGAGTATTTTCGTCTGCTGCGCCAGCGCTCTGGCAATCAGTACCATCTGCTGCTCTCCGCCGCTGATTTCCCCGTAGGAACGGTCCGCCAGATATTCGATTCCCACCTGCCTAAGCGCCGCTTCCGCTGCTTCCTTCTGCGCTCTGCCGGGGCTTTCGAATCTCCCCAGGGAAGCGGTCGTCCCAAGCAGCACCATATCCCGAACCGGAAATGAATACACGCTGCCGTGCGTCTGGGGTATATACGCCGCCTGCCTCGCCATCTCCCGGTTTGACATCTCGCGGATATCTCTGCCGTTTATGAGAATGTTCCCCTCATACCCCCGCAGAAGCCCCAGGATACAGCGGAACATCGTACTTTTCCCCGCCCCGTTTCTCCCCAGCACGCACACGACATTTCCCTCCTCAAAGGAAAAATCCACTCCCTTCAGGACCGCATGTCTGTCATATGAATATCTCAAGCCTTCAACCGTAATTCCCATATCGTCTCCCTCTCACAATGTCTTTCCCTCTTTTAAAATCAGGTACAAAAAGAACGGTGCGCCAACAAACGCTGTCAGAATCCCGATAGGCACCTCGCTGGTCGAAATCAGCCGGGAAACATTATCTACAATGAGCATATAGCTGCCTCCCAGAAGGAGGGAAGCCGGAAGCATAACGCGGTAATCATTGCCTACCAGCATACGGGACAGATGGGGAATCACCAGTCCCACCCATCCAATCAGACCGCTGACAGAGACCGCTGCCGCCGTGATGAGCGTGGCGCAGATGATAATAATCCACCGGACATTTCTCGTGTTGACTCCGATGCATCTCGCCTCCTCCTCGCCCAGCGTCAGGACATTTATCTTCCACCTGAGCAGAAAGACGGGCAGGATTCCCAAAATAATCAAAGGTCCCGCAAATCGCACGTCCTCCAGCCGTATAGATGTCAGACTTCCCATCAGCCAGTAAGTGATAGCGGGAAGTGTATTATTCGTGTCCGCCACCAGCTTGAGAAAAGAAACTGCCGCGGAGAAGAGGGAGCTGACCATGGTTCCCGCCAGAACCAGCCCCAGCACCTGGCTGCTCTTTACCCTGCTCCCAATCAGACACACCAGCAGCACTGCCCCTATCCCGAAAACAAACGCCGAGCCTGTCACAACGGAATAGGACATGGAGAAATACAGCCCTAAAGCCGCGCCGAATCCAGCCCCTGAGGAGGCGCCCAGAACGCTGGGCGATACCATGGGATTCTGGAAAATCCCCTGATACGCGGCTCCCGCGCAGGATAATCCCGCGCCTATCAAAGACGCCATCATCACACGGGGAAAGCGCACCTGGAAAAGCACGTTTTCCACAGACGGCTGCCACGTGGGTTCTATGGGAAATACCTTTGACAACAGCACTTCTATCAGTGTTTTGGGAGAAACCGGGTAGCGACCGAGAAAAAAGGACAGAAAAAAGCAGACAACAAAAAGGACAGAGAGTCCCGCCATACGCCGGAATATCTTTCTCTTTTCCCTTATGACTCCGTCTTGTTTTTTCATATCCTTCCCCTGCCTTTTCTTGTCCGTCATTACTTTCTCCCCAATTCTTTCATCTTATCGAATCGTCTTCTTTATATTACCACGTTTTCCCGTATCGTCATGCAGGCCCCGTCCCCTTTTCGGTACGGAGCCTGTAAAAAGTAAGCTTCTTATGCCTTTTTATTTTTTCTGTAAACGCCTGCCGCCACACAGCCCGCTGCCACAGCCGCAGCCGCCAGCATAACCATGAGATAGTTGTCTGCGAAGTCGTTATCTCCTGTATTGACAGCTTTTCCGCTTACAACAGGACCCTTTCCCGCTGTCGTGCTTGCCGCGCCGGTATTGCCGCCTGCCCAGCCTGCGCCGGAACCGTTGCCGCCGATGTTGACGCTGGAACCAGCTCCCTTATAACGGAAAGTCGGAGAACAGCTCGGTGTCAGCTTCACGCTGCCGCCAATCGTCCCGCATCCGCAGGTCGCCAGAGTCCCCGATGCGCTGCGCGCGTGAATCGTTGAATTGCCGTTGTCACTGCGTACGATTGCGCCCTCTTCCTTTGCCAGCTCTTCAATCTTATCGTAGCTTCCGTTGGAGTAATCATCATCTGTTAATTCTTCCGTTGTCCAGTAGAAACCATCATCCCGCAGTTCATAGTATTCACCGGGATTTACCTGGTAGCAGTCAAAAATATCTCTCTTGAGATTCTTGTTCCCGTATTCAATCACGAGACTGTCCTCACAGTTTGCGAAGGAGCACGCCTCTGTTTTCTCAATAGCTGCCGGCATATACACATACTGCATGGATTTACAGCCAAAGAATGTATCCACAGGCATGGATGTCATCTTGATTGTCTCCGGAAATTCCACGGAAGTGAGATACGTACAGTTCTCAAATGTGCAGGTACCCAGTTTTTCCAGATACGCCGGCATCTTCACTGTGGTCAGTCCGCCGTCTGTAAAGTTGCAGTCTCTGAATGTACAGCTTCCTATCTCCGTGATGCTGTCAGGCAGTACGATGGAAGTCAGACGGCTGCCTGAAAATACGCAGTCCTCAAGTACTTTCACGCTGTTCGGGAGGGTGATTTCCCGCAGTGCAAAGCAGTAACTGAAACATCCGTCCTCCAATGTCTCAACAGAATCCGGAAGCGCTACGCTCTTTAGCCCTGTACAGTGATTAAAGGCATATTCACCGATGGAGGTCAGCTTAGAGCCTTCTGCGAAATCTACAGAAGCTAAGTCTGCACTGCCGTAGAACGCTCTCGCACCGAGCTCTGTCACACTCTTTGGTATCGTGACTGCCGTAAGCTTGCTGTGCTCGAACGCTTCCTCGCCGATGCTCACCAGTCCCTCCGGCAGAGTCACCTGCGTTACGCCGCAGCGGTCAAATGCCCGGTAACCGATGGTCTTCAGTGTGGAGGGAAGATTTACAGTCTCGCAGTTGTCAAGTCCGTAGAACATTCCTTCTGTTATCTCTGTGACACCCTCCGCCACAGTGACAGTCTTCAGCTTGCTGCATCCATCGTAGACATATTCTCCCATGTCGATATTCGGATAAATCGTCACACTCTCTAAGTTTGTCTGCATAAAGGCGCGGTCGCCAATCTCTTTTAAGCTCTCCGGATAAACTACAGATTTCAGTTTTGAAGTATTTGAAAATGCATAATCTGCCTTAAACGCATCCGCCGCGATTTTCTCAACACCGTCCGGCACCTGGTATTCCTCCGCCTGTCTGCCGTGCGGATATGTAATCAGAGTCTTTCCGTCCTTAGTAAAGAGCACGCCATCGATATCTTTGTATACCGTATTTCCTTCTGCCACTTTAATCGATTCCAGCTTGCTGTCCATCGCCATCTTAAACGCCAGGTCTCCGATGGAGGCAACACTTGCCGGTATCTCTACTGTCGTCAGGCTGCTGCACTGCTGGAAGGCATTTTCTCCGATGCTCTGCAGATTGCCGCTCAATTTTATGGACTCCATTTTCAGGCATTTCGCGAATGCGGAATTTCCAATCGAAACAATCGTATCCGGCATTGTCACGGATGTAATCTTAAGCCGTCCCGCTGTCTCTGTTGTAGCGCCCATGGCATCAAAGGCATTGTCCGCAATCGCTGTGACCGGTTTACCATTATACTGGTCCGGTATCACAACATCTCCGCCTTCTCCTGTATATCCTGTGACAGTCACGCCCTCCCCGTTCTCCTCAAACTGGATGTCATTGGAAGGAGTCGGCTGGGGTTCCGTACCTGTGCCGCCCTCGCCTGAGTCTCCCGTGTTCGGGAAAGTCTCTATCGTCCACTCAAAAGCAGGCATCCAATACGCATCATTCAACGCCTCCTCTAAATCCGCCTTGTACTGTTCCTGGCAATGGAATGTCACAGACTCTGCGCAATCTGCGATAGGTTCACCTGCAAACAGCGGAATCCCTCCCTCAAACGTCACTTCTGACAGCGACCCGCAAGCGTAAAACGCCTGGTTTGCAAGATAAGTAACTGTTTCCGGAATCACTACAGAAGTGATATCATCTACCATAAAAAACGCATACGTGTCTATGGATGTAACATTCTCTCCTCTTATCGTCGAAGGGATGACAACCTCCGTATCACTTCCCGTATATCCGCTGATGACTCCGCCTGAGAAATCAAAATCATTCTCATTACTTGGTTCCTGCGCGCGGCTCTCCCCGGCTCCCATATAGAAAACACCGGATAGAGACAGCAGCGCCGCCAGCACCACCGCAAGGCATGCACTGACACCTCTCTTCATAAATTTCATCTTTTTTCCTCCTTTCGACAGTCCTTTTCTCTGCCTGCTTATATTTTTGGTACTCACCGCCTATAGAGGCGGGAGTCCTCTCCCTCTGATATACCCCAGCTCTCCTAACTGTTCTTCCTTAAACAGAAATGCTTCCTCCTCACTGCTGCCCGTATCTCCCGCCGTGCAGTCCACATAAAACATTTCTTCACCTATCCGAATCAGGTTCCAGGAATGGCGCACCCCCTGCCTTGTGCCGGATATGACCCAGCAGGGAAGCCCCAGCTCATCGCAGAGCGCCTTGTATCCTCTGGCATATCCGGTGCACACCGTATGCCCGTCCACCAGTGCTCCATAAGCGGAGCGCAGGATACGCATGTCCGTGCTCAAACGCTGGGCGTCCGTCACATAGGCGATGCTGTCGTCATATTCTGCTGTGTCCAGCAGCTTCTGGTAGACATCCCTGTAGAGCTGTTCTTCTCCCTTGTCACCGGTGCCTCTGATTTCCTCCGCCATAAGTGCGACCTGGTCTTTCAGCTCCTGCTGTCTGCCCGGCAGGTCCTCTGTCCCTGCCGCAAATTCCAGCCACATCCTGACAATCTGCCTGTTTCCGTCGGGGTCAAACGCCTCGTAATAGACCGAGTCCGCCTCACAGGGCAGAAACGCGCTGTTCATCTCCGCGGTGTCCAGGATGGCGAACATCTCCTCCTCTGTACAGGACAGGTTTTCAAAGACAAAGGTCACTTTTTCTCTGCCTTCCTGCCATCCTTTTAAAAGCTCATCCAACACCATCTCCCTGTCGGATACACAGACAACCGGAGGATTCACATCCTCGTGGTACTGGATAGAAAAGGTCCCCTCCGCGTTTTTCCCCTTCTGTTCCCACTGCATGTCCACTCCGCTCAGCAGATTGCCGCACAGATAACTGTCCGCCAGGCAAGCCTGCAGTCCCTGCAATGCTTCCTCATTGAGCTCCTCCGCCTCTCCTTCAAACACACAGTGTATTTCCTCTTTGCCTTCCAGGATTCCGGCTTCCAGCTCTTTCGCCAGCGTCTCCAGGGAGAAGGGCTCTGCGGGGGATGATTGTTCCTCCGTCTGCCCTTTGCCGGCGCTGTCCGCCGTATCTTCTTTGGCTTCCCCGCCGGGTGAACAGGCAGCCAGACATATCAGCAGCAGACCTATTAGAATACCTGTTATACTGCATTTTTTCCAGACTTTTTTCACCTTCATCCCCCTTCTGATTTTTCTGACATACTTTTGCCGCCATTATACAGAATATCCATTTTTTCCGAAAGGACATGTGACTGCTTTTACCCCCTTTTCCCAAATATAGCAAATAGCACAAAAATTGCGCGTTCTCCAACGGATAAACGCGCAATAAATTGTTGATTTTTCATATTCAAGACTCGCCCGCGAGTCTTGGCGCGGGATTCGGGTCAGCTCTGCTGACAT
>UQKK01000036.1 GCA_900541505.1 uncultured Ruminococcus sp.
CATCAGCACCACCCCCATTCTATGTAAGAATAGAGGTCAGCCACCCTGTAACACGATTGCTCCGTAGAGAGAGTATAGCACACTCCAGGTAGCAGGACAATCGGCTTTTTTATTCTTAACGGAATTTCAGAAAAAGGCTTTTTGTAACTTGCGAGTAATTCTGGACGTCAAAGGTCTGACAGCGCACACCCTCAGAGACCCCTCCCTACCGCCTCACTGCCTACTGATCCAGATACGAAAAAGGACAGTACCGAAGTACCGCCCTAATTCATCACATATTCTTCTTAACGTGTTCCACGTATTTTTTGAATGTATTGCGTGATATATTATGTTTCTTCATCAAATCAACTGCCTTAATGCTTCTGTCAGCCAGATAAAGAACAATATCTACTTGCAATTCTTCCGTTAATTTATCAAGCTGTCCGGGCTTGCGTCCTGCCTTATTTGGGCTTGCGGCCATGCCGTCTCTTGTCCTCTTGCTTATTGTAAGCCGTTCCTGCTCTGCTCGATTAAGTTCAACAATCAATAATAATTTAACTGTACTTTCGAGGCTTGTCTTTGCTACTAAGTCCTGCTGTTCTGCTATATGAAGTAGTTCCCTTATATAGTCTGTGCTTATGGTAGGATTATCTATAAACACAAGATTAACTCCTTTGCTCATAAGCTCCATATACTTTATATATCCTGCCTCTGCCTCTCTGGTAAAGCGGCTTATATCTTTGAATACAATGGTATCTCCGGTCTGTACTATCTTCTCTATCCTCTGCCACTCTGCTCTATTCTTGAAACTCTTTCCGCTTACATCTTCTTTAAACTGAAAGACATACTCTATCTTATTATCCTCCGCATATCTGGCAAGTGCTTTCTCCTGTCTGGTGTACTTCTGTTTCTCTCTGTCTATCTTTGTTGATATTCTCATATAAGAATAATAATTAGCCATTGCGCCACCCTCCCATATATAAAACATCATTTTAACGTTCGTTTATTTGATACTATCATTATACTGTCATTTAAACGTGTTGTCAATATATAATGACGCTTTTATGCAAAAGGTTTTGTAAAATCCTTATAATGACACAATGGCACTCCTTTCCTAAGATGTTAGCCCATGAGGGAAGAACCATGTTACTTTCTCCGGTTTCGGTTTTGTAGGGATGAAATAATCATCCGGGTTTTCGCCTGCTGCCGTCAGTTCTTCTCTGCATTCCTCTATCCTACTCAATATTTCACCTTTGGACTCGCCTGTGATCTCAGCAACGTCCTCCAAAGAAAAATACTCATGCTCTCCTGTAAAATGCGCCAGACTCATTCTAACGCCATTATAAGCGGCTCTCACACTAAACTGTTCTCCTATGCCGCTATTCAGTAAATCAGCCAGAAACTCACGTTCATAACCGTATTTTCCATATTTGGAATAAAGATTATCTAATGCTTCTTGAAATGTCATTCTCACAAAATCCTCCTGTCTCTAAAAATACCGTTACAGATAAAAGTACCGTCTGAGGGATTTAGGCGGCTGTATGAACCGCCTACGCCCTCTCATAGTTCTATACTGTGACAAATTGCACCTTATCATCCTCCGGGATGAATTTAGTAGGTGTGCGCCCGATATATCCGGCTGAATAGCTTGTTACTCGTCCGTTATTCCTTTGCGGTTTGAGTTGCATATCAATCCAATCTCCCGGCTCAAAAATATCACTTGTGATTGTTAATTTAGTAGTGCCGCCCCACGGCAGAGGTATGGTGACGGTGTTCTCTTGCACCTTTATAATCTTGCAAGCCGCAATATCATTATTATGACGGTTCATAATTGTTGTTTGTCTGTTATCCATATTCTTTAATCTCCTTTCAATTCCTGTTATGTTCTATTCCCACTGTAAAGCCTTGTGGTACCGCTCCTGCATGATCTGGCAACGGCTCTTTGTAGATTGATTATTAGACCGAATACCAGATAAATAAATCCGTCTGCCTTTATCATCATAGTGTATGTGCCTGTCCTGCGTATCGTCCATGTGAAGCTCCTTTCTCGGCAGCAGACAGCAGATTATAAATATCCGGGTATCTGTTATAAAGTTCTGTCCGCTCTGCCAAATCCATGTGATGAAACTGTTCAAAAGTAATCTGCCCGGCTTTCTCTCTGGTAGACATATCAACCTTTACTCTGTCGAATCTCTGTGATCCTGCGTCTGAAACATATCCTCGTGCTAACATTCTTCATATCCTCCTATTCGTCTGGTAACTGTTCAATAAGTTCTGAAATACTTTCTCTCTGCGCCTGCTCCGCAATCTGATGTATTTCTTCCTGCGATAATGCTATCTGGTCTGATGTAGTCGTAGTCTCTGCCTGTAGCTTAAATTCAGAAACATTCCGATAATCGCCATTATTAACTTGATCGAAGATAGCGTAAACTGTCGGTATCTGCTGATGAAACGCCAATTCTTTCTTAACCGCCATAATCGCATTTTTAATCTGGTCTATCTGCTCTTTCCAGTCCTCGCCCCTGTTGCGTTCATAAAGGCTTAATGTGTTTCTGGTGATCCCAAGAAAAACCGTTAAACCCTCAATATCTGGAACTATCTTCTTGCAATCTGGCCTTTGGTTCTGCTCCTGTATGTATTCCAGATACCCAATACAATTATTTCTAAAGCGTTCAAGTCCTTCTGGAGATTCCTCATAGGCAGCAGGCCGCCCCCTCAGTCGTTTTATAGCCACATCTATAATAGGTGTTATATTGTCTGGTTCTCCTGCCTCTGCCACATCATACCTTTTGTATGAGTCAAGGTATCTGCCGCCCCTCTCATCATGTTTCTGTGTTGTTTTTCCTGCCATAATGTCACTCCTTTTTATGTGTAATATTTTCCGCATAAAACTTGATTATCCATGCTTTTTAGGCATATCTTTATAAATTCGCTCCAGCTCATCAAGAACCGTTAAAATCAACTGTTTAGCAAATTCTTTCTCTGGTACGTTCTCATACCTCTTAAAAAGTGCGCTTGCCTCATCAACTACCTGCTGCCAATACGCATCATCTTCACGAACCTCTGCAAACTTTTTATGAAATGCAAACACATCGCCGTATATCTTCCAGTAGACTGTACTCTTAAAATCTGTCATGCTGTAGCCTCCCGGATTCTGTCATAATAGTTGTGCAATTTCTTATGACAAGAGCCGCATACGGCACATAAATCTGTGTATACATTCTCATGTCCAAGATTTTTATATGTGATATGATGAACTTGAAGCGTCCTGCAATGCTCCCGGCTCCGTCCGCACATCACGCAAGAGTAATTATCTATTCTCATGCGCTCCTGCTTCTTCTCTTCCCACTCCTTAGAGCGCATATATTTTTTATAAAATTCTGACTGCAATTTCTCATCTCCAATCTGAAAATCCGTTACAAACAAAGGTACGTTCTAATCTTTAAAAGTCTGGAAACCCTTGATTTTACTGGATATTTTTTATAAATAGGCATTATAGGCATTTTATATGTAAAGTTTCTATAGAGTGATTTTTAAATATTTACATACGGTTTGCCTATTTTGCCTATTTCATTATTTAAAGGGTATATCTCCGTCTATTTCCATAAATCCATCCTCGGCAAATTCATAATCTTTGATGATATTTCTCACCTGTGATCCGTCTACCATGCCACGCTCCTTATAAATGCCCTTTGCCTTGCAATCAGAAATAAAATTCTGCTTGTTCTCAACATGGTATCCGTTCTCACTGCACCACTTCTCATAATGGGCATATGTTTCTTTAACGGAAATATTTTTGCCCTCTGCCTCTGCCAGACATTCATTGATAAAATTCTGTAGCTTATCGCTTGACGCTTCATAATCTGTTGTGGATTTCTTTATTGCCTCCGGCACTTCCAAACCTTCCCGGCAAAATGCTATCCATCCTTCAATCATCCAGTTTAAAATCCCGGACAACGCTTCTTTTGTAGACAGCTTATCTTTCAGCGTCTTATCTTGTTCCGATTCTTCAAAATGCCGATCAAAACTTACTACCTGTACTCTGTCAGATTTAAAAATCGTGTTGTCACTTACTACCGGCAGAAAATTTGTATTGCAAATCATCTTGAATTTTGGTACGAACTGAAATTCGTCTTGATGAAGAAATCTTGCAACTATGGTATCTCTGCCGGTCAATGTTTTTAGTAATCCAACATCAAGCGGCATTCTCTTCGGTATTTCAGAGCAGACACATAAGCGTGTTCCTGCAAGTTTCGCCACATCTGGGCTTGCTGTCCGGCTGTCTGGATTATTCTTGATTGCCAGCGTTTCCGGCCGGATCGTTTTTGAATAATCCCCCAAAACATCTGCTATCCGCTCAATCATGGTGCTTTTACCGTTCCGTGTCGTGCTTCCAAACAGAAACCACATTTTCTCAAGACGTACATCTCCAGTAAGACACGTTCCGAATAATTTCTGAAGATAATGGATTTTGTCTTTATCCCCTTGCATAACTTCATCTAAAAACTGCTCCCACCTCTCACACCTTGCCTCTGGATGGTATTCTGCATTTGCAATTTTAGATAGTAGCAAATCTGCGCTGTGTTCATGCTTTTCAACTTTATCTTCATGGAATACCAAAACGCAATTCTGTAAATTCAGCGCATAATCATCAGCATCCAATTCTTCATTAGAAATAAAATTCAGATCCCGGCTATCCTGTATGATTGCATTTCGTGTCCGGCTGTATGTCCATGTCAGAGCATATTTTAAATACTGTTCTTTACGCTTTTCATCTTCATCCGGCAGGCAGTTCACAGCATATACGCTCAATGCCTTAGATAATTCTTTTGCGGATTTTCTCGCCCTTAATCCTTCTCGGTCAAGAATCCATCGTTGACCATCATAGAAGAACCAATCCCTAGCTGTCACACTGTACCTGTGCTTGTTCTTAAACACTGCGCTGAATAGCATTGCGCTTCCTATGTCTGTTAGTGGAAATTTATTTGCCGCATCCAGTTCAACCAGTTTCTTTACGAGCGGTATACCTTTGGGTACGGTCATGACCGGCGCAGGATTGCTCCCGTTGCCTGTAACGGCTGATTGAATGAGTTTCTCGAATTCCTCATTACTGTGCCCTGCGGCAAAATAATCTGAAATATCTGCTTTTGGAATATCCGGCATCGGCACTATTACTTTTGCACTCTTAGCAATTCCTTTTAAATCAGATAGAATTGTGCTTGCAACCTTGCGCCCCGGCTCATCATTATCAGCCAGAATGTAAACCTCTGCGCCTTTAAATAATGTTGCGAATTCAGTTTGCCAGTCTCCAGAGCCTCCATAAGTTAAGGCTGTGTAACCTCGTTTTGTGAGCGTATCAACATCTTTTTCGCCTTCTGGTATAAATACTGGATTGTTCTCTGCAATCGCTTTATTTAAGGCTTTCAGATTGCCATAGACGCTTTTTAAATCTTTTCTGTGTCTACCGTTCAAACCATAACTGAATCTGTTGTTGCACAGAACCCCGTATATCATCCGCTTATCCTGCATACGGATTTTTGTAAAGGTATATTCCCCGTTGATAGAAGAAACATAGTTGTAAACCGCTTCAATCCGCTTATGCTCTCTACTCTCTACATAGGCTCGCCAACTGCTGCCCGGTGGACGTTCTTCAAAATACAGGTCTTGTTTTTTAAGTCCGACCTTTTGTATAATATCCTCAAAGTTACATCCGGCGTGACAATGGAGTAATGCGCTCCTACGCCCTTTTGTGATTGTTAGAGAGGCTTGTTTATCGTCATGGCACGGACAACGAGCCTGCGCCTTATCTCCGTAACGTTTCTGTACCTGGAAGTGCGTAAGCATTTCGTCAAATTGCATCCTCACACCTCCGCAAACTATCCAGAGTTTCCTCATAAGCTTCTACAAGAGCTTGTAATCTATGCCACAACTCACACTCACAGAGAAGGCTATCGCGCCATTCACTCGATATTCGGATATAAGTTTTAAGTGTCTCAACATCCGGCGCCTCAACCTTGATATATTCGTTAAGCCGTAGTGAATAATAAATATGTTCAATCATCTTCAGCACCTCCCAGAACAACGCCCGTAGCTTCATAGAACCCCTGCGGACTAATCAGATAAGAATAATGCTTGCTTCCCGGACGCTTCCACGCCTTGCCCCACGATACAATGCCTTGTTGAAGCATTAAGCGAACTGTCTGCGGATCACAATGCATTGCTTCAGCGACTTCTGCTATCGTGAGATTTGCTCGTTTGAACTCCATTTACTCACCTGCCTCTGCTGCCAACTCATCAATAATTTTTTTGATCTCCTGTTTCTTATCATAAGAAAGTTCGTGTCTCAAAATCCTTGAGAATGCCGTCTCATGAGCATATCCAAGTTTCTCTGATACCTGCCAAAGATTAACCCCTTTGCTCTTTGCATACATTCTGATATCTATATTCTGCATTACTATCTCCTTCTGATTTGCAATAACAATAAGTTTCTAATTGACGAACGTTCATCTTAGGTTTATAATAACAGCAATAAAAGAGAATTAATATTCTCAAACATTTCTCATTTAGGAGGTGTTTTGTATTTTATGAGAAAATTATTTCCCATTCTCTCGAAAGATTTTGGTGTGCGATTAAAGGCGCTTATGTATTTCAACAATATAACTACTAGCATGGAACTTGCTGTTAAACTATGCGGATACGAACAGAAACCCAAAACCGGAACAAATGAATATGAAATATGCCGTACCAAAGAACGAACTATTAAAAACCATTTAAAGCTTGGAAATCTTACAAATTTGAATAGCAGTGAAAGTTTAACAACACTATATATCGCCGAATATTGTAATTTTTTTCACTGCTCTGCAGATTATCTGCTTGGGTATATCGATTACCCTACGCATTCTGATACAGATATAGGAAAAGAAACAGGATTATCACTTTCTGCGATAGCCTCCATAAAACGAATTAATAACTCATGGGATTCTATTGAAGGCGAAGTTTTTGATTTTATATTAAAAGACAGCAATGTATTTTTAGATTTATTAAAATGGATCTCAATATATATTGACAATCCATATACTATTCCCGTTACCAAAAACCCACAAACAGGAGCTTACGAACGATGCGGTTATGTTGTTAATGGAGAAAATGCAATATCGTTAGGACAAGAGACATTAGATAATAAAGGAAATCCTGGATATAAGCAAATAGGCGTAGGCGTAGACATCCTTGAGTCCCATGCAATGCTAAAAATTCAAGAGATATTGATGAATTGGAAAAATGAAAAAAAGGACGGTGATTAAATGGCTCTCATAAAATGCCCCGAATGCGACCACGATATATCTGATAAGGCTCTCAGTTGTCCGAATTGCGGTTATCCCGTGAATACCGTTGCAAGCACAAAACCTCGTTCTAAGCGGCACAAACGTCCGTCCAGAGCAGCCAACGGAGTAGGAAGTATCTACAATACTGGCAGACCGCACAAACCATTCCGGGCAGTCGCAACACTCGGTTTTGAACTTGATCCAGTCACACACAAATCAAAACAAATCAGAAAGACTGTCGGATATTACAGAACCCGTGAAGAGGCTGTTGTGGCTCTCGCTCGATTTAAGGTAAATCCTCTTGCGCTCCCGGAGACAACTACCGTCAGAGAGGTTTATGAGCGTTGGTCTGCAAAACATTTTGAGGGCAAAAAGGACGGCACAATCAAAAAATACAGAGCCGCCTTTAATCTTCTTGTTCCGATATGGGAAAAGCCTTTTGCTGATATTTATCTGGACGAGTGGCAGGCCATAGCAGACAATTCAGAGAAAAACGCCCCCACCCTAAAAGATTACAAAATTCTTGTCGGACAGCTTTATAAATTCGCTATCATGCACGATATTGTGAAACCGGAGCAGGATAAATCAAAATATATTGACCTGTCAAACTTCGGCAATCCAAACGCCAGGAAACGGGAACGCTTTACTTCTGAAGAAATAGAGACTCTGTGGACGCTCAAAGACTCAGATATTTATTATACAGTTATTCTCATGCTGATCTATACAGGTGTCCGCATATCTGAGTTTCTTGAACTAAAGAAAGAGAATGTAAATCTCTCAGAACGGTGGTTTGATGTAACGGCTTCTAAAACCTCTGCCGGAGTCCGTAAAGTTCCGATTGCAGACAAGGTATATCCGTTCTTTGAATATTGGTATCATCTAAATGACTGTGAATATCTGTTATCTACGCCAGACGGAGCAGGCTTCAAATACAGAAATTATTATGATGGTTATTGGACACCTCTTATGAGTGCCGTCCAGATGGATCATACGCCGCATGATACCCGTCACACCTGCATATCTTTACTGACAGAGGCAGCAGTTGATGAACGTCTCATTCAGCAGATTGTAGGGCATAAGGGCGCAAATGTCACACGGTCTGTCTACACTCATGTAGATATTGCCAACCTGTTAGAAGCAATCAATAAAATATGATCGTTACAAAGAAAAAAGAGTCGGTTTGTTCCGGCTCTTTCATCGTTTATGTGACTTCACTATAATTCTTCGGAGTTCTGCTGTCTTATCACACTGGATCAGCCTGCTGCCCGTCACATCATTTATATATCCTTTTTTCAGTTCTATTGTATAGTGCTTGTTCATTCCGTTTATGGTATCAACGTGCATTCTCTGGATCATATCCCGGTATTTCTGTGCCACCTGCCATTTATCAAGCAATGCCTGCTGTTCCTCTGTAAATTCCGGGTTCAGCTTCTCTCCCAGTCTGCTTTTACCGGATACCAGATCATCAACCACAAGGGCATACAGATATTCATTAACGGACATCTTCAATTCACTGGCCGCCTGCTTTATCCTATCCTTCTCGCCTTTTGGTATAGTAAAGTTGATACGGTCATAATTTTCTTTAATGTGCTGATTTTTATATTCTGTGCGGTTCATACAATCACTTCCTTACCCATATCATACCATGTCCAAAAGTCTTGCGCAAGACAGCTATTTTCATGATTTTATTTTCGGGTGCTATTGAGTGCTATAGACCGCTTTTTTGCACAATTTTAATCCATTTAAGAACATTCTTAGCATAAAGAAAACCCTTGAAAACACTGGATTTTCAAGGGTTTTGCTGATTTCTTTAATTGTCGATAAATTATCTCTTGGAGAACTGCGGTGCTCTTCTCGCTGCTTTGAGACCGTATTTCTTACGCTCTTTCATACGCGGGTCACGTGTCAGATAACCAGCGGATTTCAGAACCGGTCTGTAATCAGCGTCAGCTTCCAGAAGTGCCCTTGCGATACCGTGGCGGATTGCTCCAGCCTGTCCGGTGTAACCACCGCCATGTACATTTACCAGCACATCGAATTTATCCAGTGTCCCGGTAGCAACGAGCGGCTGGCGTACGACAACTTTCAGTGTCTCCAGTCCAAGATACTCGTCGATATCTCTTTTATTGATTGTAATCTTGCCTGTTCCAGGTACAAGATATACTCTTGCGATAGATTTTTTTCTTCTTCCTGTTCCATAATATTTTGCGTTAGCCACTGTAATGTCCTCCTTTCAACCTTTCCTTAAAATGCCAGTGTTTCTGGTTTCTGAGCCTGATGTGCATGCTCTGGTCCGGCATAAACATGAAGCTTTTTAATCATGTCTCTTCCCATAGGTCCTTTCGGAAGCATTCCTTTGACAGCCAGCTCAATTACTTTTTCCGGTTTCTTTGCCATCATCTCTGCAAGTGTAGTCTCTCTCATGCCGCCTACATAATCAGAGTGATTGTAGTAAATCTTCTGCTGTAATTTCTTTCCTGTAACTTTTACTTTCTCTGCGTTTACAACGATTACATAATCGCCTGTATCAATATGAGGTGTATATTCCGGTTTGTTCTTACCTCTCAATACTTTTGCAACTTCAGAAGCAAGACGTCCTAAAGTACACCCTTCTGCATCAACCACATACCATTTTCTTTCAATCTTGTCAGGGTTAGCCATATACGTTTTCATGGGTATTCCTCCTACTAATCATTTCATCTATAACATTGCTTTTATATATGAAATCAGTACACTCCGGGGCTATGGCGTATACTGTTTCTCCTTATGTCATGCTGTAATATTATAGTACCTGGCAGCGCCCGTGTCAAGCTTTTTCTTTTATTTCCAGTTTGTTTCCGTTCTCTTTTGACAGATTGGGAATCATCTTCTCCTGCACCATAATCTTAAGTCCCTGCTTTTTATCCTTTATGAGAACATCATCGTGTTCCCCGCCAAACTCACCGTCCAGTGTCCAGGGAATCTCCTCCAGAGATTCAAAACGTATGCTCCCTGATTTGAAGGAATACATGTGCTTAGAGTCAATTTGCTTGAGGAGGAGTGCACCCACAATCTCGTTCAGTTCTATGGGATTCTTCGGCATCTTGATGAGTGTCACCTCAAACTCGCCGTCATCGAATACCACGTCCCGTCCTATGATACCTTTAAATCCTCCCACGGAGCGGGAATTTGTCACCATACCATAAATAAACTCGTCCTCAATCTCTCCGCCCTCGTACGTCACTTTTATCCGATAGGAAGGAATGTTGAAGAGCCTTTTCGCGCCTTCCAGCACATAGGCAAGGTGCCCCAGCACATTTTTCATGCTCTGCTTCGTCTCATAGGAGACGTCCGTAAAAAGCCCGAATGCCGCGATATAAATAAAATAGTCATCATTGAACATTCCCACATCGCATGGGAATGGCACGCCGTTTACAACAGTATCCGCCGCTTCCAGTATGTTGCGGGATATGTGGAGACTGTTAGCAAAGTCGTTGGTCGTTCCGGTGGGAATATAACCGATTGGCACTCGTTTTTCCCTGAAAGACATCCCTGTCACCACCTCGTCCAGCGTCCCGTCCCCGCCGCTGCATGCTACCAGGTCGTAGTCCTCTGTATAGCTCTGCATCTTGGCAAGAGCGTCATGGTATTTCTGTGTGGGATAGACTGTCACTTCATAGCCGCCCTTCACGAAAATATCCAGCACATCCGCCAGTTTGGGTTTTAAAAGTCCTGTCCCGGCATTTGGATTATAGATAAACAACATTTTCTTCATCTTTTCCCCTCCCGTTCTCTGCAGCGGTCTGTCTTCACACCACCTGTACCCGGCACGGCAGCCGCCTCAAATCACATCTGTGTTTTTATGATAAAAGAGGCTGTACAAAAGTACAACCTCCTTTTTTATTCTATTCTTATCATCTGGCTGATGTTTTTTGTCGTATTCCTTGCGTGAAACAAAATATTAACATTTTGCCATTGTGAAAAATGTCTTGATTCCCTCGGCAGCTTTCTTCTCATCATCACCCTCTGTCACTACCGTGAGTTCTTCCCCCTCTGCAAGGCTCAGGCTCATCATTCCCATAATGCTCTTTGCATTGATTTTCTTTCCATTTACCATAATATAAATCTGGCTTGCGTACTGGCTTGCCTCCTGTACCAACAATGCAATCGGTCTTCCGTCGAGACCTTTACTGTGCCTTACTACGACTGGTGTTTTAATCATAATAATCCTCCTTGTTCTTGCCTTACCTTCTCTGCCATCTCGCTCAGCTTCCTGAGTCTGTGATTGACCCCTGACTTCCCGACAGGGGGTGAAAGGAGTTCACCCAACTCCTTCAGAGTCGCCTCAGGATATGCCAGGCGGGCAAGTGCAATTTCCTCCAATCCCTCGGACAACTTTTCAAAACCAATCGTATCCCTCAGATATGTAATATCTTCTACCTGTTTCACTGCAGCGGATACGGTTTTGTTAATGTTGGCAGTCTCACAATTTACCTTTCTGTTTACGGAATTGCGCATCTCTTTGAGTATCCTGACATTTTCCAGTTCCATCAAAGCGACGTGTGCTTCCATAATATTTAAAATATCTACTATCTGTGACCCTTCCTTCAGGTATACGACATAAGATTTTTTTCTCTGGACTGTCTTGGCATCCATGTCAAACCCGCATATCACTTCCTGAAGCTTCAGCGACAACTGTTCAGAAGCGCAGACAATCTCAAAATGATAAGATTTCTTAGGGTCGCTCATGGAACCCGCCGCCAGAAACGCACCTCTGATAAATGCACGCCTGCAGCATGTCTGCTTTATCACAAGTGGATTTACTGACACGAACTCTCCACACTCTGAGACCGAACTGTCCATCATCTTCGCTGCCTGAAGTATCCGCACGGCATCTTCGTGTCGCCTTACGATGACTGAATACGATACGCTGTGCTTCAAAATGTTTCTCCGGATAGAGATATCAGCTTTTATATTAAATGTTTTTTCTATTAATGTAAAGACCTTTCTTGCAACTACCAGATTTTCCGTGCGGATTTTTAAACTGTAACGATTAAACCGGTTGATGACGACAGTCCCGCATAACGCCAGTATTGCCGTCATTTCCGCAATCTGGCAGTGCCTTGCCGGGCTGATTTTCCTGCCCGTCTCTTCTTTTACTTTTCCGGAAAATGACATGTTCTCTTACCTGTCCTTCTATTGACTTTCTTTTCCTGTTCCCAGTCTTCGCATTCTTTTAAGCTTAATCTTGCTGTCTTTCTATTTTCTTTTTGTGACAGCGTCTTTTTCAATATCTCTATGCTCTATGCGGACTCCGTAATTCTCCTCCGGCTTAAGGCTCGCATACAATGCGTTGGCGAGCGTTACACTGCGATGTTTCCCGCCGGTACAGCCAATCGCTACCACGAGCTGGTTCTTGCCCTCCAGAATATAGTTTGGTATCAAAAACGCCATCATATCCTCTAATTTTGAGAGGAAAATTCTGCCTTTATCATTCGCCATCACATAATCCTGCACTTCTAAGTCATTTCCTGTCTTATGCTTCAGCTCTTCGATGTAGTAGGGATTTGGCAGAAAGCGTACATCAAATACAAGGTCCGCGTCCTCCGGGATGCCATATTTGAATCCGAACGACATGACCGTGATGTAAAGGTTTTTGAAATCCTTCCCCTCCACAAAAATTTTCTCCAGCTCCAGGCGCAGTTCCCGTGTCAGCATCTTACTTGTATCCAGTATATACGTTGCCTTCATTTTTAAGAACGCAATCTTTTCTCTTTCTCTCGCGATTCCCTTGTCGATTCTGCCCGGTCCGCTCAAAGGATGCTGTCTCCTCGTCTCCTTGTAACGTTTCACCAGGACATCGTCTCTGGCATCCAAAAACAAAATCTCATAGCGGATACCCATCTCGTCAATCTGACGCAGACTCTCCTCCAGTCCCAGGAAATCCTGACCGCCTCGTATATCAATTCCCAGAGCGGTCTTCGATATCTCGGTATCCTGTGCGGAGAGCATCTCCGCAAATTTTGTCATCAGAGGAATAGGAAGATTGTCCACGCAAAAATATCCCATATCCTCCAACATTTTTAACGCTGTAGACTTTCCCGCACCGGACATTCCGGTCACGATTACAAATCTCATGCCTAAAACTCTCCTATCCTTTTGACCTCAGGCTCCAGCCTCACGCCGGAATTTTTCTCCACCCTGTCGGTCACCTCGTTCATCAGCCTCACAACTTCCGCTGCTGTAGCATTCCCCCGGTTGATGACGAATCCGCAGTGCTTCTCTGACACCTGGGCATCTCCCACACGAAATCCCCGAAGTCCCGCTTCCTGTATCAGCTTTCCGGCGAAATATCCCTCCGGGCGTTTAAAGGTACTGCCCGCGCTGCCGTACTCCAGCGGCTGCTTCGTCACCCGGCGTTCCTTCAAATCCTCCATCTTATCCCTTATCTCCTGCGGGTTTCCCGGTTGAAGCACAATCTCTGCTCCCAGAACGATATAACCTCTTTTGGAAAAAATACTGGTCCGGTACCCCAGCTCCATCTCCTCCACTGGGAGAGAGAACACATTCCCCTCCATATCCAGCACTTCCGCGCTCTTTAAGACCTGCTTCATCTCGCCGCCGTATGCCCCGGCATTCATCATCAGCGCTCCGCCCAGAGTGCCCGGAATCCCGGAAGCAAACTCGAATCCCCCAAGACCTGCCTTAAGCGCCTCCGCCGCAATCTTGGAAAGCAGAGCGCCCGCCTGTGCGTAAATGCAGTCGTCCTGAACCCGGACCTCATTCATTCTCTTAAAAATCTGTATCACAGCTCCTCGGTAGCCCTTATCCCCCACCAGCAGGTTGCTGCCATTCCCCATAATATAAAAGGGCATATCCGCTTCCCTGCACAGCCGGATAACCTGTGCGAGTTCCTCTGCCGTCCCCGGCATAATGAAATAGTCTGCCGGACCGCCAATCCGAAATGTGGTGTGGCGGCTCATGGGCTCGTTGGTCAGTATCTGCTCATCCCCGACAATGCTGCATATATCCTTATAAAAATCCATTTTCTACCTCGTTTCCTGGTTCTTTTCTTCTTCATCATACAACAATGTGCGGGTAAAGTAAAGGCGTCACTGCCGGACAAAGTAAGCACGCTATGTTGCAAAAATCCGCAAAATAGTGTATATTGAAAAGGTATCTGTACTATTTTGAATTTTTAAGTACCAAAGGAGTGAACATTACTATTGGACTCGAGTGACACCATACAATTTATTATATTGATTTTTCTTCTAGCACTTTCTGCTTTCTTTTCTTCCGCAGAGACTGCGCTGATGACTGTAAACAAGATGCGGATGCGCTCCCTTTCCGACAATGGGAACAAGCGCGCGAAGATGGTCCTGGATATCACGGAAAACCACACATCCAAGATGCTGAGCGCAATTTTGATTGGAAACAATATCGTCAATCTTTCCGCTTCTTCGCTGTCAGCCACCATCGCTTATGACTTCGGCGGTTATATGGTAAGTATCGCGACCGGTGTCCTGACATTTGCCGTCCTTGTATTCGGAGAGATTACACCTAAAAATTTTGCGACTATACATGCGGACAAAGTTGCGCTGCTGTATATTCCAATTATCCATATTTTTATGACGGTCATGACGCCTGTCATTTTCATCATCAACCTGTTTGCGCGTGCAATCCTCTTTATCCTGCGAGTAGACCCAAATGCCAAAAATAATACTATGACAGAGGATGAACTGCGTACCATCGTGGACGTGAGCCATGAGGATGGGGTCATTGAATCCGAAGAAAAGGAAATGATTTACAACGTGTTCGACTTAGGAGATGCCAAGGCAAAAGATGTCATGGTTCCCAGAGTGCAGATTACGTTTGCCGACGTCAACAGCACCTATGAAGAGTTGATTGAGATATTTCGGGAGGACAAATTTACCCGTCTCCCCATCTATGAAAACACTACCGACAATGTCATCGGTACAATTAACATGAAGGACCTTCTGCTGTTTGACAATGATAAAATCAATTCCTTCCACGTGCGGGACATCTTAAGGGAAGCATACTTTACCTATGAGTATAAAAGCATTTCTGAACTACTTGTGGAGATGCGGGATGCCTCCTTTAACATTGCCATCGTTCTCGACGAGTATGGCGAGACAGCCGGACTGATTACTCTGGAAGATATCCTGGAAGAGATTGTGGGCGAGATTCACGATGAGTATGATGAGAATGAAGAGGACTTCATCCGCAAAATCAGCGACCGGGAGTATGTCATCGAAGGCTCTGTCAGCTTGGACGATGTAAATGATGAACTGGACTTAGATTTAGAATCGGAGGATTATGATTCTCTGGGCGGTTTTCTCATCGAACATCTGGACCGCCTTCCGGAAATGGGCGACGAGGTGACGACAGAAAATGGAATCCGTCTGGTGGTGGAAAAACTGGACAAGAACCGTGTAGAACGTGTCCATGTCTATCTCCCGGAGGAATCTGCTAAAGAAGATGAAGCAGAGGAAAAGCAGGAAAAAAGCTCCGGGAAATAAACTTTTCACAGAGACATTCCCTCCCGCATATCCTGATAGAAAGGATACACGGGAGGGCTTTTTATGCCTTATTCAATTATGCTGGATGCCGGACATGGCGGGCGTGACCCCGGCGCAGTATACAACGGGCGTCAGGAAAAGGACGACACGCTTGCCCTGACACTCGCCATCGGAGAAATCCTTCAAAACAACGGACTCGATGTAGAATATACCCGTACAACAGACGTTTACGAATCGCCTTACCAGAAAGCTATGGAAGCAAACAATGCCGGTGTCGACTTTTTCGTGTCCATACACCGCAATTCTTATCCCACGGACAACACCGTCTCCGGTGTGGAATCACTTGTCTACAACAAATCAGGAATCAAACTGCAAATGGCAGAAAATATCAACGAACAACTGGAAGCGATTGGATTTATCAATCTCGGCGTGAAGGAGCGCCCCGGACTGGTCGTTCTTCGGCGCACAAAGATGCCTGCTGTCCTGGTGGAAGTCGGCTTTATCAACTCGGATACAGACAATGAACTCTTTGACGACAATTTTGATGCCATCGCGCAGGCAATCGCTGCCGGAATCCTCGACACCCTGGAATTGGACCATGATATACTCCCGCCCGGCTACAGTGTGCAGGTCGGCGCGTTCCGCAACCAGGCGAACGCCACCCGCCTGGAGAATGAATTAAAAGAACAGGATTTCCCCGCGGAAACAGTGGAGGAAAACGGGCTTTACCGGGTTTTTGTGGGAAGTTATACGACTCTGGACGATGCGGCAGATATGGAGAGAAGGCTGAAACAGGCTGGATATCAGACCGTTGTTGTAGGAGTCTGAAAAATGAAAAGACGGGCTTCATGCTGCTGACATACATTCCTGCCGGATGGATAGTATCTCTGGGAGAAATGGAGGAAGCAGCACGAAACCCATCTATTACTTAAAATCTGATTAAATTGCACTATACTCAGGAGGGATTATATGACTTACTCTCTCACAAGCACTTTCACAATCTCCGCCATATACATGACATGGTAATCTTTATTGGGATACCATCTTTCATCCAATCCGTCATCCTGGGTAAAGTACTCGGGCGCCATCTCCTGGCGATACAGCTTCCGGCAGACGAAGACCATATCCGCCTCCTCAAACGCTGTCGTCCCATCCACATACATCGGGGTCAGACCTGCTTCCTTCTCCTTATCGCAGTCTCTCCCGGACTTGCTTCCGCAGATATTGAGAGCGTTTCTGTGCTTCTCGCTGTAGAAAGAGAGAGTGAAAAGTCCTTCTGCATCCACAAATTCTTTGGTATATCTCTGGGGACGGATATAGGCAGTGACGACCTGTTTTCCCCACATGATACCCACTCCGCCCCAGCTTGCGGTCATGGTGTTGTGCTTTTTCTCATCTCCTGCTGTTATGAGCATCCACTCTTTCCCAATTTTAGTAAAGGGATTAAACTGTAACGACTCTATTGCTGCTTCTTTAAATGCCATGATGATTACCTCCTTCTTTCATTTAAGATTCGCGCGCGCGTCTTGCGCGCACGGCAGTTATTTTCTATCTAAAATAATCTTGCGGAAATTCTTCTTGCCTTTCTTGAGCACAACTCCGTCATTTTCAAAGGATTCCTGTCCGAATACGGTGGCGATATCTGTTATCTTCTCTCCATCCACGGAAGTACCTCCCTGCTGAACCGCGCGTCTTGCCTCGGACTTTGACGGAACCAGCCCGCTCTTTACCAGAAGAGTGAGAATATCTATCTTTCCGTCTGTGAAGTCTGCATCGTTAAGCTCTGTGGTCGGCATCTGAGCCGCATTTCCCTGGCTGAACAGGGCACGCGCGCTCTCCTGCGCTTTCTTCGCCTCTTCCTCTCCGTGAACCAGCTTGGTCAATTCAAAGGCGAGAATCTCCTTCG
Source organism: uncultured Ruminococcus sp. (assembly GCA_900541505.1). Lineage (GTDB taxonomy): Bacteria > Bacillota > Clostridia > Lachnospirales > Lachnospiraceae > Mediterraneibacter. The sequence goes on from UQKK01000036.1 coordinate 17,727, forward strand.
CTGTGTTGAGCTGTGCGCCTTCCCAACTGTCCATTCTGTCGATTTCCTCCAGCGGCAGGAAGGTAAGCATGCGGATACATTTAAGCACGTCGGCATCCGCCACATTTCTCCAATACTGGTAGAAATCGAAGGGTGAAGTCTTCTCCGGGTCAAGCCATACCGCGCCGGATTGTGTTTTCCCCATCTTTTTGCCCTCGGAATTTAAGAGCAGCGTAATCGTCATAGCGCTCGCATCTTTTCCGAGCTTACGGCGAATCAGTTCGGTACCCGCCAGCATATTGCTCCACTGGTCGTCGCCGCCGAACTGCAGGTTACAGCCGTATTTCTGGTACAGTGCATAGAAATCGTACGCCTGCATAATCATGTAGTTAAATTCCAGGAAGCTCAAGCCCTTCTCCATCCGCTGCTTGTAGCACTCCGCCGCCAGCATACGGTTTACGGAGAAATGCGCGCCCACTTCTCTCAACAATTCCACATAGTTCAAATCCAGCAGCCAGTCCGCGTTATTTACCATCATGGCTTTTCCCTCAGAAAAATCAATAAAGCGGCTCATCTGCTTTTTGAAGCAGTCGCAGTTGTGCTGAATCTGCTCTGGCGTCATCATGGAGCGCATATCACTCCGTCCGGACGGGTCCCCAATATACCCGGTTCCCCCGCCAATCAAAGCAATCGGTTTATTTCCCGCCATCTGCAGACGCTTCATCAGACACAGCGCCATGAAATGCCCCACATGAAGGCTGTCCGCCGTAGGGTCAAACCCGATGTAAAATGTCGCCTGTCCGTTGTTTACCAAATTCCGGATTAATTTCTCGTCTGTCACCTGCGCAATCAGACCTCTCGCCTGCAGTTCTTCATAAATTCCCATGTTTATTTCCTCCTATTTAAAAAGTGTGTGTTTGGCGCACACTCGCGCCAAAGCGCGGCTGCGTCAGCAGCCATTTTCCTCTGCGCAAAAGTGCGCATCCCCCGGAGGGTTTTATTTAAAAGGAAAGTTCGTTTCCTTTTAAATAAAAGAAGTCCTTATTGCTCTCGCAATAAGGACGAATCATTTCCGTGGTACCACCTTACTTCACCGACAGCTCACACTGCCAGCCTCATCAACTGCATGATTACTACAGCCCGGCACGGTAACGTGTGCCACTCCGCCGCAGCCTACTAAAGCACTTTTCTCTCGTCTGCCCTATGCTTCGCCCTCTCTTGTTTTATGCGTGCACAGTGCAAAGGAGACCTCATTCGGTGCGGGGCTTAGAGATGTATTCACAAATGGCGGTATCATGCGCCTCTCATCAACCGGCTGCTCTCTGTTTTCTCCGCGATTCCTCCCTGCGTGATTTACCTTTGTGCATCTCCGCATGAAAATCGGAGAGTGCTTTCTCTCACTGCAAAGGAATCCATCTGCTACTTGTTCTCTTCATCGCCTGTTTTATATCTGCTGAAATCTTATCTTATTCCGCCTGTTTTGTCAAGAGCCAACTTCCTGTTTCCCAGCCGCGCAGCTTGACGTATCATTCTAATCCTCCGACTTGCGCAGTTCTTCGAGTCTGCCTTCCAGGAGCATCTCGATAGCATATGCCACTCCATCTTCCCGGTTGGAAGGGGCGAGATAAGCAGACACTTCTTTGAGCTCATCCACCGCGTTTCCCATGGCAACACAGGCACCGAAATCCATGGAAAGCATGGAATAATCGTTGAGGCTGTCCCCCAACACCATGACTTCCTCCATGCGGTAGCCAAGTTTTTCAATATACCACTTGAGTACCGGACCTTTTTGCGCCTCCTTGCCCGTGACTTCCACATTGTCCAGCGAGGATGCCGCGGACGCGATGCCATCTATCTTTTCGATTTCTTCTTTGATTCTCTGAATAATATCTAGATTCGTGGAAAACAGAAAAATCTTGAAAACCTGGATTTTCTGCTCTTTTATACTCTCCATCCCCGGAATCACGTTTGTTGATTTGCGGTACTCTTCGTAAAACGGGTCGGCCAGAATCTCTTCCCTCGTCTTATTCATATGGAAAAGCTGTATCTGAGCAATGAGGAAATCTTCTACTTCCCCTTCTGTTCCCACAAGACCGTCATTTCCATCTGTGAAAATATAGGCGGCAACGCCATGCCTGTCCGCAATCTCCAGAACCGCTTCCACGTCCTCCTCCCTCATGGGAATGGTACGTATAATCTTTCCCGTCTCATCGCGCACTTCGGAACCGCTGGCAACAATCTGCGGGCAGCGTATACCGGAAGGATTCAGCGGCAGTCCCGCCTCCTCGTATCCCCTGCCGGTTGCCACGACGAAACGGATTCCCGCTTCCTGCGCCCGTTTGACCGCCCGAATGGTTCGCTTCGATATCTGATGTTCTTCATTTAACAGTGTCCCGTCTAAATCGGACGCAATCACTTTAATCATGGTTCTTTCAAACTCCTTTTAGTACTTCTGCCGCCTGTCTGATGAGCTTTGCATCCGTCTGCCAGATTTCGTACTCACTGAATCCCGGAAATCCCATGCTGACTCCTTCTTTTCTAAACTCCATGCGGCTGTCCCTGATGATTTTCCCGGACATATGGTAAGAGGTAACTCCTGTACAGGGAATCAATCTTTTTATCGTATCCGGTGTGATACCGGCTCCCGCCAGAATATCAACTCTTCCGGCGCTTCTTTTCACCAGCTCTGCCAACAGTGTCCTTCCTTCCCATGCGGAATTCTTCTGTCCGCTCGTCAGGATAGTGCCGATGCCAAGAGATACCGCCTGCTCTAACGTCTCAAAAGGGTCTCTGCACACATCAAACGCCCTGTGCAGCGTATAGTCTATCCCTGGAGCCGCACACAGGATTTCCTCCATCTGTTCTGTATTCAGAGACCCGTCCGGTTTTAAAATTCCGGTAACGATTCCGCTAACGCCCAGCTCCCGGTACATCTGCGCTTCTTCTTTCATAACGCAGAACTCATACTCATCATAACAGAAATCCCCAAACCTCGGACGCAGCAAAACACGGATATCCAAATCCGTGTTCTGCTGTACTTCTTTCACCAGAGCTCTCCCCGGTGAAGTACCACCGATAATTAAATTGCTGCACAGCTCTACCCGGTCCGCTCCGCCTCTCTGGGCTTCCACTGCGGACCGTACACTGTCCACACATACTTCCAGTAAATATCTCATCTTTTTCCTACCTTGGAATCTTTGACAATGCCGCCTCATCGCACACGAGGATGACATCTCTGTGAAGCTGAAGGACAGAAGCCGGTACCTTCGGCGTCACATCCCCGAAAAATGCCTTTGCCACGATATCCGCCTTATCCTCTCCGCTCGCCACGAGCAGGATTCTCTTTGCCTTCATGATAGTGCCGATACCCATAGTATACGCCTGTCTCGGCACATCGTCCGCGGATGCGAAGAAGCGTTTATTTGCCTCAATGGTGCTCTCGGTAAGGTCTACACAATGTGTTTCCTTCTCAAATACGTCAGCAGGCTCATTGAACCCGATATGTCCGTTATGTCCCAGTCCCAGAAGCTGCAGGTCAATTCCGCCCAGTGAGCGAATCAGCGCCTCATATCTGCTGCATTCCTTCGCAGCATCCGGCTCCATGCCGTTTGGCACGTTTGTATTCTCCGGGTCGATATTCACGCGGTCAAAAAGGTTTTTGTGCATGAAATAATAGTAACTCTGGTCATTTGTTCTCTCCAGCCCTTTGTATTCATCCAGATTCACGGTCTTTACCTGCGAAAAATCCAAATCGCCCCTCTCATACCGCTCTGTCAGGCAGTCATATGTACCGATAGGCGTGGAACCTGTCGCCAGACCGAGTACACAGTCCGGTTTCAGCAATATCTGCGCGGATATGATATTCGCTGCTTTTCTGCTCATTTCCTGGTAGTCTTTTGCTTCATAGATTCTCATGATTTTTCTTCCTCCTCTATGCAACGGATTGTCCTGCGGTGCCATACCAGAAGGGCTTTTTCTGCGATAGGGCTGTCCGAAAAACCTTTCTATAGCAGAAAAACCAGATTTCCAGAATATAAAGAGCTCTACTCTATTCCTCGAAATCTGGTTTTGCCTCCATCCATAACAATCCAGTCTTTTAACTAATTTCATACTAACAATTACTGGGGTAAATGTCAAGATTCCTTCTTATGCTTTTCCGCAAAGTGATAACCCCCGGCATGCCCGCAGTATTTCCGTAACTGAATAGGACATTGCTTTATAATATGTAACAAAATCAACAGTCAATCATAGCCTGCTTTGCCTTTTCAATATCTTCTTTATCCTTCATGGGACAAAGAACGTTCATAATGATAGCAACGATACATGTAGCGGCCACTGAATCAGAGAAGATGAAGCGTAGTATAGCCGGGAGATGCGCCACTGCTGCCTGGTCCGCGGCAAGTCCGAGCCCGAGGGCAAATGTAACGCCCATAACAAGAATATTTCTCTCGCTGAATCCGGCTCTGGAAATCATCTTGATTCCGTTGAGCAGAATCATACTGAATACAGTAATAATGGAACCGCCGAGTACCGGAGCCGGAATTGTAGAGAAGATTGCTCCCAGTTTCGGACAGAACCCACAAATCATCAGTACAAATGCGCCTACTGCAATACACCATTTGTTCACCACTTTTGTCATAGACACGATACCGGCATTTTGTCCGAATGCTGTGTTCGGCAGTGCATTGAAAAGAGCGGCTGTTGTAGAACCGAGAGCATCGGCGAGAATAGCGCCGGATGTCTCTTTTTCTGTTGCGTCACGGTCAAAGCCCGCAATTGTAATACCTCCGGTATTACCGATTGTTTCCAGTCCTGACGTAACATAAATTGCTGCAAAGCTTAAAATCGCCGGAGCAGAAAACGTAAGGTCGAACTGAAGCGGCAGCGGAAGGCTGAACCAAGCAGCTTCTGCAATTGAGGATGTGTCTACCAGACCTAACGGCAGACAGACAATATAACCTGCAACCAGACCAATCAAAATGGCGGAACTCTTAACAAGCCCTTTTCCGAATCTCTGGAGAACTACAACGAGAGCAAGCACTCCGAAAGCGATTGACAGATTCAGCGGGCTGCCGTAATCAGGAGAACCTGCGCCCCCTGCAAAATATCCGACACCTGCGCTCATCAGATTCACACCGATTGTAACCAACGTACTTCCAACGACCAGTGGCGGGAAAAAGCGGCGGATGTATTTGTAAAAGAATCCCATGATAACCTCTACAAAACTGCCTACAAGGCTGGCACCCAGTACTGCACCGATACCGCCTGCTGCGGCAACAGTCGTAGCTGTGGGTACAAATGTGAAGGAAGTTCCCATGACAATCGGCAGATTCGCGCCAATCTGGAATTTCTTTCCCAGCTTAATCGGATAAAGCTGGACAAATGTCGTCAGCCCTGAAACAAACATTGCACACTGCATCATAATGACCATATCTGCTCCTACAAGACCGCAGGCGCCGGCAATAATCATAATCGGCGCGAGGTTTGAAGCAAACATTGCCAATACATGCTGCATACCGAGAGGGAGAGCTGTACGGAGTCTTGGTTTTCCTTCCAACTGGTAAATCAGTTCCTGGTCGAGCTGAGCTTTTGTTTTTGCGGATGTTGTATTTGTATCCATATAATCTAATCTCCTTATAAAATGCTCTATTTAATTGTGAGGGTTACTAGTGTGCTGTATCATTGACTTTCAGTATAATGATACAATACACTAGCGCGAAAGATAATCCTTTACAAGCACATCTGCCTGTGCATACTCTTTTTCTTCATCAACTGTAACCAACTCTCCATGGCGGACAGTAACCTTTCCGTTTACGACAGTATAGTCAACAGGACCTTTCCAACCAACCGTACCGAGAAGTGATTTCTCATCCAAATCAGCGCCAACCATTTCCAGACGGCGGGTATCAATCATAAATAAATCACCGGCTTTTCCGACTTCTAAGGCGCCGATATCATCGCGTCCCAGAATCCGTGCACTTCCGTTGGTTGCAATCTTCAATACATCGTAACCGCTCGGAGCCTTGTGGCTGGAATTAAGGCGGTGGAGAAGATAGGCAATGCGCAGTTCTTCCAGAAGATTAGAGCCATCGTTGCTTGCACTGCCGTCTACAGCCAGACCTACAGGAACATCCAGCTTAAGCATATCCGGAATACGGCAGATTCCGGAACTGAGCTTCATGTTTGAAATCGGGCAGTGCGCCACACCGGTTCCTGTTTCGGCAAGCAGACGGAGCTCCTCATCGTTAAAATGAATGCCGTGCGCATACCACACATCCGGTCCGGTCCATCCGAGTGATTCCATGTAAGCAAGAGGTCTCATACCGCAGCGTTCCAGAACAAATTGCTCTTCATCCTTTGTCTCACACAGATGTGTGTGGAGACGCACGCCCAAATCACGGGCAAGTATTGCAGACTGGCGAAGTAAATCCTCTGTTACACTAAACGGGGAACATGGCGCCAGAGCAACCATATTCATGGAGAATCTTGAAGAATCATGATATTTTTCTACCGCTTTCTGACTGTCTTTCAAAATCTCATCCACTGTCTGTACAACACTATCAGGCGGAAGCCCTCCGTCTTTTTTGCTGAGACTCATACTTCCGCGGGAAGCGTACATGCGGATTCCCAAATCTTTTGCCGCGGAAAACTGTGCATCCAAAAGACCATCAGCACAGTTCTGCGGAAATACATAATGATGGTCAAAACATGTGGTACATCCGTTTTTCATCAGCTCGCCCATTCCGGTTATGGAACTGTGGTAAATGACATCTTCATCCAGATTCTTCCAAATTTCATAAAGTGTAGTCAGCCATTCAAACAATTCCATATTCTGAACCTGAGGCAGATTACGGCTGAATGTCTGATACAGATGATGATGGGTATTAATCAGACCCGGATACACGATATATCCTGTTCCGTCAATGACTTCATCCGCATCTTTGAGTTCCTCGCCAATATAAGTAATGACTCCGTCTTCGATGAGCAAATTACTGTTTTTGAAAACATTATCCTTTGCATCACAGGTGACAATGCTAGTTGCATTTTTAATAAACAAACGTAACATTTGTTTCCCTCCCTATGCATAATTAATTCTTTGGAATATAAGCCCTGGTATAAGATGTACTGACATCTTACTTAAATGTTCTCCGAGAAGCCAGATATTCGGAGATACCTGCCTCTGGCCAGACAAGTATTGGGCGATGGATGTGTACCGGTTTTTAAACAACCACAGGTTTGCGGCAATAAAAAAACTACCGAAATAGACTTGACAGTTAAATGCAATTAAGCAAATAACCTATAGTCAACTATTCGGTAGTTGGTAGAAACGTCCATCCAAATTATGGACTTATATAGGTGTTATTTAATACAACGCGATTATATAGTATATACATAATAAAGTCAACATTGTTTTTGGAAGACCGGCATTTTGCACAAAATTAACCCACTTTTAGACAACACCAGAAATCCTTGGTAGTGAATTTTATACAACTGCAATGCCCGTCTTAATTTTATCTAGCACTCGCCGGTCTGTGTTATTTCGCGCCTAGAACTCTTTACACAACAGAAAGTCTGCAATATGCATTGTTTTAATCCCTTTATAATTGCCATCGGCAAACAAATCTGTTCTCAGAACATACTTCGGATAGTTATCTTTGATTTGCAGAAGACGTTCATACTCTCTTTTTTCTGTCTTCTCCGAACGAATCTCTTGTGTTACCTGAACGTATAACTTTTCGTTCTGTCTTTCCGCCACAAAGTCAATTTCTCCAGGGTCCATCTTTCCAATATAGACAGTGTATCCTCTGCGGCACAGCTCCAGGTAGACAATATTTTCAAGGCTCGAAGCTATACTGTCCTCTGAATACCCCAATACACTATACCGGAGCGCAGTATCTGCAAGATAAAACTTTTCCTGTGTTTTGAGGATTTCTTTGCCTCGCAAATCATAGCGGGAACAGCGATGAATCAAGTATGCCTTTTCCAACTTTTCAAGATAACTGTAAACGGTTTCGTTATCAATTTTTCTGTGTTCAGACTTGAGATAATCCGATATAGACTTCGCTGAAAATGTATTTCCCACATTGTTAAACGTGTACTTCACGACTCGCTCAAACTGATCTATCTTACGTATCTGGCTGCGTTTTACAATATCTGAAAACACAGTAGAATTATAAATATCCCGGACAATAGTATATACCTCATCCTGTGCGTATTTTCGCAAATGAGTTGCCGGAAATCCACCCAATCTGATATAATTCGCAAACTCTGTTTTCACATCACCTACAGTATCATACGCTTCCCTGAAAGACAGATACTCCTCAAAGGAAAGTGTATAAATATTAAACGACACATACCTTCCCGTCAGATAAGTAGAAATCTCTGATGACATCATGCGGGAATTGGAGCCTGTCACATAGATATCTGCGAAATTATCAACAACTTTTGCGGTTATAAACCGCAAAACTATAAAAAGGTGCTGTAGAATCTGATTTCATGATTCTATAGCACCTTTTTATCTAGCACTCGCCGGTTATCTCACAGAACTGTTCTTTCAGCTTCCTGCATGCCTCATAGAAGATACCCATATCCACGGAATAGGATATATACTGCACTCCTGCTTTCGCCCACATCTCCATAGTCTCTTTACTGTCTGTGAAGGTTCCGACTACCGCGCCTCTCTCTTTCGCGGCTTTGACGATTTTATTCATGGCTTCCACCACCAGCGGATGGGTCACCTGACCCGGCACGCCCAGGCTCTGGGACAAATCATAGGGTCCGATGAAAAAGATATCGACTCCCTCCACTGCCAGAATATCATCCAGATTATCAATGGCTTCCTGCCCTTCAATCTGCGCGATGACAATCGTCTGGTTGGCGCCTTCAAAGTATTTCGCTTTATCCAGGGCAGAGTAGTGGGCTGCCCGCACGAAACGGCACACGCCGCGCTCTCCTAAGGGAGAGAACTTCGCCAGTTTCACCGCCTCTTTTGCCTGCTCGGCTGTTGTAATCTGCGGAATCTCTACTGCCGCCGCTCCGATATCCAGCGCTTTTCCAATCGCTTCCTCGGTGATGGCGGGAACTCTTACCACCGGGAGAATCCCGGAAACCTGCGCTGCCCGGATATTATTCTGCATACTCTGGATACTGATGGGTCCGTGCTCCATGTCCAGGATGGCAAAATCCATCCCCGCATATCCTGCCGCCTCCACAAATCCGGGGTCGCAAGTCTTCATAAAAGGACCAAAGACCGCTTTGCCGGCTTGTAATCTCTCCTTAAATTTCTGAATCAGTGTTTCGTTCATCGCCATCTCCTCCAATGATTTTAATTCTTATACATCTGTGCGGCGCAGGTTCTTTCCGCATGCGTCATCGCAGAGTTTTCCATCTTCCCATGCAAGCTTTCCGTTGACAAAGCTCTTCGCGATACCGCTGGCAAGCTGCACAGGCTTCTCAAATGTAGCGTGGTCTTTTAATTCTGCAGGGTCAAAGATATTGATATCCGCATAGTAACCTTCCTTTATCTGACCACGGCGGGCGATGCTCATCCTTGCCGCCGGAAGGCTGGTCATCTTCTTGATTGCCTCTTCCATTGTGTACAGATGGCGCTCCTGTACGTATTCCCGGATAATCTTGGGGAACGCGCCGTACATTCTCGGATGCGGTGTATCTGTCACTGCGTAGATAGAATCGGAAATGACATTGGAGTACGGCAGCTTTGCAACTGTGTCGATGTCATCCTGGCACATGCTCATGTTGATGATAGCGACCTTTCCGTCCTCGTCATGCAGAAGCCACGCAACGAACGCGCCATCGCTCTCAAATCCGTATTCTTTCGCCGCATCGGATACCATCTTGCCGACAAATTTCTGATTGCTCTCCTTGTTCACACCGGAAATCAGGATTCTGTCCCAACCGAGTGTGATGGCAAAGTTATCCCAGTCATCATAGTCAATCTCCAGAGACTTGCAGAACTCCTCCACGCCTTCTTTTGTTCCCATACGCTCCAGCGCGCGGTTCATGTCACCGGCTACAAACGCGGGAGGTACCATCGTTGTAAGGGAGGTGGAACCACCTTCGTACGGATAGAAGTCACAGGTTACATCCTGTCCTTCTTTTCTCGCCTGTTCGATAAGTTCGATGGCACGGTGGATTTCTTTTCTCCAGTTTGCCATACCACAGGATTTGAAGTGGCTGATTTCTACCGGACAGCCGACTTTCTTTCCAATCTCAATGACTTCTTTAACGCTGTCCACCATGCTGTCGCCTTCTCCTCGGATGTGCACGCACAGCGGAGTGTGGTATTTCGCCATAGGCGCCAGCATTTTTCCGTAGTCATCGGTGGAGTTGTAGCACTCCGGCAGATACATGATACCTGCGGATACGCCGACTGCGCCTTTCTCCAGGGCGTCCTCGATGTAAGCGGAAGCTTTCTCCATCTCTTCCTCTGTAAACGGTGTGTTGGAAAATCCTTTCACCGCAATCTTCACTGTACCGGAACCAATCATGGATGCGAAATTGAGCGGCAGTTTCAGCTTATCCATCGCCTCCATATATTCGCCGTATGTGTGGATTCCGCGGTATGCAGGTCCCACAACAGGCTCCGCGAACGCGAACATCTCTTCTGCCTTGGCATCATCTTCCGGAACCGGAACCATGGAAAATCCGCAGTTTCCCGCAACTGTAGTGGTGATTCCCTGCGCCAGCATAACTTTTCCGAAATCTGTCCCCCAGAAGGGCTGGATATCGCAGTGTCTGTGGATATCGATAAATCCCGGCGTCACTGCCTTGCCCTGTGCATCGACAATTTCTGCCTCTTTCTCAATCGCCTCTAATTCCGCTGAATCTTCCCCATCGCGGAACACCTTTTTAATCAGTTCATCCTCTATGTAAACCTTGCCTTTAAAAGGTTCATTTCCTAATCCATCATAAATTACGCCGTTTGTAATCAGTAATTTCGTCATACTATTTTTGCCTCCTCCTGGGCTTCGTTCAGATAATTGTAAACAGTAAAACGGGAAATGCCCAAAAAGTCTGCCACTCTCTCCGCAGATTTTTTGATAAGGAAGACCCCCTTGTTATCCAAATACCGTACCACTGCAACCTTGTCATCCTTGTCCAACTCATCCAATGCATGTCCGGTATTCTCCACTGCTTCTTTCATCAGGACTTCCAGCAAATCATCGATGTCACCTGTAAAGACTTCCCCTTTGTTTTCCTTTTCCTCGGTACTCGTCAGTTTCATCATCGCCGCCTGTCCTGCCATCAGCGCTGTGATATCATAATTGATACAAAGGCTTCCTACCGCATTTCCCTTTTCATCTAAGAAATATTTACTTGAGGAGCGCAAAATGCGCCCCTCTTTTGTTTTATTTATATAACAATATTCATCTTTCGGCTGAGCAGTTCCGCGCAAGATAGCCAGCCCCGCATCCGTCCCGCCGTCTCCGACTTTTCTGCCGGTCACATGACCATTCCAGATTGCCACGATAGTATTATCGTACTCCCTTGTCAAATCATGCAGGACAACCTCGCAGTCATCACCAAACTGTCTGGCGATACACTCGCCTATCTCACACAACATCTTATAATTGTCAACTACAAAACTCATAGTCTGCCCAACCTCCAACACATTTCATTTTTACTGAGCTGCGCCGCGGCTTTCTATAACAAGTGCCATACGTTCTTCCTCGGACATCTCTACTTTCTTTGTGCACAGAGATACCACTACTTCAGCAACCAGGGCAACGATGGTAGCCGGGATAGCCGGACCTGTGAAGATACCAACAATCCAGCTCTGGAAAGCAGGTACAAACAGGTACAGGATACCGAACAATGTACCAACACCTACGCTGGCAAGACCGCCCTGCCATGTCGCGCGTTTCCAGAGAGCTCCAAGTACCATTGCGATGGATACGCCCGGAATGATAGAACCGATTACGTTGCTGATGTAACTGATAACGTCCTGAGCGAACAGTGTCGCACAGAAAGCCAGCAGCAGTGTCACAACTGTCATGATACGTGACCATCTTCCAACCTTCTCCTCCGGCAGACTCTTGCCTGTGAAGATTGGGTAGATATCCTGGATTGCAATCGTAACACCTGCGATTGCATCGGAATCTCCTGAGGACATTGTCGCGGACAGACCGGAAATCATAAACAGAAGTCCGAGTACCGGTCCCAGTGCGGTTGTCGCGATGTAAGTGAACGCAAAGTCCGGATTTTCCAGAACAGATGTAGCGTTATTATTTGTAGCAATCGTAAATGCTGCCATACCGATGATAGCCGGAAGCAGAGAGAAGCCAAGAAGCAGAAGACCGGATGTCTTCAGCGCGTTTGTCGCTGTCTTGTTGCTCTTTGCTGTGTAAACTCTCATACGGTAAGTCGGTGTTCCCCAGCAGGGAATGAAGATAGACCAAATCAGAGATACCAACGCCATCACGCCCATGGTTCCCACGCCGTAGAAGGACAGGTTACCTGCTTTACCTGCTTCCGTGATAGTCTCGCTGATAGCACCCCAGCCTCCAGCCATCGGGATACATACTGCTGTGATAGCGATGAATCCGATAACCAGGATGGTCAGCTGAATAAGGTCAGTCCATACAACCGCCAGGTAACCGCCGATGATTACATATACACCAAACGCGAGAACCGCGATTGCTTTAGATGTAACCAAATCAAGACCTGTTACGTAGCTCAAATAGGTAGCACCACCGTTTACGTGGTTACCAAGCCATACAACCTCGATGATGTACATCATGATACTCATGACACTTTTTACAAGCTTATTTCCATTATAATGGAATTGTGCTTCTTCTGCCATAGTTACGAAATTTTTTTCTCTTAATTTTGTCTTCTGAGCAATCCATGCCAGAGTCAGTACTCCGAGCGCAGCTCCAAGTCCATATGCGGCTCCCCCGAAGCCCATTTTAAATCCGTTTGCTGTCGCGCCGATTGAAGAACCTGTACCAATCAGTGTGGCTCCCATTGTCGCGAAGATTAAGAAGAACGGTAACTGTCCGCCTCCTGTCAGGTAGCCTTTTCCTTCTGATTTTCCTTTACTGCTTATGTATCCGACTATAATCATCAGAACTACATACGCTGCAAAACCAATCAGGAAAAATGTTCCAAAATTTCCTTCCATTTTGTTTCCTCCTTCATCCTTTATTCAACAAATTGTTTAATTTGATTCTAGTTTTATTTCAACAGATTGTCAATACGTTTTTCGACATCTGACCAAATATCTATATTTTATATAAATTTTATAATTGATTTTTGTGTAATTTAACGGTTTTTCCAATTTTATATCCTGCAAATTGACTGTTTCAACATTTTGTGTAAAAATGTAATCAGTAATCACTATTTCAACATTTTATCAATCCTCTTGAATACTTATATATGGAAGCAGAAGTCATCTTCTGTCTGATATACCCTAGGATTCGAGGATATAAGGAGGCAAAAGCGAATATGGAAAAGTCTTACTCTTTTAAAGGAAGCGAAGCTGTCATCACTCCCGCTCTCATTTATTACCGGGACCTGCTTCGCGGCAATTTGGAAAAAGCGATTGAGACCGCTCACGGCGCAGCTCATCTCTGGCCTCATGTAAAAAGCCATAAGATGGCAGACCTCATCCATATGTCTATGGAACAGGGTGTCCGCCGTTTCAAATGCGCGACCATCGCGGAGGCAGAAATGGTCGCATCCTGCGGCGCTGAGCACATCGTGCTCTCCTACCCGCTGGTAGGACCGAATATCGAGCGTTTCATCAAACTGTCCGAGGCGTTTAAAGATACGCATTTCTATGCCATCGGGGACTGCCTTGACATGCTCAACCGCCTGGGAACAGCGGCAAAAGCGTCCTCCCTTGGGAATGTGGACGTTCTGGTGGATGTCAATATGGGAATGGACCGCACCGGAGTTCCTCTCGCAGAATTGGTAGATTTCTGCGGCTCCTGCGCTTCTATCGACGGCATCACCTTAAAGGGACTGCACTGCTATGACGGTCATCGCACCGAACATGACTATGCAGACAGAAAAGCGCAGTCAGACCATGTTGACACAGAGCTTAAACCCCTGTTAAAATCAATATGTAAGAGTCACCCGACCTGCTCACTGGTCATCATCGGCGGCTCTCCGTCTTTCCCCTGCCACACTGATTTCAATCTCACGGACGGGGACGAGACAAAGGACGTGGAAGTCTATTACTCACCGGGAACCATTTTCGTATATGATTACGGGTACAGCAAGAAATTCCCGGATTTACCTTACGTACCGGCAGCGGCAATCCTCACACGGGTTATCAGCAATCCCGGCAGAGGCATCTTCTCCCTTGACCTTGGGTACAAAGGAGTTGCGGCGGACCCGGAGGGAGTACGCGGACAGCTGCTCGGCGTGGACAACTGCGAGGAGATGTTCCAGAGCGAGGAGCACTGGACTTTCCGCATGAAACCGGGACACGAGGATGAGTGTCCGAAAGTCGGAGAAGAATATTTTGTCATCCCGACTCACATCTGCCCGACCAGCGCGCTCTATCCATCCGTCACAGTCGTGGAGAACGGCGAGATTGTGGACGAGTGGGAAGTAACCGCAAGGAACCGGAAGATTACATACTAAACGGGCAGCTTGACCGAGCAGCGGACAACCCCGCAGACGGTTTACTGCTTCCCGCCAACTATCGTTAAATCAAATTTTTATATATAAAGGAGAGATTTAAAATGAACATTTATGACGTATTGAAAGAAAAAGGAATCACATTACCGGCTCCGCCGCCGAAGGGAGGAGTTTACACTCCGGTACAGGAATTTGGCACAAACCTTCTGTACTGCTCCGGATGCGGTCCGGACCTCGGCAATGGAAACAATGTCATTGGACGTGTGGGTGAGGACCTGACACTGGAAGACGGGCAGAAAGCAGCTTACAACTGCATGCTCAACCTTCTTGCGAACCTGGATGCAAAGACAGGGGACTTAAACAAAATCAAGAGATTTGTAAAAGTTCTGGCTTTCGTAAACAGCGCGGATTCCTTCCAGCAGCAGCCACAGGTTGTAAACGGCGGCTCCAATCTGCTGGTAGACATCTTCGGTGAAGAGGTTGGCATGCCCGCGAGAACTGCCATCGGCGTCAACACACTGCCGGGCGGAATTGCTTGTGAGATTGAAGTTCTCGTAGAACTCAAAGAAGACTAATTTAAAAAAGTTTGCAATCATAAGAAGCACACAGAACCCCTCACGTCCCGGGTATCCGGGCAGAGGGGTTCTGTTTTTTATCTGCTTTTCATCTCTTTCCCTTCCTATTTGCCGCTTATTCGTCCCGCATCCCTGCTTTGCGCATCCACGTGCGAATATGGTATAATGTCGGCAGACATTATACCTGCGCCGATTTGCGTTCGACCGAAGGGAGAACTACCACAGCAAATCG
>UQKK01000037.1 GCA_900541505.1 uncultured Ruminococcus sp.
CGTGTTACAGGGTGGCTGACCTCTATTCTTACATAGAATGGGGGTGGTGCTGATGGACAAAAAACCGTTTGATTTTAAAGACCTCATGGCCTTTGGTATGTTTGTTCTTGCATTGCTGACATTCGTTTTTACGTTTTTGAAGTAGTGCTTTTTGCATAGAAAAACCACCCTCATAACTTTGACCGGTTTAGGGTGGCATTTCTATGTTCTCTCTATAGGTCAACCCCTTGTGGGCGGTTGCTCCTTTTTTCATCTATAATATATCATATCTGGCAGCAGGATTCAAGAGCCGTTACAACACAAAATCCGACAGGTACGGTTATTCTGTAACGGTTACTCTTCTGAATCAGAAAAATATTCTTCAAATGCCTGCTTTTCTATATCCGCTTTTTCTTTTTCGAGGGCTTCTTTTACTTTTTCGTCTATGTATTCTTGATGTTCCTTTTCAAGTTCTTCATTGTATTCTTCGAGGTATGGCGCAAAGAAATCTATGATACTTTGAGAATGTTCGGGATATTTCTCAGTGATTTCATCTTCTGATTGAGGAAAATGAAAGCAGACTTCCCTAAGAACTTCAATATAATTCGGGTCAATATCTTCATCATCTTCTAATTTTTCAATCATTTCTGGAATGTATTCTTCACTATAGTACAAACCAAGTTTTTCTTCTACTCTCTCACCGTATCCATCGACCCATTCACCTTCAAACAGTATATTTAGACGTTCTTCCTCTTTTTCTGTCAGTTCTAAAATTCTATCATGCACCCAGTCAGGAACATATTTGATGATATCACCGGGTTGACAGTCAAGCAATTCGCAAATTGTAGATATATTTTCCCATGATACCAGTTCTCCTTTTCTGAGTTTCTGAATAGTGGCTTCTCCTAATATTTTGTCTTTCCTTAATTTATAAGTGGAGTAACCAGCTTCTTTTAATTTTGCTAAAATATCGAATGTGTATTCTATCGACATATTTTCCCTCCTTATAATGTTTTAAATAGATTATACACTGGATATACACAAAATACAAGTGTATAAAATACACAAAACATACACTAAAAACATGTGCATATTGCCAATGGATATACACAAGAAACTAGTGTATAATGTAATCAAGATAAAGAAAACGGAACAGCGAAGGTAGACGGGAGTACCGAAAGGGAAAGCAAGAATACAACGTAACACCGGGAAACAGGATAAGAGAGATTGAGAAGTCCAGAGAGTGACTAGATGTTTAAAGCCTGCCGGGGCTGTTCCAGATAAGGAGGTCACAAGATGAAGTACAATTTAAGCCAGATAATGAAAAAGGCATGGGAACTTTTCAGAAAAGGCAAAATCGCATTTGCTGAAGCACTCCATAGGGCATGGCTTTCAGCTAAAGCCGTTACAATCAACCAGAAGCGCATAGAGGACGCAAAAGCGGCAGCAGGCGTTGAGGAAGAAACGAACACATGGAGCGAGTGGAAGAAAAAAGGCTACGAAGTAGCACACGGAAGCAAGGCGCTGTTTGGTGTAACGTTGATATGGGGAAGCCGTGGAGATGGAGCAATCTATAAAGCCAGGTTCTTTGGTCGCTCACAGGTTCAGGCGATTTAAATGGCGGTTTTGTGGCGGATTTATGGCGGTTTTTTGTCGTGGTGTTTAACTATAGGTAGGAGTAAAATTAAATATAGGAGGTACACATGGACTATAAGAAACTTATTATTGAAATGATACAAGAGATGAAAAATGAAAAATTCTTAAGAGGAATCTACTTTTTTGTTAAAACTATGTTGGAAACTGAGAAAAGCCTCTGAAGAAGCTGGCACTTCAACAAAGGCTAAGTAACCCGACAACACATAGGAAAAGCCGGATTGTCTTAATTATAGAGGCAGTCCGGTCAGAAATCAAGAAAGGATTTAGATTATGACTAAACAGGAATTGGAATGCAAATTTGTTGAGTTAGAAGATTGCCTCGATAAGGCGGAGCATATGTTGAGTTCGTTGGAAGAAAGTTACGATTTACAGAAAGTAAGTGCGGACATGACAGACGATCTGTTGTTTGCACAAAATAGAGGTTTGATTTTAACGGAAGTCCGTATTGCTTGGGATTATGTGCAGAAAGCAATGTGTATTCAAGAAAATATTGAAAAGGAGATGTCATTATGATTTTAGCGACAGAAATTATCAAGGAGCAAAGAGAAAAGATTGAGGAACAGATCAAATTTTATGAGGATATGTGTAAAGCACTTCTTGCAGACGCAGAACGAATGTCAAATAAAGCTAAAAATCTTAGGGAATATCTTGATAAGAATTATTCGGATTAAAAGAATGAGCGGCCATTGTGCCGCTTTTTCTGCTATAATTGAGAAAAGGGAAGTCCTGCTGCCATATGCTAAGACTTCCCACTGTGATACATCTACCTATATTATATGGAAAGGTGGATGTAAATGCAATGAGTAATGAGGAACTTGTTGAGCGGATCAGAAACGGTTATCATGTAACGGAAAATATGCAGGTGCTTTATGAGAACAATCTGCCTTTAATCAAGAAATTCATAAAGCCATACGCATATTATGAATCGGAGGAAGATTTATTGCAGGAGGCATATTTTGGATTGTGGGAGGCAGTCCGGCATTATGAATCCTCTGAGAATGTTTTGTTTATGACTTATGCTCGGTATTGGATTAAGCAGAGTATTCAGCGGTACATGGAGAACAGCGGCTCTATACTGCGAATATCAAGCGCATACAGGCAGAAAATAGCACGTTACAAGAAAACCGTACAGGAGTTTGAACAGACATATGGACATACGCCAACAGATGAAGAAATAGCGGATTATAGCCTGCTGCCGCTATCTGAAATACAGAAGATAAAAACATATATGCAGGAGATTGTCAGTCTGGACGCTCCAATAAAGGCAGATGAAGAATTGTCACTTGCTGACACCGTAGCGGACGATTTCAGCCTTGAAGAAGATACGGTTGATAAAATATTCAAAGAGTATCAGCAGAGCGAATTATGGGGCATTGTAGAGCGCTACACAGACAATCAGCAGGAGCAGGTTATCAGAAAGTATTATAAAGAGGGTAAGACACTATCAGAGATTGCCAGAGAGTCCGGCATTAGCTTAGAGAGAGTAAGACAGCACCGGTCAACAGGCCTTAGGCGGCTCAGAATGAGTAAACCGCTACGGGAGATTAGAGAAAAATGTGAGATTGCAGAAGCGTCAGTTTATCGGTCTGGTTTTAACAGATTTAAAGAGCATGGAGATTCAATAGTTGAATATATTGCACTGCGCCGGGCAGAGTTGGAAGAGAGATATAAAAAGGCTATAAGTGTTTGAAAATAGATAAAAATTGAAATGCGTAACACGGCTATAGCACTCAAAACCTCTGAAAATGGCTTAAATACGCTGTTGCAAGTTCTCCAAGAGATAACAGGAGACCGTACAAACTAATTCAAAATTGTTCAAAAAGCCCGGAACCATATGGTTTTCCGGGTTTTTTTGTACCCAAAAGGGCTGATGGACTTTGACAAAATTTTGCAGGATTTGACCAAACCGAATCCAGTTTATCTTGCTTTTCTCTTATTACGGATAATTGCGTATTTTTTCAAAAAATCGGAATATACTATAGCTATAAGGTTGACTTTGTTATGTGGACGGTGTATACTGACGCTGTGAATTACGAAAAAATGCAGCAATATGCAAAAAACCGAACAGGAGGGTAAGACATGGAGGCAATCAAACGCGACATATATCTAAATCGACTTATTGAGCGGCGGGAAAATGGTTTGATAAAAGTAGTGACGGGAATTCGTCGGTGCGGAAAATCCTATCTGCTGTTCAAGCTGTATTATCAATATCTGTTGGATTCGGGCATTAATGCTTCCAGAATCATACGTATTCCATTAGATGACGAGGAGTATGAAGAACTGCGCGAAAGCAGAAGATTGAGTGTTTATATAAAAGAGCGTTTGACGGATGACGATATGTGGTATATTTTTCTGGATGAAGTTCAACTGTGCAGCGGATTTGAAGCGGTATTAAACGGGCTTAATCGCAGAGAAAATGTAGACATCTATGTGACCGGCAGTAACTCGAAATTTCTCTCCTCTGATGTTTTAACGGAATTTCGGGGGCGAGGAGATGAAGTCCGCGTATATCCTCTGTCCTTTTCTGAATATTTGTCAGCATATCCGGGCGATAAATATGAAGCTTGGAACGACTATTATACCTATGGCGGTCTGCCATTAATCTTAAGCCGTAATAGTGATGAACTGAAGTCAAGATATTTGATTGATTTGTGCCGGGAATTATATCTGAAGGATATTGAGGAGCGGAATCGTCTTCGAGGGGATCATGTCATGGAGGCTTTAGTCAATGTTCTTGCTTCTGCTGTAGGTTCTCTAACCAATCCGTTAAAGTTAGCAAACACTTTTGCAAGCAACGGTATTCCTGTCAGTGATAAAACTGTCAGCGCATATATTGGCTATCTTTTAGATGCGTTCTTCATCAGCAGAGCGGAACGATACGACATTAAGGGAAAGAAGTATATCGCTTCTCCATTCAAATATTATTTTACTGATGTAGGACTTCGTAATGCGCAGCTTAATTTCCGTCAGCAGGAAGAAAACCATATCATGGAAAATATCATCTACAATGAACTTCTCGTCCGTGGTTTCAATGTAGATGTCGGAGTAGTAGACTACTCACAAAGAGATGAAAACGGAAAGTCGATTCGCAAGCGTTTAGAGGTTGATTTTATCTGTAATAAGGGAAGCAAACGATACTACATCCAGTCGGCGTTCTCTATCCCGGACGAAGAGAAGATGAAACAGGAGAAAAGCTCTTTGGTGCGTATTGGTGACTCTTTCAAAAAAATGATTGTTGTTAAGGACAATATTAAGCTCTGGCGTAATGAGGAAGGTATCGTTGTAATGGGGATTATGGATTTTCTGTTAGACCCCAATAGCCTTGAACTCTAAAAATGAGCAGAGAATGTGATGGAACACATTTATAGCATTGATGATATGGAAAATGGTATAATGAAAAAGATTTTTGTTTAACAGTTTTTATAATATAATATGCGAATATAACAACATAAAATCTATCTATATATAAGTGGAAAATCGTAATGATAGCGTTGGATTGGGAAGACAGCGATACTTCTTTGCTGTCTCTTGGTTCAGCGCTAGTATTTTATCTGGGCTTAGGTTTCAAGTGAGAATCAGGTTGAGATAACCGGGGACACTATCAGTATATCCGGAGTGTATAGGCTGCATTTCCGGAGAAACATTGAAGGGAAGGAAAAAGATGAGACATACGACAGTACAAGTAAACAACGGCATGATGGCGGATTTCCAACAGTATCTGATTGAAAGAGAAGCGTCTTTGGCGACCCGGAAAAAATATATCCGCGATGTGAAGTGTTTTTTCCATTATCTTGGAGAGAGAAAGATATTTACAAAGGAAACGTTATTGGAATATAAGATGTGGCTGATAGAGCGATATGCCGCCAACAGCGTGAACTCTATGTTGGTGGCACTAAACCAGTTCCTCGTATCTCAGGAACTGGGACATATGAAATTGAAGCGCCTGAAAATACAGAGGCAATGTTTCTGTGAGAAGGAAAAGGAACTGACGAAAAAGGACTATCAAAAGCTGATTCAGACAGCGAGGTCTGAAGGAAAAGAGCAGATAGCTTTAATAATGGAAACCATAGCGGCGACAGGAATCCGAATCAGTGAACTGGAGGCTTTTCGGGCGGAGGATGTCAAGAAGGGCAGTGTGGAAGTGATAAACAAAGGAAAATACAGAGTGGTCATCCTCACAAAAGCACTCCAGAAAAAATTGCAGCTTTATATAAGGAAGAACAACATAAAGACAGGTCCGATATTCTTGACGAAAAATGGCAGGTCAAAAGACCGCTCGAACATCTGGCGGGAAATGAAAGCGCTTGCAGAACGGGCAAACGTCGATGCGCAAAAGATTTTTCCTCACAACCTCCGCCATCTTTTCGCCAGAACATTTTACAGGCTGACAAAAAATCTGGCAATGCTGGCAGACATACTCGGACACAGCAGTCTGGATGTGACACGGATATATACGATGAAAAATATCGGGGAATGGAGACGCGAAATAGAGAAGTTAAATCTCCTTTTAGAATGACCTCATAATATTAATTATGTTGTAAAGAACAGTATGATTCAGCTACATACCTCGGCTTTTTGTATTATAAGCCCGCAAATCGATAAAGTCAATACTTCAGAGGAATTTACAAAACATTTCTCTGCTTATCTGTCGTGAATTCTTTCGACTCCCAAATAATAAAAAAAGACATGAAAAAGAATCTGATTGATGTTTTTTATTACAGGATAGCCTGAAAAAATGTCAAATCAGATTTTTTGTATTTCTATTTAAGAAAGTCCGTGAACTTTCCGTCTGCATAATGCCCCCTCCTTTAGTACGCGCTACAACATAATTAATATTATGTGACAGAGAGGGGAGTGGGGCTTCGGTATATACCGGCGGGATTAAGTAATGAATGGAGAGTGTGAAATGCGCAAAAGAATGAGAAAACCTCTGGCATTTCTGTTGACTCTGCTGATGCTGGTATCTGTGATGGGGAGCTCTGCTCTTGCGGAGGACACTTCTCCCATCGGAACAGCGGCGGCGCAGGAGGATGAGACCGGCACGCAGGCGGATACAGGGGTGACAGAGAACGAAGAAGACGCGGAAAACCAAATTTCTGCGCAGGAAGCAGGCGGCAGTGAGGCAGACCTGACAGAGTACATTCCATCAGAGCAGCCGGAAAGCGTATCGGTGAAAGCATACGCAGCCCAGGGTGTTCTTCCGGAAGGGACGACACTGACCGTAAAGAAGCTGGAAGAGGGTGACCCCACCGGACAGTATGAGGAGGCGGAACAGGCGCTTCAGGACAGCGCGGTGGAATACGATGGATTCCTCGCTATGGACATCAGCTTTTTGGATGCCGACGGAAATGAGATAGAGCCGGAGGCGGACAAGGTCCGGGTAGAGATGGAAGTGGACAGCACTGCTTTGCCGGAAGGAGCAGAGGCTTCCACCATCGCAGTGCAGCATCTGGCGGAGACAGAAGAGGGAATCTCTGTGGAGACCGTGGCGGACGCAGCAGATGCGGCAGAGGGAACAGTCGAAGTCTCAGGTGAGAAGATGAAGGCAGAGTTTTCTGTAGAGAGCTTCTCTACCTTTACAATTACATATGGATTTCGGGGGAGCAAAACAGTACATTTGGTTGATACACAGGGAAACGAAATTATGGAAAATGGTTCCCTGGGCTCTAAATCTTTGTTCGCTTATGATGGATGGCAGGCTATCAAGGATGTTGCGGCAGACTATATAAATCAGGCAGAGACTGCCGGATATACATATGAAGGGGCATATATCGGAACATCAGCGAATCGACAGCAAACACCATTTCAGTGGATTAAGGTCAGACAAACTGGAAGTGGATGGAGTACATCGTATGAGCTGAGATACTCCAATAACGATTCTAAACCAGGTTCTGGCAACAATGGAGACAATATTAGTAATAATGAAATTTACCTCGTCTTCTCCCAGCAAGGCGAAGGCAGTCAGCCGGGCGGCGGTGATACACCGGCGGATATTACTCCGGGCTACCGCAAATATGTGGCGGCAAATGGGGATGGTACATTCAACCTCACGCTGGATGTGACGGGAGGTATCTCTTCCACCACGCAGAAAGCACTGGTGGATGTCGTGTTTGTGCTGGACGTGTCCGGAAGTATGGACGACAAGATAAGTCAGAATTCCCGGACTACTAAGTTGCAGAGTGCGAGAAGTGCGATTAACACAATGGTGACCAGTCTCTCTGGAAATAAGGATATTGATGCCAGATACGCATTAGTGACATTCAGCGGCAATTGGGGGTATGAGACATATGACGATGCAAGTGTAGCGCGCTCCTGGACACAAAATGTAAGCCAGCTTACAAGTGCATTGAATGGGACAAACGCAGACGGTGGTACGAACTATGAAGCGGGATTGAGAGAAGCGAATACTCTGTTGGGAAGTAAACGGGCGAATGCAAGCACAGTAGTCGTATTTGTGTCCGACGGAAATCCAACGTTCTACTATAATGACCAGGGATACACAGCAGGAAACGGCGGCAGTTATGACGCTACAGCAATGAGTCATGCACAGGCTCAGGTAGGGGCTATGTCTGCTAATTTCTTCTTTACAGTGGGAGTTGGCAAAGAAAGTGAGTATGACCGTCTGGAAAATCTGAAAGATTCAGCAAGTGAAGGAACGACAACAGGACATTATGCAGGTACCGATGAAACGGAACTGAAGAAAGCATTTGACGACATTGAATCTAAGATTACATATTACCGTTTCTCCAATGTGGGAATCACGGATGTATTGAGCGAGAATGTATCACTGACAGAAAACAGCACGCTGCAGATTACCGTGAAAGATAAAGATGGAAAGACTATGGTAAGCGGCAATGGTTCTGTCACATTCTCAAGTGGTGAGCAGGGCAACGTAACACTGACGGCAAGTTATGATTCTGCATTAAAGCAGATTACCCTGAATTTCCCGGATAACTATGAGCTGGAAGACGGCTGGACCTATCAGGTTACCGCCCAGATAGAACCTACAGAAAAGGCATATGAGAACTACCGGTATAATGGAAATGCATATCCGAATACCGGAGCTGACAATACGGATGTGCCGGGCTTGGAGGAGAGCGCTTGGATTTCTTCCGGCAAAGGCGGTGTCTACACGAATGAAGCGAATCGTGCCGTTTTGGAGTACACCTACAATGGGGAGTCGAAGACGGCAGACTATCCTATGCCCGTCATCCCGTTGAATCCGGGAACGCTTGTGATTGAGAAGAAAATCACAGGTCTGGAAGAAGATACAGAGGCGTTGAAGACTCTGGAAGGACAACTGGAGTTTACCTATTCTCTGAATAGCGAAACGGAATCGGTCTCTTTAGCTGATTTTACGATAGGGGAGGACGGAGTTTACCGGTATGAGATAGCAGGACTGTCACCGAATACGTCTTATGAAGTAAATGAACAGAATGCAGACCTTGAAGCAAGCGGATATAGACTCACGGAAGATTCGAATACGGCAGAAAAGACTGGCACAGTAGCAGGCGGAGGCTCTGCGACCGCCGCATTTATAAACGACTATGAACCTGCACAGCGGACACTTACTATCGCGAAGACGGTAGACGGAAATATGGGAGATAAAGATAAGGACTTTACGTTTACCTTATCTCTTGAGAAAAACGGTTCCGCATATACCGAAGCCATAGCCTATACAAAGGGTGAGACAACAGAGGCTCTGACGGCGGAGAATGGAGAGTATTCGTTTACGCTGCGGCATGGAGAATCTATCGTGCTGACACTTCCCTATGGCTGCGAGTACACAGTCACAGAGGCG
Organism: uncultured Ruminococcus sp.; assembly: GCA_900541505.1. Taxonomy (GTDB): domain Bacteria; phylum Bacillota; class Clostridia; order Lachnospirales; family Lachnospiraceae; genus Mediterraneibacter. Next base: position 9,437 of record UQKK01000037.1, read on the forward strand.
AATGGAAATTACGATGTGACTATAACACCGGAGGGCGGCACTCCGATTGAGAGTCATGTGCTTACCGGGACATTGACGGCAGATACACAAGCAACATTCTTAAATGAATTGGATGTCAATACGCCTACCGGATTATTCAGAACCATGGCTCCGTACGTGATTATGACGGGCACAGCACTTGGAGCAATCCTGCTCTTCATCTTGAGGAGAAGACGCTTAAGCTGACAGGAAAGAGACAGATGATAAAGAAAAGTAAAAAACGTCCGGCGGGAAATCACAGCCTGCCGGACAGAAGCAGAGTCCAGCGCGCGGGAAGGGAGACAAAAGGTTCCCAGCAGAAGATTGCGGAGCTTTTTCGTAATCTGCGGTTTCGCAGATGCCTGATTGGAGGCGTGGATGAGGCGGACGTATGGCGCCAGCTTGAGACCATACAGAAGGAATATGAAAAGATTCTGGAAATCCAGACGGAAAAGCTGCGAGCTCTGATAAAGGAGCGCGACGAGGAGATTACCCGTCTGAAAGGGGTGAAACCAGTAAATCCCGCAAGGCGAAGTGAAAATCCCGCGGGCAGAGGCGAAAATTCCACAGGCAGAGGTGAGTTCGATGCGTGACAGCAGCAGAAAAGTGCAGACTCCAGGGGAAGTTATCGCGCACCGGAGAAAAAAACTGAACTACCGGGCAGAGATTTCCACTTTTTTAACCAGGGCTGTGGTGCTCGTCATTGTGGCTTTTATCTTGATGGGGCTGATATTCGGCATCACCCCTATGGCAAACAATGATATGTCTCCACGAATCAGTGCCGGAGACCTCCTGTTTTATTACAGGCTGGAGAAGGAGTTTGTCAGTTCTGATGTGGTGGTGTATGAGAAGGAAAATGTGACCTGCGCCGGGCGTATCGTCGCCAAAGCCGGAGATACCGTGGAGATTACAGAAGACTGCGAATTAAAGGTAAACGGAAGTATTGTCATGGAAAATGATATCTACTACATTACGCCGCAGTATGACAGTGAAGTGACCTATCCGGTGGTCCTCGGCGAAGGAGAATATTTTGTGCTGGGAGATTACCGGGAAGGGGCGAAGGACAGCAGGTACTATGGGGCGGTAGATGAAAAGGAGATAAAAGGCAAGGTCATCACCGTGATACGGCGCTCAAATCTATAGCGCGGCGGGAACACATCCCGCATTGTTACAGGAATATCACAGAGCCGTGAGGCAGAAAGAGGAGACATAAAAAGTAGAAAAGGCTCTGCGGTAGAGGCAGGATATCCTGCCGCTTATATAAATATTTAGAAAGAAAGAGGATGAGTAAAATGAAAAAGAGAAAATTGGGCCGCATCTCAGCAATGGTCGCGGCAAGTGCAATGATGATGTCGCTGTTCGGAATGAACGTAAGCGCGACTGAAGGAGTTGTTACTGGAGAGAAAATAACGAGTGTTCCTATTACCAAGACAGTGACGACAGACGGGAATACCTACGCGCCGGATACAACATTTAACTTCAGCGTTGAGATGGCGACAGAAGGAGACTTTGAGGGAAATCTTGTATATGCGGGTGTAGAAGGCGGACTTGTTGCTGAAAATGGAGCGACATTTAGACCAAGCGGAGACGCGCCGGCTGCTTCCTATGAGGCAGAAGGAAGTCTGAAGGTTAATGTTGCTAAATTCTCGAAACCGGGTGTTTACCACTATACTGTGAGAGAAACAGCAGGAACTTACAGCGGAATTACATATGATGATAGTTTCTATGATGTTTATGTGTATGTATATGTAGACGATAACAATGATATGTACGTGGGGAATGTTGTCTCAGTAAAAAATGGCGCAAAGACAGGACTGGCATTTACCAATGATTACGGAAAAGACAACGATGGCACACACGACCTGAAGGTTACAAAGACAATTCAGGGAAATCAGGCAGTGATAGACCAGAAGTTTGACTTTACAGTACAAATCAACGGGACAGCAGGAGAATGGTACAAGGTTGTTGTAAAAGAAAACAGTAATACCGCAGGTACAGAGTCCAAAATTGTGAGTGGAGCAGAGGCTGTTACTTATCAGATTACCAACGGTGGCAGCATCGAGATTTACGGTCTGTCCGATGACGATACATATACTGTTGTTGAGACGGCGGCAAATGAGGATGGATATACAACAACCATTGACAGCAGTGCTACAAAGGACGGTAAAGCGACAGGCGTCGTAACTAAAGATGGTACAGTAATCAGCTATGTAAATGAGAAAAATGCTGTAACTCCAACTGGTGTTATCATGACAATTGCACCTTACGTTCTGATTGTTGCGGCAGCAGGCGTGCTGGCAGTATTGTTCCTGCGCAGAAGGAGAAGCTTCTAGGAGAAGCCTCTGATTTAGAGAAAGAGAAATAGGGTGCAGAAAAGATGCAGCGTGAAACAGGGGAGTATGTCGGATTGAGGAGAGCGGCTGCCGCCGCCCGGACAGGAAACAAAATCTTGAGTCTCATAGCAGCGGCGATGATTCTTGTCATGCTGCTGTACGGGGGATATTCCCTCTGGGATACGATGATGCTCTACAAAAACGCATTTGCGGACAGCGAACTGATGAAGTATAAACCCTCGAACGGGGAGGGGGAGAACTCCTCCCTGAGGGAGCTTAAGCAGATAAACCCCGATGTCTGCGCGTGGCTGACTGTGGAGGATACGCATATCGACTATCCGGTCGTCAAGGGAGAGACCAACATGGAATACATCAATAAGGATGTATATGGGAAATTTTCCTTCTCCGGAGCGATTTTTTTGGATTGTCAGAATCAGGCGGATTTTTCTGACTGCTACAATCTGATATACGGTCATCATATGGATGGCGGTGCGATGTTCGGCGATATCGCGGAATTTACAGATGAGGATTACTTCGAGGAGCATAAGACAGGTACCTTGTATCTGCCGGAGAGCACGCACGACATCACATTTTTCGCGTGTGTGGAGGCGGATGCATCGGACTGCCTGATTTTCAGTCCGGACAGCCAGAGTCGGGAGACGCTGGCAGATTTCCTTGGGTATATCGGGGAAAAGGCAGTGCAGTACAGAGAGATAGGCATCACGGCGCAGGATTCTGTGGTGGGGCTATCGACGTGTGCTGCCGCGGAGACCAATGGGCGCGTCATCCTGTTTGGAAGACTGGAAAAATAGGGGCAGGCACAGGAAGGGGGTGCATTACCAGAAGATGATACAGAAAGTATTAAAAAAATATATCGGATTCTGTCTTGTTGCGGCATTGGCTGCTTTTGTTCTGCCAATCTGCGCGCAGGCGGCGGACAGGTCGTGTGTGGTTTCTATACCTATTGAGGTGGAAGAAACGGCGGATTCTGCTGCGGATGAGTCTTTTACGATTGTTCTGGAGGCAGTTGGGGAGGATGTTCCCATGCCGGAACAAAAAGAGATTACCGTGAAAGCGGGCGAAAAGGCAGAATTTGGTTCCATTACATACACGATACCGGAGGATTACCAGTACCGTGTGTACCAGAAGACCGGGAACAATAAGAATTTTACTTATGACAAGAGTGTATATATCGTCACAGTCCGCGTAGTCAATGACGGAATGGGCGGGCTTGCAGCAGAAATCTGGGCGATTCAGGACGGCTCCCAGAATAAGACAGACAAGATTTCCTTTGAGAATATCTGGACACAGCCCGCTGTTAAAACGCAGGTGAAGACCGGGGATTCCACAAATCCCGGAGTTTTGGCTGCCATCGCGCTCTGCGCTGCTGCGGTCGCGGCTGTGTCGTGGGCGGCAAAAAGGAAAAAACTTTGAAAAAAGCAGAAGATTTGACAGGAAGACGCTTTGGCTATCTCACAGTAATTGGCAGGGCAGAGCGTCAAAATGGGCGTACCTCGTGGGAGTGCCGCTGTGACTGCGGAAAGCAGAAGATTGTTTCAGAGTACGATTTGAAGCAGGGCAGGGTAAAGAGCTGCGGCTGTATGAGATACGCGGGCGCCGGCAGGAGAGTTGATTTGAGCGGCAAACGCTTTGGCAGGCTGACGGTGCTCTATCCCACGGCGAAGCGGGATAAAAAGGGCTCTGTATACTGGATGTGCCGCTGCGACTGCGGAGGGCAGACAGAGGTGACAGAGAACGGACTCATGCACGGGAATAACAGGAGCTGCGGCTGCCTGAAAAAGGAAGTCCAAGACAAGATTAACAGCCAGCTCCACAGAGTGGACGGTACTTGCGTGGAGATACTGGAAAAAAGGAAATACCGCAGGGATAATACGAGCGGTTTTCGGGGTGTCTATGTGACGAAGGGGCACCGGTTCAGGGTTAGCATCGGCTTTAAGGGAAAACGGTACCATGTGGGGACATTCGATGATTATGACGCAGCGGTCTCGGCGCGCATGGAGGCGGAAAAACTGATTCATGAAGGGTTTATCCGTGCTTACTACGACTGGAAAGAAAGGGCAGAGGATTCCCAATGGGCCAAAACACATCCCTTTGTCTACAATGTAGAAAAACGAAATGGGAAATTTTGTATCGTGACAGAAAACGGACAGCAGACGGTATAGTCGTGGCTGTCCGTTTCTTTTTCCATTATTGGGAGAACCATCTGGACTGTCCGATAGAATAAAAAAGAGAGACCTAGATGGTCTCTCCATTTCTGTATTTCTTCAGCACGTGCTGGATTCGCTCGCTCGGATTGAGCAGTGAGCTCACGGAACCATCGTGGTTTAAAGTATCAATCAGAAGAGCGATATATTTACTCATATCACAGCTGATATAGTAGGGGCGGGACAAAAGCTCCGGTGTCTGGTAGATAAGGTTTGTGGTGAGGATTCCCGTAATCAGTCCGTCCTCATATGCCTTGTCAAATTTCTCCAGCCCGTTGGTGAAGAGCCCAAAGGTCGCTGCGGCGAAGATACGGTTGGCTTTGCGTCTCTTTAACTCTGTAGCAACCTCGATGATACTGTCCCCGGAGGAAATCATATCATCGATGATGATGACATCCTTACCCTCCACGGAACTTCCCAGGAACTCATGGGCAACGATGGGGTTCCTGCCGTCCACGATTCTTGTATAATCGCGGCGCTTATAGAACATTCCCATGTCAAGCCCCAAAACATTGGCGAGATAGATGGCGCGGTTAGTACCGCCCTCGTCAGGGCTGATTGCCATCATGTGCTCGCTGTCTATCTGTAAATCCTTTACATGGCGGAGCAATCCTTTGATGAACTGATAGGTGGGAGACACCGTCTCAAATCCGTTCAAGGGGATTGCGTTCTGCACACGGGGGTCATGTGCATCGAAGGTGATGATATTTTCGACACCCATGCGCACCAGCTCCTGCAGTGCCAGCGCACAGTCGAGAGATTCCCGTCCGCTTCTCTTGTGCTGGCGGCTCTCATAGAGGAACGGCATGATGACATTCACGCGGCGTCCTTTTCCGGCAGCGGCAGCGATGGCGCGCTTCAGGTTCTGGAAATGGTCGTCCGGTGACATGTGATTGACATTGCCTGTCAGAGAGTAGGTCACGCTGTAGTTGCACACATCCACGAGGATGTACAAATCCTTGCCGCGCACGGACTCTGAGATAATACCCTTTGCCTCACCGGAACCGAAACGCGGAATTTTAGCGTCCACGATGAAAGAATCCTTGGAGTATCCGATGAAAGCCGCATCATCTTTGTATTTGTACGCGCTCTCCTTTCTCCATTTCACAAGGTAGTCATCTACCTTCTTCACCAGTTCTTCGCAGCCGGTAACCGGAATCAGTCCCACTGTACCAACCGGAATGTTTTCTAAGATACGTTCTGTTCGACTCAGCATGAGTGCTCCTCCCTTTGTTTTAGCTTCTTTTTGATTCGGATATCGTCCCCGATGAGTTTCAGCAGTGTATAACTGCTGGTAATCCTGGAAAAGGCGCGCTCTGTATAGAGGTCAGCCAGAGATTCCAGTGAAAGGTTTGTCGATATGATGGTCGCCTTTTTCCCAATCAGCCTTTCGTTGATACAGGTAAAAAGCTGTGATGCGATAAACGCGTTTGTATATTCTGTGCCCAAATCGTCGATAATCAGCAGGTCACAGTTAAAAATATACTCGAACATATTGTGCGCGTCAATATCATTTTTATCAAAAGCGTTTTGTGCCAGAATATTGAAAAATGTGGGAGCAGAAAAATAGAGTACGGAAAACTCTCTGTCCATCAGTTCTTTTGCGATACAGTTGGAGAGAAACGTCTTTCCCACACCCACATCTCCATAGAAAAAGAGATTATGAAATTCTGTGCCGAATGATTCGGTAAAATGACGGCAGATTCTAAGGGCTTCCTCGATGATATCCCGAGAAGAACGCCCGGATTTGCTGTCAAAAAAATTATCGGAATAGTAACGGATGTCAAAGGTGCTGAAGTTCTCCTCCATCAGGACATCCTTAAGGTTTGACTCTTCATAGAGAAGCTGGGTGACTGCCTTTTTAAAACAGTGACATTTTTTGCCGCCGATATATCCGGTGTCATGGCAGTCCTCGCACTCATAGACCGGCTCCAGATAATCTTTCGGGAATCCGGCGCTCGCAAGGAGGCTTGCCTTGCTGCTGCGCAGGATATCCAGTTCTTCTTTGAGTGCCGTGGTGTCCTTTTCCTCTCCGTTTAACAGTTTTTTTCCATATTGTACGGAGAGAGCGGATACCGATTCGTCCAGAGCCTTGAACTCCGGAAGCTTTCTGTATACCTCCTCGTAATGGCGGGTCAGTATATCGTGGCTTCTGAACTGTTTTTGTTCATATTGCCTCATAATAGCCTGGTATTGTGAATTTTTCAGTGCCAAGGTATGTACTCCTTCATTAATTGCTGTTCAGCAGTTGCTCCTCCAGCGAATCCATGTCATAGCTGCGTCTCTCGAAATTGTTGAGATTCTTGGTGGCAGGTCTTGTCTTGCGGACAGTATCTTTCTGGACAGCCTTTTTCTTCTGGTATGCCTCATCCAGAGAGAGGATGTCCTTTAAATGCTTTACATCTTCTTTTTTCCAGCGGGACAGAATGGAGTCCGTATATTCAAAGCTGGGCTGGTGGGTGGCGGATATGGTCCTGCGGCATGCCTCCTGTACGATATCCAGAGAAAAGCCGTAGTCCTCTGTCCATTTCTTAATATAGGAAACCTCTGAGGAAGCAGGTCCTCTTCCCTTGATGCCAAAAGCATTCAATATGGTGTAACAATTCTTATTATAATTCAAAGACTGTTCCTTTGCCTGTGCGACCGTCTCTACTCCGGCATCTGCCCAGGCAAGCGCGACTTTCTGGATGTAGTGGATGCTCTTGTGTCCGTTCTCCACACAGGATTCCAGCAGAAATTCGATGACATCAGCTGACAGATGGAGGGTGTCATAGAAATAGGTAATCGCCTCCATATCTGTGTGGGACAGTGTCTTTCCCAAATATTGTTCTGCAATAAAGAACAGAGATTTCAATTCCTTCTGCGCCTTAAAAGAATCCAGAGCGACTGCCTTGGTTCTTGTACTGCTCTGCCTGGAGACTGGCGACTTCCCGGTGCCTGTCCCATCAGTGACCGCAGTGAAAGCGCGCGGCGCGGAAGCAGATGGCGAGGAAGTGGATGGCGCTGCGTTGGGAGCAGAGCCAGAATGTGCATCATCCGGTTCAGCCAGCGTATGCGGCGACTTCTTACCATGGACGAAGGAAGCCGTCTTGAGCAGTTCGAGTCCTGTGATGCGTCCCTGGTCGTCCTTGTCCAATAAGAGGAGTCCCTGCCCTTCCCAATAACGGAAGGCGCGCAGAATATCGTTCTCCGTGTTGTTCAGACAGTCTGCAATCGTTGAAATGGTCAGAGAAGAACATGGGTCGTCTAAGTGCCTTAATAAAAATAAATAGACTTTCACAAACTCTCCGTTGGCATCAATCATATAATTATCGATAAATTCATTGGATAAAAGAGTCGCGTTTGTCTGGCATTTATTTTTTAAAATCAGAGTTTTCATATGTTCTTGTCCCACCTTTAAAGATTCCTTAATTTTATCTGTTGTACAGAGGCTATTATAGCATTTTACCCCTGCTGAAAAAAGCGTTATTTTGTGGGAAAGAAGAAGTTTTTTGTAGATAACTCTGTGTAAAAAATGTGGATAACTATCCTTTCAGGAGGTCTTCTCCCACGTTTACAACGTCTCCGGCTCCCATAGTTATTAACAAATCTCCCGGAGCACAGTGTTCTTTTAAAAATGTCTCGATTTCGGTAAAGCTTGGGAAGTAGTGTGCATCGGTTCCCAGCTTTTTCACCTCTTCGGCCAAATCCGCGGAGGAAATCCCCAAGTTGTCGGTCTCTCTTGCCGCGTAGATGTCTGCCAGCACCAGATGGTCCGCGTGAGAGAGCGCCTCCGCGAACTCGTGGAAAAATGCCTTGGTGCGGGTGTAGGTGTGGGGCTGGAATACACACCACAGTTTCCCATGGGGATAATGCTGCGCCGCCTTGAGGGTGGCGGTAATCTCCGTGGGATGATGGGCGTAGTCGTCCACGATGGTAACCCCGTTTAAAGTACCTTTGTATTCAAAACGGCGGTCTGTTCCGCAAAACGAGAGAAGCCCCTTCTTTATCGTCTCCATCGGGATGTGGAGCAGCTCTGCCACAGCGATGGCGGAGAGCGCGTTGGAGACATTGTGGTCGCCGGTTACGGACAGCCTGATATGGTCGGTCTTTTCACCGAATTTCAGCAGGTCAAAAGAGACACAGCCCTTTTCGTCGTAGGAAATATTTTCCGCGCTGTAATCAAAATCCGCGGAGGAACCGTAGGTGATGACATGGCAGGAAAGCCCCTGGTAGATTTCCGGGTAGTCCTGGATTTCTCCGTTGATGACCAGCGTCCCGTCCGCGGGGAGCAGAGCGGCGAACTGGTGGAAGGAATGACGGATGTCCTCTAAGTCCTTAAAGAAGTCCAGATGGTCTTCCTCAATATTTAAAATGACGCTGATTTTCGGGAAGAAATGCAGGAAACTGTTGGTGTACTCGCAGGCTTCTGTGATGAAGGTGCCGGAATTTCCCACACGGATATTGCCGCCAATCGCCTGCAGGATGCCGCCTACAGAGATGGTGGGGTCCAAATCTCCCTCCAGAAGGATATGGGAAATCATGGATGTGGTCGTGGTCTTCCCGTGGGTGCCGGAGACGGCGATAGGTGTCTCGTAATTCTTCATGAGCTGTCCTAAGAGTTCCGCGCGGGTGAGCATGGGAATCTTTCTGGCAACCGCTTCGATGAGCTCTCCGTTGTCTCTGCTGATGGCGGCGGTATATACGACACATTCGATGTCATCGGTGATGTTTTCCGCCTTCTGTCCATAGAAAATTGTAGCTCCCTGAGCGGCGAGCTGCTGAGTGAGCGCGGACTCACGCGAATCCGAACCGGACACAGTGAAGCCCTCTTTTAAGAGAATCTCAGCGAGACCGCTCATGCTGATGCCTCCGATACCGATAAAATGAATGTGGATTGGTTTCTGAAAATTAATCTTGTACATGGATAATACCCTTTCGTTTTAAATTTAGCCGCGTTTCGGCGCAAGAATGTGCGAAACACACACTTTTTTGTAAAACCAGTCATAAATCTTCTGTGCTCTCTATATTATACTATATATGGGAAAATTTTAAAGAAGTTCTTTTTGTACTAAATTAACAAAAAGTGGAAAATTTTCGCAAAAAAATTGTAAAAAATATTCACGAAAGACAAAAGTGTGGTATAATGGATACATCTAACTAGAAATGAGGTGACGCAATGTTCAAAAAGGAAATGATTGCCATGTTATTAGCGGGTGGACAAGGCAGTCGTCTGGGGGTTCTTACAGCCAAAGTTGCAAAGCCGGCAGTGGCGTTTGGCGGTAAGTATCGTATCATTGATTTTCCGCTTAGCAACTGTATTAATTCTGGAGTGGACACAGTAGGGGTTTTGACACAGTATCAGCCTCTGAGACTGAACACACATATTGGGATTGGTATCCCGTGGGATTTGGACCGGAACATTGGAGGGGTGACAATCCTGCCGCCGTATGAGAAGAGCAGCAACAGTGAGTGGTATACAGGTACGGCGAACGCAATCTATCAGAATCTGAACTATATGGAGACATATAACCCGGATTATGTACTGATTCTTTCCGGTGACCATATTTACAAGATGGACTATGAAGTGATGCTGGATTTCCATAAGGCAAATCACGCAGATGTGACAATCGCGGCGATGCCTGTTCCGATTGAAGAAGCGAGCCGTTTCGGTATCGTGGTGACGGATGAGGAGAGCAGAATCAAAGAATTTGAAGAGAAGCCGGAGAAACCGAGCAGTAATCTGGCTTCCATGGGTATTTATATTTTCAGCTGGCCGGTGCTCAGAGATGCGCTTATCCATTTGAAAGATCAGCCCAACTGTGACTTTGGAAAACACGTCATCCCATATTGTCACGAAAAAGGAGACAGGCTCTTTGCCTACGAGTACAACGGATACTGGAAGGATGTCGGGACCTTAAGTTCCTACTGGGAAGCAAATATGGAGCTTATCGATATCATTCCGGAGTTTAATCTCTACGAAGAGTTCTGGAAGATTTACACGAACAGCGCCAACATTCCGCCGCAGTATATCGCGGAGGACGCGGTTGTTGACAGATGTATCATCAGCAACGGCTCTGAGGTGCACGGCGAGATTCACAGTTCCGTCTTAGGCGGCGGTGTGACCATCGGCAAAGGAAGTATCGTCAGAGATTCCATCATCATGCAGGGTGTCACGATTGGTGAGAACTGTGTGATTGAAAGAGCAATCATCGCGGAAGATACTTCGATTGGAAATAATGTGACGATTGGTATTGGAGGCGAGGTGCCGAATAAACTGAAACCGAATATTTACAGCGGAGGTCTGGCGACCATCGGAGAAAATTCCGTGATTCCGTCCGGCGTACAGATTGGAAAGAATACTGCCATCAGCGGTGCGACATCGATTGAGGATTACAGCGATGGAGTGCTTGCAAGCGGTGAGACATTGATAAAGGCAGGTGAACGGGTATGAGAGCAGTTGGAATTATTTTAGCAGGCGGAAGCAGCAGGAAGATGCAGGAGCTCACAGCGAAGAGAGCGGCGGCAGCGATGCCCATCGCGGGAAGTTACCGTGCCATTGATTTCGCATTGAGCAACATGACAAATTCCCACATCCAGAAGGTGGCTATCCTGACCCAGTATAACGCGCGGTCACTGAATGAACATCTGAACTCCTCCAAATGGTGGGATTTCGGAAGGAAGCAGGGCGGCATGTATCTGTTTACTCCGACGATTACAGCGGAGAATGGGAACTGGTACCGGGGTACGGCGGACGCCATTTATCAGAACCTGGATTTCCTGAAACGCTGTCATGAACCGTATGTTATCATCACATCCGGTGACGCGGTATATAAACTGGATTACAATAAGGTGCTGGAATACCATATCGCTAAAAAAGCGGATATTACAGTGGTATGTAAGGACCTGGAGCCTTCGGACGACGCGACACGCTTTGGTACAGTCCGCATGAATGAATCGGCAAGGATTGAAGAGTTTGAGGAGAAGCCCATGGTGGCACATTCCCAGACCATCTCCACCGGAATCTACGTTATCCGCAGGAGACAGTTGATTGATTTGGTAGAGCACTGCGCCGAGGAGGAAAGACATGATTTTGTAACCGATATTCTGATTCGCTATAAGAATCTGAAGAAAATATACGGTTATAAGATAAACAGCTACTGGAATAACATCTCCACCGTAGATTCCTATTACAAGACCAATATGGATTTCCTGAAGCCAGAGGTGAGAAATTACTTTTTCCGGGAGCTCCCAAGCGTATATTCCAAGGTGAGTGACCTTCCCCCGGCGAAATACAATCCGGGCGCTGTAGTGAAAAACAGCCTTGTGGGAAGCGGAAGTATCATCAATGGAACGATTGAGAACTCTATTATCTTCAAGAAAGTCTTTGTTGGCAACAACTGTGTGATTAAGAACTCTATCATTTTGAATGACGTGTACCTCGGAGATAATACGTACATTGAAAACTGTATCGTTGAGAGCCGTGACACGATAAGGGCGAACACAAGACACGTCGGTGAGAACGGTGTGAAAGTGGTAGTTGAGAAAAACGAGCGGTATGCATTATAGACATTCATAACTTAATGCAGGCGGAGAAAGGAGACTTGACAGGTATGCAGATTACAGATGTACGCGTACGTAAAGTGGCAAAAGAAGGCAAATTAAAAGCTGTAGTTTCTATCACCATCGATGATGAATTTGTAGTTCACGATATTAAAGTGATAGAGGGGGAGAAAGGCTTATTCATCGCTATGCCGAGCAAGAAGGCGTTAGATGGTGAGTACCGCGATATCGCCCATCCGATTAATTCGGGGACGAGGGAGAGAATCCAGAGTACGATACTGGAGAAATATAGAGAATCCCTGGAAGAAGAGCCCGAAATGGCAATTGGAGAAATGTAGGATTTCAAAATGTGAGTCTGTCGGGAGAAAAGGCAGAGCATAAATGGGCCAGGCTGTCAGTGTCTGATAGGAGCACTGACAGCCTGGTTTTTTCTTTTATAGGAAATTCCTCCGAATTTCCTATAAAAGAAAAAAACCTCCGGGCGGGAGGCACACGAGCGCATGAGGTAATATGTCGCTAAAGCGACTGCGCTCGGCGCACAAAGTGGGAAAGCCCCTCAAGATTGAGGAGAAGGGGAGTTGAAGTGGGCTTGCCCACTTTGTTCTGTCATAGTCCGAAAGATTTCTTTACATACTATCTTCCGTGAGCCGTGGTATCTGAAATTCCATGGTTTTCCCTGTGACAGGGTGGGAAAATTGAAGCCGGTATGCGAAGAGCTGAAGTCCCATATGATTCATGCCCGGGTTACGTAAGGGACAGGAAACGGCTTTCCCCACTCCGGCGGCAGTGCCGCTCCCGTCTGTGGGAGGACCGTATTTTCTGTCCCCGACAATGGGACAGCCCAGATTTGCCATCTGCACCCGGATTTGGTGATGGCGCCCGGTGTCCAGCTTGATTTCCGCGACAGAGTATAGAGCGCCCTCCTCAGAGGTCAAAGTACGGATGATTTTATAATGGAGGCGGGCTGCCTTGGCGCCAGGTGTATCCTCTGAGGAAACTTTTGAAGTATTTGTGCGCCCGTTTTTTACCAGATAATCGTTAAGGTCCGCCTCAGAAACAGTCGGGGCACTGTGTAGGAGCGCCCGGTAATGTTTGCCGAATCCGTGGGACTTAAGCTGCTGGTTCAAGGACTTTGCCGCCTTCTGCGTCTTGGCAAACACAAGGATTCCCTCCACGGGCTGGTCCAGGCGGTGAATCACAGCCAGATAGGGTTCCTTTTTGTCGGAATCCATTGGGGAATTTGCAGTTCCCACGGCGGGAGCGCCTTTTTTAGCGGCAGGAATCCGCGAGAGATAATTCTTTAGGATACTGACCATATCCGGCTCCGAGAGCTTCCTGCTCTGGACGGGAATGCCTGCCGGTTTGACACAAACAAGAATGTGGGCATCTTCAAATAAGATTTCAGGAATCATATATCTTCTCCTTTTCGGGCAGATTCTTGACTTTTTGATAGAATCTGACTAAACTGATTATCATATAAAACATTTATCAGGTCAAGCAGAAAAGCGGACTCTTCGGGAGGATTTGAGATGGTCGGCAGAGATTGGGAACGGTTCGGGGAAGAAATAAAACGGACCATTCAGGATGCGGTAGATTCAAGGGATTTTGGCAGCCTGAATCAGACGATAAACGATACGATACAGAGCGCGGTCGGAAATATCAAAGAAGGCATGAGAAACGGTGGTTGGTATACAAAGGGAAACCGGGAACCGGGACCATTTGCGTACGCGCCGAAGGAGGAAGCGCCTCCCCGGGAGGAGCGCGAAGAGACCGGACAGGTGGTCACAGAGAAGAAGCTTCTATATTTAAAAGGGACTGCCCCGCGGGTTGGAGGGATATGCCTCATGGCGACGGGATATTCTCTCGGTGCAGTGTCTCTGATTCTTCTGCTCTTGCTGATTGGCGGCGCGGTTCTCTCGGGTGAGTGGGGGCTGGCTGTTAAGGCAGGGCTTGCGGGACTTGCCTTGCTTGTCACAGGGTGCGGTGTGATGGCAGGCATCGGCACCGGTATGGTGGGAAAAGTCAACCGTTTCCGCGCGTATATCCAGGCACTCAGAGGCAGAGAGTACTGTGATATCAAGGAGTTGGCGGCGGAGACAGGCAGGTCTTTGAAGGCAGTGATAAAAGATTTGGAAGATATGATAGAAAAAGGCTGGTTCTGCCAGGGACATTTGGACGAGCAGAAGACCTGTCTGATGGTGAGCGAGGAGGCTTATCGGGAGTACACGGGGCTTATGGAGCGCCTAAGACAGCAGAAGGCTGAGGAAGAGCTTAGGCGCAGAAGACAGGCGGAGCAGGAAAAAGACCTCTCACCGCAGGTGCAGGAGGTCATTCGGACAGGTGAGGCTTATGTCAGAAAGATAAGGCAGTGCAATGACGCCATACCGGGTGAGGAGATATCGGAGAAGATTTCCCGCATGGAGATGCTGGTGGCGCGGATTTTCGAGCGGGTGAGACAGGCGCCGGAGTCGGTGGGGGATATCCGCAGGCTGATGGATTATTACCTGCCGACCACAGTGAAGCTTCTGGAAGCGTATGAGGAGCTGGACGGACAGCCCGTGCAGGGGGAGAACATCCTGGCTTCCAAGCTGGAGATTGAGAAGACACTGGATACGTTGAATGTGGCGTTTGAAAAGCTGCTGGATGACCTTTTCCAGGACACGGCATGGGATGTGTCGGCGGATATTTCCGTGCTCCATACTATGCTGGCGCAGGAAGGGCTTATGGAGGATGAAATCAGCCGCAGGAAAAAATAAATAAGAAAACAGGAGGCGGGATATGAGCGAAACATTTCAGGAGTTTGACACAACTCCGACTTTGACGTTGGACCCTTTTAAAGAAGAGAAAAAGGAAATGCCGGTCAAACAGGAAGACCCGGTGATGGATGAGGATATTCTGACAGAGGAAGAGAGAAGGACAGTGGATGCGTTTGCGGGGCAGATTGATTTGACAAATTCTGCTATGGTGCTCCAATATGGCGCGGGTACGCAGAAGAAGATGGCGGATTTCTCGGAGAATGCCCTGGAAAATGTACGCAGCAAGGATTTGGGAGAGGTAGGAGAACTGCTGTCCGGTGTTGTACAGGAATTGAAGAACTTCGATGAGGAAGAAGAGAAGGGCTTCATGGGGATATTCAAAAAGACATCCAATAAGATTCAGGCGATGAAGGCAAAATATGCCAAGGCGGAAACCAATGTCAATGAGATATGCCGTGTCCTGGAATCCCATCAGGTACAGCTCTTAAAAGATGTGGCAATTCTGGATAAGATGTACGAACTGAATCTGACTTATTTTAAGGAATTGTCCATGTATATTCTGGCGGGAAAGAAAAAGCTGCAGGAAGTCAGGGAGGGAGAACTGAGAGAACTTTTAGAGAAAGCGAAACGTTCTTCCCTTGCGGAGGACGCACAGGCGGCGAGGGATTTGGATTCCATGTGCACGCGCTTTGAGAGAAAGATACACGACCTGGAACTGACGCGGACTATCTGCATTCAGACAGCGCCGCAGATTCGTCTCGTGCAGAGCAATGACACGCAGATGGCGGAAAAGATACAGTCTACTCTTGTGAATACGGTTCCGCTGTGGAAGAGCCAGATGGTGCTCGCCCTGGGTGTGGAACATTCCGCGCAGGCGGCACGGGCGCAGAGAGAAGTGACGGATATGACCAATGAACTGCTGCGAAAGAATGCGGAGAGATTAAAGATGGCGACCATTGAGACGGCGAGAGAGTCCGAGAGGGCAATCGTGGATATTGAGACGCTCAAAGCCACCAATGAATCTTTGATTTCCACATTTGATGAGGTGCTCAAAATTCAGCAGGAGGGCAGAGAAAAGCGCAGAGAGGCAGAAGTGGAGATTCGGCGCCTGGAGAATGAACTGAAGGAGAAGCTTCTGGAAATAAGAGGATGATTTTATTGACAATCACCGGAATTTTCAGTAAACTTTTTATTCTGGAGAACAATGAATTTTAAAGGAGATAAAGGAAATGGCGAAGGAAAAGAAACTGGTAGAGTCCATCACCGCGAGAGATGAAGATTTCGCGCAGTGGTATACCGATGTGGTGAGGGAGGCAAAGTTGTGTGATTATTCAGGTGTAAAAGGGTGCCTGAATTATCTGCCGAACGGTTATGCAATCTGGGAGAATATTCAGTCCAATCTGGATAAACGATTCAAAGAGACCGGAGTGGAGAATGTCTATCTCCCGGTACTGATTCCGGAGAGCCTTCTGCAGAAGGAAAAAGACCACATTGAGGGATTTGCGCCGGAGGTGGCGTGGGTGACACATGGCGGTCTGGAAGAGCTGCAGGAGAGATTCTGCATCCGTCCCACATCGGAGACGTTGTTCTGTGATTTGTGGAGCAAGACTGTGCAGTCTTACAGGGATTTGCCGAAAGTTTGGAACCAGTGGTGCTCTGTACTCAGATGGGAGAAGACCACGAGACCGTTTTTGCGTTCCAGAGAGTTCTTGTGGCAGGAAGGACATACCATCCATGCGACCTATGAAGAGGCGGAGGAGAGGACCCTTCTTATGCGGGACGTTTACAAGAGCTTCGTAGAAGAGGATTTGGCAATCCCGCTGGTGACGGGAAAGAAGACGCCCAGTGAGAAATTTGCCGGAGCCCAGGACACTTATACCATCGAAGCGCTTATGCACGACGGGAAGGCACTGCAGTCCGGGACAAGCCATTTCTTTGGAAATGCATTTGCAGATGCGTTTGATATCAAGTATTCAGATAAAAATAATGAGCTTCACAGCGTGTATGAGACATCCTGGGGGCTTTCCACGAGAATCATCGGCGCCATCATCATGGTACACGGTGACGACAGCGGTCTTGTGCTTCCGCCGCATATTGCTCCGGTGCAGACCAGAGTGGTGCCTATCGCGCAGCACAAAGAGGGCGTACTGGACAAAGCAGAAGAATTGTTTAGCCGCTTGAAGGCAGCGGGAATCCGCGCGGAGATTGATAAGTCGGAGAAGAGCCCCGGCTGGAAATTCAGCGAACAGGAAATCCTCGGAATCCCGAGCCGCATTGAGATTGGTCCGAAGGATATTGAGAATAACCAGGTGGTTGTTGTGCGCAGAGACACAAGGGAGAAGATTGTAGTATCTTTAGATGAGATTACAACGAAACTGCCGGAGATATTAGAGACGATTCAGAAAGACATGTATGCGAGAGCAAAGGCATTTCTGGATTCCCATATTCACACAGCCGCTACAATGGATGAGATGGTGAAGACCGCTCAGGAAGAGACAGGATTTATCAAAGCAATGTGGTGCGGCGAGGAAGGCTGCGAAGAAGAAATCAAAGATAAGACGGGCGGTGTGACATCCCGGTGTATCCCCGAAGAGCAGGAGAAACTCTCGGATGTGTGCGTATGCTGCGGCAAGCCCGCCAAACATATGGTGTATTGGGGTAAGGCGTATTAATCATGGCTTTTCATAATATGGTCAATATGCAGCTGATGATGTTCCTCCTGGTAGGGATTGGGTTTCTTATCAGGAAAAGGGGCATCGTCAGCGGCTCGACAAGAAAAGAACTGGTCAATTTCTGTCTGTATGTGACCCTGCCCTTTAACATTTTCCATTCTTTCCAGATGGACTGGGAGTGGAGTATGCTGACAGAATTTGCGGAGGTGCTGCTGCTTTCGGTGGGATATAATGTCCTGTCGATAGCAGTCAGTTTTTTTAGTTATAAAAGGAAAGAAGAAGGCAGACAAAAGCCGCTGCGTTACGGAACCATCGTATCAAACGGCGGATTTCTGGGGAACCCTGTAGTGGAAGGAATCTATGGCGCGCAGGGGCTTTTTTATGCGTCTGTGTTTATGCTGCCTGTCCGCATCGTGATGTGGAGTCTGGGGACATCCTGTTTTATAAAGAGCAAAGTGAATCCGGGGAGTGTTGTGAAAAAGGTGTTCACTCATCCATGCATCGTGTCTATCTATCTGGGGATGGCGGTGATGATTTCGGGGCTGGAGTTTCCGCAGTTTCTGGATAATACAATTTCCGGCATCAGCGGGTGCAATACACCGCTGAGTATGATGCTGGTGGGCATGATGTTGGCGGAGATGAATTGCCGGGGGCTTTTTGACAGGACGATGGGATATTATGTCGCTGTCCGGCTGCTGGCAATCCCGGCGGGAATGTTTGCGATTACTGCATTTTTGCCCCTTCCCGCGGTGCTGCGCGGGACAGCGGTCATCATGGCGGGGATGCCCGCTCCGGTGACGACGGCGCTGCTATCCTCCAAATATGGGGCGGATGAGAAGTATGCCACGGGGATGATATTTGTCAGTACACTGCTGTCTTTAGTGACACTGCCGATATGGTGCCTCATACTGGGATAAAAATATGCAAGCATGTTTTCGGCTTCCCGTGCACTGTATGGCTGGCTGTGGGACAGTTCAGAGAGCGCCATTCGTAAAACCGCACTGCGTGCTAACTACGGCTATCGCCGCTGTTTTACTCATACCTTGTCGGGCGAAGCCCGCCATCCCGAAGGGAATGGGTTACGGTGTGCCCTTTAGGGTATAAACTGGTGCTCAGCCCATACAGATGCCCGCTCGCTAAAACATGCAAGCATGTTTTCTGCTCCCCGTGCACTGTATGGCTGAACTGGTGGGTGAAATTTTAGAAAATCCCTTGACTTTTGGGGAGAAACGTAATAAACTATTTTAGCGTGCATAAAAAGACGTTTCTTTTTGTGCGCGCAGAAAAAGAATAAGGATAACAATGATTATCCGCAGCCCCTTGAGCGGAGAGCCCAAGGAACACGAAATTATCATAGGAGGTGAAAAGAATGCCAACATTTAACCAGTTAGTTAGAAAGGGACGTCAGACTTCTGAAAAGAAATCTACAGCACCGGCACTTCAGAAAGGATATAACTCCCTGAAGAAGCGTGCGACAGATGTGTCCGCACCGCAGAAGAGAGGTGTGTGCACCGCTGTTAAGACTGCTACACCGAAGAAGCCTAACTCAGCTCTGAGAAAGATTGCCAGAGTTCGTCTTTCTAACGGAATCGAAGTAACAAGCTATATCCCTGGAGAAGGACACAACCTTCAGGAGCACAGCGTTGTTCTCATCCGTGGAGGAAGAGTTAAGGACCTGCCTGGTACAAGATACCACATTGTAAGAGGTACACTGGATACAGCAGGTGTTGCGAAGAGAAGACAGGCTCGTTCCAAATACGGCGCTAAGAGACCGAAAGACGCAAAATAAGAAGCGTATTTTTGGCGTAAGGATTCGGGCGCGTGAGCGTCAGGCTGCATGAGCAGAACGGATTTTTAAGCGTCTGTCCGAGCTAAGACAGTAACTAAGAAAGTTAAATCGTATCACAAACAGAACTATGATTATCGTACCTTATCGGAAAGGACATTTCCGGTAAGTATGGGTTGCGGATTCTATAATAAGTCCCGCGGCCGCGAGCACATGCTATGCGATTCCATAGAGAGACACATGTGAGTACCGATGAATTAATCCCGGTAAAGACCGGAAATTATGATTAAGGAGGGAAGGACCGTGCCACGTAAAGGACATACTCAGAAAAGAGATGTATTAGCGGACCCGATATACAACAATAAAGTGGTTACCAAGCTTATCAACAACATCATGCTGGATGGTAAGAAAGGTATCGCACAGAAGATTGTATACGGCGCATTTGAAAGAGTTGAAGCAAAGGCTGAAAAGCCAGCCATCGAGGTGTTCGAGGAAGCTATGAACAACATCATGCCTGTACTGGAAGTTAAGGCAAGACGTATCGGTGGTGCAACTTACCAGGTGCCAATCGAAGTTAGAGCTGACAGAAGACAGGCTCTGGCACTTCGCTGGCTGACATTGTATTCTCGCAACAGAGGAGAGAAGACAATGGAGGAAAGACTGGCAAACGAGATTCTGGATGCTGCAAACAACACAGGCGCATCTGTGAAGAAGAAAGAAGATATGCACAAGATGGCAGAAGCAAACAAAGCGTTTGCTCACTATCGTTTCTAAGGCTAGAGCACTTGATGAGGTGTTTTCGAATCTAGTGCGAAGACTGTTCTTCGGAACTTGGCGAGGTATTGTCGAGCCTAGTCTCGAAGAACTTCCATGTTATTAATTGAGGAGGAATTATGGCTGGAAGAGAATATCCATTGGAGAGAACCAGAAATATCGGTATCATGGCGCATATCGATGCGGGTAAGACTACGCTGACAGAGCGTATTCTCTACTATACCGGTGTTAACTATAAGATTGGTGATACTCACGAAGGTACTGCCACCATGGACTGGATGGAACAGGAGCAGGAGAGAGGTATCACAATTACTTCAGCCGCTACGACATGCCACTGGACTTTGGAAGAGAAGACCAAGCCGAAGGAGGGTGCTCTGGAGCATCGTATCAATATTATCGATACACCGGGACACGTTGACTTCACCGTAGAGGTTGAGCGTTCACTTCGTGTACTGGATGGTGCCGTAGGTGTATTCTGTGCGAAGGGTGGAGTAGAGCCCCAGTCAGAAAACGTATGGCGTCAGGCAGACACATACAATGTACCAAGAATGGCTTTCATCAATAAGATGGACATTCTGGGAGCTGATTTCTACAACGCAGTAGACCAGATTAAGACAAGACTTGGAAAGAACGCAATCTGTCTTCAGCTGCCAATCGGCAAAGAAGACGAGTTTAAGGGAATCATCGACCTGTTTGAAATGCAGGCTTACATCTATAATGATGACAAGGGCGATGACATTTCTGTAGTCGATATCCCGGAAGAAATGAAAGACGAAGCAGAACTGTATCACACAGAGCTGGTAGAGAAAATCTGCGAGCTGGATGATGATTTGATGATGGAATACCTGGAGGGAGAAGAGCCGTCCATCGAAGCGATGAAGGCAGTGCTCCGCAAAGGTACATGCGAATGTACAGCTGTTCCGGTATGCTGCGGTTCTGCATACAGAAATAAAGGTGTTCAGAAGCTTCTGGACGCAGTTCTGGAATTTATGCCTGCTCCGACAGACATCCCGGCTATCAAGGGTGTTGACGAGGACGGCAACGAAGTGGAGAGACATTCTTCTGATGAGGAACCGTTCTCCGCACTGGTATTTAAGATTATGACTGACCCGTTTGTAGGTAAGCTCGCATACTTCAGAGTTTACTCCGGAACAATGAACTCCGGTTCTTATGTTCTGAACGCTACAAAGGGCAAGAAAGAGCGTGTGGGACGTATCCTTCAGATGCACGCTAACAAGAGAGAAGAACTGGATAAGGTATATTCAGGAGATATCGCGGCAGCGATTGGATTCAAGTTCTCCACGACCGGTGATACCATCTGTGATGAGCAGCATCCGGTAATCCTGGAGTCCATGGAGTTCCCGGAGCCGGTTATCGAGCTCGCTATCGAGCCGAAGACAAAGGCTTCCCAGGGCAAACTTGGAGAATCTCTTGCGAAACTTGCAGAAGAAGACCCGACATTCCGTGCGCACACAGATAAAGAGACAGGACAGACCATTATCGCAGGTATGGGTGAGCTCCACCTGGAGATTATCGTAGACAGACTTCTGCGTGAATTTAAGGTAGAGGCAAATGTAGGTGCACCTCAGGTTGCTTACAAAGAGTCCATCACAAAACCGGTTGATGTGGACAGCAAATATGCAAAACAGTCCGGTGGTCGTGGTCAGTACGGACACTGTAAAGTTAAATTTGAGCCTATGGATGTCAACGGCGAGGAGACATACAAGTTCGAATCTACTGTAGTCGGCGGTGCGATTCCGAAGGAATACATCCCGGCGGTAGGTGAAGGTATCGAAGAGGCTATGAAGTCCGGTCTGCTCGGTGGATTCCCGGTAGTCGGTGTTCATGCGACTGTATTCGATGGTTCTTACCATGAGGTCGACTCCAGTGAAATGGCATTCCACATTGCTGGTTCTCTCGCATTCAAGGATGCGATGAAGAAAGGCGCTCCGGTACTGCTTGAGCCTATCATGAAGGTTGAGGTTACAATGCCGGAGGAATATATGGGAGATATCATCGGTGATTTGAACTCCCGCCGTGGACGTATCGAGGGTATGGATGATTTGGGCGGAGGAAAGATTGTACGTGCATTCGTTCCGCTGTCTGAAATGTTCGGATACTCCACAGACTTACGTTCCAGAACACAGGGACGTGGTAACTACTCTATGTTCTTTGAGAAATACGAGCCGGTACCGAAGTCTGTACAGGAAAAGGTATTGTCCAATAAAAATGCCTAAAATCAAATAAAAGGGTTGAAAAACGGCTGGCTTTGAAATATAATCAAAGTTAGCCGAGTAAAATCGAATAACTAGTAAAATGCCCGCAAAACGGGTGATATAATTAAGGAGGATATTCAAAATGGCAAAAGCTAAATTTGAAAGAACAAAACCACATTGTAATATCGGTACCATCGGCCACGTTGACCATGGTAAAACAACTCTGACAGCTGCTATCACAAAGACACTTTCTCACAGAGTAGAAGGAAACGCAGCAGTTGATTTCGAGAACATCGATAAGGCTCCGGAAGAGAGAGAGCGTGGTATCACAATCTCCACAGCACACGTTGAGTATGAGACAGAGAAACGTCACTATGCACACGTTGACTGCCCGGGACATGCTGACTATGTAAAGAACATGATTACCGGTGCTGCTCAGATGGACGGCGCTATCCTTGTAGTAGCTGCTACTGACGGTGTTATGGCTCAGACAAAAGAGCACATCCTTCTGTCCCGTCAGGTTAACGTACCATACATCGTAGTATTCATGAACAAATGCGATATGGTAGATGACGAAGAACTGCTTGAATTAGTAGAGATGGAAATCCGTGAAATCCTGGACGAGTATGAGTTCCCAGGAGATGACACTCCGATTATCCAGGGTTCTGCTCTGAAAGCTCTTGAAGATCCAGATGGAGAATGGGGCGACAAGATTATGGAACTGATGGATGCTGTTGACGAGTGGATTCCGGATCCGGAGCGTGAGACAGACAAACCGTTCCTGATGCCAGTAGAGGACGTATTCTCTATCACAGGACGTGGTACAGTTGCAACTGGTAGAGTAGAGCGTGG
>UQKK01000038.1 GCA_900541505.1 uncultured Ruminococcus sp.
AAAGTGAGTATCTATGAATTTGACGAAGAAAAATACAGGCGCTTGGAACGGGAAGACAATCTGGCTGAGGGATTCCAGCGGGGTAAAGAAGCTGGCATGAAACTCGCGGAAGAACGAATGGGGCAGCTCATGGAATGTCTGGTAAACGCAGGAAGAACAGATGATATTTTAAAAGCTGCTTCTGATGAATCATACCGCAGGGAATTGTATCGGGAATTTAGAATTGTAGCGGATTCAGAATAAAATAATCTTTCATTACAAAGAGGTAAACGATACCCTAATAGTAAAACACAGTAAAAAAGACTGCGTATTACTATCAGAGTAGTTTACCTCTATTTTTTAATTTGTCGCTAAAGCGACCGCGCTCGGCGCGAAATTTCCGCAAATGGAACTCTTTGTTCTTACGATTCCTCTTCTCTATCATTTGTCAGTTTCAGCTTATCCAGCACAAAGAATGTCAGCCCCATCAACATGCCAACCACGCAGGCAAGCACCATACCAGTGAGCTGAATACTGCCGAACTGCACTTTGATTCCTGACAGCCCTGTCACAAAGATAATCGAAGTCATCGCCATATTTCTGGATTTTCCGTAATCTACCTGGGATTCTACGAGAATCCGGATACCAGACGTTCCAATCATTCCATAGAGCAAAAAGGAAATTCCACCGATGACCGGTCCTGGGATAGTATTTATCAGAGTTGTCATTTTCCCGATAAAGGAACAGATAATGGAGAGCACTGCCGCCCCGCCAATCACATACACACTGTAAACCTTCGTCATCGCCATGACCCCGATATTTTCTCCGTACGTCGTAGTCGGAACAGAACCGATGCATCCGGAGAGCATGGTAGAAAAGTTGTCCGCAAATAAGGAGCGGTGAAGTCCCGGGTCTTTCAGTAAATCTCTGCCTACAATTTTGCCTGTGACAATCTGGTGACCGATATGCTCGGAGGCAATGACCAGAAGCACCGGAAGAATGATGACAATGGCTTCCCATTTGAATTTAGGCAGGGAAAAATTGGGAACAGAGAAAATGGCAGCCTCTGCCACCGCGCTAAAGTCCACGATTCCGCACAAAACCGCAGCGATATACCCCACAATAATGGCAATCAGTATCGGGATAACCGCCAGGAATTTCCGAAACACTACAGACCCCAGCACTGCTGTTAAGAGTGTCGCCAGAAATACAATGACATTTTTTATATCTACTGTCTCTGCTGTAAGTCCTGCGTTGGAAGCAGCCGTTCCCGCCAGTTCCAGACCAATCAGAGCGACAACCGGTCCCATCGCCGCCGGAGGCAGCACCACATCAATCCAGTCCGAACCGAATTTATAGATAATCAACGCGAGGATACAGCCGCAAAATCCCACAGCCACAAAGCCGCCCAGGGCATAATTATAGCCCCAGTTTTCAATGACGATTCCTGCCGGAGCAAGAAATGCGAAACTGGAGCCAAGATATGCGGGCGCTTTTCCCTTTGTAATAAAAATAAATAACAAAGTGCCGATTCCATTCATGAACAGCACCACTGCCGGGTTAATGCCAAATACAAACGGTACCAAAACCGATGCCCCGAACATTGCGAACATGTGCTGAATACTTAACGGAACAAGCATCCGAAACGGCACCTTCTCCTCCACCTGGATAATTTTCTTGTTTTCCAAAATGAATCCCTCCTGTTCTCTCATTACAGCCTATTTTTTCTATCTTATCACAGCACCGTCTCTATTTCCACACATTTCGCATTACTCTCCCAACATTTTTATACCAGATTTTGTCAAGCTGCCGTTCTGTAAATCCCTCCTTTTTCATCTCTGTCCATAATTTTTCCATATCCTGGATTCCGCGAATCCCCAATGGCAGTGACTTTGGTTCAAATCCGTCAAAATCGGTTCCCAGGGCTACCGCCTCCTCCCCCGCATTTCGTACCATGTGCGCTGCGTGTCTCGCTATGTCATGCAATGTGGCTTTTCTTTCCCCGGTAAGGAATGAAGAATAAAAATTCACTCCCACTATACCGCCTGCCTCCCCCAGCGCATGCAGCATCTCATCCGTCAGATTTCTCGGATGCGCACACAGCGCGCGGGCATTGGAATGTGAGGCGATTATCGGCGCCCGGCTTATCTTGAGGCAGTCCCAGAATCCCCCGTCAGACAGATGGGAGACATCTATCAGTATTCCAAGCCTGTTTAACTCTCCTACCATCTCTTTTCCAAAAGGTTTCAACCCCTTTCTCATTGTCTCCGGGTCCCGGCTGTTTGGAAATCCCAAACAGTTTTCGTAATTCCATGTCAGTGTTATAAGCCGCACACCCTGCTCATACAAAACAGAAAGCCGTTCTGCTCTTCCGTTTAACACACCCCCTTCTTCCACGGTCAGAATCCCGGAAATCCTGCCCTTCACCGCCTGCTCCTCTATTTCGCTTTCCTTGGCAATGAATGACAGTTCCTCCGACTCCTGCCTGCGGGCATACTCAATCAGTGTCAGGACATGCTCCCAAGCCGCATCCCACAGCTTTTCTTCGGCATATTCTTCTCCCATAAAAGCTGTGGTTTTCTTCTGTTTCACTTCATCCGCGATTTCCGCGCTTTTCTGCTGTGCCATCTCTCTGGCAATGTCTGACACGTTCACAAAGCAGGCAAAAAACTGAGCCAGGCTGCCTGCCCGTTTCATACCGGGGATATCCACACAAAGTCTGTTTTGAGCCAGCGACTCCTCCCCGCCTTTTTTCCACAGCTCACTTATGGTATCACAATGCATGTCTATCAGTTTCATTCCGTTATCCTCCTGCAAGGTATATTTTCTTCCTTTTCTACATACTCTATCATACAACTATGTCAAGGAACAGGAAAGTATGTCTCAGGAGGTCTTATGGAACCCAAAATCGGAATCATTGTCTGCGGCTTTCAGGCCAGCCGCCAGTTTGTCACAAATGCATATATCCAGTCCGTGCGCTACTCCGGCGGGCTGCCCCTCCTTCTGCCTTTAGTCCGCTCAGACCACATCCTCTCACAGTATGCCGCCCTCTGCGACGGCTTTCTCTTCTGCGGAGGAGGCGACATCACACCCCTGCTCTTTGGGCAGGAGCCAAGAGAGGGCATCGGGCAGACCGATATCACTCTGGATTTATTTCAGATTCGCCTTATGAAAAAAATACTCGCCACCGGAAAACCCGTCTTTTCCATCTGCCGGGGTATGCAGGTCTTCAATGTAGCCCTGGGCGGTACTATCTGCCAGGATATCGCCCTCCACCCCGGACAGCCTGTCAACCACATGCAGCACTCGGATTCCCGGAGCGATGTCAGCCACCGCATCACCGTAAAACGGGGAACCAGGCTGAAACGTTATATCGGCTCCACCCTCTATGTAAACAGTTTCCATCATCAGGTCATCGATGCTGTGGGGGAGGGGCTCACCGCCTGCGCCCACGCCGCCGATAAGACCGTGGAGGCTTTAGAACTGACCGACCACCCCTTTGCCATCGGGGTTCAGTGGCATCCCGAATGTATGTACCGCACGTCTCCGGAGATGCGGGAACTGTTCGGGGAGTTTATCCTTAACGCTTCCCAGACCGTTAAAGCTGCTCCTGCTTCAGCTTCCCGTCCGTATACAGGACACACAGCCAGGTGATGACTGCCACGATTGCCTCTGTTAAAACCATCGCCCACCAGACGCCGTCTATTCCCATCCACAGAGGCAGGAGATACAAAAGAACGCCGCTGATGACAATCCCTCTCAAAACGGTGAGGACTGTGGATGTTCTGGTTCTCATTACGGACTGGAAATAAAAGGTCGCCCAGATATTGATACCCATAAAAAGGAAGGACAGGAAATACGTCCTCATAATTTCCGGCGCTGCCGCCAGCACTTCCGGGGTGACAGCCACGAAAAAGCGGATAATCTGTGTGGGAAATAAAATCCCGGTCAGCATGAACACGATTCCCATAAGGATAACCGTGCACTCCGAGATGCGGCGCAGCTTAAAGATACGCGCCATCTCCTTCGCTCCGTAGTTTGTCGCCGCGATAGGCTGGATTGCCTGCCCCACCCCGGTATAAATATGCTGAAACATCCCCGAACAAGTGAGGACCACGCCGAAGACAGACAGTGCAGCCTCCCCGCTGTACCGCATAATCTGGTTATTCAGAATACAGGTCAATACAATGAATGCAAACTCCAGTACCGAGGCACTGAATCCCGCAGAAATGGATTTCAAAAATGCAGGGAGCAGCTTCCACGGGCGGACAAGCTTTAAATGGCTCTTTTTCGTAAACAGGAAAGAGACCAGTATGACGAGCTGAATGATAGTCCCGCCCGCCGTAGCGATTGCGGCTCCCGCCATTCCCATCCCCAGTGGGAACACAAAGAACCAGTCTCCAAACACATTGAACACACCGCCCGCTATCACTGCCGCCATGACCCAGTTAGGCGCATTGTCACAGCGTATCATACAGGTAAAATAGGCAGAAAGGATAAAGGCAGGAAAGGTCCATATAATCCAGTCGCCGTATTCCAGCACCAGCGGCATGAGCTCCCTGCTGGCACCAAATAAGGTGAAAATTTCTTCTTTCAAAAAAAGAGTGACAAACCAGACTGCAAGGGTCAGCAGGCTCACCAGCACAAGAGAAGCGCTATAATAGGCGTTCCCCTTCTCATACTCTCCTTCTCCGCGCGCTTTTCCCAGACGAACCGAGCCGCCGATACCGCATAAAAATCCAACAAGGGAAGCCACACCCATGATAGGGAAAATGATAGCACAGGCCGCGGCTCCGTCCGCCCCTACTCCCTGTCCGATGGCAATCGTATCTACAAAACTGTATATGGTTGTCACCAGCGCGGAGAAAAAGGAAGGGAGCAAAAATTTCAGATACAGCCTTCCGATATTTTCTTTTAATAAATCCATTGAAAATTCTCTCCTTTACTTGACTTCGATTTCCTGATACCATATTATAAAGTCTACTATTATATGAGAGTCAAGGGAGAAGCCATGAAAGAAAATGACAGACTGTTTTCCATCGGAAAACTATCCAAACTGACAGGCGTACATATCCAGTCTCTGCGGTATTATGAGGAACTGGGGATATTAAAGCCCGCATACACAGACCCGGATACCCGCTACAGATACTATACCTTCTCACACATGAGGATTGTGGAGGCGATTCAGTACTGTGCAGAGCTGGACATTCCTTTAAAAGAGTTCAAAAATTTTCTTCTCGAAGAAGACGGACAGATTGACTATGCGAAACTCATAGACTACGGAATCCAGTCGACAAACGAGAAGATGCGGCGGATTCTGAAAAGGCTCACCTTCCTGGAAAATGTACAGTGGGAGATGGAGCATGCCAGAAAGTGCAGCACAACTCCCTGCATAAAAAGCAGTTTTCCCGAAAAATTATGTTGGGCTGTCCCCTATGAAGGGACGCAGACAGGCTCGGGTTTTCACACAGCCGTCTACCGTCTTATTTCTGACATGGAGAAGAACGGTCTGCGGGCAGGCTACAGCAATGGACAGATTCTATTCTACACAAAAGAAAGAATCTCGTCTTATCTTTTTATCGATATACGCGAAACAGACCGACCGCTGGAATCCTTTCCGAAGATTATGCGCATCCCCGCCGGAGAATATCTGTGCAGTGTCTCTGACAAAAGCGACATCCTAAGCGCTCCCAAAATGTTTCCTGCCTTATTTGAACAGGATTATGACAAAATCGTGATTGAAGTTGAATTGTTTTCAGAGAAATATAACTATACTGCCCCTGTATTTGAAATCCGCTGCAGTCTGCCTCAGTAACAGAAGTTTATTTCGGGTTGGAATAAGTTTTATCTTTTCTCTAATTGTTCATAATTATGCGGCAAAAGGGACATACTATCCTCGAAAACGAAGATGCAAAGGAGGGTTTTATATGTCTGAGATTTCCATACTGGATTTACAGAATCTCCGCCACCTCATCGGCGGTTATTCCACCACACACTGTAAAATGACAGAATATGCCAGGGATGCGAAGGATGAAGAGGCGAAAAAGCTGTTTCAGGATGCCGCGGATTCCGCTATGAAGAACAAACAGGAACTGATGAAATTTTTATAAGAGGTGATTGCAATGGATGACAAGACAATGGTATCCGATGCCTTAGTCGGAGTAAACGGAGAGTTAAAGATGTTTGGCGATATGATTGCCCAAACAGAGAACAAAGAATTAAAGCAGTGCTTAAAGCAAATTCGCAACGAATGTGAGATGTCCCAGGAGAAGCTGTACCAGTACGCGCGGGAGAAAAGTTACTATGTTCCCGCGGAGAAAGCGACTCAGCAGGAGATTGAGCATGTGAAATCTATACTGACTCAGCCGAAAATGGTATAATCACGAAGGCGCCTTTCCCGTAAGCAGAACGTTTATCTGCCCCGGTAAAGGCGCCCTCTGTATATTTGTGTCCTTTTTCTGACCTTTCTGGTTTATCACTCTCTCCCGTCTTAACTTTTCCGGTCCTCCCACCACATCAGAAGGGAGGCGAACAAAAGAACCCCGCAGCATATCCAGATACTCTTTATGTAAAACTCATGAACCAGCAGCACCCCTGCCGCCGCCCCGGCGATAAACAGCGCGATGATTCCAAAATAGTGAAGGCAGCTCTTGCCCGCGCTTTTATTCCCCTCAATAAGGAACAAAAACAGCTTCTCTGAAGCGGACCTTAAGTTTCCCGTACACATGGTGGAAGCATAGGGAACCTCCCGCACCTTTCGAAAACTGTTCACCTGCAGGGAACAGATAAAGGAAATAGTCACATTGATGATGGCATCCGGCACTTCTTTTGGCAGAAATCCTATCACAAATAAAAGCACCATCTCAAAAACCAGAATACAGTGCTCAAATTTAAGAAACCCTCGTTTTTTCAACATTTTTCTCAGCAGATTCGTCATAAACCCCCCTGCCGCAAATGCCACAACAGGAATCAGATAGTACACTGCCTGCCCCCATTTTTCCTCTGCCAGACTTACCCCCATCAGCACCATATTACCTGTCTGTGCGTTGGCGAACACGCCGCCCCGAAGCAGGTAGGTATAGGCATCAAGAAACCCTCCCACCAGCGCGAGCAATGCCGCTATCTTAAATGTCTCATGTGATGGAATCCTGTGTTCCATGCGCTCTCCTCCTTCGCTGTCCTTTCTTCCCTATATCAGCCCGTAATATTTCAAAGCCTCCGCCACTCCGTCCTCATCCACAGACGCGGTCACATAATCGGCACATGCTTTTACTGTGTCGTCTGCATTTCCCATCGCCACGCCAACCTGCGCGTATGCAAGCATACTGATATCGTTTTCTCCGTCGCCGAACGCCATAGTCTCCTCCCTTTTGATTCCATAGCGCTCAAGCAGCTTCTCCATTCCCTGTCTCTTGCCGCCCTCTCCGGCAATGATATCGTAAGCGGCATCGTTCCATTTTGTCACTTTACAGGAGACTGCCTTCTTGGCAATCTGCGCAATCTCCTCATCAGTGGCATATACACAATACTGATAGACATTTCCGCCCTCATACACTCCCACATCCGGCACCGGGCTGGAAATCTCTTTCTGCCGCCGCTTTAACAGGTCATTGACAAAATTCACATAAATCCGGTCCTTTTCCACCACAGTCACCGGAATTTCTTTTCTCTCGAATATCTCCACCATGGCACGGACTCCCTCCGGACAGATGGGCGCATCGTAAATCGTATTCTGTTCCCAGTCAAGGCAGAGCTGTCCATTGATAACGACATATCCATCGAAAGCAATATCTTTTACCGGAAGTTCCCTCAGTTCCAAAGTGTGCCTCCCCGTCGCCACAATGACCCGGATTCCTCGTTTCTGAAGTTCCTTTAAAGCCTTCCTCGTACTCTGCGGCACATCCCCCATTTTGTGGGAAATCAAGGTTCCGTCCACATCAAAAAATACCGCTTTTATCTTACCGTCCATCTCAACGCACCTCCGCCCCAAAGGGCATGAGCGCCAGCTTTGCCAGTTTAAACTGCTGCAAGCCGAACGGAATCCCAATCACAGTCACACATAACAGCACACCCCATAAGGCGTGTTCCAGCGCCAGCACCAGCCCTGACACAATCAGCCAGATAAGATTCAAGAGAAATGAACCTGCCCCGCCGCCGTACACCACCTCTTTCCCAAAGGGGAAGAAACTTAGCGAAGCAATCTTAAAGCACTGCAGTCCCACCGGTATCCCCACAATCGTGATACACCACAGACATCCGGCGAGGCACCAGCTCAGACCGCTCAAAAAGCCGCCGCATATGAACCATAACACATTACCTAAACATCCCATAATCTGCTCCTTTATATATGGACCTCCTGCAACAATGGTTCCAAATCATTTCTTTCCTATTCTAACACAAGAAAGGCACAAGCTCAATAAAGCGCCTGTACCATTTTATTTCTTGCATGTGGCATCTTATTCTCTGCTGCAATATACCCTGCCCCCTTCCCCCTTCCGGGGCATAATAAAAACCTGCGCGAATCCTCTCAAATCCGGCAGGCTTCTATTTCCTTATATACATTATCAGTTCTCCAATTTCACATTCAAAGTAGCTGCATAGCTTACATATCAGATTTGCATCCAATCTTTGAAATTCATTTCTGCAATATCTGTTAAAATTTGCTCTTGGTATATCCAACTCACGACAAATGGTATTCTTACTGATACCCTTTTCTCTTAGCAACTCTTCAATGCGCAGTTCCAAATGCCCGTAATCGTAATCCATTCTCCTCACTCCCTACATAAAGTATATTTGATAAATCTTTATGTAGTAATTCACTATATAGTAAGGTACTATATAGTTATCCCTTATTAACCAGGAAAGAGGCGATATATGTGAAACAAAAAATGTTATTATTGACTATTATTATCTTTCTTTTTATAAATATCACTTATTATATTCAACTACCAGACTATTATGTTATAAATAGTGTGTCCTTCAGCAACGAGAATACACGGGACACTGAAATCAAAGTAGTTATTTATAAATATTGGAATATTGACGAAACTATAAAGGCAATTGAAGAAGAACACAATAGAATAAACGGAACCCCCACAACTCTGGAAATCCATCTCTACTTTTCCAAATGGCATATTACTCATAAAGCAAAACCTTTTAAAATCATTATTTTCAAATATGACAGGAAATAGCGGGCAGTTTTCCTCTGCCCGCTATCATTTCTATACTGTGTACAAGTCAAGCCTTTTTTACTGCTTCTTCTGCTTTCTGTTAGTTTAATCTTCCGTCTCCGCCCATAAGTGCTGTCATTTCCTCTATTCTGTCTAATGGAAACGGCGGAGAGCATAAGGGCTTCATGGCAATCGACATCAGTTTCATCGGATTGTCATCTGCCGCCACCCGATTTGAACTCAATGCCCCACACCGCTTGCATCGGTGTATAATTGCCCACTCTCCATTCTTTCTGACCCACACTGCAACTGGTTCCATAATGCTTCCGCAGTCCGCCGCTCTGTCTCCGGGCTCGTTGTCTACATGCATGCTGCACAGACAATTCGGACAATGGTTGCGGTGGTCACTGCCTGCCCCCGCCGGAACGACCAGGCGCCCGCAATTTTTACAAACAAAACTTTCTGTACACGGATGTTTTTTATAGTAGCCTTTTTCATACATTCTTTTTTTATTTTCCCGATTCATGGTTTTACCTCTCTCATGTTCTATAAATTTCTATTACATTCATCAGGACAATAAAAAAGATAACCCTATCTTGGAGAGTTATCCTGTTGCTGTCATTGCACGATTGTAAAATGTCAAAACATCCCTGCTGTGACAAATATTTTCAGATACGCTAAATAAACCATCTCATAAAGAGGCAGTCTGCACAACCATACGCAAATTAAATACAACAAAAAAACTATCCATTTTCATGAATATCATCATTTATTGCCCTATTATTTACGTATAGCCGACATCAAGCCACCTCCCTTTTCGTTCTTTTTATTTAAAATAGCACAAATAAATCTGTCTGTAAATCCTTTTTGCTGCTTTTTATAGCAGACTTTCATATCCCTAATCGTAGGTTTATCTGTGCACATAGACTAATTCTGTTATCCCGTTGTACGCCCGTGTCCTACAAAGCTTTAATGGAATTTCTTTCTTCCCGTCCCCAAAAAGGCGGATACCTTTCCCTAAAAGAGTGGGGATGACCGAGATATCATATTCATCGATGACATCCTCATTTATCAACTGCTGGATGAGATTTGCTCCGCCGCAAATCCAGATATCTTTTCCGGTACCTCTTTGCATTTTCCCATCCTCTCCTTTTGAGCTCTGCCTCCTCAGGCACGGGAAGTTTCACGCTCATGGGAAGTTTCGCACTCTGCAAAAGAGAGGAATTGACATACCTAACATACGCCCATGAAAATAACGCCGATAATGTCTCCACTACCTGCGCTATTTCTCTTTTGTGTCTTATCTTTCTTTTCGCAAGGACGAACCTCTATAAAATGCTTACACACCCTTTATTTCATGACGATATTGACAATCTTCTTCGGCACATAAATCTCTTTGATGACATTTCCGGTCAGTTTATCGGCGATTGCCTCTTTTCCTGCCGCCAGCGCCTCTTCTTTTGTCGCCTCGGCGGAGATGCTGATGACTGCTTTTGTCTTTCCGTTAATCTGTACCGGAATCTCAATCTCATCATCTTTCATGGCAGCTTCATCGTAGGTCGGCCATCCTGCTCTGAAGACAGTCGTGTCGTGCCCTAATTTCTCCCACATTTCTTCCGCCAAATGAGGCGCGAACGGGGAGAGCAGAACCGCGATGGTCTCCAGTGTCTCTTTGTCCACTCCGCCCTCTTTCTTGGCAATCTCAATAAACTTGTTGTTGTACTCCATAAATCCGGAGATAACCGTATTCAGGCTGAAACTTTCCAGTCTGCCGGTGATGTCCGCCACCATTTTGTGACGCTGCTTCACCATCTCTTTTGTCGCCTGTACATTGTTCTCCAGACTGTCCATGAGCAGATTCCACAGACGTTTTAAGAAACGGTTCACGCCGTCAATTCCTCTGTCATCCCACTCTGCGTCCAACTCCGGCGGACCTACGAACAGTTCGTACATACGCAGGGAATCGCAACCGTAATCGCGCACCAAATCATCCGGAGAAACTACATTTCCTTTTGATTTGCTCATCTTGATACCGTTCTTTCCGGTTATCATTCCCTGGTTGAACAATTTCTGGAACGGCTCATCAAAATCAATCACACCGATATCGCACAGGAACTTTGTGTAGAACCGGGAGTACAGAAGATGAAGTACCGCGTGCTCTACACCGCCGATATACATATCTACCGGGAGCATCTCGTCCGCTTTTTCTCTGGATACCAGCTCCTTGTCATTGTGATTGTCCACGTAGCGCAGGAAATACCAGGAGGAGCCTGCCCACTGGGGCATAGTGTTTGTCTCTCTCTTGGCAGGTTTTCCGCAGACCGGACACTTGCAGTTTACCCACTCCTCAATGGCAGCCAGCGGTGACTCTCCTGTTCCGGTGGGCTCGTAGGAATCTACCTCCGGCAGTGTCAGCGGAAGCTCTTCCTCCGGCACAGGCACACATCCGCAGTCCGGACAGTGTACAATCGGAATCGGTTCTCCCCAGTAACGCTGACGGGAGAATACCCAGTCACGGAGTTTATAGTTTACGGTTGCCTTACCGATTCCTCTCTTTTCAATAATGTGGGGAGCTTCCTTTTTCAGGACAGCGGACTCCATGCCGTTCCACTCGCCGGAGTTAATCATGGTTCCGGCTGCCTCGGTGTAGGCTTCCGTCATATTTTCAATCTCTTTTCCGTCCTTGGCAATGACCTGGATAATCGGAATATCAAATTTCTTCGCAAATTCAAAGTCACGGTCATCGTGGGCAGGTACACACATGATTGCCCCGGTACCATAATCTGCCAGAACATAGTCGGACAGCCAGATTGGTGTCTTCGCCCCGTTTAACGGATTGATGGCATAGCTTCCCGTAAATACGCCCGTCTTTTCCTTATCCTGCATACGGTCTACATTGGACTTCATGGAAGCATCGTAGATGTATTTCTCCACCGCCTCTTTTGTCTCCGGTGTAGCAAGGGATGACGCCAGCTCATGCTCCGGCGCCAGCACCATGAAGGTTGCCCCATAGAGGGTATCCGGTCTTGTGGTGTACACCGTAATCTTTTCGTCTCTTCCGTCCACCGGGAAATCGACCTCCGCGCCGTAGGATTTTCCAATCCAGTCGGTCTGCATCTTCTTGACCTTCTCCGGCCAGTCCAGCTTATCCAAATCATTTAAGAGACGCTCCGCGTATTTGGTGATGCGCAGCATCCACTGGCGCAAGTTTTTCTTTGTCACTTCCGCGCCGCAGCGTTCGCATTTTCCGTTTACCACTTCCTCGTTCGCGAGACCCGTCTTACAGGACGGACACCAGTTGATGGGGAACTCTTTTTCATAAGCCAGACCTTCCTTGAACATCTTTACGAAAATCCACTGTGTCCACTTATAGAATCCGGGGTCTGTGGTGTTGACCTCCATATCCCAGTCATAGAGCGCCGCAATCTGGTTAATCTGCTCTTTAATGTGGCTTACATTGTCCGCTGTGGATTTCGCCGGGTGCACGCCCATCTTAATGGCATAGTTCTCCGCCGGGAGACCGAACGCATCCCATCCCATGGGGTGTACAATATAGTATCCCTGCTGCAGTTTGTAACGGCTCCACACGTCGGAGATAACATATCCTCTCCAGTGCCCTACATGCAGCCCGTTTCCTGACGGATACGGGAACATATCCAGACAGTAGTATTTCTGCTTTTTATTTCCGCTCTCATCCACCTTCGGATTGACCGGATTCTCCTGCCATTTTTCACGCCATTTCTTCTCTACGGCTTTGTGGTTGTAGA
Organism: uncultured Ruminococcus sp.; assembly: GCA_900541505.1. Classification (GTDB taxonomy): domain Bacteria; phylum Bacillota; class Clostridia; order Lachnospirales; family Lachnospiraceae; genus Mediterraneibacter. The sequence continues at coordinate 12,917 of UQKK01000038.1, forward strand.
CAATTTTCTGTGCCATGTCTCTTCCTACCTCCAATTGATATTATCCTTTTCACACTGGTACGCTTTTCGTTCCGCGCAGAGCAAATGTCCCCGAACATTTTGCGCTTTGCGGAGTGTTCTTCTTTAATGCGGAACGAAGTTTCCTACTTAAGAAAAGCCTTTTCATCTCTGTCAAGAGACGAAAAGGCTTCTGTTCCGTGGTACCACTCTTATTCATTTACCGCGCTCACGTTTTATCCTGTGACGGGCAAATGCACTCATTCCTTCTGTAACGGGAAGTCCCGCCCCTGCCTAAGTCTCTGACAGATGACTGTCTTCTCTTTCAGCAGGAGAACTCCGGGGCGAGTTGGGAGAGGTCCGTCTCCTGCCTTCCACCAGCCGGCAGGTCTCTGAAAAACTTCACGCTCTTACTATTCCCCATCTAAGTCTCTTACATATACCTACTCATTATAAGTAGTATGTTAAAATAAGTCAAGCAGTTTTCTATGATTCCGCCTGTTTTCCCCGGCGTTTATTTCCCTTTTAATCTGGTAAAGTAGTCCCGTGACTCTTTCACCACCACACCGCTCAGCGCCAGCAGGGCGATAAGATTCGGGAACGCCATCAGCGCGTTGAAGATATCCGCGATGGTCCACACTGCCGCCACAGTCATATATGGTCCGATGAAAACTGCCAGAATGTACAGCCAGCGGTAGGTCTTCACCGCCTTCTTATTTCGGTTGAACAGATACTCAATGCAGCGCTCTCCGTAATAATTCCATCCCAGTATGGTCGTAAACGCGAAGAATACGAGACACAGCATGAGACAGAAGGAAGCCACTGAATCCGGGAACGGCAGACATTTTTCAAACGCCGCCATGGTAATCCCCACACCTTCCAGCTTCGGGTCCATCCAGGTACCTGCAATCACGATGGAGATTCCCGTCATCGTACAGATGATGATGGTGTCGATAAAAGTTCCGGTCATGGATACCAGCCCCTGGCGCGCAGGCTCCTTCGTGACCGCCGCAGCCGCCGCGATAGGCGCGCTTCCCAGACCGGACTCGTTGGAGAAGATTCCCCTCGCGATACCTTTCTGCATCGCCACAACCATACTTCCTGCCATACCGCCTGCCAGGGCGCTGCCTGTAAATGCCGATTTCACAATCGATACAATTGCCCCCGGCACGAGGCTTATATTCGTAATAATAATGATAAGTCCGAGAAGCACATATAAAACCGCCATAAACGGAACGACAATCTCGGATACTTTCGCAATCCTCTTAATTCCTCCGATAACGACCAGCCCCACGCACAGGGTTAAAATCAGACAGGTGATGACTATCGCCCAGGAATAGCTCCTGCCGAAAAGTTCCACCGCATACGCGGTCTTCGGGTCAAAGAAATCCTTCACCGCAGAGGCGATGCTGTTCACCTGAGTAAAGGTTCCGATGCCGAAAAGTCCTACGCCTGCCCCAAAAAACGCAAAGATAACAGCAAGCCATTTCCATTTCTTTCCCATTCCGTTCTCTATATAGTAGAACGGTCCGCCAAGTACATGCCCTTCTTCATCTATGGTACGGTACTTAATAGCCAGAAGTCCTTCCGCATATTTTGTCGCCATTCCGAAAAACGCGGCAACTACCATCCAGAACAGCGCTCCCGGTCCTCCCGCCGCGATTGCCGTGGCAACTCCGGTGATATTTCCGGTTCCGATGGTTGCGGACAGCGCTGTACAAAGCGCACCAAAACTGGTCACTTCCCCGTGTCCATCTTCTTCATTTTTCACCATGAATTTCAGGGCTTTTCCCAGATGTCTGACCTGCAGAAGCCCCAGCCGGACTGTAAGATAGAATCCTGTCGCCAGGATTAAGACGATTAACGGCAGACCCCAAATCTTGTCGTCAATCCACATGATGATGTCATTGATTTGTGCTAACATTTCTTTACTCCTCCATCCTTTTGCCTGAGAGATTAACAGCCCCGTCCAAGGGGCTGCGTACACCTTCGGCGCTCTTTTTCAAAGAGACTCTCCTGAGTTTAATCTTTTGTGCTTTAGCGCACTATAGTAAAGAATAGCACTGTAACCCGCAAAATGCAAGTATTTTCTATCTGTGGCGCGGCTTGTTTATCCCAATGCCACATCCAGTATCATCATCAGCACAAATCCCAGCGCCACACCGATGGTACTGATATTGGAGTGTTCTCCGCTCTGAGCTTCCGGAATCAGTTCTTCCACCACCACATAAATCATGGCGCCCGCCGCGAAGGACAAAAGATACGGCAGAAGCGGTACCACCAGTCCGGTCAGCAGGATGGTAATGACTGCCGCGATGGGCTCTACAATCCCCGACAGTGCACCGTACACAAATGCCCTGCCTTTGGAGATACCCTGGCTTTTCAGCGGCATGGAAATGATTGCGCCCTCCGGGAAATTCTGGATGGCGATTCCCACGGACAGGGCAAATGCCCCCGCCATCGTCATCACACTGTTTTCTGTGAGCGCGCCCGCAAATGTAACTCCCACCGCCATACCTTCCGGGATATTATGCAGCGTCACCGCAAGGACAAGCATGGTCGTTTTTTTTAAATGGGACGGAACCCCCTCTGGCTTCTCATCTGTAAAATGCAGATGAGGTGTCACAGTATCTAAAAGAAGCAGAAATCCCATGCCCAGAAGAAAGCCGCCCGACGCCGGAATCCAGGCGATACCGCCCTTCTCTTCCGCCATGTCGATTGCCGGTATCAAAAGAGACCAGACCGACGCCGCAATCATCACTCCCGAGGCAAAGCCCAAAAGGAGCTTCTGCAGCCTCTCGTTCATTTCCTTTCTCATACAGAATACCATTGCTGCTCCCAGAGTGGTGCCGGCAAATGGTATCAGGATTCCTGCTATTGTATTTATGTTCATATTATATCTCTCCCCTTGTTGTTTTTTGTCTGTCGAAAAATTTTATCGATATCTTATCATATGCAGCGGGGAAAGATTTTGTCAATGGTTATTTTTACCGGCACCTGGCACAGCTTTTTTGGCTGCTGGCGTCATCTTCGCCGGCATCGTTCTGTGTCTTCTTATCAGCCGTCCGTCACACCAATTCTTTTCCGGCATTCTCACACTCTGCAAGCGCTTCGTCATCAGGTGCTTCGTTGGCGATGATGCCGTCCTCTCTCACCAGTTTCGCCCCTGCGTTTTTCATCCGCTCTGCCCAGTCTCTCATCCATTCGCCGTCTCCCCAGCCATAGGACCCGAACAGCAAAATTGTTTTCCCGGACACCAGGGGCTCCAACGCTTCCACAAAAGGCTCCATCTCGCTCTCCTCAAGCTGCTCTGCGCCCATGGACGGGCAGCCTAACGCAAACGCATTTTCTTCTGCCACTGCCGCCGCATCTGCCTGAGATACTTCCAGAAGATTCGCTTTTCCTCCCGCCGCTTCAATCCCTTTTGCAACAGCTTCCGCCATTGTCTGGGTGTTGCCGGTTCCGCTCCAATACACTACCGATACGCTCATGTCTAATCCCTCCGTTATTTTATTTGTTGAATTTACTGAGCAATTTCCCGGATACTCTTTCCGGTCAGAAATTCATTGACCGCACAGTCTTTCGCCCGGTCATATTCATTGAACATCATCCTTGCTTTTGAGAGGTTTGCGTAGACTTTCCAATATCCAATCATCAGGCAGCGCTGTCCCTCATTTTCTATAAACCCTCTGACATCCTCGATGGGATATCCAAGGAAGATTCCAATCTCATGAGGAAAGCCCCTTCCCTGCGCGGCAAATGTCTCCACTCTGGCTCCAAGTCTCTTTAAACTCTCCTCCAGTGTGCCGCCGGCATATCCATACTCTGCAAGCAGGCGGCTTATCTCCGGGCGGGACAGATACTCTTTCAGCTCCTCATGGCGGTAAAAAAGGACAAGGCATTTTCCGTCCATAATACAGAGCTTGCGGTAAGAGATATCCATTCCCCGGAAGATTTCCTTAAGCCCCTCGCAGAGTTCCTCCTCCACAGAAATCACGCATGAGACTTTCAATCCTTTCAGAAAATGCGCGCACTGCAGCACAATCTGGAATTTCAGTCTCAGGTTTCGGTCACTGTTTTTCAGAAAATAAGATAATACTTCTGCCGGCATATGCTCCTCCATATTTTGAGAATGATTTTCAATTTATTTCATGGTATCACGGAGCGATATCCATTTCAATATATATTCTTGAGAACTTTTCTCATTATCCTCCTCTTTCTTTTTCTGCTATTTTATCCTTTTTTTAGTTGTTCCATGCACCGCTTTAGTGTATAATAAATATAAGCATTTGAGAGGTGATAAATCTCAAAAATACATACTTAAAGGAGAGATTCGCCATGGTAAATTTAATCACAGGCCCCAGAGGCAGCGGAAAGACACAACAAATGATAGACCTCGCTAACGAGAAGGTCAAAACATCCAATGGAAATGTAGTTTTAATCAAAAGGAGTCACAAGGATACATATACGGTAGATTTCAACATACGCGCGATTCGTATGGCAGATTACAAAGACATCTTAACTTTGGAGGAATTTGTAGGATTCCTGTATGGCATGGTTGCCGGCAACCACGATATCGAAGCGATTTTTATCGACAGCGTCTTAAAACAGGCGAACATCACACTGGAGAGCCTTCCGGTTTTCCTTCAGAAGCTGAACAAGATTTCCAAAGAAGACAATATCGAGTTTTATCTGAGCATCAGCGCAGAGAAGAATGAGATTCCAGATATAGATTCTCCGGACTACAATGTAATAGGCTGACTTGTGTGAAGTTTTTTCACATATTATTTAAAGAAGTGCCGCCCAGGTCTCAATAAGAGATACCTAAGCGGCACTTCTGTTCTTATCATCTGTTCATTTCATATTCATGTGAAACTATAGGAACATCTTTATCAGGCTGGAGAAAAATCCATACAGACCGTCTCCCGCAATCAAACCGGCATCGCGGCAGTTCATGAACTCATCGCCGATAATCAGACGGATAAGGATTGCCACTACAACTCCAATACCGTAGATGGGATTGTTAATCAGCAGCCCGGTCGCAAATAAGACTCCCAGCATGTGCTTTCCGCCTAAAATCTGGATAATCGCTCCGGGGATTGCCCAGATAGCCAGCTCTTTTAACAGCCCCATATCCGCTCCCAGCTGCGCGGTCGTCGCGAATACATTGCTTGCCGCGGGAATCAGCCCGTCCGCCAATGTCATCTCACCGAATATCATGACGACAACAATACCTATGAACGCGCCCAGGATTTCGATGTATACCTGCTGTTTTCTTCCATATACTTCATGCTCTTTGTTCTGTCCTTTTCCGCGGATAATCCATCCTGTCTTCAAATCGTATCCCATATCCGCAAAGCAGGGACCTACCGAACTGATATAACCGGTCAAAACCGCGACTGCCAGAGGCGGGAAGCCCAGCAGTACGCCTATGGTCATGAAAATGGTCGTCACCGCGAATCCCGGGAACCATCCGGAGTACATCGCCGCCATACCGATGAGCATCATAGATGCCACTGATGCAAAGGCTGTCCAGAAAACCCAGAGAATTATCTGTCCCACTCCCATGCCGGAGAAAATGCCGCATACAAGACCGACGATAATCGCGCCTGCCACATGGATGCCGAAGCTTCCGAACAGAGAACGTCTTGCATCCTTATCCTCAACAGTAAGCGCTGTTTCCGTCTCCTGTGCCTCTGCTTTACTCCTGTTCGCACTTTTATAAATAGAAATCAGAGACTGCACCAGCGCGATAATCCCCGCGCCAATCATCACTCCCTGAGGGATGTTGGTGGCGCCAATATCAAAACCGGTCAGCGGCTGCGCGTATCCGCGAATCAAAAGCCCGACTCCCAGACCGCCCATGGCAACGATATTGGCAATAAACACAATACCCACAGCGCCCACAGGCAGTTTGAAGATACTGCCCACGATACCTACAACGATACCCTGGATAACACGTTTTGCCTTATCGCCGCCTTCATCCCCGGCTTCCAGCACTTCCGCCGTTGCCACGCCCGGAGCCCATGCCTCTTTCGCCGGAAAGATTTTTGAGTCGTACAGACGTCCGACTACGTAGATAGAGATACAGGTTCCGAAAATACATCCGAACGCCATAGGCAGAATCGCTTTCATTTCACCCATGACAAAGAGAATGGCAATGGCAGTAAAAGCACAGTTGGATGCCGCAAATCCCGCGCCCGAAGTGATGGTCTGGATATAGTTCTGTCTCTCCAGGCTCTTAAACTTCCCAAGAGCGGTTAAAGGGAGCTTTGCCAAAAGCATTGCCAGAATCGCTCCTAAAATGGAGGTATTGGCGGACACGCCCACTTTTCCTAAAATCTGCATACAGACAACTGCCGACAAAAATGACAGGACAGTCCCTAAAATCACGGTTCCCGGCTCAAAAGCACTAATTTTTTTAAATCCGCTTTGCGGTATCTTTTTTTCCTTCTCCATGTCAGTTCCTCCTAAAGAATCAGTAGCCGGCAACCCCCATCTTCTTGCAAATCTCACGGGCAACCGGGTCAATATATACACCGTCTTCTTCCACTACCACATCGTCCAGAATGATAGTCGGTCTTAAGAGGATACCGTCTGTATGGCAGGGAGCCGGCCATCCGCCTGTCTCATTGGTGATAGCCGCGCCCTGGCTTCCGATACCGAATTCCATACATCCGAATACACGCTCGTCTTCTACAATACGTCCGGTGGTCTTGGTTACGCCCGGATTAAAGCCCATGGAGTAGTGTGCCAGGCGATAGCAGGAGGGGTCATGATAGGAAGCCAGCCAGTCTGAGAGAACCGCCGCTTCATTGGCGCCTTCAATCTTTGTCACAACACCCTTCTCCAGAGTCAGTTTTACAGGATTGTTCAGTTTGCCGATTTCTGCCGGCGGCCATAAAGCGCCGTCAAATACCAGTGTTCCTTCTATCGTCTCCTCAATGGGGCACCAACTGGTCTGTCCGCCCAGCATGATGGGATATCCTTTGCGGGTCGCTCTCTGTCCGGAGTGGCGAATCTTTCTGCCTCTGTGGTATCCGATTAAATCGGTTCCGTTTTTACTCAAGACCTGGATTTTGTCAGCCTTCTCAAATAAAGCTTTAAAATGCTCACCCAGTTCAATCATCAAATCATAATCTACATTGGTGACCGTATTGACCAGCATCTCCACATCCATACCGGTCAGGCAAATGTAGCGCACGCCTGCATCCATCGCAGCCCGGAAAGAAGCACTGTGCATGACATACTGGTAGGTAAGCTCCACCCAGACATCACAGTTCTGTACTGCTGCCGCTACCGGTGCGGGCGGGTCCATAACCGCGCATTTTGCCGTCGGATAATTAATCACAGTGGGGACAGCGTCCACACAGAACACCGCGTTGGCAAACGCCTCCACTACTCTGGTATCAGTAGAACTGTCGCTGGTGATAAGTACATTCTCCCCCGGTTTTACCAACAGCACATCCCTCACCATCTTCAGTGCGCCTTTTGCTGTTTCAAAGCTCAGATACTTGCTGGTTGGCTCAATTCCTAAATTCAAATCCATGTTTTTTCCTCCTGTCATGTTTTTGTATTTGTTTCACTCGCAGTGAATGTTTGTAATAAAATTGTATCACATTTTAATTTTATTCACAATTATAAATATATCCCAAATATCAATTCGGTTTTATATGCATTTTTTACATAATATTTTTTCTATTTGTAAAAAATATAGGTTCATTTTTCATGTATTCAACCTATAAATACCGTTTTTAGCGCATTTTTGCAGTAAAATTTTATATATCGTTATTTTTCACAAAAAAGTGGTTTGTTTTTCGTAATTTTTACATATACAAAAAATTTTTAACTAATGCTAAAATAGAGCCATCTTAATGACGCGGAGGCAATTATGAAAAAGAAAAAAGCAATTTCACTCGAGACTTTTGTTTTTCTTGCGGTTTTGGCATTTATCATCTACTACCTGCAGTCCGTCATGGGACTGGGTCCTATGTTTTCAACCTTGATGAATACCGCGCACTCTCTCCTTTTAGAGGTTGTCTTTTATATTATGGCAATCTCTGTTATCGCGGGCGCCTTCTCGGCACTGGCAACCGATTTTGGCGTTATCGCACTGTTAAACAAACTGATTTCCCCTATCATGAGACCGATTTACGGGCTTCCCGGCGCGGCTTCTTTGGGAATCGTGACCACCTTTATCTCGGACAATCCCGCCATCCTCTCACTGGCAAAGGATAAGGGATTCCGTCAGTATTTCAGCCGCAATCAATTTCCCGCCCTGTGCAATCTGGGCACCTCTTTCGGCATGGGTTTGATTCTCTGCACATATATGATTGGGCTGGGTACCGGAAATGAATTTATCTCCTCCGTAGGATGCGGACTGCTGGGGGCTTTCATCGGGAGCATTTTCAGCGTGCGCATCATGATTAAACTGACTTCCGGTTTCTATAAGAAACAGGCGGCTGTCAATACAGAATACTCCGCCAATGACGAGCTTGCCGCTCCCGATGATTCCCGTTATGTAGCAGAGGGAAGTCTTTTTAACCGAATTTTCAATTGTATACTGGAAGGCGGCAAAACAGGCGTACAGCTGGGTCTGGAAATCATCCCCGGTGTGCTGACGGTCTGCACCATTGTCATGATTTTAACATACGGTCCCGGTACGGTGGACGGCGCTGCCGCCTACACGGGAGCGGCATATGAAGGGGTCGCCTTAATTCCACGCCTGGGCGCCTTCCTTCAGCCTGTTACAGGAGTCCTCTTCGGCTTCCACGATGCTTCCGCAATCGCCTTTCCGCTTACTGCGCTTGGTTCTTCGGGGGCTGCCATGGGGCTGGTTCCCGGGATGCTGGCAAATGGCGCCGGCGGAAATGAGATTGCCGTATTTACCGCTATCGGCATGTGCTGGAGCGGGTACTTAAGCACCCATATTTCCATGATGGATTCCCTGCATAAGCGCGAGCTCACCGGTCAGGCAATCATCTCCCACACCATCGGAGGGTTAATCGCGGGAATGGCAGCGCATTTCAGTTTTTTATTATTTTCCATGATATAATTTCAATTCAAAATAGATTTTATCCGTGCAGAATCCTCAAAGACGGATGAAATCTATTTTGAGTTTCAGCGATGGGATTCGCACTGATTTTTTTACTTTTTTTCTTTTGGGAAAGAGGTTATAATGAAGACAAATATGTTAAGGAGTTTCGTATGACAAGCAATGAATCTATCGGATTAAAACTGAAGCGCCTGCGCACAGACAAGCACATGACACTGAAGGAGCTCAGCGGGCTGACGAATTTATCCATCGGCTTTCTGTCGCAGATTGAAAACGGGAAAGCGTCTGTGGCAATTGACACGCTATCCAAAATAGCAGATGTCCTGGAAGTGACCCTTCCCTATCTTTTTTCTCAATATGAAGATGAATCCCCCGGCATTGTCACGCGCAGCTTCGATATTGTCTATAAGCCCCAGACACCTTTCTGTCTCCGGGGCAGCCTGGTACAGAACAAAGAACTGAGCAGGATTCAGCCGAATCTGCTGACCCTGCTGCCCTGCGGCAATCAGATTCCCAAGCCCTCCTGTCACCCCGGCGAGGAATTTCTCTATGTGATTGACGGCGTGATTGTCCTGGAGCTGGACGGTGTCCGGGAAAATCTGTATCCCGGCGATTCGGCTCATTTTAACTCTGCCATCTCCCATGCTTACTGGAATGAATCCCGCCATATATCCCATGTACTTTCCACTCAGCTTTGTATTCCGGGAGTGAGTGAAAACGATTCCAACAGAGAGGAGGGTTAAGACATGAACTTAAATATCGGACACAAAGTAAAAACGCTGCGCCTTAAAAAGATGATGACCTTAAAAGAACTAAGCGAACGCTCCGGTCTTTCCGCTGCTTACCTCTCCCAGATGGAACGGGGGCTGAGCCCCATCACTGTGGACACGCTGGGAACAATAGCCGCTTCTCTGGATGTGGATTTGTATTATTTCATCGGGACACCCCAAAGTTCAGGGAAAGCCATTGTACACAAGCATGAGCGCACGGTACATCTCGTTGAAAAAGACTGCTATGTCTACTATAATTTGAGCGGCATCGAAAACACAAGCGCATTTGTCCCCCGTTTTGTGGACCTCTATCCCAGCAGCGAAGCCGAACAGCAATCGCCTGCCTACCCGCATCAGGGAGAGGAATTTGTCTATGTTCTGCGAGGCATCCTGGAGCTGTGGGTGAATAATCAGCAATACTTTCTCAAGGAAGGAGACTCCGCCCATTATGTCTCTTCCCTGCCTCATAAATGGCTGAATCCTACGAACGACATGGTACAGCTGTTAATTATCAATAATATCAATTTCTATGTCAATGAATAGAGACCAAAGCTGATTTGGAGTTACGCTCTTATATTAAGATACACAAAAGTACCCTGACAGTAAGACACAGAAAAAAGCTGTGTTGAACCATCAGGGTACTTTTTTAATCGTTATTCTTCCGAAACAGTTTCTCCATTTGCGTCCTCATCTGTCTCCCCGGACGCCGCGGTCTCTTGTGTCTGTTTCTCTTTTCCGTTGAGGGAGAGCACCGTATTGCTCATCTCCCCTTCCTTGTATTCCACTGTCACTTCATCGCCCACATCGTAGCGGATAATATCGATAAAGTCCACCACCGGTATATCAAAGATGTCATCCGAACCTTCCAGCATGATATAGTAATGGGAATTTCCATCCACAACGCCCTGAGCAATCTTCGCAATCTTTCCCTGCGCGCTCAGGATATCGCGGGTATCCTCCTCCACCTGTTTGATGCCGTTTTGATACATCAAATCCGTGTAATTGCTCTCACACTGGCTAACCGTGTCTCCAATCGCCACAATCTGGTATTTCTGCACATTGACCATGGCATATTTCTTCACCAGACCCGCATCGTCCTTCAATGCGATGAAATATGTCGGCTCCCCGGAAATATTCAAAAGCAGCGGGAATGCCGCCTTGTACTTCAAGTTCTGCACCTGCCCTTCCGCTGAGGACATTGCCGAAGCTTCCGTGGCACCTTCCACCTCGTAGAACTTCGTCTCCATGGTTCTCTGGTTCATGAGCACAAATCCTACATTGGACTGGTCTCCCGTGATGGAAGTGACCCCGGTGTACACCCACACGTCATCGTCAATCGCCAGATAGTTGTATCCGTCTGTTGTATTCAGACAGTCTTTCTGTCCGAGGATACTGTTGAAGAACCCGTGCTTTAACGTCCCATAATAATCATACAGCTCCACCAGAAGGTCCGCGGAGTACGCCCGGTCAATCCACTCCGGCGCATCCTCAATGCTGTAGTCTGTCGTCTCTCCTGTTATGGCATTGCAAAGCACCACCCTGCCGATGGTCTCGCCGCCAAAGAGTCCGATGTTGAACTTCTTGACCGGACAAATCCAGTACGGCACACCGTTGTCATCTATCTCAAAGCTCAAGTCATTAAAAATATAGGTCGGATATCTGAAACGCAGATGACGGTATATATTGCGGTTGAAATGGTCGCTCTCTGTGTATTTCATACCCTCTTCGAGTTTCACCAGCTCTGTATTCTGGGTCGCCATATCGATGCGGATATAGGCGGGGATTCCTTCGTTCTGGTTGGTCAGCCATTTAATGATATTGGCGTATTTCAGCGGCGACACCCGCACCGGCTGGTCCTGATAGTTAATCTGGCTGTACAGTTCATCCACCTCAAACTGGGATACCATGTCCACCATGCTTCCCATCTTCCTGTTTCCTAAGATTGCTGCGGATTCTCTGTCTAAAAGTGGAATCTGGTCAAAGGAGAGCTCCTCAATATCTTTTGAAAACTCGCCGTTTTCCACTGTCATCAGCTTCTGGTATTTTTTCGCGTTTACGATAGGAGAAGACAGCAAAGTCCCCACCAGATACACGATAACGACTGCCGCCAGCACCCCCAGGATTGCCTTCAGCCCCTTTGATGTCCGCAGTTCATAGCGGTTCAGCCGCTTTTTTCTCGCATAGCCTACCGCTGCCAGCACTACAATAATCATGAGGAATATCCAAAATTCCGTGGAATGGATATTGATGGCAGGCAGCGCCACATAGTAATAGATACCCAGCAGCAGGATTACCGCAGCCGCTGCCGCAATTTTTGTCTTGATATTTTTCATTCTATCCTCCCGTTAAAACGTTCGCCTCCACAATTCCGGCGAAAAAATGAGCAGGTATGGAATCACTTCCAGCCGCCCCGCCAGCATATCCACACAGAACACAATCTTAGACAGCAGCGAAAAGTCCTGGAAATTATCTACTGGTCCGACGGCGGAAATTCCCGGTCCTACATTATTGATGGTTGTCAACACCCCGCTGAAAGTAGTGGCAAAATCAAAGTTGTCAATTGATACCAACAGCACAGAGATGATAATTATCAGTATATAGGATACAAAGTAAAGATATACCCCCTGCATCGTATCCTGTCCGATTTTTTTCCCGTTCACGCGCACTACCGTCACAGCTTTCGGATGTAAAATCCTCTGTACACCCTGTTTCACTGTCTTTACCAGTATCAGAAGCCGGGAGACCTTGATTCCCCCTCCGGTGCTTCCCGCGCAGGCGCCTATGACCATGAGAACCAGAAGGAGCGCCTTGGACAGCTCCGGCCAGTGATTGTAATCTGCGCTGTAAAATCCGGTCGTCGTGATAATAGAAGCCACCTGAAAAAAGGAGTACCGAAACGCCTGCCCCACGCTCTCACATATGTGTAAAATATTCACCGTGATGATAACGACCGATGCGGCTATAATTCCCAGATAAGCTCGCATCTCCTCATTTTTTAAAGCTTCCTTCCATTTCTTCATGCAGATGAGGAAATATAGGTTAAAGTTGATTCCGAACAAAATCATAAACACCCCTATGACACCGTCGATATACGCACTGTCATAATAGGCTACGCTGGCATTGCGGTTGGAAAATCCTCCCGTTCCCGCTGTACTGAAAGAATGCAGCAGGGCATCATAAAAACTCATGCCGCCAAACATCAGAAGGATTACTTCCACTGCTGTCAGCACAAAATACATCTCATAGAGAATCTTTGCCGTATGCCTTGCTTTAGGCACCAGCTTATCTGCCTCCGGTCCCGGCACCTCTGCCCGCATCAGATGCATGGAATTATCTGATTTCAGCGAGGTGAGCATCATGACGAAAACCAGCACCCCCATACCGCCTATCCAGTGTGTCAGACTCCGCCAGAAGGACATTCCCTTTGGCAGACTCTCGATATCCACGAGGATAGTCGAACCAGTTGTAGTAAACCCGGAAACAGTCTCAAAAAAGGCGTCCGGGTAATAGGGTATACTGCCTGACAGGAAAAAAGGCAGCGCTCCAAACAATGACCATAAGACCCAGGCAATCCCGACCACCACGAACCCTTCCTTTCCGTAAATGGTCCTCTCTTCAGGCGCTTTCCGCCCAAAAATCAGGAACAGGATTCCGAGAATGGCGCTCACAGCCAAAAATGCCAGACCACTCTTCTCCCTGTACAGGAGGGACACAAATGCCGGAACCAGGAGGACCGCTCCTTCCACTCCCAGCATTTTTCCCAGAATATAGCATATCATCTTCTTGTTCATAACGCGCCCCACCTACATTAAAATGTCCTGAATATCCTGAATCTGCTTTTCCATAGTGACTACTATGACACTGTCCCCAACGTTGATGCAGTCGTCACCATTAGGGATGATAATCCTTCGCTTTCTCGCGATACATGCAATAAGGTTATTGGATTTGAGAGACAAATCTTTCAGAGGAATACCCGTATAAGAAGTTTCTGACTTAACGATAAACTCCAGAGCTTCCACCTTGCCGTCCACCAGCTGGTAGAGTGTCTCTACATTCACGCTCCCCTGTGAATTTTTTCTCGCCCGCACATAGCTTAAAATTCTGTCCGCGGTCGCTGTCTTTGCGGAGACAATACTGTCTATCTCAAAATTTTCTACCATTTTCGCTCTGCGGTCTTCATTAATCTTCACAATAATCTTATCTACATTCTGGCTCTTTGCAAAAAGGGACATGATAATATTCTCTTCATCCATCCCTGTGAGTGCCACAAACGCATCCGCCTCGTCTATCTGCTCTTCAATCAAAAGGTCATGATCCGATGCATCGCCGTGGATGATAGTCGCTTTGGGAAGCAGCTCGCACAGATTTTCACACTTCTCCTCGGATTTTTCAATAATCTTCACCCACATTCCAATGGCAAGGAGCTGTTTCGCCAGATAGTAGCTGGTCCTTCCGCCGCCGCAGATGAGCACTTTTCTGATTTTCCCTTTGTGATATCCCACGGACCCGAAAAACTGCTTCAAATCCTCGTGGGACGCCGCGATATGAATCCGGTCCCCTTCTCTGAGCACATCATCACCGGATGGAATGAATACATCCGTTCCTCTCTCCACCGCGCATACAAGAATCTTCACCTGAAGCTTCTTATACACATCCGCAAGAGACATTCCTCTTAACGGACTCTTTTCAGTCAGCAGATACTCTATGAGCTCTGCCCTGCCTTTTACAAATGTTTCCATCTTGCTGGCATCCGGGAACAGCAGCAGCCTGTAAATCTCCTCCGCCATAATAAGCTCCGGGTTTACCACCATGCTCAGATGCAAATCTTCTTTGAGGATATCTATCTGCTGGTAATACACGGGATTTCTCACCCTGGCAATCGTATGCTTTGCCCCCAGTCTCTTGGCAATCAGGCAGCTCAGCATATTGCACTCGTCTGTGGATGTACAGGCAATCACCAAATCGGCATTGGGTACATCCGCTTCTTTCTGCACTTCCACACTGCCGCCGTCTCCGCTGACGCAGAAAACGTCCAGACGGTCTATGGCTGCTCTTAATTTTCTCTCATTGCTGTCTATGAGCACCACATCATAATCTTCCGCCGACAGAGACCTCGCCAGCTTATAGCCTACCTTACCGTCCCCGATAATCACTATCTTCATTTGTTTTCCCTCTGTTTTCCTTTTCAATTTGCCGTTATCAAAACAGCAGAAAAATTATAGCACTTTTATATGCAAACTACAATGCCTTTGCGCCGAATCTTTCCGGTATCCTTACACCCTTTGTTACTATGCACAGAAAAGGAGCTGTTGCCCCACGGATGTATGATTGATATCTCATCCTGCAACAGCTCCTTCTTCATTTTTCTCTCACTGTGTCATACACATTATGTTCTTACTCTTCTGCCGCCGCTCTCGCCGCAATCTCCTTCTCCTGTACATCAGACGGAGCCTGCTCGTATCTCGCGAAAGTATACTCGTAAGTTCCTCTGCCGCCTGTCATGGAACGAAGCGTTGTGCAGTATCCGAACAGTCCGGTCATGGGGATATCTGCCTCGATAACCTGTTTGCCGCCGGAAACCGGATTCATGCCGAGCACACGTCCGCGCCTCTTGTTCAAATCTCCCATCACATCTCCGGTGTAATCATCGGGCACTGTCACTTTCAGGGAAACGATTGGTTCCATGAGGACCGGTCCCGCCTCCATGAAGCCCTTCTTGAACGCCTGGCTGGTCGCCGTCTTAAACGCCATCTCGGAAGAGTCTACCGGATGGTAGGAACCATCGTACAATGTCGCCTTCACACCCACTACCGGATATCCGGCAAGAGGTCCTTTCACCACGGAATCCTGAAGTCCCTTTTCCACTGCCGGGAAGTAGTTCTTCGGCACGGCTCCGCCGACTACACATTCCTCAAATACGTATGGCTTCTCCAAATCTCCGGAGGGCTCGAATTTCATCTTAACGTGTCCATACTGTCCGTGTCCGCCGGTCTGCTTCTTATACTTCATATCCACATCGGAATTCTTGCGGATGGTCTCGCGGAACGCTACCTTCGGTGTCTCAAGGAGAATCTCTACCTTATATCTGGCTGCCAGCTTGCTCGCCGCAATCTCCAGATGCTGGTCGCCCATTCCATAGAGCAGGGTCTGACGGTTCTCACTGTCATTGACCGCCTTCAGTGTCACATCTTCCGCTGTCATCTTCGCCAGCGCCTGGGAAACCTTATCCTCATCGCCTTTATTTTTCACGCGGTATCTCATATATGTATACGGCGCAGAGTAATCTGTCTTCGCGTAGGATACAGGCGTATTCTTTGTGGAGAGGGTATCTCCTGTGCGGGTATTGGTCAGTTTTGCGATAGCGCCGATATCACCTGCAAACAGCTCGGATACTTCTGTTGGCTTGTTGCCGCACATGGTGTAGAGCTTGCCCGGCTTCTCCTCCGCCTCAGTATCCGCGTTGTACAGCACATCATCCCCTTTGAGCACACCGGAGCATACCTTTACAAAGGAATATTTACCGATGAACGGGTCCACCATGGTCTTAAATACATAAGCGGTCTTCGCTTTGGCGAAGTCGTAATTCCCCTCGAAAATTTCGTTGGTCGTGCGGTTCAGTCCCGCGCAGCTCCGTTTATCCGGGCTCGGGAAGAATCTTACAATATCTGACAGAAGGTTGGCAACGCCCTGTGCCTGAATATTGGAGCCCATCGCCACCGGAACGATATCTCCGTCCATCACCTCTGTACGCATGGCAGAGCGAATCTCCTCTACGGAAAATTCCTCGCCGTTGAAATATCTCTCCATAAACTCTTCGCTTGTCTCTGCCACAGATTCCATCAGAGCATCTCTCAAAATCTGAAGGTTCGGCAGACAGTACTCCGGAATCTCACACTCTTCTCTCTGACCTACGCCTGTGTAGCGGCGTCCCGCATTTTTGATGACATTGATGTATCCGACCAGCTTTTCATTTTCACGGATTGGCTGGAAATGCGGCGCAATCTTCTTGCCGTATCTCGCCGTCAAATCTTCCACCACCTGACGGAAACTTGCATCGTCCACATCCATCTCCGTCACATAAATCATACGGGGCAGATTATACTTGTCGCACAGCTCCCATGCCTTCTCTGTGCCGACCTGCACGCCCGCTTTACCGGAAACAACGATGACCGCAGCATCCGCCGCGCTGACTGCCTCTTCTACTTCACCGACAAAATCGAAATATCCGGGAGTGTCCAGGATATTAATCTTTGCTTTTTCCCATTCAATCGGAATCAGACTTGTGCTGATAGAAAATCCGCGCTTCTGTTCCTCTTTGTCAAAATCGCTGACCGTATTGGAATCTCCGATTTTCCCCATACGGTTCGTTGCCCCAGATACATATAACATCGCCTCGACAAGACTTGTCTTGCCGCTCCCGCCGTGTCCGAGCAATACTACGTTCCTAATCTCGTCTGTTCTGTAAACCTTCATGCTGCTGCCTCCTTGTGTGTAGTTTTCTATATGCGCATGCGCTGTAAGCCGTCTGTGCGCATATATGCTATATGTGTATATTGTACTAAAACTTCGCTGTAATTACAACTATTTTATTAAGTTTTAACAACAGAGGCAGATTTATTTTACTTTTAGACTGCAAAGTGTTAAAATGTGTTTAATGTCAGTGTTGCTGCTGATACACCGGCACTATATCAGAGGGAGATGACTCCCGCCTCTATAGGCGGTGAGTAACAAATCCGTAT